>CAUZDY010000020.1:0-56942 GCA_963578805.1 Vicinamibacteria bacterium | reverse complement strand
GCACACCCATGACGACAACGGCGAGGACAACACTGAAACCTACAGAGAAACCTACGGATGGCCGCTCGACATCTTGCATCTCTTGACCCGGCTACGTGAAGCGAGTATCCCTCAGTTGTCCACCGCTGCCAACGGCCGATCGCCCAAAGAAGTTCGGCCGACAAGATTTTCGTAAATGCCGACTGCAGATTCGGCCATCCCGATAGCCGTGTAGTGCGACCGGACGCCCACAGCACCGGCGGTCCCCAGCTGAACCCGGCGAGCCGGATCGGCCTCCAGTGCTGCTAGTGTGTCAACTAATGCATCGATATCGTCAGGTGGCACCAGTACTCCTCCACCCGTGCGCTCGACCATCTCGGTGTAGGTGCCACGTCGTGGCGTGACGACCGGCACGCCGCAGGCCATCGCCTCCAGCAGAGCAAGTCCTTTGGGATCGTCGTAGACCGCAGGCACGACAAACAGATCCAGCTTGCGGAGAAAGTCGACCTTACGCGCCCGGTCCAGCGTACCCTCAAACGTCACGTCGTCCTCGAGACCCCACGCTTTCACTTGCCTCTGGAGACTCTCGAAATACGGGCGGTGCTCAGGACCCACGTAGCCAGCGATTCGTACCGACGTCGTCGCGTACTGACCACGCTGGCGAAGCCGGTGGAACGCCTCGCACAACAAATGCGTACCTTTCTCAGGGGCAATCCGACCGAAATAACCGATCACGCAGCGATCGGACGTCGTGTCCGCCGACGTGCGAGGCTTGTACCCGGTTACGTTGATTCCAAGGGGCACGACATCGACCTTGGCGCCGGGCACTCCCAGGTACCGACACATTCGCTCGGCATAGTAGTCGCTGACGGCTAGAAACCGGTCCACGTACGCCACGCTTTGACGGATGAGCTGCAGCGCTTGAGCTCGATATGGTTCATCCAAGTGGTTAAGAAAGATGTCTTCGCCCTGCAAGGTACAGCAGACAGGTACCTTAAGCGCGTCCTTGATCGGCCGCGCGAGCGCAATCAGCATGGAGTTTGAAAGGTCAACCACGTCAGGTGTGGGCTCGTGAGTCAACCAGTGGACAAGCTTATCGATTTCTTTGGCCTGGTGACCGTTCGGACCGGCCAGCACCGACACGGTGAGCTCTCCGAGCTCTGCGGGGCGGGTTTTCAGACCCCTACCAGAAACCGCACGAATCAGCCACGGCGCCTCCCATAGTCGGTCGAGTAGCCACGGGGTGTGCCGAAAGAGAGAGAGATGTTGCTCGAGGTAGACGCTGACCCCACCGAAAAAGACTCGTTCGGCGCTGACGTTTTCCTCGTCGGTCAACGTCGGCGTATACATCGGCAGCAGGAGCACATCGTGCCCCTGCGCCATCAAGGCAGCTGCAAGAGTATTGTCGCGTATGCAGCTGCCGCAGTACATGCCCCCGGCACCGGCCGTGATGTACGTAATGCGCATGGGAACGAAGAGTGATTATAACGTCAGGCATCCTAACAATAGGACCGACCCGAAATCGCGACGACCTCAGTGATACCATACGCACATGATTCAATCCATGCTTCCACAGACGGCTTCTTTTATCTCCATCGGTATCCTTATCTTTGGACTGGCCGCCGCCGGCCAAATCCCAGCCCCTGACGATGTGGCGGCCGCACCGAGCGACGCCGAGACCACCAGCTCCGGCCTGGCCTCCAAGGTCATCCAGGCCGGCACAGGTTCCGTGCACCCATCGGCAACGGACGAAGTGACAGTCCATTACACCGGGTGGCTGACCACCGGACAGATGTTTGATAGCTCCGTCGCCAACGGTGCTCCAGCCACTTTTCCCCTGAACCGTGTTATCAAAGGGTGGACCGAAGGCGTCCAACTGATGGTCGTTGGAGAGAAACGGCGCTTCTGGATTCCGTCCGAACTTGGTTACGGCGAGAGCGGTGCGGCTGGAGGTGCCATCCCCCCCGGCGCAAGTCTCGTCTTCGACGTTGAGTTACTAGGGATCAGGTAGCGCCTGCACGAAGCGCGAGAGAAAGTCGAAGCCTCGGCGCTATAAGCTATAACAAGCACGCGCTGGACGAGCCCTCTGTCAGCAACAGACAGGTTAGCGTCGCTGGTTGTATCGACGATATGAACCGGCAACCGGAATGTGGTCGCAGACTCCGCAAACGACGTTCGCGTCCCCTCCCCCCCGATCAGTCTTCCTGACGCGAGGGCCGTCGAGCAGAGAAACCGGCGTCATGATGATCACTCAGGCACCAATGGGGCCCCAGCGACGACCAGTTCCGAAAAATTCAGACGAGCCTAGCCTAGCGCGTACGACCTGGAACCGGGTTGGGGACTCCACCGATGCGGAGGCATGGTGTGGAAACGAAAGCGGTTCTACTGTGCCGAAATCGCGCTACGCCCTTTCCGCAGCACGTACTTCTGAATCTTGCCAGTCGCTGTTTTTGGGAGCTCGGTCACGAACTCAACCTTACGTGGTGCCTTGAAGTTGGCCATGTGTTCGCGTGCGTAGGCGATCAACTCGGCTTCTGTGAGCACGGTATCCGCCGCCAGTCGCACAAACGCGTGTGGCGTCTCCCCCCATTTGGGGTCGGGTATGCCAACCACCGCCACCTCCTGAACTGCGGGATGACGCATCAGAATCCCTTCGACCTCGACGGATGAGATGTTCTCCCCGCCACTAATGATCACGTCCTTGAAGCGGTCACGAATCTCCGCATAACCGTCCGGATGAACCACCGCCGCGTCACCGCTGTGGAACCAACCGCCGCGCGTTGCTTCTGCGGTGGCCTCTGGATCGTTGTAGTAGCCGTCCATGACGACGTTCCCCCGAACCACGATCTCACCAAGAGTTTGACCGTCACGCGGGACCGGGTTGTCGTTCTCATCGACCACGCGCAGCTCACCCGACGTGATGAGCTCGACACCCTGACGGGCCTTGATCGTCGAGCGCGCCTCGAGACTCAACGCGGCGTGCTCCGGTCGAGGCTCGCAGATAGAAATGAGGGGAGCGGTCTCGGTCAAACCATAGGCCTGGGTGAGGTTCCACCCGAACTTGCCCTCGACCCGCTGAATGGTCGCAGCCGCCGGCGGCGCCCCTGCGGTCAAGACCCTAACCCCTGCAGGCACCTCGCCCCGGACCTCCGGCGGTGCCGTGGCCAGCGCGATGAGGACAGTCGGCGCGGCACAGAGCATCGACACCGATTCGTCTCGCATGAGACGGAACGCCATGGCCGGATCTACCTTGCGCAGGCAAACATGTGTCCCTCCGACAGCCGTCACGATCCAAACGAAGGTCCAGCCGTTGGCATGAAACATCGGCAAGGTCCACAAATACCGATCAGCACAGGTCATCGGTAGATGCACGAGTGTTCCCACCACGTTCATATAGGCATTTCGATGGGTGATCATCACGCCCTTCGGACGCGACGTCGTTCCGCTGGTGTAATTGATTGCGAGTAGTTCGCGCTCGTCGACCGAGGGACGGTCGACGCCTCCAGACTCTGCCTCGAGCAGCGTCTCATAATTAAGCCACCCGTCCTGGGTTCCTTCGAGAGCCACCCAGTGCAAGACGTCACCGCAAGAGCCACGGATCGTCTCAAGAGTCTCGAGGTAGTCGGCGTGGGCACAGACGACCGTCGCCCCGCTGTGCTGGATGATGTATTTCATCTCGCCTGGCTTGAGACGGAAATTGATCGGAACCACCACAGCTCCAATCTGCGGAACGGCGTAGAACGACTCAAGCTGCGAGTGTGTATTCGGTGAGACGTAGGCAACGCGGTCACCCTTGGTAACCCCAAGGCGCTGCAGCGCGGCAGACCAGCAGTCGCACCTTTCACCGAACTGCGTATAAGTGAGCCGTATCGACCCGTCGACGACAGCCTCTCGATCCGGGTAGAGTGAGCGCGCCCGACGCTGGAACTCAAGCGGTGTAAGTGGAGTCTCCATGGCTCGCCCTCGAACAGTCTACTGTTGCTTCGGTCCGACCGTGTTTCGCAGCACACCGACGTGCTCGAGCTCCACCTCGACAACGTCGCCGGGCTGCATGGCGCTTGTCTCCCCCGGAGTGCCGGTGAAGACCATGTCACCGGCTTCGAGCGTCACGTATCGTGACACATAACTCACGATCTCGGCCGGGCCAAAAATCAGGTCTTTAGTACGCTGCGCCTGCTTCACCTCTCCGTTTAACCGTGTCTGCAGCATCAGGTCGTTGTAGTCGGCACCGGAAACCATGACCGGCCCGACCGGGCCAAACGTGTCCGCGCCCTTCGCTCGAAACCACTGAAGATCGCCCTGCTGCCACACACGTTCACTCACGTCATTGCCAGGTGCCACCGCAAAAATGTACTCGTGAGCCTCTTCCTTCGTTACGTTCTTGGCAGTCTTGCCGATGATCAACACCATCTCGCCTTCGTAGTGCAGATCCGTCGCATCCGGGTAGTAACTGATCTCGGTGTCATGAGGAATCAGCGACGTCGGATACTTGGAAAAGAGTCCGGGATACTCTGCTGGATCGGCTTCGTTCAGATGACTGCGGTAGTTGAACCCGACCGCGATGACCTTACCCGGTGCCGTTGGGGTCAGCAGTTTTACTTCTCCGAGCATCGCGATGTTGCCGGTACGCTGGCGAGCAGTGAAGATATCGCCCCGAAGCTGATGGATCGTTTCGTCCTCGAGGATGCCGTAGGACACGTTGCCGTTGTATTCGTAGCGAACGTAGGTCGTGGTCTCCTGTGCGAAGATGGTGCCACTCACCGTCAAAACAAGTATCGCGACCACAAACCGAACTGTTTCTTGCATTTTATTTCTCCTACGGGCGACGGCCTGGGGAGTCCGGAATATAGCACCGATTCCAGATGGATCCCAGTTGCCTTGCCGAAAAGAGACGTATGCTATTCTGCCAGCTAAGAGTACCGGCTTATGCCAAACGTCACCGTAACACCAAGCACCACCCTCCTGGACCGAGACATCGCCCACCTCATCCACCCACTGCACGATGCCGCACTCCATGCGCACGCCAAAGTCTGGGTTAAGGGTGAGGGCACGATCCTGACTGACGCCGACGGGCGGGAATTCATTGACGGGCTGGCAGGACTTTGGAACGTCACCGCTGGGCACGGGAGAACCTCGCTGGCCGACACCATGCGTGATCAGGCAGCGACACTCGCCTATGTCTCAGGCTATAGCGGGAGTTCGAACGAGCCTGCCATCGCTCTGGCCGAGCGGCTCTCCGGTCTCTGTTATCCGTCCATTAATCACTTCTTCTTCACTAGCGGTGGCGGAGAGGCGACCGAGAGCAGCATCAAGATGTCACGGGCCTACTGGAAGCTCAAGGGGAGACCGAACAAGACCAAAGTCATTTCGCGCAACGAGGCCTACCACGGCGCGACCATGGCTGCGATGAGCGCAACCGGACTCAGCATCTACTGGCCACTGTTCGAGCCACGGGTCCCTGGGTTTATCCACATCCCATCACCGTACCCCTATCGCTACGAGGCGCCGGCAGGGACGAGCCAGGGTGTGACTGCAGCGAACGAGCTGGAGCAGGCAATCCTTAAGGAGGGGCCGGACACCGTCGCGATGTTCATTGCGGAACCGGTTCAGGGTGCTGGCGGCGTGATCGTCCCACAGGACGACTACTTCGCGCGCATTCGTGAGATTTGCACGAAGTACGACGTGTTGTTCGTCGCGGACGAGGTCATCACAGCGTTTGGTCGAACGGGCAAGATGTTTGCCCTCGATCACTGGGGTGTCGAGCCTGACATCGTTCAGTTCGCCAAAGCGATCACATCGGGGTATTTCCCATTTGGAGGGATCGGCGTGAGCGACGCAATCTCTCAGGTCTTGCGGGACGACGGTCGAGCGTGGATGCATGCCTATACCTATAGCGCGCACCCGGTGGGATGTGCGGTCTCTCTGCGAACACTGCAGATTGTCGAAGAGGAGCGCTTGCCAGAACAGGCCGCCACCAAGGGTCAGTACCTCTTCAATGCATTGACGGCGGCGCTGGCCCACCATCCACACGTCGGCGACATCCGCGGTAAGGGCCTGATGTGTGCGGTGGAGCTCGTGCAGGACAAGACCACCAAACAGTCGTTTCCGCCCGAAGATAAGATCGGTCTTCGCTTGAACCGCGCGGCGGTCGAAAGAGGCCTATTCAGCCGAGTGAAAACCGACTGCTATCTCCTCGCACCACCGATTGTGATCACGACTACACAGATCGACCAGGTCGTCGAGATCCTGGCCGACTCAGTTCGCGCCGTGGTGGGCTGAAGTGCTCACTGCCGGCCTACGACAGACCTCCGACCTATAATGCCGCCATGATTTTCGACTCTTCCAGTAGAAACGACCTCGTGCACCGCGAGCGTGAGCTCTCCACCGAGTATGCCCGGCTTAAGAATATCGGTCTGAAGCTAGACCTGACACGGGGGAAGCCCAGCCCTGAACAACTCGCTCTTTCGGATGACTTGGATACCATCCTCGACGGTCAGTACGTCCTCGATGACGGTACGGATGTGCGCAACTACGGCAGCCCGACCGGCATCCCAGAAGCTCGTCGGCTCGGAGCCGAGCTGCTTGGTGTCTCGGAGGATCTCGTGATCGCGGGCGGTAACGCCAGCCTGACGTTTATGTATCAGTACCTGTCAAACTCGCTGTTCTACGGCGCACTTGGCCCAGGCACGGCGTGGCGAGACGAAGGCAGTCGACTCAAGTTCCTTTGCGTCGTGCCCGGATACGACCGTCACTTCACGATCACGGAAGATCTGGGCTTCGAGATGATCAATGTCAAGATGCTCGACACCGGTCCGGACATGGACGCGATAGAGCGACAGGTTCGGAAGGATCCACTGATTAAGGGAATCTGGTGTGTTCCCAAGTATCAAAACCCAACGGGATATACATTCTCCGACGAGGTCGTTGAGCGGTTCGCTCGACTCGGAACAGTCGCGGGACCTCACTTTCGCATCATGTGGGACAACGCCTACGCCGTCCACGACCTCTCTGGTGACGGCGACACCCTGGCAAATCTGATGGAAGCCTGTCAGGCCGCCGGCACCTCCGATTCGGTCGTCATGCTAGCGTCGACCTCAAAGATCACCCGGGCTGGAGCGGGTGTCTCGTTCCTGGCCTGCTCGCCAGACAATTTGAACCACTTTGTGAAACGGCTCGTCGTGCAGACCATCGGTCCGGACAAAATCAATCAGTTGCGGCATGTCCGTTTCCTGAAAGATCGCCAAGGTATCGAGAACCACATGCAGCGTCAGGCCAAAATCGTGCGACCGAAATTTGAAGCGGTGCTTGAGTACCTCGCCAACGGTCTTGACGGGGTGGCTACCTGGACGCGACCGCGGGGAGGATACTTCCTCTCCGTCGAAGTGCCGAACGGGACCGCCACCAATGTGGTGCGACTGGCCGGCGAGGCGGGCGTCAAGCTGACACCGGCCGGGTCAACTTTTCCTCTTAGGCACGACCCAAACGACTCCAATATTCGACTGGCACCGACCTATCCGAGCCTGGCAGAGCTCCACGAGGCTATGCCGGTGTTTGTGACTGTCACCAAGTTGGCTGCCGTGCGGCAGCGCCTCGATGACTGACTATCACTGAGCGGTTCCCGAACCTTGTATCACATGCGCACTGACGAAATTCGTGATCTCCGAAAAATCCAGCGTCACAAGGATCTCGCTGGGTAGCTGTGGGATCTCGTCTCGGCTCTCCAGATACGCAACCGCTGGAGTCCGATAGAGAAGAGCCAGCCGCGCCTCGCTTGCGGTCCCCTCGCCACCGGGCAATAAGATAATCGCGGATGAGGTCAGAACGTTGATGTGGTTTCTGGATGCCGGTTCGTCACCAGTCTCGCGTCCGACGCCGAGGTGGGTAAAAATAGGAATTTCGACCCACGGATTAGGGTGCCCAGGCACGGGCGATCTCAACGGATCCTCGGACATGGTCGGCACAATGCCGATGACACAGCCAGCACGTCCGTCGACCGCGACGAACGCCCGAGACGCCTCGCTCATAACCCCGGCACCTGCCCCGGTCAGGAGGTGATAGCCCTGGCTTGCGATCCACGACCCCACCCGCTGCGCGCGCTGCTGACACACGTCCGAGTGTGAGCCCATCACACCGATGACGGGCCGGCGCACAACGTAAGGGTAGTCCCCGGGTTTCGTCAAGGCGAAGATTGTACCCTCACACCTGATCAATCTGGGATCCGGAACCCGTTGACCAATATAATCCCAACTGCATGGTCACACGGATGCTCGTCCCTCTCCTCGCCCTTCTGGTGACGGGATGTGCCGCCGCCGACTCAGGCTCCGGTAACGACCCGACCAACATCGGGACCGAAGCGGTGCTGCTCACGGTCGAGACTCGTTCGGAATGGCGGGTGTTGTGGGTCGAGGGAGAGACGGATCTCCCAGACGGTGCTCTAGTGAACTACAGTGCCACCCACGCATTGGCACGATCAACCCCACCCGGAGACTGGCCAGCTACCAACCTGATCGATTCAGGTCGAGCCACGGTCCAAGGTGGACACTATTGGGCCCGGGTTAACACCATCAACTGGCCCGAAGGCGAAGTGGAGGTCCTGGTCCAGTTTCCCCTGCCGCCGCAACCCCAGGAAATCGACGCACGCTACGGTGAGTTCGGAGAATATCTCACCGGCAAGAATGTGATCGACCTTGGGGGGATGAAGGCAATTGAAATCGAGTACAGCTTCCAGCACACCCGATAGGGACACTCAAGGCTCGCATCTGGCTAGCGCCCCCTGTCACTCCGAGACAACATCGGCGAGAACGACTGACAATCAACGACCGTTGTATTCAGCGTTAGTCGTCTTGTCGAACCATTCGGTCCCCGAACCAAACCCGACCGCAATTTGTATGAAATGCTCGCCTAGCGCTGCGCCATGCCAGTGCTCGATTTCGGGTCCAGTGTAGTCGCTCTCACCCGGACCCATCTCCCTGAGGCCCTGACCACGCTTCTGCGTACGGGCACGCCCCGCCTCGACATGCAGGAGCTGGCCGAAGGCATGGCTATGCCATGCAGAACGTGCACCCGCCTCGAATCGTCGGCGTGAGACTCGGAGTCCTTCGGAGTCCATCGACGAGCTAAGACCCGTGAACCGTGGATCATCGGCCGCCTGGTTCTGCGCGCTGATAACCCAATGTGAGGAAATCATAAGGGCCGCAATCGCCCACATCACGACGCCGACAACTCGTCGCACGCGACTCTCTGCCGTCATCTTCGTGCTCCTCCCAGTTCTGACAATTTAACCAGTGCCTATTCGTGACCCACGCTCCCAGTATCAACCAGCGTGGCACAATTTCCGCTGTCGACACGCTGCCGTCAGTTCGTCAGGGAAAAATCTGTCGCATCCATGTATACCGACTCAACGTTAGCAACGATACGACCATCACGTTGTGACTCCTCGGCCACTCGGCTCCATTCGGGGTCATCGCGAAACGACTGCCAACTCTTTACCGCTGCATCACGGCTGTCGTGTGAAATGATGTAAATCAAGGTGCTATCAGGATGGTCTTTTGCATCCTGAGGAACCCAGTAGCCAACATTGGTCATACCGTGTTTTTCAAAAATCTGTGTAGTGTGATCCCGGAAGCGAGCCAAAAGATTCGGAAGCTTCCCATCATTAGTGGTGTAAGTCCGCAGCTCAAAAACACGGTTACTCTGCGCGCTGACGGTCGATCCAGCATCGAGCAGATGGCCAAGGGTGAAACCGGCTGTAAACACCGCGACGGTAAAGGCAACGAATCGAATATTCCTCGTCATGAGACTCTCCTTGGCTAACGAATGACTGGCAATGTCCGGCAGTATATGACGGCTAGGTCCTCGACACCAGACCGGAGATCCGACATCGCTCCGACGGGTATTGTTCCCTCGACGAGACATAGCTCGAACAGAAGCCATGGGATGATAGGGTGGAGGTGGCACTGAACACGAAAGGAACGACCTTTGAGATCGATCACACAGGTCTCTGAACGCATGCAGCCACTATTAAGAGTTATGGGTGAAGAAAGGCTAGCTTGGCACAGTTCGATGAGTCGTGTCTCGGAGTGGTTTTCACTGGACAATTTCCGTCCACGGTCAGGATGAATAGAGGAGTCCCAATCAGATAAAGATAATGCACCGGGCTCTATGACGAGCTTGCCGGGTTCCTGTGGGATAATCTGGGGAGTCTTGGGAAATAGCCAAAAAACACTTGTCCGAGCAACTACATCGATTCGCTAGAGCCCCTTGCTGTTACCCAATGATTTTCGACCTTACTTCGGGGCGTGGCGCAGCCCGGTAGCGCGCCTGCTTTGGGAGCAGGAAGTCCTCGGTTCGAATCCGGGCGCCCCGACCACTTCAACTCCTTGATCCATCAAGGGGTTCCGGCCGTCTCTGATTCGTCTCGGAGTCGGCCGTTTCTCTTTCCTTCGGTGTTTTGTGCGACTCACGTAGGTGCGTGGCGTCGTAGCTGCTACTAAGGCGTAGAATAGGCCCTGCCTGCACCCTAGTAGGGCCACAGCAGATCACGAGCCAGATCGATCACACCAGTGCAGTCCAGGCAGCTCTCGTCACAGCGTTCGCCTGTCTCGTGTCAATAACGGCCTCTGCCCAAGGGCCCGAGGAAGAGCAGGTCAACACTCGCCTGATCGGCACACACGATCTTTAGGCGCGGTCGGCGTACCAGCCACTTCCGGTTGCCCAGGCCTGGCGACGCCTGTTGTATGTAGGCCATCACGCCGGCGAAGCACTCAACCCACTGACAGGCAAGATCGAAGTTAACGGGACATCGATCCTTGATGTGACCGACCCGGCCCGGCCCGTCTATCTCCATCACATCTCGGCCACCGGGAGCGCGGAAGGTGCGCAGATGGTGCAAGTGTGCTCTGGCGACGACCTTCCGCGCGCCAATGCCGAAGAAACCTATCTTCTACGGGCCAACGGAAACCAAAGCCACGAAGTATGGAACGTGTCGGACCCTTCGGACCCCGCGTTTGTAACAACCGTTACCCGAATGGGACGGACACCGGAGGGGCAGCAGCACACCCACAAGACGTGGTGGGAATGCGACAGCGGCCTTGCCTACTTGGTGGGCACGGTCGATGGCTGGCGTGCGCCTCGCATCGTCCAAGCGTTCGACCTGGCAACCCCAGCCGAGCCGCATCGAGTGCGTGACTTCAGCCTCGACGGCGCACTTGCCCTTCGCAGAACGCGGACCATCAGGGAGCAGCGGAAGCCCCGTGACCCGTCTGCCACAACAAGAAGCTGACCGTATCGACCATATCGTCGATTTGCTGGCTGACCGGCTGGCCTCCGGAGTGTCCAGCCTGCGTGTGATACCTCAGAAATATCGGGTTGTCCGAACCATTCCTGGCCTGCATCAGCGCCGCCATCTTTCGTGCGTGCAACGGTGCCACACGGGTGTCGCCGTCTCCTGAGATATATAGGGTTGCGGGGTAGTCCCCGTCCTCCGTCACGTTGTGATACGGCGAGTAGGCGTGAAGGTACGCAAACTGCTCAGGGTCCTCGCTCGAGCCGTACTCTGGCACCCAGAAGTTTGCGACGAGAAACTGGTGATAGCGGACCATGTCCAGCAGCGGATAGGTGCAAACGACCGCACTAAACAGATCCGGGCGCTGGTTTGACACCGCTCCGATCAGAAGTCCACCGTTGCTACCCCCTCGGATCGCGAGATGTTCCGAGCTCGTATAGCGCTCCGTGACCAGATATTCGGCCGCACTGATGAAGTCGTCGAAGACCTGCTGCTTGTTTTCGAGCATGCCCGCTCGGTGCCACTCCTCCCCGAACTCTCCGCCTCCTCTCATGTTGGCCACCGCGTAGACGCCACCGCTTTCGAGCCACGTTGTCGCCAGGGCCGAAAAGCTGGGAGTCATGCTGAGGTTGAAACCACCGTAGCCCGTCAGCAGAGTCGGCGATGAGCCGTCGCGCACGAAGTCTGTCGCATGCACGACGAACATCGGGACCCGCGTACCGTCGGTCGATGAGAACCAAACCTGCTCCGCCTCATACGAGGCCGGGGCGACCGGCGTGGCCGCGGCGGCCCAGACCTCCCGGTGGCCGGACGCGAGATCATATCGATAGATGGTGCTCGGTATATGGAAGGTCTGAAAGGTGAGAAAGACCTCATCACTATCCCAACGGCCGGCGCCGCCGCCGATCGAGCCGAGCGTATCGAACGTGATGTCGCGCACCAACTCACCGCTGAGCTCATGAATCGCCATGCCCGGTTGCACATCACGGAGATACGACACGGCGAGCCGGCCACCACGCGGGCGCACAGCCTGCACCACGACATCTTCGCGCTCAGAAATGACCTCTTGCCAATGCTCGACAGCCGGATTTGAGGGGTCGACCACCATGACCCTCTTGTTCGGCGCATCGAGATTGGTGGTGATCACGATCCGGTCACCCGCGAACTCAGCCCAGTTCTCGGAAACGCCGTCGGCGATGGCCACCTTGAACGGACCATCGTTGGCGAGATCCTTGACGTGCACCTCAGTCGGACCGGACGAGCCCTCGATGACGTGGACCAGCAGCCAGCGACCATCGGGCGACATCACCGTGACCGGGATGTGGCGGCGCTGGTACCCCTCTCCGAACAGCATCAGGTCGTCGCCACGATCCATCCCGAACTCGTGATACATCACCCTCGGCGAGACGTCACCGTATCGCTCGTAGAACATGCCCAGATTGTCTGGCGTAATCCAGGTCGCGCCGTAGCGAGCCTCCGGGAGCACGTCCGGGAGATGCTCTCGCGTATCGACCTCCATCAGACGGATCGACACCTCGTCGACGCCGCCTTGTCTGACCGCATACGCAACGAGTGACCCATCCGCCGAGATGTCAGCATAGTTGACGCTGACAGTGTGGTCTGGGCTCATCGAATGCGGGTCGATCAGGATCTCGTCGTTGCGGTCGACTGCGTCGCGCACATACAGCACAGCGAGGTCCTGGTCGGCACCTCGTTTCTCGAAGAAATAACGCCCGCCTCGTTCAGTTGGAAGCCCCGCGACAGCCTGCTCAAGCACCCTGGTCGCAATCACGCGGAGCTGCTCACGACCAGGAAGGACCCGAAGGACGGAATCGGTGTAGTTGTTCTGGGCGTCTATCCAGGCACGTGTGTCGGGCGCCTCCTGATCCTCGAGCCAACGATAGGAGTCGGACACTTCGACGCCATGAAGCAGATCGACGACGTCCTGGATCTTGGTCGGCGGCGGTGATGGCAACGTGTCTTTCGACTCCTCTCCCGCGCAGGCGGTTAACATCGCCACGCACCACACAGCGCCGATCTTATACTCGCACGCCATAACCGTCTCCTCTTAGCCTGTCTGGGCTGATGCTCTCAGGGCTGGGGACGATGGTCAAGCGAGCGGCCAGTCTTGTCGGGAGCGGTTCCCAGAAATTAAGGAAAAGCGCAGGTTTCGACCCGGGCTTGGCGGGCAACCGCTAAACCCCTCGGGTGGGAAGCGTGGACGATTGTGGGATAGCAGAGTTGAATAGTAGTCGTTCAAAACTTGTTTGTGTCGTGACCGTGCTTGTCGTCCTGGCACTCGCGACGTGGACACCGTGGCGGGTGTCTGGACAGCCGCCTGACGGGTGGACGGTGCCGCGCACGCCAGAGGGTCGTCCCGATATGCAAGGTTCTTGGCTAAGTAATACTGCAACACCTTTTAGAACGGCCACCGGCCTTGGGCGACCGACAGCGTCTAACCGATAGAGAGGTTGCCGAACTACGGGAACGGACTGATCGAATCTTCAAGAGCGGCAGGAGCGCGTTCATTACGCCTCAGGATGCGTTTTGCGCGGTGTTACAAGACGTCGACACGCACGAAGCCTGGACCACCACTAGTTCTGTTGGAATGGTCGACCTGGAGTTTATTAATCGCACGTCATTGGTCGTCGAGCCTGTAAACGGACGGATTTCATCGAGAACACAGAAGGCACAAGCACAAGCGGCCGCAGTCGACGACGGATGGCAGTTTAAAGCCGGACCAGAGGATTTCAGCAACATCCACCGGTGCATCGCGACCGGTGTGCCGCGGTTGGGAGGGAACTTTGGCGCTGGCCCGTACACCTGCTATCAGATTGTGCAGACGACCGCGTATTTTGCTTTCCGCAACAAGGCGTTTCGCGACACCCGGATCGTGCCACTCGACGGGAGTCCTCATCTACCAGAGCGCATCCAGGAATGGAACGGTGACTCGCGGGGCTATTGGGAGGGCGACACTCTGGTTGTGGAAACCCGAAACTTTTTATCGGATAGCTACTTTCGAGGAGCGGCCGAGAACCTGCGTTTAATTGAGTGGTTTACCCGTAGCGGTCCCGATACGCTTACCTACCGGATGACGTTTTCAGACCCAATAACCTGGACGTTGCCATGGACGACTGAGCTGCCACTGAAGCACCGGAACCAAGAGGCGATCTATGAGTTTGCCTGTCACGAAGGCAACGTATCGATCGTGGGGATGTTAAGAACGGCGCGTCTCGAAGAAGAGGGTGAGAGAAGCACGGGCAGTCGCAGCCGTTAGCATCTGCCTATTGCGGACAGTTGTTAGACGAACGAAGGATAACGGCCCGCTTCTCCGGCGAGTCATGGAGCTGGCTCGATAAGCAGAAGCGAGCCGTCAGTAAGTAAAGGAACCCATCTGGACCTTCGCGTACTTCCCGGATACGTTGCCTGAGCTCAGTCAACATCGATTCGCGCCGCAGCTCCTCAGTCTGGGCGTTGAACACAATGCGTTCCAAGTGACCCGTACCAGGTGTTCCGCCCTGGCGTAGGGAATTCGTCGCCAGTCTAGACGGTCATACCTGCAGTCGCGATGGCGGACAGCCAAACCACCAGTGGTGTCTCCATTCCCTCGTGCGTCGGTTCGTAGAGGCGCGCGCCTGAATAGTTGAGACCGAAGCTCTCTTCGGGACTTCCGTCCTGGAACCACAACAGGATCGCCTCTTTGTGTCCGGGAACGGGAAGGAACTACTCCATGCGGCAGCTGGGCGATAGCGCCTACTTGATGACTTACCCGCTCGGGACTATTCTTGAACCTCGTTGGCGAGTCGGTCCGACGCGCCCCAACGGCTTTCAGAGAGTGAGGTCGGCATGAGTCTTCTGCAGTCTGTACGTGTTCTCGTCGCTGGTGGTCTGGTCATGGTGGGCGTCATCGGAACGATGATGGGGGCCGAGCGGTCCGCCTCGACCATGGCGTCGGCCGCGAATGACTTCCTTGCAAGCTTAACGGCCGAGCAGCGGGCACAAGCGACGCTCGGATTTCAATCCGACGAGCGCGAGAAGTGGCATTTCATCCCGACGGAAATGTTTTCCAGGGACGGGCTGACGATCAGGGCAATGACTGATGCGCAGCGGGCCCATGCCCACGATCTGCTGAGTGCCGGACTCAGCCAGCGGGGATACTTGACGGCCACCACCATCATGGGCCTCGAGACCGTACTGCGGGCTCTCGAGCAAGGCGGGCGGTTCGATCGAAGCCCCGAGCTGTATTTCTTCTCCATCTTCGGAACGCCGTCCCCCGAGGGCGCCTGGGGTTGGCGCGTCGAGGGGCATCACCTGTCGCTGCACTTCACGATCGTCGACGGGGAGGCCGTGGCCAGCTCGCCCTCCTTCTTCGGCGCAAATCCGGCTCAGGTTCGTACGGGACCCAAAGCCGGCCTGAGGGCCTTGCGCGAGCGCGAGGACGCGGCCCGGGCGCTGGTGATGGCGCTCGACCGGTCACAGCAAGCCGCGGCGGTGATCCTCCATGTCGCGCCGGATGACATCCTCACCGAGGCCGAACTCGTCGTCGATCCCCTATCGCCAGTCGGCGTGAAGGCGGCCGCGCTCAATTCGGATCAACGTGCGCTGCTCATGGGTGTCATCGACGCCTACACCTCGATGACGGCCGCGGACATCGCCGCCGCGCGGATCGCAAGCATCCACGACGCGGGACTCGACGAGATCGGATTCGCGTGGGCGGGGCCGACGGAACGGGGCGCGCAGCACTACTACCGCGTCCAGGGACCGACCTTCTTGATCGAGTACGACAACACGCAGGACGACGGCAACCACATTCACTCGGTGTGGCGTGACTTCACCGGTGACTTCGGTCGCGACCTCCTGCGCGAGCACCTGCAGGGCTCAGCCCATTGACGGCGGAGCCCACACACCCGACTGCTGGCGCCACCGACTCAGGGCACGATCTCTCTGATGAGGCCGTCGTGCTTGTTCATCAGGAAGACCCGGCCATCGGGTCCCACGCCTAAGCGCAGGTCGACGCGAACCGCGGGCTCCCGGCCCTGCTCCTTGGTCTTTTCCACGACGAGTTGGAGAAGTCGCTTGGTGTCGTCGCCGTCCCGTAGGAGCACGCGGCGGATCGCATCCTGACCGCCCTCTGGCAGGTCGTCCGCCGGGAGATGGAAGAGCTCGCCCTGCGGGAAATCGGCAAACAAGACGCGGTCCTGAAGCTGGGGAATCGCGTCGTCCCGGTACACCATCACACCCCCCGCCGCCGACCGGGGCTGGAGCAGCGGATCGAGCTGGCCGTATTCGGCGATGGGATAGGTGATCCCCGACTCACTGCGCGCGTCGGCGAGGTCGACTGCCTGGCGGCTGATGAAGCGGAAGCTCCCCTCCCAGCTGCTCCACCCGAGGTCGGCACCGGCGGTCACGAGGTTGAGCTCCTCGACGATGTTCTGGCCGATATCGGTCACGAACATGTTACCGTTCGCCCGGTCCCACGCGAGACCCTGGGGGTTCCGGAGACCGGACGCGAAGATCTCACCGAGCGTCCGATCGTGACCGTCCGCGGCATACGGGTTGTCCTTCGGGATGCCGTAGCGGCCGTTGCGGCTGTCGGATCCGAGCGGCTGGATCCGCAGAATCTTGCCGAACACCGCGCCGAGGTTCTGGCCGAGATCCATCGGATCACCCCCGCTTCCGCCGTCGGCGACGCCGACATAGAGCATCCCAAAGTCGCGGTCGCCTGGCGACGCGAACGGGTTGAACGCGATAGATCCGCCGTTGTGGTTTCGGAAGGGCTGCTCGACCCGCAGGAGCACCCGCGGCGGCCCACCATCGTATGTCGCAGCCCGCGCGTCGCGAGCGGCAAACTCAAGTAACACCGTGTCGTGGGAGTTCTGCCCGCCGCCCGACACGAAGTCGGGCTCGGGCTGCTTGTCCCGCGTGTCCATCCAGGCGTACAGCTTCCCGTAGCCGGCGGTCCCAGGGACGCTGAACTGGGGGTGCAACGCAAAGCTTTGGACTCCGCGCTCGCGCCCGGTGAACTCGACCGGCACCCCCCACCCTGGGGCGTTGATGTCCAGATAGCGCGCGACCTCGCCGTCGTAGCTGATCGTGTAGATGGGGCCCTGCATGTCGTTGACGAACAGGCGCTCTGAGCCAGACTCGTCGACGAGACGCATCGGGCGGGCGCGCTCCCCGCCTACGTCGGGAAGCGTGGCGAACTCGGTGTACCCGACGACGATTACCCCCTCGGTGGCCTCAATCGGGTCCGGAAAGGGATCGTCGGGGGTCTGCGAGAGGGCCGAGGTGGCGATCAGGAGGGCGCCGAGGGCCAGAAGAGTCGCGTACATGACGTGAGCGTGCGTCGATGCCGAGGGGCTTCCTCCGCGTTTAGAAAACATGCCTGATGAACTAAAGAGCGGCAAGTTATTGAAGGAACGGCCTTGGAAGGCTGCGCACGTCTAGACCTCCAGTGAGTCTTGACCTCAAGTTTGACAGCCAAACTGACAGCCGAACCAATACAGCTCAGGCTAACGATCAAGGACTCCACGAAACTCATTTCGCGTTTTCGTTAGGATTAATGACGCTGTGGATCCTTTCGGGACAACCTCAGCTTAACTCTTAATCTGCGGGTTTGGGGTTCGAGTCCACGGCAGCGACTACTCCCTCTGCCATTTCGAGCACCGTCACGCGCTCGACTGGAGACCGATCGGGCCTCGGCGATTTCCACAAGCGGCGATCGTCGAGCTCTTCTCGAACCTCGAACTCCGTGAACATCGTGCCACAATCGTGAAGCTGTCCTTCCCGATTGGTCCGACGTGCCAGGTTTGGGAGCAGGAAGTTCTCGGCTCGAATCCGGGCGCCCTGACCATTCTTCTGCCTGACGTAAAGTCCTAACCCACGATAGGTTCGGCTCTCGCGCACCTATACGAGATGCAAGGAAGACAAGAACTCGCCGCCGGGCTCACTTCACAAACGTCTTACGAGATTCCCGCCAGGCTGCTGGCGCGCAAGAGCCCCTCCCGGTGTAGGTCATCTCATCTTAGCGCTTGGCATGATTCAGGAAAGCACTAAATGAGCTCAGCAGGTTGCCGGAGCGGCACGAGTAATTAGACGTTCCAGATGCCCTACAGATCCGCACCAGCGGCGTCACTCCCCTCCGTCATCGTCCGACTTGTGTGGCAGCCTTCTCTTTAAGACGAGCACCACGAAGGATGGCGTCCATACTGTAGTTCCCCTCATGGCAGGCGTACTCGTATATCTGAGGAACCTGGTCATCGAGCTGCATCAGCGGAATCTCCGCAGTCCATGACCTCGTCCACGTATCGGGATTCGTAACCGTCACGGCATAGGTAACCATCTCAGCATTCACCCGCATGAAGCGTTCGATCAGATGCATCGAGGGGCTCGATCCGTTGAGGCTCGTCTCGCCGGAAAAGTTAATCGTGTCGACCACCAGAGTGTCCCCGTTCCACCGACCACGAGAGTCCCCAGACCATTGGCGGACCGTACCATGGGATCCTCCGTCGAGGGGAATGACGCGGGCGTTGTGAATCATCTCGTTGTAAACGACAACGTAGTCGGCTGTCTGGAAAATTTAAACATTTTGGTTGTACCCACCAGGAAGCATTGGCGGACCTGCGTTGAACCCCAGGATGCACCGGTCGCCCACGTCGCGGTCCTCCGGACCATCTGCCAGAGGGCGGCCACGCTGCTCTTGACGGCCAATCTCCTGCTACGCATCCGCTCGTCGTTGCCCTTCGGTCGTAAAAGGTGGCAGGCGGCCATCGGGGGGATCGATGATAAGAGAAGTCCGCCGCGAGGCGATAACCGTTGTCCCGCGGTCATACCAGAACTCGTTGTAGGGTACGATACCTCCCTCTGACTCAGAGGGCGTAGTTGAGCCCACCCTGTTCAGAATCAATTAGGTCTCGATTCTGGCGGCGAGCCTCTTGCAGTTCATAAGCCGCCGCTTCCTCCTCCGTCAGCTCCTGCTTGTCGGCCAGCTCTCGGGGTCGCTCCAGCGGTGTGATAGTCCTGAACGTCCAAATACCCTGCAGGTCTGGGACTCCCCACGACGTCCGGGGCACCGTCGCCGTGTCTTGGCCCACGGCAGAACGCGGAACGACAACCATAGTCGTAACCACGATCACGCATACACCCAAAAACACGAATAACTGACGGCGCATCGCTCCTCCTCTTCCATTTTTCTGAGATGAATCCTACAAGCAAAGCCCGGCCGACGTGCTATCCACTTGACCTTTTTCCGCCGCGTTGGCGGTATAGTCCTGCAATGCCACGCGTGACGAGGACACAGGCTCTGTTGACCCCACTTGCCCTTTTGGAAACCATCGTGGTCTCGGCGTGCCTAGCCACATCTGAACCGGTCACGCTCATGCGGATTCCTGATGGTGGACGGATGCCAGAGGCCGCGATCGATCGCGACGGTACGATCCATCTTATGTACTACCGTGGGGCGATGACCGGCGGCGACCTCTTCTATGTAAATCGCTCGCGTAATGCCACCGAGTGGTCGACACCGACTCCCGTCAACAGCACACCACATTCGGCAATCGGCATGGGGCCGATGGATGGTGGCGACATGGTTTTCGACCAGGGACCCACCGATGGTGGGCGGATCCATGTGGCGTGGCTCATAAACGAACCGATCCGGTTCGTCTACACGCGAAATACAGAGAACCTTGCAGGCTTCGAGCCGCAACGAGTCCTCCTGGAGCGCACCGACGAGGTTGTCGAGGCACGCGCAAGCGTGACAACGAACGGACGCGGACGCGTGTTTGTCGCGTGGCACGGTGCAACCATCGAAAAAGCCGACGACGCGCACCGTGCGGTTTTCCTGATGACCTCCCAAAATGGCGGCGACAGTTTCGGGGCACCGGTCGTGATCTCTCGCCAGTCAGAGGGCGCCTGCGGGTGCTGTAGTCTCGAGATATTCGCGGTAAACGACACGGTGCTGGTGTCATATCGTGGGGCTGGAGAAAACGTGCGCCGCGGTCAGCGTCTGCTGAAGTCGACCGACGGAGGTCAGACCTTCGTCGACACGTTGATCCAACCGTGGCCGATCGCAGCGTGTCCGGTGACCACGACCACGTTTGCGCGCGGGCCCGACGTAACCCGCGTCGCCTGGGAAACTCAGGGTCAGGTCTACTTTGCTTCCATCGATGGACTCGCCGACGCCGTCTCACCAGGGGGAGAAGCCCGCTTCCGGAGGAAGAACCCGGCGATCGCAACAAATCAGCAGGGAGAGACGCTCCTGGCTTGGGGCGATGCGCCAGGCTACAGAGCAGGGGGGACCCTCAACTGGCAGCTGTTCGACGCCGAGCACCATCCGCTCTCAGACCCGGGACCCGCAACCGATACAATCCCCAGCGGTAGTACCCCGGCGATCGTGACCCAGCTAGACGGAACATTTGTCGTGTTGTACTGAACCTCACGACTCTTGGTACCCTTAGAAAAACGCTTTTCCGTGCCACGATTGGGCGGCGCTCGTCTCCCACCGCCCATCTCTCACGTCGCCTAGACTGGTCAGCGTGTTGTCGAAGACGGTTGTCTCTGAACCGACCTCGCCCTGAGCCGCCAACGCCGCGAACTCATCGCGCTCCAGACGGGTAATTTGATCACCTCGACGGAACAAGACTGGTGCGTTGTTGACCAGTTCGACGCTAATTTCCTGCTGGAGGGCCTTCATTTGTCTGATCAGCGCGTCGACCGAACAACCCGACGGCCCAACCCGGCTTTGATCGACAGCAATAAACAGAAAACGGTCGTATCGAATATCGCGGCCGGCCGTCAACGGCATGTCGTGTGCGCCCCATTCGGAAAGAAACGCATCAACCACCTGTAACAATCGGGCCTGTTCATCCTGCGTTAGCGCCCGCTCGGCCGAGAAAATCCAGACGCGAGCGTCTGAGGGAAGCTGCTCAAATTCAACTCGTGGCATAGACCACTAGAATACATCTCATGACAGGAGAACCGAAACCTGAAGCGATCGACGCGAGAATCAGGGGACACTACCTCGTTCGGTCACCGGTAAGTGATGTCCCCGCACCGCTCCTCGTCGGATTCCATGGGTATGGCGAGAACGCCGAACAGCACCTCCGTGAGCTCTCATCGATACCCGGGTCAGACGACTGGATCCTGGTATCGGTACAAGCTCTCAATCGGTTCTACGAACGTAAGACTGGCATCGTGGTCGGCAGCTGGATGACCTCAGATGACCGTGAGCAGATGATCCTTGACAACCTGGCGTATGTCGACTCAGTAGTGGCAGCCGCATCAGAGGCACACGGAACAACTTCAACGGTGGTCTATAGCGGTTTCTCACAGGGCGTGGCGATGGCCTATCGCGCGGCGATTCTTGGACGGACTCCGGCAGCGGGCATAATCGCTCTGGCGGGGGATGTTCCGCCAGATCTACAAACGGACGAACCGGCGAGCTGGCCCCAAGTGTTAATCGGACGCGGAGCCAATGACTCGTGGTACACGGAAGAAAAAATCGAGTCTGACGTCGCATTTCTGGCCACAAAGAGCGTGTCGGTCGACACGATCGTGTTCGACGGTGGCCACGAGTGGCATGATGATTTTCGCACCGCGGCCGGGCATCTCCTCGACGCGGTAAAGAGCTAGTCGGGTGTCTTGACCAGTGGTAAACCGCTTCTACATCGACACGGGTTCGACTGGCATCGTTACCGGTCTGCATTACATGGCTGAATGGATCACGACGCTCTAGCCGCACACGGCGCGCCCCGCCGGATCGGCTCGGGGTGAAAAGGCCCCGTAAGCGACGGCGGCGGTAGCCTGCCAGCAAGCCCCGTCCAAGACTAGACCGACTCCTTTAGCGTCACGGAATCGAGAAACGGCATCATCGCGCGTAGGCGAGAGCCGACCTCTTCGATCTGATGCTCCTGTTCCTTCTTGCGCGTGGCCATGAACGACGGTCGGCCAGCCTTATCCTCTTCGATCCACTTGTTTGCGTAAGTGCCGTCCTGAATCTCAGCGAGAATCTGCTCCATCGCCGCCCGTGTTTCCTCGGTCACCACTCTCGGGCCACCCGTGTAGTCCCCGTGCTCGGCGGTGTCGCTGACTGAGTACCGCATATAGTTCAGTCCGCCGCGGTAGAACAGGTCGACAATCAGCTTCAGCTCGTGCATACATTCAAAGTAGGCGATTTCTGGTTGGTATCCAGCCTTGACCAACGTCTCGAAACCGGCCTTAACAAGCGCGCTGACCCCGCCACACAGTACCGTCTGTTCGCCGAATAGGTCGGTCTCTGTCTCTTCCGCAAAGGTCGTCTCGATGACCCCGGCACGTGTAACGCCGAGTCCCTTGGCATACGACAATGCGAGCGCCTTGGCTCCACCCGTCGCGTCCTGCTCGACCGCGATCAACGCTGGTGTTCCGCCTCCTTCAAGAAACACCTCCCGAACGCGGTGTCCAGGAGCCTTGGGCGCGATCAAGGCCACGTCCACATCCGCAGGTGGTTGGATCGTCTTGAAGCGGACGTTGAATCCATGTGCAAACATCAGCATCTTTCCCGCGCTTAGCTGTGGGGCGACCTGGCTCTGATAGATTCCGGCTTGTGTGGTGTCGGGGGTGAGGATCATTATGACGTCGGCCCAGGCGGCCGCATCAGACCCCAACATGACGGTCAACCCTGCGGCCTCGGCTTTCGCCTTTGACCGGCTGCCCTCGTGCAAGGCGACCCGCACGTCGACCCCGCTGTCTTTCAGGTTCAGCGCATGAGCATGTCCCTGAGAACCATAGCCGAAGATGGCGACTTTCTTGTTTAGGATCAGTGAGAGGTTCGCGGAATCGTCGTAGTAGATCGTAGCCATTGCAAACAGTCCTCGCTTGTTGGGTTCCCGTGTCCGGAACTGGACGCCGCCCCGGATTCAGCGCCGAACGCAGCGACGTACTATACCGAATAGGAGACGTCCTCGTCGTCGTCAGACGGGAGACGGATGGTTCGGGGTGCTTCTGGCGACTCGACCATGACGCTCTCCGCCCCGCGTACCATCCCCACCCGACCGGTGCGAACGAGCTCGAGAACACCATACGGCCGAAGCACCTCCAGCAGACCGTTGACCTTACCCTCTGTGCCCGTGGTCTCGATGATGACGGCGCCGGGAGCGACATCGACAACCCTCGCGCGAAAGACGTCGACGAGCTGCATCACGTGGCGGCGAGCGTCGGGGGAAGCGGTCGCCACCTTGATCATCGCCAGCTCCCGATAGATCGACGCCTCGGGAGTGATGTCATGAACCCGTAGCACGTTGACGAGCTTGTATAAATTTGCTTCCAGCCTACGGGCGCCGTGGGCGTCACTTTCGACCAGCACGGTCATCCGTGAGACGCCAGGCTGCTCGGTGTGGCCGACGGTTAACGATTCGATGTTAAAGGCACGCCGGCGAAACAGTGAGGCAATGCGGTTCAGGACACCGGGCTTGTCCTCGACGTAGATAACGAAGGTATGTTTCATCTCTCGATACTCATGAACTGGGGTCGCAACGATGACTCATAACTACACTAGTCATCATTCGCCAGGCGTTATTCGTCATTCGCGGTCTCGACAATCGGAGCGAGGCTTGGTCGGCGGATCATGTCGTGTAAATCGGCACCAGCGGGCACCATCGGATAGACCGTATCCTCCTGCTCGACCATGAAGTTCATGACGACCGTGCCCTCGTGCGATCGAGCCGACTGGACCATTGGCACAACGTCCTGACGCTTGTCGACTGTGACGCCCTTGAGTCCAAAGCATTCAGCTAGCTTCGCAAAATCAGGGCTCAACAGCGGTGTCGCCGCGTATCGCCGCTCGTAGAAGAATTCTTGCCACTGTCGCACCATGCCGAGATACCCATTGTTAATGATCGCAACGTTGATATCGAGATTCTCCTGGGCAATGGTCGCCAGCTCAGCCATGGTCATCTGGAACCCGCCGTCACCAGCCACGACCCACACTTCCTTGTCTGGACAGGCTAGCTTGGCTCCGATCGCAGCCGGCAGGGCAAACCCCATGGTCCCCAAACCACCCGACGTGATCAGTGAGCGCGGCTCTTCGTGGTGGTAGTACTGAGCCTCCCACATCTGGTGTTGTCCGACGTCGGTCACGACGATCGCCTTGCCCTCTGTCAAACGCCAGATGTCGCTAATGACGTGCGCCGCATACAGGTGTCCGCTGTCAGGGATGTTCTGAATGTCACGCACCGCGACATCGCCCTTCATGTCATCAATCGTCGACAACCAAGTCTTTCGGCCGCCAGACTCGACGTGCGGTAGGAGATCCTGCAGCACATCCGATAGGTCTCCGGCAAGGGCGAGGTCAACTTTTACGTTTTTATTGAACTCGGCGGGGTCGATGTCGACATGAATCTTGCGGGCGTTTGGCGCATAGCTCTTCACGTTTCCCGTGACTCGGTCGTCGAACCGCATCCCCAGCGCGACGAGCAAATCGGCTTCCTGAATCGCTTGGTTCACCCACGCTTCGCCATGCATACCCATCATGCCCAAGTTGAGTGGGTGCGACGCCGGCACACCACCGATACCCAACAACGTCATCGCGATGGGGATCTGTGCCTTTTCAGCGAGCTGCCGGACAAGTGTGGTGGCGTCCGACAGTAGCACGCCGTGGCCAGCAAGAATGATCGGGCGCTTCGCGCCGTTGATGAACTCGGCGGCTCGTTTGTATTCGTCAGGGGTCGGGCTGAGATCCGGACGGTATCCAGGCAGCTTAACGTCGCTCGGGTCCCAGCGCAGCTCGGTCGTCAGCTGCTGGGCGTCCTTTGTGATGTCGACCAATACGGGACCCGGACGCCCCGAACGCGCGACATACATCGCCTCGTGAATCGTCGGTGCGATCTCATCGACGTGCGAGACAAGGTAGTTGTGCTTGGTAATCGGGAGCGTGACACCGGTGACGTCAGTCTCCTGAAACGCATCGGTACCAACGACCTTGCTACCCACCTGGCCGGTGATGCACAGCAGCGGCGATGAATCCAGCATCGCAGTAGCAATGCCCGTGACCATATTCGTGGCACCGGGACCGGAAGTCGCTATCGCCACGCCGACCTTTCCGCTCGCACGGGCGTAGCCGTCGGCCATATGTGTCGCGCCCTGCTCGTGCCGAACCAGTACGTGGTGGATCGGATAGTCGAGCATCGCATCGTACGCTGGAAGAATCGCGCCGCCCGGATACCCGAAGACAGTGGTCACGCCCTCGTTGACGAGCGCCTCCCAAATGATCTGTGCGCCGGTTTTTATCGATGACATGAGCAATTTCCTTCCGGTCGTAGATCGTCAGGCGTCGGTCGAGAGTCGTAAGTAGTCGAATCGAACCCACGACCCTTGACTCACGACCTTCAACTCATGACCCACAACTATCCTGTGACCGCCCCTGTGGCGGCCGATGACACCAACCGTGCATACTTCCCCATTACGCCACGGTCATACCTGGCCGGGGGTGGCGTCCAGTCGATCATTCGTGCCGCGATTTGACCGTCGGTCAGCTCCAAAGTCAGCGTTCGCCGCTCCAGGTCAAACTCGACCATGTCTCCTTCGCGCACCGCCGCAATTGGACCCCCGCGGGCGGCTTCCGGCGCAACGTGACCGGCCATCAGACCGCGCGTGGCTCCTGAGAAGCGCCCGTCGGTCAAAAGCGCGACCGACTCGCCCAGACCTGCGCCCACGATCGCGGCGGTAACGGCCAACATCTCACGCATCCCTGGACCACCATGCGGACCCTCGTAGCGGATGACGACGACATCCCCGGCCTGAATACGGGTATGTTTAACAGCATCGAACGCCTCTTCTTCACTGTCGAAGACACGAGCGGGCCCCCGGTGTTGCAACATCGCATGGCCGGCGACCTTGACCACACATCCATCGGGCGCCAGGTTACCCTTGAGCACGACCAAACCCCCTGTAGGCTTTATCGGGTCGGCTGCTCGATGAATCACCTCTTGGCCAGGAGTTTCCCTGGCGGCGGCCGCTTCCTCCCCGACCGTCAGGCCGGTCACGGTCATGGCATCCTCGTGCAGAAGCCCCAGCTCCTTGAGCCGGTGCGCTACAAGACTGATACCACCGGCTTTATAAAGGTCGGTAGCCACGAAGCGTCCGCCTGGTTTTAAGTCAGCAAGCAGCGGAACCCGCTGGTTGATCCGGTCGAAATCGTCGAGATCGAGCGCGATCTCAGCCTCTCTCGCGATGGCCAACAGATGCAGCACCGCGTTGGTTGATCCCCCGGTCGCGGCCACCGACGCAATGGCATTCTCAAGGGATTCCCGCGTGACCACCTGCAGCGGCTTTAGATCTTTTTCAACCAGCTGCATCACAATCTCTCCCGCTTCGCGCGATACTTCGTCCTTTGTGGCGTCCATCGCCGGCACGGCGTTTGCGTGCATAGGAGACACACCGAGAAAACCACAGACGGTCGCCATAGTGTTGGCCGTAAACTGACCACCGCATGCACCGGCGCCGGGACAGGCACTGTCCTCGAGGGTGCACAGCTGGGCATCTGTCATCTTCCCCGCGGCATGGGCTCCAACCGCCTCGAACACATCTTGAATTGTGACGTCGTGGTCCTCCCAGCGACCAGGTGCAATTGAACCACCATAGAGAAGAAGTCCGGGAATGTTGAGGCGTACCAACGCCATAACTCCGCCTGGAATCGTTTTATCGCAGCCAACCAGAACAACGAGGCCGTCGAACAGGTTCCCACGCGCCACAAGCTCGATGGAATCGGCTATCACTTCCCGACTGACGAGAGACGCCCGCATCCCGTCGCTCCCCATCGTGATGCCGTCGGAGATCGACACGGTGTTAAACTCCATCGGCGTCCCTCCAGCCGCCCGAATACCTTCCTTGACTTCATTGGCGAGCCGACGCAGGTGGTAGTTGCAGGGCCCGATCTCGGTCCAGGTATTGGCGACGCCGATGATCGGTTGTTTCAAATCGGCGTCGGTAAAGCCGACCGCTTTGAGCATCGCCCTGGCCGGCGCTCGGCTCGGGCCTTGTGTGATAGCTGCGCTTCGTTGCGTTTCCGTCATAGTCTCAGCTTCGCGGTGACCCAACAAAAAAGGCCATCATCTGACAGATGATGGCCTCTACTTCTTTCGAACTATCTCGTATGGACACATCATCCGCTGCTTGCCGCCGGCGTAAAAACGCCGACGGTGCTAACGATGACAATGCGAGAGAAAACCCTATGAAGCGTCATAACTACATCTGGGCAGGTTCTCGTATCAGCCCCAGTACCCGAGCATTCTACCTCGCCTGATGGGATAGAAGCCAAGATTATATAAATTACCACAATATAATATATTATTATTTACGTGTAAGACGAGTCGCTACGGTATCCTAGAATTAAGTTTTACTACCCAGACAACCGCAAGAACCTGTGACGTATCGTGACCCAAGACTAATCATCGCGCTATTGGCCTGCGTACTCACGACTGCCTGTGGAACTTCGGATGGTACTGTTTTGGTGGCCATCGCCAAAGGCGATGCGCCGGGCCAACGTTTGATCGACTTCGAGGCACGTGCCGACAGCGGCCGACTCCTCCTCGGTGTGCCCGGATACGATTTCGATCCAGCGGCATCACGAGAGCTATTGCTGGACGGATGGTCCAGCCCAGAACCAACCGATGACGGGAGTTCGTGGTTCGCGTGGGCGATCAGTGAGCGAGCCCAACTACAATTACGACTGCTCGACCGAGAGCGTAACTGGTTGCACTTTCGTGCCCGCCCATTTCTGGTCGGTCCCAATGTCACCCAGACCGTGTCCGTCGAGATGAACGGACTGGCCGTCGGGAGTGTCAACCTCACTAGCGCCGACTTCGAAAACTACACGCTTCGTCTGCCGTCGGAGACGCTGACTAGTGGAACCGGTGTCGTATCGTTCACCTTTGCGTATGCCACGTCGCCAAACAGCCTCTCTTCATCGTCTTCGGATCCGCGAACCCTGGCTGCGGCTTTTGACTATGTGGTGACAACACGTGACTCCGACCCTCCGGAACGGATAGTACCCACATCTCCTGCACCAGCGTATGGTCAGACGACTCAGGGATTAAGACTACCAACCGACTCTGAAGTGGCATTTCCAGTTACCGTGCCCGCGAACGGTATCGTCGAGTTCGGAATGATTCGGCACGGCGACGATGGGTCACCGCTACGCGGGGAAATAGCCCTTCGGAGCCCCGAACGCGGAGAGGAAATCTTTTTCAGCGAGCGGTCTGGGAACGAATCGATAACCTGGCGGGCCGAGCTAGGTCAATGGTCAGGCGAGGAGGTCAACCTCGTGTTCCGAGCCGTTGGCGGCGAAGCCGGTGAGAGCGTGACCTGGATTCAACCGGTTCTCCACGGCGAAATCGGCGCGATGAACATACACTCCAACGTCGTCCTTATCGTCGTCGACACGCTACGGGCCGACTATCTCGGAGTATATGGCGGTGAGGTCGAGACCCCCAACATGGATGCCCTCGCCGAGCGTGGGATCTTGTTCGAACATGCGTACAGTCATGTTCCAATCACCGTGCCAAGCCACTCGTCGATGTTCACATCACTGATTCCAACCCAGCATGCGGCTCTGAACAACGGGAGCATCCTGGGCGAGCATCACTTGACTCTTGCCGAGTTGATGCGTACCTCTTATCGCAGTACCACGGGGTTCGTCAGTCTCGGTGTACTTAAGAGCGAGTTCGGTGTGGCGCAGGGTTTCGACCGTTACTATGACGACTTCGAGTTGGACTGGTGGAAATCAGCGGGCGAAGTCAATGCCGACCTACTCCCATGGCTGGACCGCCAACCGTCAGAACCGTTCTTTCTCTGGGCCCACTACTCGGATCCCCACGAACCCTATACACCACCGGGGCGGTTGTATCCGACCCTAAACGCACAGGACGGAGACGCGCTGGACGTTGACATCACCGCTGATGGAAAAACGGTTGGAATCGAACTCGATTGGCCAACTGGTACCACGGACATCAATCTCTCGTCGACGTCGGCACGCCCGAACGTTAGCATTCGACAACTTCGCGCGACCGGACAACTCGTAGCCACCTGTTCAGACGGGTGCACCGAGCGACGCCCCAACCCGTCGGCCATCGAATACGTGATACAACTCCCGACCACGATCAGGGTCACCAATCCGACCGAAAACGTGGTATCTGGGTCGGTGCGGTTTCGTGTCTCAGAGCGACTTTCCAACATCGAAAGTCGTGTCCGCTATCGAGAAGAGGTCGAGTATGTCGATCAGGAGATCGGACGGCTCCTCACCGCTGTGACAGCCGCAGCCACCGGTTCAGACACCCTCGTCATCTTGACGGCGGACCACGGAGAAGATCTTGGCCTGCATGGGCCTCCAGGCCACGTCAGTCGACTCTATGACACGGTGCTCAGGGTTCCGCTGATCATGAGCTGGCCTGGACAACTTCCCGAAGGAGTCGTCGTCAGCGACCCAGTGTCCCACATCGATCTACTCCCAACCATCGCCGATTTGCTAAACATCCGAGATTTAAGCGTACGATCCGGTCGCCGGCTCACCCCGTTGCTGGACTCCACACGACAGAACAGTGAGATCATTCCGATCGTCGCCGAGACGTTCAAGCCTGAGTCACCCAGAGACCGCAAGGCTCTGATCTCTGACCGGTTCAAGCTCATCCTCACGCCCGAGGACTCACTTGAGGAGCTCTACGACCTTCGCACCGATCCCAACGAACAACAAAATATTGTGTCGGATCACCCAGAGACGACGGCTACGCTCACTAAAATTCTGCTCGCGCGCTTAGCCGAAGCAGAATCAAAAGCGACCAGCTCGGAACAACAGATGCTCACCGAAGAACAGCTGGAACGACTCCGCTCTCTAGGCTATGTAAGGTAAGCACTCAAGTCGGCACTCCGGAATGCCGATTCAGTGAGTTCGAGGATTTAATCGCTTGTCGGTCATGTCGAAATGAGCAGCGTGAAGTAGCCCCCAGTAATCTATTGTCTTCAGGCGCTAAAGACCCGCCTCAGAACCGTCCCCTCGAGCCCACAACGGTGAGCGGCTGGAAGAAACTGCCTGCACACTCGGTGATTTGCTGGCGCTTCGCGCCATGCGACTGGACGAGCACCCCGAGTAGAGACTCCACGAGTTCGAGGTCACGATTCGCCGCGGTCGAACGCTGGCGGCAAGACTCCTACAATTTACCAACACTGCGCGACGGTCAACCTCGCCAACAGCATGTGCGCCAAAGCCGAGCTGGGACCGGATCAGTGGCCTGACCTCGGCTTGACCACACTCGCGAGTACAGAGATCTTGGGTTTGGCAACCCGGTCGATAAGCTGTGGAAGCAGGTACCGCGTCTCGTCCAGTAAGCGTCGGGACACACTAGCAGCCGTCAGGGGTTGGTTCCCCACAGAAGCTCTGCCACAAAGCCGGCAGGAATCCCCACCACGAGCAATACCATGCTGACCAGGAGAAACCTTGCATAGATCGGGACTCTCTGTGCCCGGTGTGACACCTCCACACGAACCGCCTCTTGTTCGTCGATCGCTTCGTACGCGCGGTCGAGACTGTCCTGATCGGTTACATCGAAATAGTCGCCCCCGAATTCTCGAGTCATTGCGATCAGGGCTGGCAGCTCGGGTGTCTCGGGCGTGTCGGTCGAAGCGCTCCCGGCATTGATATAGATGACATACGGAACGATGTTCCGCATTTCGAGCTGCACGAGTTCGGCCCGTGGAATCTCGTCCACGTCGGCATCGGTCACGATCAGCACAGCACGATGCTGGTCGCTGAGTCCTCCGACAGTAACGGCATCCCGGTCGAAATGTTTCGTGACCGCCCGGAGCGCCTGTACAATATCGGTGCTGCCTTCGCTCGGGATGATTCGGACCTTGTCAGGAGGAATGAAGTATTCGTTGAGCGACGTTCCAGGCTCTGGAGCCAAGATTTTGACGGTGGCGTAGGGCGCCTCCATAACCTGGAAGAAGTACAGCTCGTCGTCAAGGACGAAGTCGTCAACCATGTAGGGATACGAGGAGAACAGCCATAGCGACACCCGGTCGTTCTTCTCCCGTCGCATTTCCAGGAACCGGAGGTGCGCCTCACGCGCAACCTCGGCCCTCGATTGCCCCGAACGTGCGAACTCCCAAGCCATCGACAAAGACGTATCCACAAGGTCGATGCGCACTCTCGACTCGACGTCGCCGGTCACTTCCTCGGTGGCGGTGAGGAATGGGTCCGAGAGGGCAATGGCCACACCGGCGACGGCGAAGGCAAGCAACAGCTTTGGAGTGTTGTACAGGAGCTTCACCACCCGACTGCGATGGAACTTTGGATCGACGAGGTGACCAGAGTGAAACCGGGAATGCCGTCGAGCCGTGAGCGTCATCCGGGTCACAGTGAGCATCACGGCCAGTCCCAGAGCGATCGACAACAGGTACGCCAGTCCGACATCGGCGTACCGCACCTGGTCGAACTCCGTCTGGACGAGCTCATGCACCCGCGCCCAGATAAAACTGACAAACTCCGTCCATTCCATCAGCATGAGGACGCCAGGAGGGAGACGCTCGAGGGATGCATCGCGGGCATAGCAGGGGCGATTGTAGCCCAGGTAGTCACGTGGTTCTCAGGCCGAGGTCCAGTGCCGTCTGCCACGGGGCACGGGGACATATCCTAACTAAACGAGAATCGAGGTCACGGTCTCCCCTCACGTTATGAACTGATTCCGTTTCACACTAATATGGTTTTGGCACCGATTTGTAAGAACGGTGACCACCTTAGGTGTCTTCCCGGCCATTTCCAGAGGACCTGATCAATGCGACAGGTACCGACGTCAGGTGTCCCCCGTTTATACCCCTCCACATCACCTCAGCAGACCGAGGCTATTTCGACAAGAAGGACCGGCAGCAGCTTGCACCACCTCTGGGAATGGTCTCGGCGTTCTTCGTGCCCAGCTCAATTGTCGTGCGCGACGCTCCGAGAAGCCGTGCACCTTAATAACGTTCCTCTTATTGACAACGCGCCCCTTGGAGACCACCCGTGATCCTCACGCTCGATGTTGGTAATAGCCAGGTGTTCGGCGGCGTGTTCGATGATGGAAAGCTGACGCTCCGGTTCCGAAGAACGGCCCAACCGTCACTCTCATCGGACGAGTTCGGGCTCTTCCTGCTCGGGGTCCTCCGAGAGAACAAGGGCGACCCATCTAGAATCGATCAGATTGCGCTGTGTTCCGTGGTCCCGGATTTAATCTACTCGCTGCGAAGCTGTTGCCGGAAGTACTTCGGTGTCGATCCGTTTATTCTGCAGGCAGGGACAAAAACAGGCCTCCAGATTCACTATCGGAACCCTCTTGAAGTCGGTCCAGACCGCATTGCCAACGCGATCGGGGCTATGCATCTGTCTCCCGGCCGCAATTTGATCATTGTCGATTTCGGGACCGCCACAACCTTCGACGTAATACGGGCTCCCAGCGACTACCTCGGCGGTATCATTGTGGCTGGGCTCCGGATCGCCATGGAGGCACTCGAGAAAAACACGGCGCGCTTGCCCACCGTGGAGATCGTTCCCGCCACCACCCTCGTCGGCCGATCGACGGTCGAAAGTATCCAGTCAGGGCTCTACTTCGGGAACCGAGCAGTTGTGAAGGGATTGACCCAGGAGATCCGAGAGCAGATGTTCCAGGGCGAGCCGGCTGTCGTGATCGGTACCGGTGGGTTCTCGCGGCTGTTTGAGCACGAGAACCTGTTTGATCTGATCCTCCCAGACCTTGTCCTAGTCGGTCTCGAGCGCGCCCTGTCTCTCAACGAAGGGACCAGCCGACGGTGGAGTACAACGGCAACGGAAGCAGCTAAGCCCCTACCCAGGGACCGTTCGTCTATCCGGAGTGGCGGGGGTCAGGAGTGAGCAGGAAACGATGAGAACGTTGACCATTGATATCGGTGGGACCGGCATCAAACTTCTACCGATCGACGACGCGGGCCAGGCGTTCACCAAGCGTCACCGTGAGCTGACACCCAGACCGTCGACGCCCGATGCGATTATGGCTGTAATTCGCGAGATGGTCTGTGTCCAGGATCCGTTCGACCGTGTGAGCGTCGGCTTTCCTGGCGTCGTCCGACACGGTGTCATCGACACGGCACCGAATCTTGGCACGCCCCAGTGGAAGGGATTCGACCTCCAAAAGGCCGTCACCGACGTGTGCGAAAAGCCGGCACGGGTACTCAACGACGCCGAGCTACAGGGATTCGGCGTCATCAACGGCACGGGGGTCGAGATCGTTCTCACACTCGGCACTGGTCTCGGTTCAGCCCTTTACATCGACGGCCACCTGGTGCCGAACCTCGAGCTCGGCCACCACCCGCTGCGCAACGGCAAAACCTACGAAGATCTGGTCAGCGACGTGGAACTCGAGCGCGTCGGTAAACAAGAGCGGCGCAAGCGAATCACGTTTGTCATCGAAACCCTCGACCGGATCTTCAATTACGATACTCTGCATATCGGTGGGGGCAACGCCCAGAAACTCAAGAGGCCGTTGCCTGACAACGTCTATCTGTTTAACAACGTTAACGGGCTCGCCGGTGGTGTTCGTCTGTGGCAAGGCGATTGACAGAACGGCAACTCCCAGCCACAGTGGCACACTAGGGAAAGTCTCTAAACCTAGCAGGCGTTGATTCCTCAGACGGTGACCACGGGCGACTTCATGCACGACACTGGCAGCAGTTTCGGCAACCACGTCGTTCCCGCGTAGCCCAGGAACGTCAGACCACCTAATGGCCGCCGGTGACGGTGCTCCATGAGGCCATCACGCGGTACTGGGGCTATACAAGTTTCCGGCCACTCCAACTTAAAGCAATGGACGCGGTGCTCACCGACTGCGATTCGCTGGTCGTGCTGCCGACCGGTGGAGGTAAGTCACTCTGCTTCCAGGCGCCATGGTGCGCCCTGGACTTGCGGTCGAACTTCTCTCCGCTTATCTCGTTGATGAAGGACCAGATCGACTAGTCGGGAACGGCGTGCCGGCTGGGCTCTACAACAGCTCGCTCGCAGCTCATGATAATGAGAAGACCGCCGTCCTCGCAGGAATCCGCGAGCGGTGTCCCATCGGCTGTTGGGAATCGTGCCGCGCTCGACGAAGCTACGTGAGGTACATATTGCCGAGCTTAAGGCGACCGCAGCCGTGTCTTGATGAAACATCTGCCACCACCGCGAGGCTACTGCGCGCTCACCTTCGTGCTTTGGGTTGAAACGCATTGCCACATGCCATCGCGAATTACCCACACGTCGGTATAACGAAGCGTCACCTCTGCTGGCTGCCCTTGCCGAAGACCGACCAGTCGTAGCGTGAACCAGACGACTGCCGTGTCCCCAAAGACTCTAACCGTGAATTCGTCAGGAATGGCTGACTGCACCTGCTGATCGAACTCGGTCACCAGCTTTAGCTCTCTCGCCTTGTCACCCCGGCTTCCATCATCGTAGGTTGCCATGAACTCGTCGGCCAGGATCCCTTCGATGAAGTCAAGATCCTTGCGATAGAACGCCTCGTTCCACGCCTCTTCGAGCTCGATCAAAACTTCTTGATCAGACTTTACCGGCGGATCCTGCAATCCGGACACCGGAACGGTGCACGCGGCGAGCAAGGCACAGCACAATAGGTAACGTGGCCATCCCATCCTTCACCTCTTTTCTAAACTCTTCTGCCCACAGTCTACGGCGTCGGCGCACTCAAGAGCCGGTGCCAGGTGTGGGTGCTCCCCTCCGGTGAGCCGCGCGAGACGATCGGAGCGATCAGCGGGGCTGAGAGCGACCACTAAACTACGGCGATGCTGTTGACGGACGGTGCACGAGGCACCTGTTTCCGGCTCCTGCGTGAAGCAGAAATCGCCAGGGTGCGTGTAACCGACCAGTGCCACGCACCACGCTGCTGGCCTGTATCGACGGTATCAGTGCCGTGCGCCGGGTGGACGATCCCACACTCCAACGCCGCGTCCACACATACACTCACTCCAGGCCGCTAGTTGATCGCGAAGCAGTAGAATCGTCCGGCACCACCGGTGCGTATTAGGGCTTCCTGGCTGCACCCGCGACTCGGGTGGGTTGAATTCCACGAGCTGTTTCCACCCCCCTGCTTGTCGGAATGACCAAGCTGCGCCGTCCCTTCACCGTTATTCGTCCAGTTGCTGCAAGTGTGGTCCATACCATCGGTGTAGGCCCGGCCGTCCGGCTGGGACCCGGTCAGAATATCGTGTTCATTCGGCGTGTCACCCATACCGTTGACGCGCTCCCCCTCCTCCGTGAGAGAAATTGCCAACCCAAGGGCGTTCCCGAGCCGCGCCTGCTCGAGCGTGTCTCCGTGGAGCTCGCCGACATCCTGAGCGATGCGACGGCGCCCACCATGGGCGTACCAGGGGCCACTTCCGATGCGGTCACGCGCATCGACGGCGTTTGACCCTTGCGTGCTCAGATAGGCATTCCACGTGGAGTCCCCACGGCCGGCTGCCTCCGCGAGCATCTGGCAGTGCGCGTCGGCCCCGCTGAGCCCACCAAGATTTGCGCCATCACCCATCCCAACGCTCGTAACAAAGAACGACATCGGCTCCGGCTGGGCCTGTTGCCTGCCCCCGCGCGCCACGAGGTCGGCATCGAAAAAGAGGGAGAAGGATCCGGCGATCGCGACGGTAAACATGACGAGCATGATTTTTATATTTCGCATCATTTTTCCTTGTTTCGTTGGTTGGCCTTGGTCCGTGGAGATGCCGCCAGCGACGCACCGCGTCAACAGCTTGAAGCCCAAACGCCTGAGAATGCTCCGGCACGCCCGTAAAGTCAAGAAGTACGCGCTCGAGCGCGCGACACTAACTCAGAGACTGGAGGAAGCTGTTGACCAGTGTGCGGAACTCTGAATCCCTCTTACAGAGTCCTTCGATTTTTTTAATGGAGTGAATGACGGTCGAGTGATGCTTCCCTCCAAAATTCTTACCGATCTGAGGCAGTGAGTGATTCGTTAAAGATTTCACGAGATACATGGCAATCTGCCTCGGCAGAATGACGCCCTTTGAACTATTTCTCGATTTCAGATCGACGATTTTCAGTTTGTAGTAATTCGCAACGAACCGCTGCACCGCCTCTATCGTCACAGTCTGTTCGTCATGGTCGAGCAGATCACGCAGTACTTCTTGAGCCAACGAAAGAGAAATCTCGGTGCCGGTCAATGACGCATATGCGATGAGCCGAATCAGGGATCCTTCAAGCTCCCGAACGTTTGACCTGATTTTCCCGGCGATATAGAGCGAGACGTCATCCGCAAGCGGCACGCCCTCAGCCTCGGCCTTTTTTTTCAGGATGGCGACCTTGGTCTCCAGATCGGGCGGCTGGATGTCGGCGATCAAGCCCCATTGAAAACGCGACCGGAGTCGCTCTTCAAGCGAGGGGATTGCGGCTGGTAAACAGTCGCTGCTCAGGACGATCTGCTTCTGCGCGTCGTAGAGCGAATTGAAGGTGTGGAAGAACTCGGTCTGGGTGCCGACCTTACCCGCGAGGAACTGGATATCGTCGACCAGCAGAATATCGATAGTTCGATAGCGCTCGCGGAACGTCAAAATCTTATCGTAGCGAACCGCATTGATCATTTCATTCATGAACCGCTCGGACGAGATGTACGTGAGCTTGGTGTGCGGCGATTGCTGGAGTAAATATTGCCCAATCGCGTGCATGAGGTGGGTTTTTCCAAGCCCGGCACCCCCATAGAGAAAAAGGGGGTTATAGGACCGAGACGGGGCCTCGGCTACGGCCAGCGACGCGGCGTGGGCAAACTGATTCGAAGAGCCGACGACGAAGGTATCGAAAACGTAGCGCGGGTTCAAACCGGACGGGGGCGACCTCGGCTGGGTCTCGGTCTCGTCCTCTGGCATCGGAGACACCACCGGAGGCGGTTCCACCGACGAGGTCTCGCCGGCTGCCACGAACTTAATCCTGATGCCCTTCCGCCCCATCTCGCTCACAGCCTCGCTGATGACCCCAGAGTAGTGAGTCGTCAGCCAGTCGCGAAAGAGACCGTTCGGAACCCTGACGGTGATCTCGTTATCGGTCTCACCCACAAACACCGTAGGCTTGAACCAGGTGTAGAAGCTGTGACGGTTGACCTTGGCTTCAGCCCGACTCAGGATTTCATCCCAGACGTTGGTCGTCATCTTTAAACGTCAGATCCTCGTTGATTCTCTTGGAGCATGGATGGGGAGCATCCTTATGCTTGAGGTCATTCTATGCTCAAGCTCGGTTGTGCGATCAGAGTTTGGACCTACAATCCGAAATGTCTGAGTCGCCGGCTGAAGGCTCCAGTGGTCTCGGACGCCCCCGACGCGCGGCGAGACTTGGCGCTAGCAAGCACATTCCGCAATACTGTAAGACGTCATTTTCTATCAAACCGCGAGGTATACGCCATGACCATCCGGCCGCTCGTAATTTTTTCCAACTGCTGTGCCCTTGCGTTACTGCTCTCGCTCCCAGCCGCCGCTCAATCTGACGGCATTTCGATGCCGTTGCTTACGCCAGACGGGCAGCCGGATCTCAGCGGCGTGTGGGATTTCAGGACCGTCACACCGGTGGAACGCCCCGAGGAGTTCGCAGACCAGGAGTTCCTCTCTGAGGAAGAGGTCGCCGCGTACGCCGCGGAACAAGTGCGGGCCAAAAATGCCGACCTAAACCGAGAAGAAAAAAAAGGCGTGACGACAGAACGTGGCCAAGTGAACGGAACTCGTGAGAGTAGCGACCTCGCCCTCGCCTACAACGACTTCTGGTGGGATCGGGGGACGGTAGTCGTCGAAACGCGTCGCACGTCCCTCGTTGTCGATCCATCCAACGGACGGATTCCACCACTAACCGAAGCGGCCTCTATGCGCGCGGCTGAGCGAACCCGGATCAACCGACGTCTGTCGGAAGGCCCAGAAGATCGACCGCTCGGCGAGCGGTGTATCACCGGCTTTAATTCAGGACCCCCGATGCTACCCGCGGCCTACAACATGAACGTGCAGATTTTTCAGAGCGCGGACTACGTCGTTTTGCTAAACGAAATGGTCCACAACGCCCGTATTATTCCGCTCGATGGTAGTGACCATGGCACCGTGCCGATGTGGACCGGTGTGTCCCGCGGACGTTGGGAGGAGAACACGCTGGTCGTCGAAACCAAGAACTTCCTGCGCGAGACAAGCTTCCGAAATTCTAGCAAGAACCTGCATGTTATCGAGCGGTTTGAGCGACTAAACGAAGGCACGCTGCTCTACACCTTCATCGTCACGGACCCCACGACCTGGGTTCGACCGTGGGCGGTGGAACTCCCGATGCGCCAGAGCAAGCTACCCCTCTTCGAGTACGCGTGTCATGAGGGGAACTACGGCATGGATGGCACTCTGAGCGGTGCCCGGGCCCTTGAGAAGCAGTCGGGCGAGTAGCCGACCGGCCTCCGCCGAAACCGTTGGAGAGATAACCGCGAAGTTGTCACTCCGGGGACGTCGGGTGTATAAGGGACCCACATCCACGTGATCAGAGGAAGGAACTGAGCATGGCGACCTTGAACTCACGGCTTGCGGCTGTGGTCATCATCAGTGTTGCTCTCGCCCGCATCGGTCCTGACGTTGCAGCAAGCAACGAAGACTGGTCGCCAGGGCCAACCTCATGGACCGGCGACCTGCAACCGATCACCGAAGCTGAGTGGAATTATGACCGCGCTGCGCACCTGCTGGAGCGAGCAGGCTTTAGCGGCACCCCCAAAGAGATTCAGAAGCTTGCGGACATGACCCCGGAGCAAGCTGTCCGGTCGCTTGTCTATTACGACGACATCGACAACGACCACCTGTCGCCATTCGAGCACTCGGGACTGTGGGATGAGACACTCCTCAATTTTCCACCGAGCCGTCCTGCAGCCACCGACATGGCACTAAAGCAGGGCAAGGGAATGGGGGTTCGCCTCAAGCCCGATCACGTCAACCGCTACGCACAGCCGGCGTCCGACCGGTTCTTCTACTGGCTCCGGGCGACACGGCTCGAAACTCGACGCGTCGGGTACTGGTGGGCCGAGCGGATGCTCGATACGTACCGTCCGCTCGAAGAGAAAATGGCGCTGTTCTGGCACGGGCATTTCGCGACCGCCGAATCCAAGGTGCGCGACTATCGCAAGATGATCAAGCAGATCGAAACCTTCGAGCGCCACGCAACCGGAAACTTCGGGAACCTGGCGATCGCCATCGCCCAAGATCCGGCAATGTTGTACTACCTCGACGCGGGCGTGAACGTGAAAGGTGCTGCCAACGAGAATTTCGCTCGTGAAGTAATGGAGCTCTTCACGATGGGCGTCGGCAACTACAGCGAAAAGGATGTCCGGGAAGCGGCCCGCGCCTTTACCGGCTGGAATTTTAAAAACCTAGACTTTGTCGTCGACTCAGCGCTACACGACGATGAACCCAAGGACTTTTTGGGACAAACCGGAAACTTCGACGGCCGTGACGTCCTCAACATCATCCTCGAGCAGCCGGTGACCGCCGAATACATCGCGACGAAAATCTTTCGCTTCTTCGTTCGCGACGATGTGTCGCCACAGCTGGCATCCGAGCTCGGCACCCTCCTTCTAGACAACGGCTACGAGCTGAGACCGCTGCTGGCAACGATGTTTCTGTCGCGAGATTTCTACAGCGTTGCCACGTACGGCGCTCACATCAAAGGCCCGGTCGAGCACGTCATCACCCTCTTGAAGCATCTGGGTGCCGAGGACGTACCAGGCATACCCGACTTCAACGCCATGACGGTCGCCCTGGGCCAACACCTCCTGAATCCACCCTCGGTCGCCGGATGGGCCCAGGGGCAGTCTTGGATCACGCCCGCGCTGATCCAGGAGCGTGGCAATGTGGCGTTCGACTTCTTGTTTCCAAACGTCACGCAATTCCAAGAACCGACTCTCCTTTACGGTAGCGCTGGGGAGGCCGGTCAACGGCTTCGCCGTGGCTACGACATCCTGTCGGCCACCGCGCTCGACGATCCGGGCATCGTGTCGATGTTCGACCTGGCCGCCAGGGAGCGGGACGAGCTCTTCAATACACGTATTTCGAGCTTTCGTGGATACGAATTGGCGATGCGGAAGCTGATTCCAACACTCCGCCGCGCCGCCCAGATCGATCTAACACAGATGATTCTCGATTCAGGATCTGTCACGACGAGCGAGGCGGTGGACTACCTTCTGGGTCGATTCGTGCGAGTTCCCGTCTCGGTAAACACACGCGACGTGTTGGTCACGCTCCTAGATGAAGAGCTTGGCACAACTGATATCAACCGCGCCGCGACCTTCATGGAAGAACCCCTGCGTATGGTGACTCACCTCATCATGAGCACGCCGGAGTACCAGCTCAACTAGGAAAGAAGCTATGACGATCAGAAGCAATAAGTTATATGACGACTCTGGCGTATCACGACGCCAGGCCCTGAAGATCGGTGCCCGCGGTATCGCTCTCGGCCTGGTCGGGCGAGGCATCAGCGCACTACCCCCGCTGTTCGGAGCGACGTCCGAAGCGGTGGCCGCCACGCCCGGTAAGATCTTGGTCGTGTTCGAATGGTTCGGCGGGTACGATGGTCTGAGCACATTCGTTCCGTATGGGGACGACGCGCTCTATCGCCAGCGTCCAAATATCGGTGTCCGCGAAGCAGACGTGATCAAGGTCGATGACCACTTCGGCTTTCAGAAATCGATGCTCGGTATGCACCGGTTGTGGGATGAGGGAAACGTCGCCGTGATTCACGGTGCAGGATATGACCAGCCCTCGTTCTCTCACTTTACCTCCAGTTCGTATTGGCACACGGGCGCGCCTAACAGTGGAGAGGAGTACGGCTGGTACGGCCGAACAGCAGATGCCTTAGACCCACACGGGACGCCGAATTACCTGGTGAATATCTCGGCGACGCAGACGTTGGCCGTGCGCGCACGCGAGCATGTACCTGTCGTCTTCGACGACCCGTCGTCGTTCACGCGTGCAGTATTTCATCCCGAACGCTCGCTCATCGACAATTTGGACCGCGGCCAGATCGCTCGGAATGACACCCATCAGTTTATGCTGGATGTCAATCGCAGCGCCCGTGACGCCTCGGCCCTGGTGAGCCAAGCGTGGGAGTCGTACAACGGCAGCCGTAACCCCGATCTGCGTCTTCTTGACCTCGACAAGGTGGTGGCGCTCATCGAGAACGACTTCCCAGCACGGCTCTACTATGTCCGGCTACAGGGCAGCCTCTTTGACACACACGTCAATCAAGAAAGCCCGCACAATAGGCAGGTGCAGTACTGCTCCGACGCCGTCTGGGGCTTCTTCGAGGAAATGAAGCGCATCGGCAAGCAGGACCAGGTCGCCATCTTCGTGCACAGCGAGTTTGGCCGACGGGTGCCTGAGAACACGAGCCTTGGCACCGACCATGGCACCGCAAACGTCGCGTTCGTGTTGGGGGGCGGCGTCAAGGGGGGCCAGTACAGCACACCGGTCAGCCTCACCGACCTGGTACTCGGGGACAACCTCCAGCATACCGTAGATTTCCGTAACGTATACGCGACTCTTATCGAGGAATTCCTCGGTCACAAAAAGTCAGAGGCCATCCTGGGAGACAAGTTCAAGACCCTCGGGATGTTCGCGTAAGACTGCCGCGCATTGTCTGTATTCGCTTTCCTTTGTACAACTCGGTGGGCCGAACCCGCAGTCTGCCCGCCAACCCACCGAACGCCTGCGCGCCGAGTCGGGTTGTCAAGTCCTCCTGCACAGCACATCGACAGCTGACCGCTCTCGCTTTTAGCCGTCTTCGGCTGCCCTACAGCACTAGCCGCCGCCCATCAGCAGATCCCAATGTTGGGCGGCGCGATCGAGAATACGAGGCCGATCCTCATCCAACAAGTAACGCTGATCGACCAACTTTCGCGTCGCTGCTTCAATCCGGTTAAGAAAGTCCTTGCGCGAATCATAGCGCTCCCCGATCGCTAGCCGTGGGTCCTGTTTGCGCTCCCGTTGGGCACGTGTGATCGGGAACGGAATGTAGGACCCGGCGAGGGCGGCGAGAGTGTGGGGGTCTCCCGCGTCAGGATGTGTGAAGTTCCAGCCCGTGTAGGTAGCCAGTGGAACCTCGACTTCAGGGTGACGGATGCCAGAAGTTTCATTGCCGTCGGCGTCGACCTGTGGCACGAACATTGGCAGCCCCGTCCCTTCCCCACCTCTGCTATCCAGCCAGGTGTTAGCCACCCGGACTCCCGCGGTGAGATCATGCGGAGAGCGGACGTCTGGGATCACGGGAAACTGGACCTGCATCGGTGGCACAAGGTTGCCGTCGGCAAACCGAGGGTGCCGACTTGGCGGCGGCTCGATGCCAGCGACGACCCAATCTTTCATCGCCGTTAACAACGCTCGCATGTTCCACCAGTAGTCAGTGGGATTTCCCATTTCTTGTTCGCTTTCCCGTGTCCTAGGCGGAAACGCACCCGGGCCGTGCTGAGTGCCAGCCAGAAAATAAAAGCGGACATTGTCCGGCAGGGCAAGATCCGTTTTGCCGTCAGGTGTGGAATGAACCAATGACGCCACACGGCCACCACCCCAGTACTCGACACCTGTATTCGTGTAGAAGATGTGAGGCTGGTTACCTCGACTCCGGTCGTTACCCAAGGTCCCGTCGACGACACTCGTCACAGGGTCGCGTAACGCGGCGTCCGCGAACGGAAACGACGTAGCCGTGAACATACCCAGTGAGACCGGCTCGGCCCCAGGACGATTCAGGTCAAGCCGCGACGCTCCGGCGATGTGCGGCATCATGCCGTCGAAGACCTGACGTCCGGACTCGTCAGTGTTGAACCCCAGATAGAGAAAGGTTCGTAGAAAACGACCGCTCTGAGACGAGCCAAACGAAAGCGTGTGCTCGGCTTGCGCTAGAGCCTCAGGGTTGTGCTTGATCCAGGAAACCGCATCGCGGACGGCGGCGAAACCGAGGCCGCCGACGGGAAAGCCCTCGGCCGACGGTACCGCTAGGTGGATCGGACGCTCGCTCGGCGCGTCAAACTCCCAGCCGACCCAGACAATGGTATAGCCTTCGCGCATCAGGAAGCCGTCACCATACGGCCCGGAACCGCCACGGTTGAAGCTAAGTGCGCTCAGGCGACCTCGGTTAGCGATATCGACCAGCGCAACACCGTTCCCGAGCTGCAGGTTGGTGGGCCTCAGGATCAACAGGTCACCTATCGCTTCGACCATTCCTCTCCGGTTACGCTTCGCACGGTCGAGGCCGACAATGACCTGATTTAATGGATTACCAGGATCGATCGCAAACGTAATCTTGCCCTCGATCCGTTCGTAGGTGCCGGTGTCGCCAAATTGGCGACCGTCCTCGATAAGATACCGATCGGTGAGCTTGACCGATGTGACCTCGGCATACAGCGTCGGAGCGCAGAGTGTGACTAAAAGAAAGGCAACGGCCGGTGTTCGCAGCATGAGAGTCATGATCAATTGTCCTGACTGAGGTCGCTCTCCTGATGGTCGACGAAAGTTAAGATTACACCAACATCTCCGGGCCCTCACAAGGATGTCCTCTCCCGCAACTGGAACCACGATGAACAGGCGTCGGGTTACTATAGCGGCGCATCGGTGACCAGAAAAGAGGAGGACGAGAGACGACCATGAGTGTGTGGAATCAGTGGATGCGAGCACCCCAGACACTGTGGGTGCGACGGGCCGTCTTTCAGATTCATCTATGGACAGGAATCGGTATTGGACTGTATCTCCTCATGATCTGCCTGACAGGCAGCGCCTTGGTCTACCGGAATGAGCTCTATCGGGCGTTTTCGCCCGAACCGGTTATCGTTGTCGGGTCCGGTGAGTCACTGACACCGGAGACACTGACGGAAGCCGCGCAACGAGTCTACCCGGACTACGACGTCACGGACGTTCGGACGGGCGACACCCCACAACACGCGGTCGAAATTTCTCTCAGAGACGACGGCGAGACGATACGACGGTTATTTCACCCCTACACGGGCGAGGACCTGGGGGACCCACTGCCTATTGGTTATCGCGTCTCGGCATGGATGCTGGACCTTCATGACAACCTACTGGGTGGGCGAACAGGGCGGAAGATAAACGGCATCGGAGCGTTCTTCTTTATCGTTCTGGCGGTCACAGGAATATTTGTCTGGTGGCCAGGTATTCGTAGCTGGCGCCGAAGCCTGACCATTGACATGAAGGCAAATTGGCGGCGCCTGAATTGGAACCTTCACAGTGCCTTCGGCTTCTGGTCTATGCCGTTTATCCTGATGTGGGGCATCACAGGCATCTACCTCGCCGTACCAGAGTGGTTTCAAGCAACCGTCGAGTACTTCGATCCGTTTGACCCGTCCAATCCTGTCGATCGATTCGGTGACCGCGTGCTCTATTGGCTCGCCTACTTGCACTTTGGCCGCCTCGGAGGCCGAGGGATTCCTGGCTGCGGTCGTCCCCTCTGCAATGAGATGACCAAAGCTGTGTGGGCCGTCGTCGCACTCATTCCACCAGCGCTATTAGTGACCGGTGTGTTGATGTGGTGGAATAGGGTATGGCGTCGCACACCGGAATAACTCCCAGGCTTAACGGTTCACATACTCACCAGATCGACCAGACCGTGAGCTCCTGGGACCAAGCGTAGGTTAGGTCGTTCATCGTTAACGTTGTGGGTCAATGTCACCGATCGCTGTTCCCGTTGTACTGCTCGTCCGTCACAGGCTCAAACCACTCAAATTCTGGGGCGTCTTCTTCGGTGAAGGTCACGGACACCTGTAAAAAGTCTTGATCCGGAACGGCACCGTGCCAGTGCGCGATACCTCTGGTCAGATAGGCGCTTTCATGCAGGTCAGCTTCCCGCATTCGGCTCCCCTCCACCTGGTAGCGCATCCGCCCTTCCTGGACAAAAAGCAACTGATCTCCCCCATGTACGTGCCAATGGGACCGCGCACCAGCGTCGAAGCCGAGGCGCGAGAGCCCGACTCCCTCGTTGTCCACCCTGAACGAATTTCCAGTGAAAGTCGTCTGCCCTTGGGCAAACGTCTCCCCCGTGTTGTTCAGCCACACGAAAGACGCCGTTAGGACCAGCAGCAGCCACACGAACACCCCTGCAATCGCACGTAACCGTCCGTTCATCTCACCCTCCTTTACCTCGTCTAACTCGTTTAACTCTAGATCAGAACATGGCGATCGGATTGACTGGCGAACCGGTACCGTTCGGAATCGGTAACGGTGCGATGGTCACCATAAATTCCCAGCGGTTGCGCGCGGCGGTTTCCAGGGCCAGCCTTTGGAAGTCGGCGCGGTCGAGTACCTGGATTCCCAGTATGGTCAGCGCAAAATTGTGAAGCGCGGTCCGAGACAGGTCTCCTTCTGGCTGCGGCGCATAGCCAGGAGTCTCCCATCCTGCAACCGCAACGTCGCGTGCCCGGAGCCACGGAATCACGTTGTTGTCGAGACCGGCTGCTTCTCGACCAGTGTCGAACGGGCCGATGGCGTCCTGCCTGGCCCACCGACCCCACCGTACAAGGAAGGCATCGCCAGGGCCTACCCTGACTCCAGTCATCTCTTCCCACTCCTCAAGGTCCTCAACGGTGATGCGGGTGCCAGGTTCGAGGTAGGGCACATCTTTGAGACGTGGAATGTCGTAGAGCACTCCACGCGTCACGATCCCGTCCTTCACGCTGAGGATGGAGTTTTTCATCGCGCCATCCTCCATCGTTACCAAGTCTTCCACGTCATAGCCGTTCCACATCTTACCGTCGAAGAAGACATGGGCAAACGCATCGAGGTGAGTCGTGCCTGGGCCGTGGATGCAAGGGTAGGCGATCTGGTCGCCGGCAGAAGTTCTCGTCGCGCGGGTCATTGACCACTCGACGGGGCAAGGCACGTCGAGGCTCTCGTAGTTCTGGGCCTCCGATGCCAGCGAGACCGTGAACCCTTCGGTGACAAGCGCGGCCGCTGCAGCCCGTCTGGCTGGTGTAATCAGATTGAAGGCACCCAGCTCGTCGTCCGGGCCCCAACGGCCCCAGTTCGAAAGCTCATCGACCCAGCGATCGTATTGTGCCTGGGTCACAAGTGGGTGTTCTGACGCTTGTTCCGTGGACACCAATTCCACTGCTGTGGTCACGATGACCATGGCGACGGCACCAATCACGACTGCGAAATACTTAACCGTACGCATCGCACTCCTCCTTCGTCCCCCGCGTGAGGTAGACGGCGGCTCGGCACGAAAATGACACGCCACATGTCAGGTTGTCATAACCTATCCACATTATACGTTCCGGCCAGGACACCCTAGGCAATTCTTATTTAGTGGCAACGGGACCTCTTCGGCTTCAAAATCTATAAAAAAGCCTTGGAAAGTGGCCGACCGTGGGCGATGATTGGTGCGCACTTATACTGACTGGAACCAGCAAGGAGGATCAAATGGGTCGTTGTTATCTTGCTGCCGCGGTAACTGTCATTGCGACCGGTTGGCTAGCTCCGCCTCCAGCCTCCGGTCAGAGTCGAAGCCAAGATGCAGCCGGATCACCGACCTGGACTGTACCTCGAACTCCTGACGGTCGGCCGGATCTGCAAGGGTACTGGACGACCCAGACCTTTACTCCGCTCGAACGCCCAGACTACCTCGGCGAGAAGGAACTCTTCACCGAAGAGGAAGCAGCCGAGCTACACCAGCAGTTCACCGCCGACTCGGTCGACCCGCTCGCGCGGTTCGCCATCGATCTCGAAGATTCGAACGAAAGAGAAAAGGTACTGGATCAGACCCATCGAGATGAGACATACGTCCACTACGACAATGCGGTCTGGCTGCGCACACGCGTGCCCAAGGGGTTATCAAGCCGGCGAACATCACTCATCACAGAGCCGCCCGATGGAAAAGTCCCGCCCTTGACACCGGAAGCCGAGCAACGCCTCGCTGCCAGCCGCGAAGCGCGCCAGCAACGCGGCGCCTTCTACGACCATAAGGTCCGCCCCCTGTCGGAGCGATGCATTGCCTGGCCACACAACGGTCCGCCGATGCTCCCAACGGCCTACAACGATGTCCACCAAATTTTTCAGACCCCGGACTACGTTGTACTGTTCACCGAGTTAAATAATAGTCTGCCACGCATCATCCCGCTCGATGAGCGACCGCCCATCTCAAACAAGATCCGCCTGATGCATGGAGACTCGCGCGGCCACTGGGAAGGCGACGTTCTCGTTGTCGAGTCGAGACACTTCACCGACAAGACACGCTTTAAGGGCTCGGGAGAAACCTTACACGTAGTGGAACGCTTCAGCCGGGTCGACGCCGACAGGATTCTCTACGAGTTCACGGTCGATGATCCGACGTCCTGGACTAGCCCCTGGAGCGCAGAGGTTCCGATGGTAAAGACGGAAGGTCCGGTGTATGAGTTCGCCTGTCACGAGGGGAACTACGACGTTCGCCACCTTCTTGAAATTAATCGCAACCTCGAGAACCAGGAAAAGGACAAAAAAGCGTCTGGCGAAATCGAACTTAAGCCTGGCCAGCGGTAGTCTGCTAGAGGTTTGCGACCATTCTGCACAGAGCCAGGCGAGCTCGCGGGGCTCAATGACACGCGTGTAGTTCAACGCAAGATCTAGGCGATCATCACCGTCCGCGGCACCTGCGAGTGCTGCTCCAGCCGCGTCTTCTTGACGTTGTTGAGTTCAGCCTCGGTCGGTTGGACCTTCCCATTGACGTCGGTCACCCGCGAAGTGACTGTATGCGCGCCTGGCGTGGCGCCTTGCCAGGTGTAGTTGAAAAACTTCCACGCGTACTTCTCACGCAACGTCTCGGGGTCGAGCGTCGCCGGCTGCCACGGTCCGTCGTCCACCTTCACCTCGACCGACTCGATCGGAGTGCCGTCGTGCAGCACGACACCGAACACGTTATGCTGCCCGCCTCTCTCCGTGACTCGCGCGATGAACGACTTCAGGTTCATCCGGGTGATGGCCGTTTCCTTCCACTTCATCTCTCCATTGACCATCTCGCCTTGCAGGGTGCGATACCAGCGCGCCTGATACTTCCCGAGGTATTGGTCCTCCTGGACATGAATCTCGGCAAGGAACTTGACATTGGGAGCGCCATACCAACCCGGGACAAGCAGCCGGAGGGGTCGCCCCTGGTGAGCCGTGAGAGGCTCGCCGTTCAACGCATAGGCGAGTAGCGGCTCGTCCGAGAGCGCGATGTCGCGTGGTAGGCTCCGTCCGTACTGCTGGTCGACGGTGTAGTTTCGTCCACGGAACTCCACTTCCTCTTCGCCATGATCGGCGCCAAAAAAGACAAATTCCCGTGCTTCGGTCGTTACTCCTGCCCGCTCAAGCACGGCCCGCAGCGGCACACCGGTCCAGCGGCCGTTGCTCGACAGCCCGTTCAGCGGCCCGCGATTGCCCGAACACTCGAATCCGAAGACAAGCTCCCGGCTCGGCATGGCGCGCAGGTCGGCGACCGATAACGCCAGGGTCTCATTCACCAAGCCAGAGACACGCAAACGGTACGTGGCGGTGTCCACCTCAGGGTGGCCATAGTGCTGTGTCGTGAAGAATTGGTTAATCGGCGTAAACATGCCGTCGATATGACGAATGTCGATGATCCGCCGATCGGGTGTACGTTCCAAAGTGATCGGCTCCTCCAGGTCGGTGAAGGGCACGATGGTTTCACCTTGTGCCAGCGCCGGAAGCGCCCACTTGGGTACGCCGAGGACACCGAGACCCGCCATGGCTAGGCTCCCTTTAACTATGCTACGACGGCTGGTCATTTTCGTCATATCAGTCCTTTCCGCGAGCGTCTCACGCCCTTCCAAGCTGATTCGTCCAGATCTGTTCCAAGCACGTTGTCTCGAATCGACAACAGATCTGCATCACCCTGTCAGGCTGTTGACTCACTCATATACTCCGATGAGTGCGTCGCAAGGTGACGTACTCCGTCGAGAAGTCGATCGATTTCATGCGGCATATTGTAAATGTGAGTCGAGGCTCGCACTGCGTTGAGATCACCTGTTCCCATCGTACGGATGTAAATACGATCGCGATCCATGAGAGCCTTGGTGATGTTTGCCATCGGAATGTCACGAATCGAGAAGAGCGTCAAGCCGGCACTAAGCTCCGGCTTCATGGAGGTCCACAACTTGACACCGTCGATCTCCGCGAGCCCGACTTTAAGCTGCATCGTCAACTGACGCACACGACTCTCGATCGTCTTCTTTCCAATCGTGTTTTGGAAGTTGACGGCGGCACTCATCGCGAACGCGGACGGCACGTCGCGCTGACCGCAGTCCTCGTACTTCCGAGAGTCTTGATAAAAGTCGAGCGCGCCCGTGTCGGGATTCTGATAGCTCCCGGCACCCATCAGTGGCCAAACATTCGGCATCACATCGCGACTGACGTAGGTGAGCCCCGTTCCCGTTCCGGCCATGATCCACTTCTGGCCAGCCGCTGCGTAATGGTCGCACCCCAGGTCGTGCATGTCGAGTTCGATCATGCCAAGCGGATGCGCCCCATCAACACTAATCATTAGCCCATTCCGATGCGCCAGCTCGGAGAGCTCTTTGACGGGCATCAAGAGCCCGGTCACATACGTCATGTGACTGACCATGATGCATCGTGTCCTCGGCGTGATCGCGCGTTCGTAGAGATCGACGATCTGGTCGATGCTCTCGGGCGGAGACGGAATCTCGATCCGGGTGATCTTGATGTGCCGTCGCTGTTCGAGCGTCATGTAGGGCTCGATCCCGCCATTGTGCTCATGGGTACAGATGAGGATTTCGTCGCCCTCGTTCCAATCCACGCCCATGGAAAAAATATTCATGCCTTCGGTCGTGCTGCGTGTATACGCGACTTCTTCGGGTTCGGCTCCAACGAAGGCTGCTAGAAGCTCTCGGTTCGCGTCAAGCTCGTCGCGCCGGTAACCGTTTGTTGGATCCGACGCGATCTCGCGGAATACGCGATCATGCTCATCCATCACGAATTTCGGCATCGGCCCGAGCGTGCCGTTGTTCATAAAGGTGAGGCCGTCAATCAGGTTGTACTGCGAGCGCACCTTCCACCAGTAAACTTCGTCTGGGGATCCCGAGAGTCGTAATTCATCGAGCGGTAAGGTCGGAACCGCACGCTGACCCAGGACCCGCGGGGCAAAGTTTCCCAGATGCAGACCGCCCACGGCCAACGCGGCGGTGCTGCCAATGAATTGGCGACGGGAGGGACGAGAGACTGTATGTCGCACGAAGCATCCTCCGGCAGATAATTAGGTTATTATTGCAGCCACACCTTAATAAAGTCGCCGAGAGTATACCAGCTCCCCGTGGGGGGCGAAACCGCATATCCAGCCACATGCCGGAGGTTTCTGATAACTTAGCGCGGTAGCCCGTTCGACCCAAGGCATTTGAGCGCAAAAAATGAGGTGATTCATGTCAATAAGGCTTCTTGCTGGGCTAGGCTTTGCATTCGCGGTAGGCACACTTGTCGGCGTCAATCCTTCGGCGCAAACTGGGCACAAAGCGATCTACGGCGGTGCACCGCCTGTGGCGCCATACTCGCCGGGTGTCGATACGGGTGACAGCCTCTATCTGTCGGGACAGGTCGGCGTCAACCCAGAAACCGGCGTACTGCATGAGGGAGTCCGAGCACAAGCGCAACAGGCGCTCAACAACCTAAATACCCTGCTGACAGAAGCGGGCCTCTCGAAGAGCCATGTCGTGCGCGCCACCGTCTATCTCGACGACATCGACAACTACGGAGCGCTGAATGAAGTGTACGGAGAGTTTTTTGAAGGCGTCGAGGTTAAGCCCAGTCGCTCGACGGTCGGCGTGACCGCCTTGCCGATTGGCGCAGCCGTGGAGATCGACTTCATCGCAGCGAGATAAAGACGTCAAGAGCCCACCTCAAGGTCCATCGTGAACAGCTGATTTTTATATTCGCTCTCGGTACCTTGCGTCACTTTCACCACGGACTGCTAGGTCGTACCGAACGAGAGCCAATTATCCGTGAGGAGTGCGTTACCCACCCCAGACCGTGACCAGTCGCACACGCCCTCCGGGAACGTCTTTTCCAAGCGGTCCATCTCGTCAACTGGAACGCTGACCGTGTCGTCACTCGGGTCGACTGGCTTGATAGGTTCGTTCGAGACGAGGCATGAGCACTAGGACACAACATGCAGAGCGAGTCGACCTTTCAAACGACAAACACGGTGCGGGTCACGACCGCGAACACAACGGAAGACCAGAACCAGCACATGTAGGTCGTCTGGGCCGTCCGCTAATTCTGGTATCGGCTAGCCATCGTATCGCCCAGTGAAACCTAGATTCGGACGGTCCTCGCGCCTACGCTGCCAGCTCTAAGATTTCCATCACTTGGGCCAGGCCGTCGATGGGGCGCGGGTTGCGGGGCACCCATGGCGTGCCCATCGCCTGCTCGGCAATGCGTGCAAAGTGCTCCGGGCCGATGTCGACCGCGCCAAGGCTTCGCGGCATGCCGAGGTTGCCTATGAAACGGTCCAGTACATCGCCGGCGTCCTCGCCCTTATGACCCATCGCGGCGGCGACAAGCTTTTGGCGCGCCCCGTTCACTTTTTTATTCCAGTGCATCACCGCCGGTAGCATAATGCAGGACGTATAGCCGTGGGGAACGTTGAAAACCGCACCCAACACATAACCAATCCCGTGGCTGGCACCCATGGGGACACCGCTCGCCAGGGGTGCCATAGAAAGCCACGTGCCCATCTGGCAATCGAGTCGCGCATCCAGGTCACCCGGGTCGGCCTTGACCCTAGGTAAGCCACGCGACAAAAGCTTCAATCCTTGTAAGGCTTGGGCGTCTCCGAAAATATTAGCCTCGTTCGCGCAGGTGCCTTCGACGCAATGGTCGACCGCACGGATGCCGGTCGACAGCCACAGCCATTCCGGTGTGTGAACGGTCACGGCCGGATCCAGAACCACGGCGTGTGGGATTATGCCGGGGTGACGAATCAGTTCCTTGACCCGAGTGCGCTCGTCGGTAACGCCCGAGATGGCACTGAACTCTCCACCTGACAGTGTCGTCGGCACGGCGATCTGCTTGATCGTTGGGGGCCTGACACCCGCCGCCGGTCCCGGAGTACCGTCTGGCCCAGGGACGGCACGGAGTGCGTCCATCCCATCGGGACTCTCGATGTCGTTGGCCAGGCACAGCATGACCGACTTGGCGCCGTCTGTGATGGAGCCGCCGCCGATAGTAACGACCAGGTCCGTGCCGGCCTTACGCGCGGCAATGGTGGCCCTGATCACGTCGGTCCTTGGGGTGTGCGGAGTCATACTGTCGAAGGTCCCCGAACACAGGTTGCCAAGAGTACGGCGGACTGATTCGATTTTGTCGGTCTTGTTGTTCAGCGTGCTAGAGACCATCAAAAAGACGCGGTCGGCGCCCAGCTTGTGCGCCTCTTCGGTAATCACCTCGCCCGCCGGACGACCAAACGACACCGAATCCATACGGCTAAAATTAATCTTGCCTGTCACTGCCATAATGTTTCCCCAGGAATTTGAGACAGCTCACGTATCTCAGTGTGAATCAGACACGCTACGTCTCCCCGACTTCGTTAACTCGTATAATTTCAGTCGCCGGAGCCGAAACCGACTACCGATCCCATCAGGCTGAGACAACAGATGGAAGTGAGCCATCCGAATTATGCTCGCAACCGAACGTTAATTAGTAGATTAGTAGCGAACGGCATATACCCGCTCCGTGGCTCAGTCGTGAAACTCGACCCTGGCAGGAGGAACGCGCCGGACACACGCGTCGATACAGCAATGCGAAAAAGCAACATCCTTTCCATTCGAGCGATTTTCGTGCTCGTTCTGATGGTGTGCACTGCTGCTGCCGCCCTTCCCACGACTTCGCTTCCCGTGTTCACGGATGTCACGGCGCAAAGCGGCATCCGCTTTGTGCACAACAACGGCGCATTCGGAAAGAAATACCTCCCGGAGACGATTGGAGCAGGTGTCCTTGTCCTCGATGTCGACAACGACGGGTGGCAGGACTTGCTGCTGGTCAATTCGATGGACTGGCCGGGACGTGGCGGCGTCGAGCCCTCGCTTCCGGCTCTCTATCGCAACAACCGTAACGGGACGTTCAGTGACGTCACGCGTAGCTCCGGGCTGGACGTCGAACTCTACGGCATAGGCGGCACTGCCGCGGACTTCGACAACGACGGAAACATCGATGTGTATATCACGGCACTCGGCGGTGGCCGGTTGTTTAGAAATTTGGGCGACTGGAGATTTACCGACGTGACGGACGCAGCCGGCGTTGCCAACGACAGATTTTCTACCAGCGCGCTCTGGTTCGACTACGACAACGACGCCAGGCTGGATCTGTTCGTGGCGCACTACATCGACTGGACGATTGAAACCGACCGACGCTGCACGCTCGACGGTAACAATAAGTCCTATTGCGGCCCAGAAGATTACCCAGGGCAAAGCCCGACGCTCTACCGGAATCGCGGTGATGGCACATTCGATGACGTGACCAGGCGCGCGAAACTCTATGACCCTGATTCAAAGGGCCTGGGCGTCGCCATCCTCGACTTCGACGGTGACGACCGAGTGGACCTATTCCTGGCCAACGACACCTCTCCCAATCGGTTGTTCCGCAACAATGGCGACGGGACGTTCGTCGACCAGGCGCTGGAAGCCGGCGTGGCGCTAGGCGAGAGTGGCAGGCCGCGAGCTGGAATGGGTGTCGACGCCGCAGATTATGACGACTCCGGACGCCCAAGCCTTGTCATCGGCAACTTCCCGAGCGAAAAAATGGCCTTGTACCAAAATCACGGGCGGGGCCTATTCGTCGACATGGCGGCACGAACGGCGATCGGCCGGGCGTCGCGTCTCAGTCTCACCTTCGGCTGCTTCTTCTTTGATTACGATCTTGACGGCCGGCTTGATATCTTTGCCGTGAACGGACACGTTCAGGACGATGTCCAGAACGTGCAAGCCATGATTTCCCACGCACAGCTCCCACACCTATTTCACAACGTGCGATGGGGACATTTCCGGCATGTGACCGCTGCCTCTGGCGACGCGCTGCAGCGACCAATGGTCGCCCGCGGCACCGCATACACAGACTACGACAACGACGGTGACCTCGACATTGTGGTCACTGTCAACAACGGTCCTGCCCGACTGCTGCGCAACGACGGCGGTAACCGCAACAACGTGCTGCGCGTGCGGACCATCGGAACGATCTCGAACCGCGACGGCATCGGCACGCGGGTTGATGTGACAGCGCACGGTGTCAGCCGATGGCAAATGGTCAAAACCGGGTCGAGCTACGCCTCGCAGAGTGAGCTACCTCTCACGTTCGGACTGCACGCTTCAACATCGGTCTCCCGTGTTCAGGTGCGCTGGCCGTCCGGAACCATCGATACAATCGAGAACGTGGCAGGCAATCACCTCGTGACGATCGAGGAAGGAGCCGGCGTGCTGAGCCGGACAGCCATCATCCGCGATACACCGTGATCAGAATCGGGCCGGCGGATCGGATTCGGACGGTCTACGCCAGTTGTCGCCTACGGATCACCCGCTGCCACCACATCGTGAAGCCGGTCACGAAGAGCAGAGTCGGTGCCAACCCGACCACGACCCACAGCCAGCCGATGACATCGGTGTAGGGCGGACTGCCAAGCTGACGGCCGAAGTGCAGTCTGACCAGCCACGCGAACATCCACTCACCCCAGGACACCTCGGTCGGACCGAGCAACTCGGGCGGCTCCACATAGTCGGCGACCGCCTGGAACGTCGTCGGAAACACGAGATACGCCCCGGTGAACGCCCAGATAAAAATGAGGACGACCGCCCAGAAGCCGATCATGCTATGCACGTCGAACGTGAAACGTCTCCAGCTCGTTCCCCGCTTGACGATCAGGCCGCGGCGCCAGGCGCCGATACCGGGCCACCAGATCAACGGACCTGTCAAGCACATCACCAAAAGCAGCAGCGCGCCAACCCCGTTGACCGTACGTCCGGTCTCGCCGCCAAGAAGGTTGTGATGCAGGTCGATCAGCCAGAGGATCTGCGGTGTTTCGTCTCCGGCGAGGCCAAGATCGGCTGCCGTATACGGATCGAGCAGCCGAAACTGCTCGTATCGGCCACGGACCAGTGTCACGACGGCCGGTCTGTCGGGGCGGTCTGGTATTTCGATGCGGCCGACGCGAAAGGGTGGGAACTGTTCCTCGGCCGACCGGCGCAGCTCGTCCTCGGACTTGAGCGGACCGGACGGTGTAACAACCGTCGGAGGCGTGAAGAGCGCGTTCAGTTTGGCTTTGTAGACCAACGCGCTGCCGGTGACCGTAACAACGACGACGTATAGACCGATGGAGATACCGGTCCACAGATGAATCTGGAACAGCCCTCGGCGCAACCACGTGCTCTGTGGCTGTCGCACCATCGCCGCCAGAAACTCACTGCGCACGGGGTGGTCCGCTGGGGAACCAGTAGGTCTTGTGGCACGCTTCGCAGGCCTCGTAGAGCACCGCCCCGGCATCGTAGAGCCCTTCCGCGTCCTGCGCGTCGATAACCTGCACAACGGCCATGCTCTTGTCGTGAAGGTCATGAGCAAACTCGTTCCACGCGGCCCTATCGCTGTCGATGAGACGCTCAATCTCGTCGAATTCGAGGTCGACACCTGGGAACTGCGGTGTCTCGCCTGGTCTGGCAATCGCACGACCCGGTATCTGGAGCAGATTGCTCGCCTCAGCGAGTTGGATGGCATAACCGCGTGCCACCTCCCACTCCTCATCAGTCTGTGGCACCTTCTCAAGTGTTCCGTGCTCGTCGATCACGACCGACATCGAGGCCCACAGGGCGTCGGCGGGCGGACCGAGCACGTAAACCATGAGCTCCTTCAACGTCGATGTTGGCCGATATGCGGACTCGGACGATGGGGATAGGTGTTGCGGTGGTGACTGACACGCAGCGACAACAATCGCTGCGGCACAAAGAGTGGCTCGAATGAATGCAGCTTGAGGCAAGGCTCAAGCCGGCCGTCGCGCGGGACGGCCGGCCTCACGATCCCGGGCTCAGTTACCCCGTTCGGTGTTCAGGTGTTCGCTGTCGTAGTCCCTACACGGCGCCTGTTCGAGAATGGCAGCGTTTGGGTCGGGGTGTACCCGCAAATACCATGGATTCCACACCCACGGCTCAAGAAACGCTTCTTCATCTTCGACTGTTGCTTCCCACTTGAGCACGTCGCCCGTCCGCGTGTAGCGCTCGGTGACACGCATCTCCATGCTGTGGACATAACCTGGAAATTCCAGCCAGCTGAGCTCCCCGAAATCGACGCTCTCGATGACGAGCGTGTCACCCTCCCAATGGGCCGACGGAATGCCCAGCCAGGACGTGCCTTGCCAGTCGTCATACGCAGGATGCGGTTTGTTCATCGGGATGAGCCGTGGCTTGGTGTATCTCCCGGTTGCCGATCCTCCACCCGTATGCATAAAAATGTATTCATCCGGACCAAGCATCGCGATCCGATCGGGCGGCCCCTGACGAGGCACGCCGAACGGAAGGCAGCTCATCGTCGGGTCTTCCTGATTGCCATACAGATCGTTCCACTGCACACGTTCCCACCATTCTGGCTTGTACTGCGGCTTGTTCGTGGCCGCCCGGAGCGAGACACCGCTGTCCCGTTC
>CAUZDY010000019.1:0-57497 GCA_963578805.1 Vicinamibacteria bacterium | reverse complement strand
AGGGCCGGCTCTGGGTTGCGGACCGTGGCAACCACCGCCTCGAGATCTTCGACCAAGAGGGTAACTATTTGGAGTCGCGCTATCAGTACGGCCGCATCAGCGACCTCTTCATCACCGACGACGAGATGGTGTACGCCATCGATTCTGAGTCCAGCCGGTTCCGGCACATCAACTGGAGCGACGGCGTCCGGATCGGACCTGTCGATCGGGACATGCTTGTGGGCTTCATTCCACCGTGGGAGTCCGACAGCCGACCGAACCATGGCGTGACGGGAGAGGGTATTGGAGTGGACGAGGACGGGAACGTCTTTGTGGCCGAGGGACCGGCCTCGCTGCGCGATGCGGGCTCCGCGTTCACAAAATATGCAGTGGCCGGTATGTAAGCTGGGAAGGGCGCCGTGTTGGAATCGTCGATCTCCACTGCCACGACCTACGGTGAGCATTTACCTGTCGCTTCCTGGAGTCCGTGGCGAGGGATCACGACGCACGCCACTTTCTCGGGCATGCGAACATCACCACCACTTCGCGGCGCCTACGGAGTGCGGCAGTGCGACTGGATGATGCGTTGGTCTTTCGGGATCAATACCGAAACAGATATTGCAGTTTGGTGAAGATTGCACGATTGGTGCGTCTCAAATCGGTGGTAAAATATCGCTCCTCGTCGATGCGATCCGCCTGCCGATAGTGGTCATCGTAGCCGAGATAGAAGGCGGTGCCGGCGTTGACGCGATAGGTCAACAAGAGGTTTAGGTCGAGCCCCTTCGCAAAGGTGTTGTACTCGCTGATGTTCCGGAGCAGCAACCGGTCGGTCAGTTGCCAAGTGGTTAACCCTCGCCAGATCTTGACGTCGAACACCTCCAGAGCACCGGTCCGCACGTCCGCGAACCGAGCGGTGTCCAGACTCAGCCTGGACTGTACACTTGAGAACGGTCTGACGGTCGCGTTCACGCCGACGCTTGTCTGTCGCCCGAGAAACGGATTGTCGGGGTCGAAGAAAGTCTCGTCGCCTCCGTCGGCCCGCAGACCGAACGAGAACGCTGCTGACGAGCTAATGAACGTGCTGAACCGGCGCCGCCACTTCCAGAAGTCGATCCCGCCGAACCGTTCTAGTACCCGCTGACCGCTCAGGTTGACGCTGATGTTACGGGCGAAGCTGAAGCGGAGCCCGGCGTCGTATTCCTCGTCCTCCAACACGTCGTCGAAGTTGTAGCTCCGCAGGTACCGAAGGCTCGGGCCCCAGTCGATCAGCCAGTGCTCGGGATACCAGCGGTAGTCGACGTTGTGGGACGTTCGTTGCTGGTCGACTCGCCGCACGAAGCCGACGTCAGTCCGGAAATCTGGATCGGTCTGTCCCACGAAGCTCCGTACCCGGAGGTTACGGCCGTTGCGCGAGTAGAGCGCTCCCCACATCGACCCGCTCCGCTCCACGCCGTCGTCGTCGCGATGCGTCGACCGATAGGCGACGAAATTGAACCGGCTGGCCCGGTTGAGCCGGAGCTGCGCGTCGATGCCGCCGACGCGGCTGAAGCCGTCAAGAAACTCGCGATCGGTAAACAGCGTCCCAATGTGCGACTCGGAATAGAGGTCGTAGCGCGTCCGGCCGACGATGAACTGCGCGGTCTCGCCGAATGCCGGATCGGACCTGTTGTCCCGCCGGCCAGGTGCCTCGTCGTCGGCCAAGAGCAGTCCGAGTGTGGTCCGTCCGACCTTGCCCGTCAGCTTACCGCCGACGCGCGGGTCAACGATGGTCCGCGTGTGGACAAGGTCGACCGGGGAGGTGAATTCGAAGATCTCGGCTCCTTCGAGAAAGAACGGCCGCAGCTCATCGAAGAAGAGCGGGAACCGCTGGTTGACCTCGATCTGCGGTCGGTCCGACTCGATCTGTGAGAAGTCGGGGTTGATCGTGAAATCAGCGGTCAGGTTCGACGTGAGACCGTATTTTAGATTAAGCCCGGCTTCGGGCGATGTTTTGTGGTCCACGTACGCGTCGGAGGTTTCGTCGAGTGCACCGAACTGAATAGCGGTGAAGGTCGGCAGGATCTCGAGATTGCGGCTGGTCGACAGATCCGTCATCCCCTCAAGCACGCCCATCTGTGCCATGAAGCTCTGGACCTCGCGTGACATCGGGGCCCAAACGTCGTTCTCCTGATCCTTGCTCTTGATCTCGCGGACGATCTGGAAGCCCCATCGGTGCGGCACACCTGGTGGCGGCTGCGGATACCGGACGCTCTTGAAAGGAATCGCCATCTCCGCGGTGTAGCCGTCGTCGACGATCTGCGCACCGCTGTGGAACAACGTATCCCAGGACCGGTCGGCGTACGGAATTGCGCTGCTACCTCGCTGACGGCTGGCGTTGATGATCCCGTCGCCCTGCACGTTGTAGGCGTTGACGTCGAAGTCGTAGATCCGTTGCTGGTCCATGAATGGATCGAAGTAGACCGTCATTAAGTCGTCCTGCGCCGCGCGGTCACGGTCGACGCGGTTGGCCCGCATCAGTCCCGGGTCGTCATAGTGCAGATAGAAGCCGAAGTAGAGGTGATCACGGTCATAGGCGAAATAGATCTCTGTGTCCTCTGTGGCGGGCGCCCCGTCGAGCGGCGATTGCTGGACGAGGTTGGTGATCATTGCCGCCGTCTGCCATATCGGATCGTCGAGCCGACCGTCGATGACGGGAGGCATCTCGGTGTGGGTTGGTCGGATCCGCGGCCGGCCTGACAGGATGCCTAATCCGGCTCCGGATGGGTCGTGACGAGTCTCGTCGACCCGCGGTCGCCGGGGGCCGTCGCCGCGAGTGAAGACGTCGCCGCCGGTCGCCGCTCCCGACGTGTCGCGTGGGTCGTCTCGCGACGGCGTCTCTGAGCCCGCAGGACGGGTCACGGCAGTCGCTGCGGCGGCTGACGCCGATCGAGTGACCCCGACCGTCGTGGCGCCGAGCCAGAGTCCAAGGGGCACTATGAGCCACACAGAAAACGCACGCATCGTTCGTCGGTCTGAGGCATCATCGACGCCACGCTGTACCGGAGCTCAGTCTTCTCTCATGGTACAAGCCAACGCCAGTTCACCCCGAGGATAGAAGAGCAGACGCCATACCACCCAGCAGGACGACACAATAGCGCTAGCGGATGATCAATTGGACTAAAGGTTATCCAAAGTTGGTTATTGTGCTAAGCCGACAGCGCGGTACAGAATCTTCCAAAACCGATATGAATACAAGTGGATACCACCTCGGAATCAACAGGGGCACGACCGCTCGGTGGCGACAACTCGAACAGCGATTCGCTGCTGGTAAGTTGTGGCAGGACTTCGACTATGTGTTTACCAACAAGAAGGGAACACCAATTGAGACTCGGATAGTCATTCGAGCCTTTAAGCGGATTCTCACGAAGGCTGAGCTTCGTGATCAGTGATTTCATGATTTGAGACATGCGGCTACGGCCCTGATGCTGAGTGAGGGCGTGAATCCTACAGTCGTTGCTGAGATGCTGGGACACAGCAAAATTGCGGTCACGGTGGACCTCTATTCGCACGTGACCCAGACCCTCCAAGAGGACGCCGTGTCTCGCATTGAGACCGCTCTGGGTACGAATTAGGCGTGAATAGCTGTCAGATTGGCTGTCAACGGCGATCCTGAGCCGGATCAGGGTCGTACGGCCAAAATTTCTAACCAGTTGGTCGGGAGTGGGTTAGGGGAAAAAGAAGTGGTACCGAGGGGCAGAATCGAACTGCCGACACCATGATTTTTAGTTCTGATGTCTCCTGTCTGTAGCCTGCCGTCCCGTGATTTTCTGTGGTTTCCTGTTGGGTAACGTGACGGTCCCCGTCCAGATAGACCTCGTCCATCCACATAGGTCCATCCGTGTGGGCCCCAGAATGGGCATCAACGAGGGGTGGGTTTAGCACCCTCGGTCAGCTTTTTTTGCTCGCCCGCTTTTATTACTTCCAAAAACTGCGACGGGGGTCTGAATATCTATATAGCTGACCGCAATTTATACCCGCCGTGTTGTCCTATCACGACGTAGCATGCCGAAGGCGCCCTACGCCGCGGACCGGAGCACCTGCGCGCCGCGCACCGCCCGGTCGATATGCGCAACGGTATTGTAGAAATGTGGGCACAACCGCAACCCACCAGTGGCGGCTCCGGCGATCCCGTGCTCTTCGTAGAGCGCATTGACCAGCGCGCCGCGGTTTCTCTCGACTGCCGCGACACAGACGCCGGCGCTCAACGCGGGCGCCTCCGGGGTCAGGAGTGCGTAGCCTGCGTCGAGGAGCCCTTCCTTGAGGCGTGTCGCCAGCTCGGTGACCCGCGCCTCGATACGCGCGGCGCCGACCCGTGCGTGGAAGGCGACGGTGGTGCTGATCGCCGCCAGTGCGGCATCGTCCCGCTGGCCCATCGACTCGAACTTGCGTGCCCCGACAGGCCGAGGCTCGACGTGACTGCCCCAGCCCGGTGCCACGACGTTGGGCCAGATGCGGGCGATGTGCTCCGCCTTGACGTAGAGCAGCCCCACTTCCTTCGGCCCGACGAACCACTTGTGCGCGCTGGCAGTGAACGAGTCGCAGCCCAGGGCGGCGAGATCCACATCCAATACCCCCCAACTCTGTGCCCCATCCACATGCACGTAGATGCCCCGCCGGTGCGCCATCTCGCACAGATCTGCCACCGGTAGCCGGATGCCGCTCACGTTCGAGGCATGTGTGATCGCGAGCACACGGGTGCGCGGGGTCAGCGCCCGCTCAAAGACGCCAACCAGCTCATCGGTCCCCGTGGGATGGACTGGCGTGGCGACCCGCGTGACCGTGGGACCAAACCGAGCGGCGCGTACGTCCCACGCGACGTTGTTGGTCGGGTGGTTCTGGTCCCAGATCACCACCTCGTCGCCCGTCTTGAGTGAGAGCCCGTTGTTGATGATGTTGTTCGCCTCGCTGGTATTGCGGACCAGCGCCACCTCGTCTGCGGTCACACCCAGGGCTCCGGCCACCTTCGCCCGTGACGCTTCAAGCAGGTCTTGGAACTTGCGTCGGTTCTGGGACGAGCAATCCTGATCGATATCTCCTGTCAGCGTGTACACGCGCTCGGCCACGACCCTGGGCGAGGGGCAGAGGTTGGCCGCGTTCATCGGCACCCGTTCCTCGCGGAAGGAGAACTGGTGGCGAATCTCCTCCCAGAAGGCGTCCGACGCGGCACCCCCAGAAACCGAGTGGGTCTGCCCTCCAAGCGACTCCACGGCCGCGGGCAGGACAACGGCACCGCCTGCTAGATCCGTCAGAAACCTCCGCCGTGATCGCGGAACACCCATGGCTGCCCTCCAGTCCTAATCAGTGATATCTCAAGCGTTGCGTCATCATAAGCGATAAGCGATGATCTGGCGTCTGGGGCGCGCTGGACGGGCAAACCCACCTGACCCGGTGCTGGGGACCCTGACGGCGCGATCCGACCGCTCGCGGCCGGTGTCCAAACCAGTCGCCTCGCCGTCCTCGTTGAACCGCCCGCCGCGCACCCGGGCATCCCTTTTTTTGGCGTGGTCTTCTCAGATCAAAAAGCCGCAACGGAGCGTGCCGGTCCGATTGGTTGAAGCGCTGCAACGGATGGAAGAGTCAGCAACCGAGCCAGATGATGCCGATGAGCGGCTTCAGAGGGTCGCTGTTCGCTGAGGTGTTTGGAACAATTCGCACAAAGTGCTGGATCATCCACAACGCGCTGTCGAAACGACACTGTGTAACTAGTTGAACCAGCTGAAAAAAGAAGTGGTGCCGAGGGGCAGAATCGAACTGCCGACACCATGATTTTCAGTCATGTGCTCTACCGACTGAGCTACCTCGGCATTATTGAGAGTAGCTACTCTACTGCAAGTAGTTAGGTTCGCTGTCGCTGGACGACAGAACTCTAAAGAAAGTAAAGCAGCGGTAGAGACCGACCCACGAACGGGTCGTGGGTCGGTCTCTAGTGTTGGTCAGGCGGCTACGGCTTTGAGCGACAACGGGCCCACCGTGTCGCATGTCAGGAGACGAGCCACGTGAGCGCCGAGCTACCTCGTTTCGGTGTTTGTAGCCCTTTCGGAAACGCGCGCTCCGCTGAGAATGTTCCTACCGCCGTAATTCCCCTCGTGGCACGCGAATTCGTAAATCGGACCCTGCGAGACGCCGGCCGCGGCTTGGTTTGTTGTTAGATAGGTTTCCACGGTCCAGGGGCTTGCAAACCTTGCCGGGTCCGTAATCGTCACCTTGTACTCAATATTCTCGCTGTCAATCCGCGTGAACCGTTCGACCAGATGCAGCGTGTCAGATGGGCCTCGCCAGATCTCGTTGAACCGGTCCTCGCGCCATCTGTCGGGGAAGTTCCTGGACTCGACGACTAGCGTATCGCCTTCCCAGTGGCCGCGGATATCTCCATTCCACTGCCGAATGTCAGCGTTAACATGCGGACCCGCGTCGATCGGAATGATGCGACGCTCGCGATACATCTCGTGGAGGATCACGACGTGATCTGCCGTTTGGACGATCTGATGATTTGGGTTGTAGCCGAACCAGAGTGTCTCAAGTGTCCCGTCCCCAAGGCAACGTTCTCCGGTGTCGAGGTCGACGTGTGAATCGTAAGGAGGGGCTCCATATTCCCTCTGGTATCGATGCGTCTCCGACCGGTAGGGTATGCGGCCGTCAGGAGGATCCACGATCAGTGAAGTCCGCCTGGATAGAGAAATTCTGGTCCCACCGTCAAAGTATTGAGGGTTATAGGTGCCGACGCCAAATTGCTGGCCCGGTTGAATTTGGTCAAGTGGGCGACCGGTAGCGGAATCAACATTCGGAACGAAGTTTTGGCTAAGCGAAACTGCCTTCTCTTGATTGGCTTCCCGCTCGAGGGCGGCCACGTCCTCTTCGGTCAGAAACGCTTGTTGGCCGTACTCCTCTGGACGTTCTAAGTCAGTTAAGGTCCCAGAAGTCCAGACGCCCTGTAGGCTGGGCTTGCCATCTGGAGTCCTAGGGATATCCGCCTTCGCCGTTTGAGCTTGGCTCACAGCCGGAAACGGTAGCAGTGAGATGAGTGCGATCACAGCCAGAGACCGAGCAAGAGTTTGAACTTTCATGGGATACCTCATGTGCATTGTCCAAGAAACGCATTGTGACAATCTAAATATACACCTTACCTAAAAGAATACACCCCGACCGATACCCAACGTCAACTGCAGGCGCATTTCTGACTACGGCGCGCCGTGCAGCTCGAGGAGTCGTGCACGGTCCCCATCGGTCAGAGGTAGGAATCCGTCGGCCTCGAATTTATCCGGAAGCGGCACGCATGGCCCACACATCAGCGCCAGGGACTCATTGTTGTGGGGGAGGCCGAGCGCATGTCCGAGCTCGTGGGCGACCACGTGCCGCTGAACGACGTCGTCCGCCCGATCTGACCCCATCACTTGACGGATAACCACTAGGTAGCGACGTGGTGAGACCCTCGGCATCAGCCACGCGAAAGACAGGATGTTCTGGCGTGAGAGCAGGAGGACGATGTCTGCGTCGAGGTTAGCTACCGCATCAGGTGGTGCCGGTTCGGCATCGCGGGCTGGTGCCTGCGTTGCGCGCATCGCGAGATCGCGGGCATAGTTCTCAAGCGTTCGCATCACGGGTGACTGAATGACGATCTCCGGCTCGGCCAGCCGGAGCTCAAGGCCGACATCCATGAGCATTTCGTTCCAGAAGCGGATAGCTTGGTCCACAGCCGCCAGCCGCGCATCCTCTGCGGTCGGTGTCAGTACAAGGATCGAGTGGTCGGCCGCCCAGGCTGGCAGCACGCGGCAGAGGACAAGCACAAGCGCAACTGTAGTGAGTCTGGTGGGCATCTTGCGACCTGTAGCTGTCGTGACCAACACCGAGATTATTCTACTCTCGGCTCTCCCAAGCCGAGGCTGTCATAGGCGGGACTTCCGATGACTGGAAACCGGAGCAAACCCTCGTAGCCAGCACCCGTGAAATCGTTTAAATCGGTCCATCTTCGTCGTGGTCCCAGGAAGATAAGGCGAAGAGTGAAGCAGGGTAAGGGGCGCCCGGCCTCACGATCGCAGGGCCAACTCCGCCACGCTCATCGACTATATTCGGTGGATGCCGATTCCAGCCAGCATCCTGTTGATTTTTTCCCATCCAGATGACGAGAGCTTTGTGGCCGCCGGCCTCGCGCGGCGCTACGTAGAGTGTGGTGCACAGATAGTCCTGGTTACGGCGACTCGTGGTGACGCCGGGCGAGTGGGAGATCCTCCACTGTGCGATCGCAAGGCCCTGCCCGAACTCCGCGAAGCCGAGCTTCGTCAAGCCGCTGGCCTGCTTGGCATTTCTCAGGTGTATCTGTTGGACTATCAGGACAAGCACCTTGCAGACGCGCCGATAGACCGGATCCGCGCAGAGTTGGTTGCGCTGATCCGCTGCCACCGGCCGCATGTCGTAATTACTTTCGACCCGAACGGCATGAATGGTCATGCCGACCATATAGCGATTTCGCGTTTCACGATGGATGCCGTTGCGGCGGCCGCCGATCCACGTTGGGTGACCGAGTCGACCACTCCGCATCGGGTGCAACGCCTCTTGTGGACCGCGCCTATTCTGCCGTGGGAGGTGACGCACTCGGCGGATCTAGGTCTCGCGCCAGGAGTGGATTTCACGATCGACATCGCTCCCTATCGAGATGTGAAGGCCGAGGCACTTCGTGCGCATCGAACCCAGCATGTGCCGGTCAACCGCTGCTTCCTGAGCAAGCCCGATGTTGATCAGATCTTGAGCATTGAGATTTTCAGGCAGGTCTGGGGTCCACCCTTACAGCGAATACCTGCCGACGACGTGCTGGCGGGGATCGACCTGTCCGGGTAGTGGGAGAGTGTGCGATGGTTACCCCAAGGTCCGCGCCCATTGTGCGGCTCAAGTGCAGTAATGAACAGCCTGAGCTTAGAATAAGCACACATACAATGGGCAATCGTAACCTAGCGTCTCAAGCGTTTCGCAAGAGTAACCGGTAACTCTTCGGCCGCAGCGTGCTCGAATTACTAGCAGTGCTAAGTATGGCGGCCGTATCTGCCGCCATCGTTCGAGCCTCGTTCCCTGCAAGGGCCAGGGGTCTGCGGCAGTGCCTGCGACTTCCGAACGGGCGTGTGCGGAGTTGGTCAGTCTGACATTCGAAGGCAACACAACCATGACAGCGTCGACGACAGTCTCCGGAGGCTTGCTGGTAACGCCCACAGACCAGATTCTGATTGGTCTTCCGACTATCCGGGTTGGGCGATGGGCGGCGAGAGTGGACGGGTAAGATCTGTGAGCGCTGACGCGGTGACCAACCTGGGGCACACGTACTTCTCGAACCTGGTGTTCGAAGATCCCGGCTGGGATTATCGGAGCTTCGATTTTGATACCCACTTGGCCTTTGCCGAATCTAAGGTTGGTTCGCTTGCCGAAGCTGTCGAAACAGATTTGTCGGCTGCGCAGCGGCGGGGTGTCAAAATTATCCAGTATCACGGGTGAAACGATCAGACGGTACAGCCCGAACTACTATGAACTCGTCACGGCGGAAATGGGTGGCCGGGCTGCGACCAAAAATTTCTATCGATATGTTTATGGTTCCTGGGATGGCGCACTGCTACCGTGGCCCTGGGGCTAACAGCTTCGGAGGTATCGGGCAGCAGATCCCTCCTACCCGTGACGCGCATCACGATTTACAAACGGCTCTGGAGGAGTGGGTCGAACACGGAGTGGCGCCCGACCAGCTGATTACCACAAAGTATGTCGACGACGATGCCGACACGACGACTATCGTGTTTACCCGCAAATTGTGTCCGTATCCGTCGGTCGCGCGATACAATCAAACTGGGGATCCCAGTACGGCCGAGAGTATTGTCTGCGTGACGCCGTGAGCCCACCGAAACTTCGACACAGAGATCCGACTTCTGACCAAGATAGTCGCTTGACAGGGCGGTCCGACCGCCCGGCGTCTCGTGCCTTCCTTATGGGCCTTACGCTGCCAACTCAGGCCGGCATCGTCGTCGAGGAAAACCTTGACGAACTGGCGGAACTCGCCAGAAGTACCGAGATGGAGGTGGTTGGCAGGGACCTGCAAAACCGACGTGTGCCCAACGCAAGAACGTTCATCGGACGCGGGAAAGCGGGTGAAATCGCGCAGATGGCCAACGAGTTAAACGCCGATGTCGTGATCTTCGACGACGATTTGACGCCGAATCAGGTCCGGAACCTGGAAGGGATCATCGAGTGCGCAGTCATCGACCGCAGCACCTTGATTCTCGACCTCTTCGTCCGGCAGGCTCGGACGCGTGAGGCTCGCACCCAGGTCGAGTTGGCACAGGTCGAGTACGAGCTGCCTCGTCTGACGCGTCGCTGGACCCATTTGTCTCGACAGGTGGGTGGCATCGGGGTGCGAGGCGGTGAGGGCGAAACCCAGCTCGAGGCCGACCGGCGCATGCTGCGCACTCGAATCAAGCAGCTCAAAAAGGAGCTGTCCAAGATCGAGCGGACCCGTGCACTCCATCGTCAGGGGCGGCGTGGCGTACCGCTCGTAGCGCTCGCGGGCTACACAAACGCTGGGAAGTCGACACTCTTTAATCGCTTCACGCGAGCCGGCGTACCCACCGAAGACAAGCTCTTTGCGACGCTCGACTCGAAGCTTCGTAAGGGGTCTCTCGGAGGTCCGGCGACGGTTGTATTCGTTGACACCGTTGGTTTCATCCGCAAGCTCCCACATCATCTAGTGGCGTCGTTCCGCAGCACGCTTGAGGAGATTACCCAGGCCGACCTCGTCCTACATGTCATCGATAGAAGTCACCGGCAGTGGCGCGAGCAGATGGAGGTGGGTGAGGTGGTGCTGGCCGACCTCGGAGTCGACATGTGCCGGGTGTTACCCGTCTTCAACAAGATGGACCGATGCGACGCTGATCCTGGGGTCGGGCATGGAGGCTTCGCGGTCTCGGCTCAAACCGGTGCTGGTGTTGCGATGCTAAAGTCCCATCTGGCTGAGCGTGTCGCCAGCAACGGTTACTCCTGATCGGTAAATTTCATCCCACGACAGGTCTCTGTTGGTAGGATTGGCGTTCTACACCGCCATGTCACCGAATCGCGACTCCCACCTCAGTCAGGACGACGTCACCAACGCTTTCCTGGAAGAGCGCGCTCTCGTCGACGGAGTGGATCGCTGACGGTTTTCTCGATCTTCGTCTCGAGCGTTCTTCCGGTGTTCCTGGTGGCAGGCAGCGGCCACCAAAGTTTGGTTCAGGCTCTGACCCGTGCCGTGAAGGTGCCAACGATCTACGGAGCCGTCGCCGCCGGCTTATTGGTGGCGCTTACTGTCCCCGTGCCAACGTCTGTGATGCGACCGGTGTCACTGCTCAGCCCTGTGACGCTTTCGGTACTAATCGCGTGGTTACAGTAAGTGGTGTTGCGGGGCCGGTACTTAGCTAGTTTGTGCCGCTTTTTGCATTGATAATTGACGTCTTCGGGGTTACGGCAATACCCTGATTGCTTGGAGGGCGGTTCTCAGACATGACCAGGATCGGCCGGGACCACCGAGGCGCTCGCCGTCGGATTGGAGGATTGGACAAAACGCGGTGGGCGTCGCGGCCATGCTCTATCCAGGCGGGGATGGTTTTGGCTGGCGGCGGAGTCTTCCAGGACTATGTCTCGGTCAGGGCGACTCCTCAAGAACTCGCGATCGGTAACGTGTTCACAGGGAGTCTCGACGACCTGTAAGCTCGGGCGCTAAGTCACAGGCTTGTCGTCTCGAATGGACCAGGCGTGGACGTAGTCGAAACGATTTAGCAGTGGCGACGTCGCGTAATCCGACTGACAAGATGTGACCATGTGGTGCGCTACAGGAGCAGATAGACCATGTTCAAGATAATCAAGACGATCAAGAGGTTGCGCATGCCCTGTCGACAGGTCTGGCTCGCACGGGGCGGTGCGCTGGTGAGTGCTGTGCTTTTTGGAGTGGGCTGCGTGTCTGGGTCTACTCCAGAGGTCGGTCCGGAGTCCGAGGCCCAGGTTTCTTCGTCGTTGCAGGAGTTCCGTCAGGTCGAGGTCGCCACCACCGTGGCGTTCACGGAGGGGCCGACCGTCGACGCAGACGGTCGAGTCTACTTTACCGACCTGGCAAACAGCCGGATCATGACATTGTCGCTAGACGGTGTGCTGTCGACCTTCCGGGATGAGAGTTACGGCGCTAACGGGCTGATCTTTGACAGCGAATGGAGACTCCTTGCCTGCGAGGGTGGAGACGGCGAAGCCGTGCTGCCGCGCGTTACCCGCACGAATCTTGGTACTGGCGAAGTGGAGGTCGTGGCCGATTCCTATGAGGGGAAGCAGCTTCATCAACCGAACGACCTGACGTTTGACGGCCGTGGACGTCTCTACTTCACCGACCGCCCAGGTCCCAACCCGACACCTGAGCAAACTGGGGTGCATGGGGTGTATCGGGTCGATCCTGACGGTTCGATCACGCGAATTTTGAGCGAGCCTGAGATCGAGCGGCCAAATGGCGTCGTGGTCGCACCCGATGACCGTACGCTGTATGTGATTGAAGCTAACGGACGTGAGGGTGGGGCTCGACTGATCCGCGCCTACGACCTCAGTGAAGAAGGCAGCCCGAGTAACATGCGGGTCTTTCACGATTTCTTTCCTGGCCGAAGCGGTGATGGGATGACCATTGACACGGCCGGAAACCTGTATGTTGCTGCCGGCCTCAATCGGCTCCGAGGCACCACAGAGACGCTGGCAACACAGGCTGGGATCTACGTGTTTGCCCCTGATGGTGCCCTTCTCGAGTTCATTCCGATTCCTGAAGACACGGTGACGAACGCGGCCTTCGGAGGCCCCGACCTCCAAACGCTCTATGTGACCGCTGGTAAAACATTGTTCAGGGTCAGGACTGACATCAAAGGCACCCGCCGCTAGCATCTAGGCTGGAGGAGATGCGGGTACCGCGTCGGCGACTAGCGTCGCGGAGAGGTGAGCGACGGCTTGGGATACGAAAAGAACATTGACAAGCTCTACCAGGAAGCGAGTTCTGTTCGAGAGCAGATCGAGCAGCTGTGGCTCGAAGCCCAAGCGACTGACGCCGAGATGAAGGGTGCGGTCTCGGCTGCTCAGATCCATGATCTCTCAGACAGCGAGCGAGACTTCGCAGTGTTGTTCGGTCTACAAAATGCTGAAAAATGGCGAAAACTGTCTGATCTATCGCTCCGGCTCGGCGAGCTTATCGAGAGGATCGACGAGACGAAGACGGGGCGTGAGGGGGAGCCTCATGGAGATAGAGACTCGTGATACCTCCATCCGCGACTTTAATTTGTTCCACCCGGTGTGCGACACTCACAGACCCAGGTCAACGAGACATCGACCGGACGTCGCCAGTCAGAGGGATCCCATGAAACAGTTCGATCTTCGCCGATGTGCCACTTTCGTCTCATTGACGGTGGTCATCGGTTTGGTGTCGGCACGTGGGCAAGCGCAGGAAGTCCCAGTGATCGAACACGAGCTCAAGAACGGGATGAAAGTGCTGATGGTGCCGCGCCCCGGTGATCCGAATATCGCAGCTGGGTGGATCGCGCGAGTCGGTTCCGTCTACGAGCGCCCGGGAATCACCGGGGTCGCGCATCTATTCGAGCACATGATGTTCAAGGGTAGCCGCACGATTGGGACCGAGGACATTGCGGAAGATCTGGCAATTATCCAACAGCTTGACAAAATCAAGGTTGAACTCGCCGTCGAGGAAGCACAGCTACTTGTCGCCCACCGGCTCGGACAAATCGACGATCCAAACGACCCCGAGGCCCGTTCTCCCCGGCATCTCGAACTCTTGGTTCAGTTCGACGGCTTACTGGCGCACCAACAAGAGATAGTGGTCAAAGAGGACTTCAGCCGAATCTATACCGAGCAGGGTGCTTCGGGCATGAACGCCGGGACGAGTAATGACTTTACGGTGTACTTCATCAACGTACCGGCGAACAAGCTGGAGTTGTGGTTCTGGATGGAGTCTGATCGGTTGCTTAACCCGGTGTTTCGAGAGTTTTACTCTGAGCGCGATGTTGTGCACGAGGAACGACGCTTAAGGACTGACAGCACGCCCATCGGGAAGTATCAGGAGCAGTTCGACGCGATGTTCTGGGGGTCGTCCCCATACAGCTGGCCTGTCGTTGGGTGGCCGAGTGACCTCGAGGGGATAACGCGCGAAGAGGCGCTGGCGTTCTTCGATGCGTACTACGCCCCGAATAACATTGCCGCCGCCCTCGTCGGCGACTTCAACCCAGAGCATGCCACGGCTTTGGCGGAACGTTATTTTGGCCGGATTCCGCGCAGCGCGCGTCCGCCGCTTGAGCCTCGAACCCGGGAGATGCCCCAACTGGCGGAAAAGCGAATGGAAGCGTACGCCGACACCAATCCGCAAGTGGTGATGCGCTACCACTCCGTGCCTGATGGGCACGTCGACGAACCGGCCCTCGTGGTGCTCGGGCAGCTACTGAGCGGGCGTACGGGGCGGCTGTATAGGGCTCTCGTCGAAGACCAGCAAGTGGCGACGAATGTCTCAGGAGGCCAGTCCGGGTTCAAGTTCGAGGGCATGTTCGAGATCCGCGGCACGGCTCGAGAGGAACATACACCAGAGGACGTCGAGCACGCGATCGAGGGCGAGCTTGAGAGGATCCGGACTGAATCGGTCGGAGAGCGGGAGCTCCAGAAGGTGAAAAATCAGAATGCGGCGAGCACGTTTCGCGATCTGGAAGGGAATTTCCAGCTGATGGTACAACTGCTCATTCGCGAGAATAACAGGGGCTGGGAGACGATCAATACTGACCCCGCCCTGTACAAATCGGTGACACCAGACGATATTCGTCGGGTGGCCAACGAGTACTTCACTAAAGAGAACCGGGCGGTTGCTGTCTACTATCGCCGCACCAGCGACGGCGAGGGAGACGGTCCGACGCTCGCAGGTCTCGACGATCCGGAACGTGACAGACCATGACGGCGGTCGCGCAGCTCGACGCTGAGCAGCTACAACAGTTCCTGGCACAGGCAGAGCAGATGATGGCAACGGTGCTTGAGGAGAACCTGGACTTGGCTAAAGCCATGCTCGCTGCTATCGAGGCGCGGATCGAGGCGATTGGAGCAGGACGATGAGCCTAACGCCTACCCAGGGCGTACTGTCGATGTTGCCTCTTGTCATCTTTGTCAGCCTGGCACCCGCTCAGACCGTGTTGGCGCAGCACATCCCGGCGCATCCACGGGAGCTCTCGTTCGAAGCGCTCGAGTTCGAGCCGCCAGTCGCCGGACGATACCGGCACGTGCTATCGAACGGCGTGGTGGTTTTTGTGGTCGAGGATCACACGCTCCCGTTGGTCTCAGTATCGGTCACAGTGCGGACGGGAAGCTATCTCGACTCCGATGGGAAGCAGGGACTGGCGAGTCTCACAGGAAACCAGATGCGGGCTGGAGGTGCAGGGGAGTTGTCGGCTGCTGACTTTGACGATGAGGTGGCGTTTTTGGCTGCCGAGATCGGTAGCTCAGTCGGATCGACGTCGGGTCGGGCTGCCTTTAACAGCCTGACCAAAGATCTGGATGCGACGCTCGATCTCTTCTTCAGTATGTTGCGATTCCCGCGGTTTGAGCAGGCCAGGTTGGAGCTCGCCAAGAGCCAGAGCCTGCAAGGGATGCAGCGGCGGAACGACAGCACCGGTAGTATCGAGGGCCGGGAATGGGGTCGACTGATGCGCGGTGATGCGCACTTTTCGACGCGACTCTCTACGCGCCCGTCCGTCGAGTCGACTACTCGCGAGGATCTCGTCGCGTTTCATGACCGGTACTATCATCCGGGTGCATTCATCTTCTCGGTATCTGGCGATGTGACGCCAGACGAGATCCTCCCGAAGCTCGAGGCGCACATGGTCGATTGGCCGGTCAAGACCGACCCCGTGTCGCTAGTTCCTGCACCGACGCATGAGCTCAGTCCCGGGATCTACACCGTCGACAAGCCGGACGTGAACCAGGGTCGTGTGTCGGTTGGTCATCTGGGAAGCCGGCGCGACAATCCTGACAGGTACGCGCTGCTGGTGATGAACGACATTCTGGGCGGCGGTGGGTTCACGTCGCGGTTACTGACCCGTATTCGATCGGATGAAGGACTAGCCTACAGTGCCTCTTCCAGCTTCGGACTAGGTATGTACTACGACGGTCTGTTTCGTGTGAGCTTCCAATCTCGCAGTGAGACTGTTGCACGGGCGGTGGCGATCGTGCTCGAGGAGATCGGCCGCATCCGTGACCAGCAGGTGACCGAAGCGGAGCTCCGCACGTCGAAAGCGTCGTTCATAGAGACGTTTACACGAAACTTCTCGCGCGCGTCGTCGACCGCGAGCCTCTTTGCGAACGATGAGTATACCGGTCGGGACCCGGAGTATCTCACCCATTACCGGGATCGAATCGGTGCCGTCACTGGAGACGACGTCGCACGCGTTGCGCGGCAATACCTGAATCCCGATCAGCTTGTCATCTTGATTACGGGTGACATCGCCACGATTGAGAACGGTGACTCCGACCATCCTGAATTTTTATTGGATCGGCTGGCGAGCGGCTCGATCACCAGGATTCCGCTTCCGGATCCCTTCACGATGGAGTATCCGATGCAGCCCTCGTCTCAACCGTGACCTCTGCAAGCTCACACGTTCGAGCCCGTGTCTGGTTCACAGACGGGCCGAAGGCGACCTATCCGGAACAGACGCATCGCTCGGTCCTACTCCCCCCGGCGTTGACCGGCGTCTGTTTCTCAGGCGGCGGCACTCGGTCGTATGCCGCAACCGTTGGGCAGCTTCGTGGCCTGACCGCCACCGGGCTAATTAATCGCGTCGGCTATCTCTCGGCCGTATCAGGGGGAGCCTGGGCCGCGACGTCGTACACTTATTATCCGCCGACGGAGGGGGTCGACTCGGACCTTGATCTACTGGGTGCCCCAACCGATCCCGAAGAACTTTCCCTCGGCGCGTTGTCACAGCTCGATCCGCGCGCGTTGGGGTTTGCGGCAACCGGAGATTTCTTGGCTGCCCTCGCGGCCGCACGGGCAGTCCGCTCGGTTGGTCGGGATGCCGTCTGGACCCGAGCCGTAGGCCGGACCTTTCTCAGCCCGTTCGGGTTGTACGATCCGGACCAGCCGGTCAGCTTCACCCTGGATAACTCAACGGCCAAGGAGATTCGTCGCCGCCATTCGTCGCTTCAACACTTTCGCCTCCACACGGTAAGAGCCGCGGCTTACCGGCCCTACCTCCTTGTGCATTCCGCGCTGAATTGGCCGAGTGACGAATCAGATCTTACCCGCGTGAACCTCGTCGGGTTTGAGTACTCACCGCTTGGAATCGGAAGCGGACAGCGGTTGACGCTCCGGTCGGGCGGTCATCCAGCTCATACAGTGGGTGGGGGATTCGTCGAGCCGTTCGCGTTCGGGAGTAACGCACCGCACGTTGGTCCTGCGGCCGATGGATTGGTCACGCTGACTCTGCCGTCCAACCCCTTCACGCTCGCTGATGCGATTGGGGCGAGCAGCGCATTCAGTACGCCGGACCGCGACCTGCGTGGCTACCCACACGCTACGTACTGGCCATTGTGTCGGTCAAATAGTGCCGGCACGTCAGAGGTCTTTACGGACGGTGGTGATGTCGAAAACTATGGCCTGATTTCGCTACTAAGACGCGGGGTGAAAGCGGTGGTGGTCTTCATTAATACCATGTGGCCACTTTCTGTCGACCACGATCCAGAAAATTGGCCTGGGCACGGAGCAGTCGATCCGTCCCTCGCCCCATTATTTGGTGCACCCGGCACGAGGTTTTCCCACAACCGAGTGTTTCCTGAGGCTGACTACGCGGTGGTGGTTGCAGGGTTGCAGGCAGCTAAACGCCGAGGTGACACGGTCATGACGATTACCCGACACGTCGTTCAGTCGAACCCATGGTGGGGACTCACTGGTGACGCCGAGGTTACCGTTTGCTGGTGCTATAACGAGCACGTGGAACGCTGGGTTAGTCTCCTGTCGGCACCACTTCGGCGTCTGGTGCAGCAGGGCCGATCCGGGAAGCCTGATGGACCATTCGCACATTTCCCACACTATCTGACGCGTGGTCAAAATCCGGGAACACTAATCCGACTTACTCCTGCTCAGGTGAACCTACTTGCGCATCTCTCGTGTTGGAATGTCATGGAGAAACAGGACGTGCTCGGTGACGTTTTTGATCTGGCGTGACGCTGTTGAGTTGTACTCTGAGTCGAGACTGCGTTACTCTAGGTAGCGAGTGTCGAACAAAGTCCTTGGGTCCCAGCCCGGTAACTCTCTCGGATTGGGCTTCGTCCCCCGACGCCAGCGTCCCCGACGGCGAACCACCCGCTTTCTGGTCCTCCTTGTGACCGTTGTCCTGCTGGGTAACGCGGTAGTGGGTGAGCGGGGTTTGATCGCATTGGTTCGCGCCAACCACGAGTTGACCGCTGTCTTCCAGCTGATCGAGTCCGTCCGGGTGGAGAACGACAGGCTTCGCGAGGAAGTCCGGATGCTTCTGGAAGAGCCGCGCAAGATCGAGGAGCTCGCACGCCGCGATCTTGGACTCCTTGAGTCCGGCGAGAAAATGTTCATCATACCTGGCCCGCGTGACTGAGGAGCCGTGGTCTGGCGGAGCGTGCTCGATTACTTCTGATAGCCCTAGCGGTACTGACCTGAGTCCCCGGTTACGACGATCCCGCACGAAAGACCGACAAAAAATCCAGCCAGGACATCTAGCGGATAGTGAGCCCCTAGATACACTCTCGAAACCGCGATCACGATAGCCAGACTCCATATCAACGGCGCTCGCGTGAGCCAGACCCGAGCGAGGCTGTATGCGCCCGCGGCGGCGCCGGCCGCATGTCCCGACGGAAACGACGGCGAGTCCGACTGGATCGCGACGACACGCTCACCAACCGCCATGAGTGCGGGACGGTCTCGGTTGATTGACGGTTTGAGGATACCGCTGACCACGACGGCCGTCACGATCAGTGACAACACGACACGAAAGGCAGATTCGAAATCTCCTTGTCGTGCGACGACAAGGGCCAGACCAAACCAGATGGCTGAACCGACAGCACTGGTGGTAGCGGCGTTCATGATAAACGTCAGCGAGGCAGGGTGAGGCAAGGTGTTGAACCACTGCAAGACCGACGCGTCGAGTGACAACAGCGAGTCAAGCACTCTTCACTCATCCCGATGACGGATGGTAAGTTCTGCAGGCTCCAGGTTCTCGGCTCACGCGGTTGTGGTTTCGGGTCTTGGTTCGGTGACGAGCCCGAGCTCTTTGCGAAGCTGGGCTTCAATCGCTGTGAAGATTTCTGGCTTCTCCTTGAGAAGACGCTTGACGTTTTCGCGTCCCTGCCCGAGCCGCTCTCCGGAGTAAGAAAACCAGGTACCGCTTTTTTCGATGATGTTACGGTCGACAGACAGATCCAGCAGGTCCCCTTCCCGAGAAATCCCCTCTCCGTACATGATGTCGAACTCGGCCTGGCGAAACGGGGCTGCGAGCTTGTTCTTTACGACCTTGACCCGCGTACGCCCACCGACGATCCGATCGCCATCCTTGATGGCTCCGATTCTCCTGATATCGATTCGTACTGACGAGTAGAACTTCAACGCACGTCCCCCCGTCGTGGTTTCTGGATTGCCGAACATGACACCGATTTTCTCACGGAGTTGGTTGATAAAAACGAGAGACGTTCGCGACTTGGATACGACACCCGTGAGCTTGCGGAGTGCTTGCGACATGAGCCTGGCCTGGAGGCCAATCTGAGCATCACCCATGTCACCCTCGATCTCGCTGCGTGGCACCAAAGCTGCCACAGAGTCGATGACAATCACATCTACCCCGCCTGATCTCACGAGTACCTCGACGATTTCGAGCGCTTGCTCGCCATGATCTGGTTGAGAGACCAATAGGTTGTCGAGATCGACACCCAGGTTTTTCGCATAGGCGGCATCGAGGGCGTGCTCTGCATCCACGAATGCTGCATTTCCTCCTGTCGCCTGCGCTTGCGCGATCACCTGCAGTGCCAGGGTGGTCTTACCAGATGCCTCCGGTCCAAAGATCTCACTGACACGTCCCCGTGGCACGCCACCAATGCCCAACGCATAGTCGATACTGATTGACCCGGTCGAAATACTAGGAACAGCCGCAATTGCACCCTGTTGTCCGAGCCGCATGATTGAACCTTTGCCAAACTGCTTCTCGATTTGTGTCAAGGCAATATCAACTGCCCGTGTTCGTTCGCGTTTTGATCGATCCGTGATGGGCATTCGTGATGACTCCGCTGCAGGAAACTGTAGTCGTAAACGTGGATGGCTATTTTAGAGGCTGGCCAGGTCATTGTCAAGCGAAAATAAAAACCATAAAAGATGTATGTAATTACAAATAAATAAGTTACAACTCGAAAGACTTTCGCCCATGTGGCAAAGTTCGATGTTTCTGTGACGCACGACTTCGGCCGAGATCACTGGTCCTGCGGTGCCTGCGCGAAACTCTTCTTGACCGGAGATACGCTCTCGCCGGAGGCGGGTTCAGCCCGGTAATCCCACGATCTCGCCGTGTGGTGAGGCCTCGCGGGACTACAATGACCGACGGTTCAGAGTGTCCCGCTCTGCTGCACCCAGGACACGAAGGCTCGATAAGGAGCGTGGCGTGCGATTCCGTCGCTTGGTCATCATATTTCTCGCACTCACCAGGTGTGTGCCGTTGACGGCACAGGAGCCCTCCGAGGACTGGACCCTCGAGGTCGAACCGGGCCAGCTGACCCTTGAGGTCGGAGAGACACAGACACTGACCGCGGTCGTTCGCGACCGTGACGGACAGACGGTCGAGGATGCCACGGTCCTTTATTTTTCGCGGGCCCGTCGAAGTGTCGGTGTGACCCGTGACGGCCGGGTCGAGGCGTACCGGCCCGGAGAGTTCACGCTCGTGGCTCTGTTGCCGCGCGATACCGCGGACGACAGTCGGCGTCCGGACTCAGCTGTTCGGACTGAAGTGCCGGTGACCATCCCGCGCCCCCCCGTTGGTGAGGTGACGTTCGTCGACCTGCCACCAAAGTTCTACGTCGGGACCCGGCCCAGGTTCCGGGTCAAGATAGTCGATGCCACAGGTGTAGATCGGTACGACGTCGAACCTCGATACACGACGAGCGACACTCGAATCGCTGAGGTCGACGTCTTCGGATTCGCTACCCTGTATCAATCGGGGGTGGTTGACGTCACCGCTACTGGCCAGGGTATGAGCGCGACGGTGTCGATCGAGGTCGAGGCGAACGTCGTGTCGGCACTTGAGCTCCAGTCGAGTACCGACGCGGCGTTGACCGGAGACGTGGTTCGCTTCACGGCTGTGGCGAAAGACTCGCGCGGGCTGTCGGTCCGCGGCGTGCCGGTACAGCTAGCGGTGGCTGGTCAAACAGCGCCGACCATTATTGCGGCCGGAGCATCGGCTCAGGTGACGGAGGATGGTCGGTTTGTGGCAGAGCGGTCTGGTACATACACAGTCGTGGCGACTTCGGGAACCCATTCAGCGACGCGGACGATCAAGATCGACCGTCGGGATGTTCGCCAGGAGATTCAGGTGGTGGGCCGTGGAAATGTGCTCGATCGCCATACTTCCGACCTGTGGCTCTGGGAGGGCACGGATGGTCGCGACTATGCGATTACCGGAACGTGGGGATCTGATGGGCACTCGTATATCTGGGATGTGACCGACCCCGAGAACATTACCAGGATTAACGAGATTCAGGTCAATGCTCGCACCGTGAACGACGTGAAGGTGTCGGAAGATGGGGACGTTGCCGTGATCAGTCGGGAGGGTGCGTCGGATCGAAAAAACGGTATCGTGATCCTTGGCGTCGCCAACCCGCGTGAGGGAGTCCCGATCCTGGCAGAGTTCACCGACCAGCTGACGGGTGGCGTTCACAATGTGTTTATCTCAGAGAATCACGTTTTTGCGGTGAGTGCGGGCCGTCGCTACGACGTGATCAGCATCGAAGATCCCAGCAATCCAGAGCGGGTCGGTCGCTTCGAGCTCGATACACCAGCGCACGGAATCCACGATGTGTGGGTCAGTGATGGCGTGGCCTTCTCGTCCAACTGGACCGATGGTGTCGTCGCGGTTGATGTCGGAGGCGGGGGACGGGGCGGAACTCCCGAGCAGCCGGTCGAACTGGGACGGTATGTGTATCCGAGTGGTTGGAATCATTCCGCTTTTCCTTACAAGAGCCAGTCGACCGGCAAGTTCTATCTTTTCGCGGGTGACGAGGCGTTCCCGTACGGCGGGTACTCTTCGGACGAGAATTCGACTCCGTCACGCGCGGCCGGGTGGATCCACGTCATCGACTGGTCTGACTGGGACAATCCTCAAGAAGTGGCTCGCTACCAGGTACCCGAGGCTGGGTCGCATAACTTCTGGGTGGAGGACGATGTTTTCTATGGCGCGTTCTACAACGGCGGTCTACGGATCGTCGATGTCTCGGGCGAGCTGATGGGGGACCTGTACAAGCAAGGACGAGAGATCGCAATGTTCGTGCCGCACGATCCTGATGGCTTTATTGCGAATTCCCCATTTGTGTGGGGGCCGCAGCCATACAAGGGTCACGTCTTTTTTACCGACTGGAACACCGGGCTGTGGGCCGTGAAGCTGCGACCGAGAAATGGGCCGAGTCCGATCGTTGGGGAACCACAGTAGGGCCGAGGGTCGTTGTTCTTGGGTCGTGGATGCTCGTGGCCATAGGGCGGGTTGTCAGACGGGTTTTTGCGTCGGATGCCGGCGGAGTTCATCGCCGGCATCAGGTCAAGGCGGCAGTGCCAATCATATGAGCAACAGGTACACCCGCGCGGTAGTTTTGGTCGCCTTTCTCATGCTGGCGACGTGGAGTGACGCCCGGGCCGCTGCGCCTGATCCACAACACAGCTACTACGCCTACGTTTGTGCCGAGTCCGATGACGAGGTTGCCGTCGTCCGCTATGGTCCCGGTGGTCTCGAGGTGGTAAAGACTGTCGTGGTTGGAAGCTTCCCGGCCGAGACAGAGGGCCCCCACGGCATCAAGGTCGATCCAGATGGGCGGCACTGGTATGTATCGATCGCGCACGGCCTTCCGTTCGGCAGCGTGCAGAAATTCACGACCGGCACCGACGAGTGGGTGGGTGACGTCACGCTGGGCATGTACCCAGCGACTCTAGACGTGGCTGGGTCAACCGGATTGTTATATGTTGTCAATTTCGATCTTCACGGTCCCCTTGAGCCAAGCACGATCTCAGTTGTAGAGACCGAGACGATGGTGGAGGTGGCTCGTATCGAGAGTGGGTTACGCCCACACGGCGGACGTCTTAGTCGGGACGGAGCCTCGTTCTACGCCGTCAACGTCATGGGTTTCGAGCTAGTTGAGGTCGACGCTCTTGGGTTCAGTATTACGCGGCGTCTCTCTCTTGGCGACGGCGTGCAGCCGACATGGGTGACTGCGCCTACGACAGATGGCCGGGTGTTTGTTACCGGTAACAACGTCTCTAAGATCTTCGAGGTCGACGTCAAATCGTGGCGGGTCGTTCGAACCCTCGACACCGGACCAGGTCCTTACAATTTAGCGGTGACCCCGGACGAGGCGACCCTCGTCGTCACGTATAAGAGCGGCGCGGCAGTCGGGTTCTGGGACCTTCAATCCGGGCACGAGCGCACGCGAGCCGATACCGGGCGCACGATTCCCCACGGTGTCGCGCTGACGGCGGACGGAGAGTATGCGTTTGTCACGCTTGAGGGTGTTGGAAGCGAACCCGGTACAGTGGAGGTCTACCACGTGAAGACGGGTGAGCGCGTCGGGACGGTCGATGTTGGTAAGCAGGCTGGCGGTGTCGCGTTCTGGAAAACGGAGGGTTAGCACGACGGTAGTCTGGAGTCTTCGGTCGTGAATCGCTAATGGTCGCGAGTCATGGGCTCGTGGCTGCCGCTCTCAGATCCACGATTTTCGACCTGCGACCGAAGACCCTCGATCCTCTTACATCCGCTCCACTGCCAAGGCTACACCGTTTCCTCCACCCAGACATAGCGTTGCGATTCCGCGCTTGAGATTCCTCTGTTTGAGGGCATACAGCAACGTTGTCAGGATGCGTGTCCCACTGGCCCCGATGGGATGGCCCAAGGCAACGGCGCCGCCATTGACGTTCACTTTCGCCGGGTCGACGTCGAGCTTCCGAATCACCGCCAATGCCTGCGCCGAAAACGCTTCATTCAGTTCAATGAGGTCGACGTCGGACAATGTCCAGCCGGTCTTGGCGAGGAGCTTCTGAACTGCCTGCACCGGCGTCATCAGGATCCACTTCGGCGGCAAGCCGCTCATGGCTTGCCCCACGATTCTCGCCATAGGTGTGAGGTTGAGTGCGGTCGCTTTCTCAGTCGCCATGACGACTACGGCGGCAGCGCCATCGTTGACCCCAGGGGCGTTTCCGGCCGTTACCGTGCCATTCTCCTTGAACGCCGCCCTGAGCTTGCCAAGCGCGTCGGCTGAAGTGTCGGGTCGGACGCCCTCGTCATACTCTAGTCTGATCGGATCACCTTTAAGTTGTGGAATATCGATCGGGAGAATCTCGTCCTTGAACCAGCCCTCTCGAATCGCCTGGGCAGCCTTGTGATGACTACTGGCGGCGAATATGTCTTGGTCCGTACGGGTGACGCCGTACTTATCGACAACCGCCTCGCATGCGAGACCCATCGACCAGTTTTCGAGCGAGCACCACAGCCCGTCGTGGATCATCGAGTCGATGGTCTCGGCGTTACCCATTCGCATCCCTTCGCGCGCTGTTGGCAGGAGATACGGACAGTTACTCATCGACTCCATTCCACCGGCCACTGCGACGTCAATGTCGCCGGTCGCGATCCCTTGCGCCGCGAGCATGACTGCCTTTAGACCTGACCCGCAGACCTTGTTGATGGTCAGCGCTGCTACGCGATCGGGAAGGCCGCCTTGGATTGCCGCTTGTCGCGCTGGTGCTTGTCCGAGTCCAGCCGACACCACGTTACCCATGATGCACTCGTCCACTTCCGCGGGGTCGAGTTTGGCGCGCACGACCGCTGCCCGAATGACTCGGGCGCCGAGTTCAGTCGCCGGTAGGTTTTTCAGGGCACCCAGGAATTTTCCGGTGGGAACCCGAACGGCACTGAGAATGACCGGCTCTCTCATAAAGGTCCTCTCCGTTTCACGGTAATACGCTTGACCGTTCCGGGACCAAGCAGCTCAGTTAACCTATGTTTGACGGTTGGGACCGAACGCGACACCTCTCGACGCCAAGTCTCGGAGTCGGTGAGGACATGGAGTGTGCCCGTTGAGGATTCGAGTCGCACCGCCGTGGCACGCGCGATCGATGCTCCCACACAGCACATCCAGGCAAATCGAATCTTAGCGTCTGAGGTCGGTTGGCCTCGGAGCAGCTCAGTAAGGACACCAGGTACAACATCACGAGCGGCGATCATGGTGTGAACGATATATTCTTCCGCAAGTGTATCACCCGTACCGTCGACTCCTGCTCGCGTCAGCGTCGCCACGTCGGCGCGAATTATTGACCAGGGCGGGATATACGTTTGACATCATTCCGCCGGGCGTGGACGAGCAACGCCTCGTTGGTGAATCACCTGACGCCTTCGTGGCTCGAATCGCGATGGCTAAGGCCACTGCGGTGTCGAGCGGGTTGAAAGACAACCGGCTCGTGCTGGCTGCCGACACGGTCGTCGTCGTTGATGGCGATGTGCTGGGCAAACCCCGCGATACGGACGACGCGTTCTCGATGCTACGGCGGCTGTCAGGCCGTACCCACCAGGTTCTGACCGGTGTGGCCGTTGTCGGCGGTGGCGATCGACGCACGGCGGTCGCGGCAACGCAGGTTACACTCGTCGATCTTGACGACTGTGCGATCGGTGCCTACGTGGCGACGGGAGAGCCGATGGACAAGGCCGGTGCTTATGGCGCTCAAGGGATCGCCTCTCGATTTATTGACCGGATCGAGGGGTCGTACACGAACGTCGTGGGGCTTCCCTTGCCGGTTGTAGAACGGCTGATAAGGGAACTCGACCACGCAGTGTAACTGCAAGGGCTATGGCGGCTTACGGTCGGCTCATCTAACGCCATATAGTTAGGTTGAACGCGAGCCTGTGACGATTGACTGTGCGTTGCGCCGGGGCTATCCTTTAAGGGCACCTGCGGGGGACTCCACGATATGCCAAGCCAAGGCCTCAAGATATTGCTCACGACTGGCGTTCTTGTCACTGCGTTTGTGGGGCTTATGTGGACCACCATGCAGGATGGCACCCAGTACTACAAGCATGTTGATGAGGTGATGGTCGATCCTGACCAGTGGGTGGGTAAACGCCTTCAGGTACATGGCTTTGCATCAGATATCTCGTGGAAGCCAAGCTCGCTGGACTACCGGTTCGCGATCGAGAACAACGGCTACGTGGTTCACGCGGAGTACACGGGAATCGTGCCGGACACATTTCAGGACGCATCTGAGGTCGTCGTATCCGGACGTCTCGATGGGGATGTGCTCATTGTCGAGCCGGGTGGCATCATGGCAAAGTGTCCGTCGAAGTATGAGGCGAAGCCCGCGATCGATGCGTCTGCTGACGGTGCCGCGGAGTCGGTCGAAACTGACGGTGCCAGCAACTAGTCATTGAATACATTGGACACTTGTCCGGTGAGACTTGCCTTCAACGACCAGGAGCGCCGCCCGCTGGCTGAGTCATTCTAGCGACCCAAATTCATGGCCACTATCGGTTCCTATACACTCCTGGCCGCTTTCATCGCTTGTGCGTACGCCATAGCCGCGTCGGTTGCCGGTGCTCGACGTCGGTCGCTGCGACTCGTTGAGAGCGGGGTAGGTGCGTTCTACGCTGTTACCGCGCTTATGACGCTCGCCTCGTCGATCATCCTCCACGCATTCGTTACCCAGGATTACACCATCCGCTACGTCGACCGGTACTCCGACTCAGTCCAGCCGCTCTTCTACAAGCTGACCTCGTATTGGGGCGGTCTCGACGGTTCCATTATGTTCTGGGTCTTTCTCCTGTCGGTCTTCGGTGCGATCGCGGTCAAGTCGAACCGTGAACGACAGCGCGAACTGATTCCGTACGTGGTGGCTGTCATTGGGGCGGTTCAGCTCTTCTTCTTGTTCCTGATGATCGTCCACAAGGATCCATTCGCGACCTACCTGACGGAAACCCCGGTCGATGGCCGTGGACTCAATCCGCTGCTCCAGAACCCGTATATGGCGATTCATCCTCCGGCGCTGTATACCGGATTCGTAGGGATGACGATTCCGTTTGCATTCGGCATGGCGGCGCTGATTACCGGGTTCCTCGACGATTCGTGGCTGCGGGCCGTGCGACGGTGGACAATGTTTTCGTGGCTGTTCCTCTCGCTTGGGCTCACCCTGGGCATGATTTGGGCATACGAGGAGCTCGGGTGGGGCGGCTTTTGGGGATGGGATCCGGTGGAGAACGCCGGGGCGCTCCCGTGGTTCACTTCGACCGCGTTCTTGCATTCAGTTATGGTGCAGGAACGGCGGAGCATGCTTCGGATTTGGAACGTGACGCTTGTGATTCTCACGTTTTTCTTGACGATCTTCGGGACCTTCATGACCCGCAGCGGTATCGTGCAGTCTGTGCATGCCTTCGGTGAGGATGCGCAGCTCACTGTGTGGTTCTCCGTCTTCATGGCGATCATCCTGGTCTTTAGTTTCGGTTGGGTCATCTATCGGTTGCCTTTGCTGCGCGCGCGGAACGAGCTGGAGTCATGGGCTTCGCGGGAAGCCGCGGTCCTTCTGAATAACTGGATTCTGTTGTTCGCGGCGTTCTTCATCCTCTTTGCCACGATGTTTCCGACGATCAGCGAGGCGTTCACGGGGCAGCGGATCACCGTAGGCCCACCGTTTTTCAACACCTGGATGGTGCCGATCGGTCTGGTTCTGCTGTTACTGACCGGCATCGGTCCGTTGTTGGCGTGGCGAAAATCGACTCTGAGCAACCTGGTGTATCAGTTTGCCTGGCCGATGGGTGTGGCCGTCGCCACCGCAGTTGGGTTGTCCGCTATTGGGTTCCGAGTGTGGGTGTCCGGGCTCTGCTTTGCGCTCTGTGCCTTTGTTCTGGGTACGATCTCTCAGGAGTTCGTGCGCGGTGCCGTTGTCCGTCGTGGGGCGACCGGAACTGACATCGTGACGGCACTCGTCGGGCTGATCATGCGGTCCCGGCGACGCTACGGCGGTTACGTCGTACATGTCGGCATCGTCCTGATGTTTCTCGGGTTTGCCGGAGCTGGATATAAGCTCGAGCAGCAGGTACTCATGAATGCGGGTGATGAGGTTGAGATCGGTCAGTTTCTCGTGCGCTACGACCGAGTGAGCGAGACCGACGACGGGCAGAAGCAGATGATCACTGGGCACATGACGATCTTCAAGGATGGTCAGGCAGCCGGTGAGTTGTTTCCGGCACGCTGGTTCTTTCGCAAGCACGAGACCGAGCCCACCACCGAAGTGGCGATACGACGGTCGCTTTCAGAAGACTTGTATATCACACTGGCAACCTACGATCTTGCCGACCAATCTGCGGCGTTTCAGATCACTGTAAATCCGCTCGTTAACTGGATCTGGTTCGGGTTTGCGATTATGGCGCTTGGCACCGGTCTCGCGTTGCTTCCGGAGAGTAGCCTGGCGTTCGTGTCGGCCAAGGTCCCGGCGGGAGCGGCGACGACGTCCCTTGTGTTGGTGTCGGTGCTCTTGGGTGGGATGGGGACGACGGCGCGTGCCCAGATCGCCGTCCCCAATGGGGCCGAGTTGGGGGCCGACCAGCAGCGGTTGGAGGCCGAGCTTCAAGATGAGCTGGTCTGTGTCTGTGGTACATGCTCGCACCTGCCGCTTTCGACCTGCACGTGTGCTACCGCAACCGATATGCGTCTCCGGCTAAATAAGCAAGTCGCAATGGGAGAAGACCGGGACGGGGTGTATCAGCATTTCATCGATACCTACGGGAGTCAGGAGCCGATCGGTGCGCCGATCGGAACGTTTAACCAGCTGTCCTGGTTCTTCCCGATGCTCGTCGGGGGGGCGTGTCTAGTCGGAGTCGGCTTCGTGACCCTCCGCTGGTCACGACGCGACTCGGAGCTCCAGGAGTCACAGGTCTCTGTCTCTACCGACGACCAGGACCAGCAGCTGGAGGCCCGCCTGGACGATGAGCTCCGAGAACTCGACTGACGCGAACTCCTTTCGACCCTGGCATCTGTTCGTTATCGCCGGTTTGGTGGCATCCACCCTGGGTGTCGTCGTGGTGCGCCCAGGCGACCCGGTGGTGCTGGTCATCTTCGTCGCGGCGATCGGGTCGGCGGCCGGTGTCGGGTTCGCACTCTATCGAACGCTGTGGCCGCTCGTGGCGACCGACTTCAAAAAACACGCAGAAATTGTTGACGTGCGTACTCGTGCCGCGATCGAGCGAGAGAAGACCCTCGTGCTCCGCTCGATCAAGGAACTGGAATTCGACCGGGCGATGGGCAAAGTGTCCGACACGGACTTCCAGCTCATGGACCGACGCCTGAGGGCACACGCGCTGGCAGTGATGAAGCAGCTTGACGTCGGCATGCCAGGATACCGGGATGTGATCGAGCGGGAGCTTGCGCAGCGTCTGGCGATCGACCTTCAGAGTGATGACATTCAGGCGGATCGCGTCACGGAGGCGGACCGTCTCGTCTGTGCGAGTTGTGGCACGGAGAACGATACGGACGCAAGATTTTGCAAGGGGTGCGCGGCATCCCTGGTGGCAGTCGAATGAGCTGGCTACGAGCGTTCCGACTGCTTGTCGCGCTCATGGTGTTTACGATGCTGTGGGGTGAGACAGAGCTGGTCGGACAACCTGACCCGCGGCAGATGTCGGGCCTCCCGTTGCCTGACCCAGGCCTGCCAGACGGCACGATCACCGTGCGCGTCATCCGCGGGCAGATCACCGATAACGTGATCGGCCAGCTGGTCGAGTTACACCAGGGTGACTCGGTCGAAACGGCGATAACCGACAGTGAGGGGCGGGCGACTTTTCTCACGCTGAACGGCGGTCAACCGGTACAGGCCTCGACCGAACTCAACGGGCAGCGGCTTCAGTCGCAGTCATTTACCGCACCCGGTCGCGGTGGGATTCGCGTGATGCTCGTCGGCGCCGATCCTGAACGTGCCGCGTTGCCGGTTCAGACCGGCACGGTCACATTGAGTGACGAATCATGGATTCAGGTCGAGCTGATCGAGGAGAGTGTTGAGGTCTACTACTTTCTCCAGGTCATCAACCCCGGTGACGCGCCGGTTGATTCGGCGGTGCCCATTGCGTTTGATCTGCCGAGTGGCGCGGTCGGGACAACGGCACTGGGGGGAGGGTCTCCCCGGGCACTGGTGGATGGCCGCCGTGTTGAGCTACCAGGACCATTTGCCCCAGGTGCTACACCGCTACATGTGGCATATATCCTGCCGTACTCGGGTGAGAACCTGGTTATCGCACAGAGCTTCCCCGTTGATCTGGACGCGCTGCTAATCTCGGTTGAGAAATGGGGCGGGCTCGACCTCGTGTCGTCACAGATCTCTCGACGGATGGAGCTCCCAGCCAGCGAGGGAACCGGGATGCCGCGCATACTCGGTGCCGGTCCTAGGATCGCCTCGGGGCGGGCACTTTCCGTCGAGCTGGTCGGCTTGCCTAGCCGAAGCCGTGTGCCAAGCACTATCACGCTTATCCTGGCGATTGGTATTTTGGGGTTTGGTGTCTGGGGTGCGTCGTGTCAACCGGCGGTGACTGGCTCCAGCCGGCGTCGAAAGACGCTAGAGGCTCGAAAAGAGAAGCTACTGACCGATCTCGTCAAGGTCGAGCGCCAGCATCGTATTGGTAAGATCGGTTCGACCAAGCGCACGACTCGCCGAAGCGAGTTGTTCGGTGCGATCGAACGGGTCTACCGCGAGCTCGACGAGGAGCTGACGCCGGTGTTGCTTAGCGCGTCGCCCGCACGGGACTCACACGTCGCCCGACGGTCGGGCACAGCGTGAGGATAGTCCGTTACCTTCAGCCGGTGTTACACTCCGCGCCTCTCGGGTGCCGACTGTCCAGTTGGTCTGCCACGATGGCTGGAGTTCGTCTCTCGCTGTGCGGATGGCCATCCGCAATCAACAGGAAAATGTCATACTCACGATACTTGAGTGACTTCGGAGGCTTGTGTTCGACTTCGACCGTTTGACGATCGATGATGTCTCGCGGTACTACGGGCGACGGCGCGCTCTGAGCCACGTTTCCCTGACACTCCACCCCGGTCAACTCGTCGCCTTGCTTGGACCGAACGGCGCCGGAAAATCGACACTCCTCGGCGTAGTGGCTACCCTCATCCGGCCCTCGGTCGGGTCGATTCACTACGGTGACCACAGCGACAAAGAAGCGAGTGCTGGTCTCAGGGCGCAGATCGGTTTCTTGTCTCACGACCTGCAGCTATACGCGGAGCTGACCGCGCGAGAAAACCTCGAATTATTCGCCGGATTGTACGGTCTTGAGGATCCAGCTAGTCGCGCGACCGAAGCGCTGGATCGCTCGGGACTGGGGTCGCGAGCCGATGAGGTCGTCGAGGGATATTCCCGCGGAATGTGTCAGCGCCTCGCACTCGAACGGGCGTTGATCCACGACCCACGGCTTGTCCTGCTGGACGAGCCGTTCACCGGCCTAGACGAGACGTCAGCCCAGGTGCTTACCAACCGGCTGCGCTGTCTGAAGGACGCCAAGCGAATCGTGCTGCTCGCGACGCATGACCTGGATGTTGCCGACGGTCTCGTGGATCGCTCGGTCATACTGAAGAGGGGACGAATGGTCGAGCTTGATGGTGGCAGCGGACCGTTACGCGAACGATATAGGGCGGCGCTGCGAGAGGAAGGATCTCTTCCGATGCCTGACAAAAGCTGATGGCCAATTTTTTTAAGATTGCCTGGCTTGTGACGCGGAAGGATATCCGAGTCGAGACCCGAAGCTGGGAGATGGTGTCGACGACACTCTTCTTTGCCACATCGTGCGTCTTGGTCTTCTCGTTTGCCTTTGTACGGGAGGGGCGTCCGATCGAAGGTGCGGCGGCCGGCATCGTCTGGATCGCGGTAGCGTTTTCAGGCACTTTGGCGCTTGGTCGGGCGTTTGAGCGCGAGCGATACCAGGACGCGATGCGTGGTCTACTGATGGCGCCAGTTGAGCGTGCTGCGATTTTTCTCGGCAAGCTTCTCGCCATTGTGCTGTTGATGGCCGTGGTCGAAGCGGTTATCGTGTTGTTTGTTACGTTCACGTTTCGGGCTCCACTCTTTCGTTTCCCGGGGTATCTGGTGGCATTGCTGGCCACGGGCACTATCGGATTCGCCACAGTCGGGACACTTTTTGCGGCGATGCTGTTGCGGACTCGCAGCCGAGGAGTGCTGCTTCCAATTCTGTTGTATCCGGTAACGTTTCCGGTCTTGATCGCCGGGGTTGGCGGTACCGTTGCGTTACTGCAGTCCGAGCCGAACCTGGACTTGGTTCGGTTCTGGACAGCGCTGTTGGTGTTATTCGATGCCGTCTTCCTCACGCTCGCACTATGGACATTCGAGCCGGTCATGACAGAATGATGGCGATGAGCACAAGGACGTTTGGCGGATTGCTGTGCGTGGCAGGTGCGATGTTTATCACTGCGCCGATTCTGATCGCCAGTGCACCGTACGAGTCAACGATGGGGTTGGTGCAGAAGATTTTCTACTTCCACGTCCCATCGTGGATCGCTATGTTCTTGGCGGTGTTTATTTGCGGCTTTTCCAGTGCGGTCTACTTGTTCAAGGAGAAGCCGGCCGCCGACCGTCTGGCCGTGGCGGCGGCAGAGTTAGCGGTGTTGTTCGGACTGATGGGCCTGGTCACTGGTCCGCTTTGGGCGATCAAGGCCTGGGGTGTTTGGTGGCAATGGGATGCCCGATTGACGATGGCATTAATCCTTGAGCTGATTTTCCTCGCATATTTGCTCTTGCGGGCCTATGGTGGACCGGGGTCGGAGAAGTTGTCGGCTGGCCTGGCGCTCTTTGGGATGGCCAACGTCCCGTTCGTCTATATCTCGGTCAACGTCTGGCGTACGATTCATCCAACTACCAATGTTCTCCCGAGTCTGTCGTCGTCGGCACCGGGGATGTTTGGCCCGTTCGTCTGGTGCATGGTCGCCTTTCTGGTGTTGTTTGTGGTGATGCTCACGGCGCGCGTCAGGTTGGAGGAACAACGGGGGCGACTCGAGCAACTTTATCTCGCGCTGGAGAGATAACCGTGGCCGAGTCACGACGATACCCTAGGGTCGATTGTGGAGAGGATGGACGTTCGAAAAAACAGATGAAACCTGGTGGACTGCTGCTTTACGCTTTGGCGGTGCTGGTGGTTATTGGGGGAGGCATGTGGGCAGAGATTGGCGTGACCGAGGTGGCGGCCGGCCAGCCGGCACAAGACGAGTTCATACCGTTGGATTCCGTCCCGCCCGAGGACCAGCTTCCGGCCGCCCCGTTGCTCGTGGCGGCGTATTCCTTGCTGTGGGTCGCGGTGTTGGTCTATCTCTGGTCGATTTGGCGACGCATGATAACCGTGGAGCGCGACCTGTCCGATCTGTCGCGAAGAACAGGAGACTCGTAGCCTGTGGCGGATATGACCGCCGGACATTTCATTTTTATCCCGTCGGTTCTGCTGTTGGGGATCGTGATCGGTTGGATTCTTGGATCACGCGCGGCTGCCGATGCTTATGCGTCCGAGCTCAAGCGTCGTGAGGAGCGCTCGGATCGAGAGGAAGGCGCGACGTCTGGCCTCTAGAGTTGTCGTTTCTTTGTCACAACCGGATCGACTGATACGCCGTTCCGCTAGGGACTGACCCATGATCACCCTCGACTCAGGTCCCTTCGTACCCACCCCCAAGAGCCTGGCTAACGCTTCGGTAAGCCCCGGGGCGGTGATCTTTTCCTGCGTTAGATCGACTCGATGCAGCTCGACGCAGCTGGCGTCACTGTTCGCGTGAATGTCGCTGAGAACGAGTGAGCGCATTGACGTTCACGCCTCCAGCCACGAAACAATGTCGGCCACCAGGTCCTCGATTACAGGACGGTCGGCGGATAGCTTCAGCTCGGCCAGGCTATAGACTGGTCTTCGGACGCGCCATAGTTCGTGCATCGTCGACCGATCCGTTGCGAGTGGACGAGTGCCATCGGATGGTAGCCGCTTTACGACTGTCTCGAAGGATACATCGAGCCAGACCGACGCACCGTCGCTGGCGATCAACGCCCGACTGGCTGAGTCCACGAACGTACCCCCACCGGTGGCGACAACAACATGCCGTCGGGGACGAAACTCCTGAAGAAGCATCCGTTCCATTTTTCGAAATTCAGCTTCACCTTCTGTGGAAAAAATCTCGGCAATCGTACGTTGCTCTTGGGTTGCGATGAGTTCGTCAAGGTCCTCGACTGACCACCCGAGACGCTGCGCCAGGGCGCGAGCGACTGTCGACTTTCCAGCACCCATGAATCCGACAAGGTAGATCTTGTCTGACTTCATGTCCGGCGCAGGGCGTCAAGGGTGTCGAAGAAACCCGGATATGAGACGTCGACGGCCTCGGAGCCTTTAATCCTCGTCGGTCCGGTTGCTCCGAGCGCGGCGATGGCGAAGGCCATCGCCATCCGATGGTCTCCCGAGGCGTCGACAGTTCCTCCCGATGGCGTCTGTCCGTCGTAGATCTCAAAGCCATCGGAGTGCTCGTCGACCTGAAGACCCATCTGTCGAAGACCAGAGACGAGCACGGCGATGCGGTCACTTTCCTTGGTTCTGAGCTCAGCCGCGCCACTGAGGCGGAAACCTCGCCCAGCCGTCCCCAGTGCCGCCAGCGCCGGCAGCTCGTCGATCAGGGCGGGGACATCCTTTTCGGTGATGACGATGGGCCGGAGCTCGCGGTGTGCCACCGTGACCGTTCCGTATGGCTCGCTCGAGGCTGTGACGCCGGGCTTAATCAGAACACTGGCGCCGGCATCCGCGAGGATATCGAGCAGTCGCGTTCGGGTTGGATTGAGACCAACATCTGCGATCTTGACTGCCGATCCAGGGAGCGCCGCGGCGGCAACAAACCAAAAGGCCGCCGACGAGAAATCACCTGGGACCGTTAGTGTTGCGGCCGACAGCCGTTGCCCACCCGATAGCCCCACCGCCATGGTCCGCCGACGGAGGTGGACGCCAAACACAGGCAGCGCGCGTTCGGTGTGGTCACGCGTTTGGATCCGCTCTCGAACCCAGGTCTCGCCCCGCGCATGCAGTCCGGCTAACAGTACCGCGCTTTTGACCTGCGCGCTGGCGACCGGCGCGTCGTAGTCGAGACCCCGAAGCTCGGTCCCTCTGATAATGAGCGGAGGGCATCCGTTGTGCGTTTCAACCTGGGCACCCATGCGTTCCAAAGGGTTAACGATCCGTCGCATCGGGCGTTTACTCAACGAAGCGTCGCCGACGATGGTAATGTTAAACGGGCGCGCGGCGAGGACCCCTGTGATCAGACGCATCGTTGTGCCGGAGTTCCCGGCGTTGAGTCGGGACGCGACGGGCTGCAGTCCCTTTGACCCCGCGCCATCGATCGTGACGACACGGTCGGATGTTTCCTGCGACTCGCTGTGTGATTCGATGGCGGCGCCTAGAGACTGAAGACAACTGAGTGTCGTCGCGCAGTCGGCACCGGGTGCGTAGCGGTGAATCGAGGACTGACCCTCGGCCAACGTGGCTAGGATCGCGTATCGATGTGAGATCGATTTGTCACCTGGCACGCAAAGGGTGCCACGGACGTAACCTCCTGGTTCGATTGTGGTTGTCGCCACCACGGCGTCGTTCATCCGCGAACTATACAATAACGGTCTATGGCCTCCGGAGCGACGGGTCACGCTTGCGTAGCGGTCAGTCGCCGAGTATCGTAGGCGCGCGTGTCCGAAAATGGGCATACGATCCGGTTGGAGTGTTCTAGCCACTTCGACATGCTCGAGTTGGTGCAGGTGCTGAACGACTACGTCAAGCAGGTGAGGAGTCTGGACGACCATTCGATGCACAGGGTGAGCGTCGCCGTTCGTGAGTCGGTGATCAACGCTATTAAATATGACAACGCTGAAGACGAGACCAAACGGGTACTCGTCGAGTTCCAGTTACACTCGACCACTCAACTTACGCAGCTGATGGTTCACGTCGTTGACCAGGGCGCGGGCTTTGCTCCTGAGGCCGCGACTGACCCCATGGTGCCCGAGAACCTCCTCAAGCCGATCAGTCGCGGTATCTTGTTCATGCGGATGTTTATGGATGATCTCCATTTTCTCCCGCTCTTCGGGGACGGCACGGAAGTCCGCATGGTTAAGAAGCTCGCCTGATCGATGTCAGTCGACCCCACGTTCCTTCAGACAGCCATCGAGATTGCCGTGCGTGCGGGAGAGATCCAGCTTGCCCGGCAGGGGACTGATCTCGGTGTTGATAAGAAAGGTCCGATCGATATCGTCACGGACGTGGACCTCGAGGTCGAGCGGCTGGGTCGACAGGTAATCGCCGATCGCTTTCCTTCGCACGTGGTGCTTGCGGAAGAGTTCCCGAACCAGCCTGAGACGGCGAGTGGTGCCTCCAGCCATTGTTGGATGTTCGACCCGATCGATGGGACGGTGAACTATGCACACGGTCTTCCGATTTTCTGTTGCTCGCTGGCGCTGGAGATCGACGGCCTGATCCAGCTTGGTGTCGTATTCGACCCGAGTCGACAGGAGTTGTTTGTGGCCGAACGAGGGGCGGGGGCTCGTCTCAACGGTGTGCCGCTGTCGGTGTCAGCTGAGTCAAACCTTAGCGACGCCCTGTTGTGTACAGGGTTTCCATACGATGTGCATGACACGGTTGACGAGGTTGTGGGCCTCTTCGGCGAGTTCGTGTCCCAAGCCCGCGCCGTGCGACGATTGGGGTCGGCCGCGCTCGACCTTTGCTATGTGGCGGCTGGCCGGTTCGATGGATTCTGGGAGCAACGGCTTCACCCGTGGGATATCGCAGCTGGTGCGCTCATGATTGAGGAGTCTGGAGGGCGCACCACCGGGCTTACCGGCGAGGTCTTCGCTCCAAGGGGGGGCCAAATCCTGGCCTCAAACGGCCCACTTCACGAACAGCTAGTCTCCGTCATCCGCACCTTTGATCTCAACCGTTCACAAAATCGGACGGACTGATACCTGCCTCGGACGCCTCCCGAGCATTCCCGTTCAAAACGGCCAGTCAGACCGGCCTTTCTGGCCTGGCACCGATTCTGCTCTTCCGTGATGGTGATGTTAATGCTGGATGGAGGCCGTTATGCCGAGGAGTCTCTCCGGAGGTTTTATGTTCGCGGTGGGTTTGCTAGTGGTAGGTTCAGAATCATTACAAGCGCAGCGATCGCTGGTGTTCAATCTTGGTCAGTTTTAGGTGCGCGGTGAGGACACGCGTGTGGTAGACGGTGTTCTGCTGGAGCACCTCACCCTCTTCGCATTCGACATTCGATGTTTTAACAGTACGAACGCCGGGGTCGAGCGGCTAATTAGTGCCGGAGAATATTTAAATGTGGGTCTTGGTGTGGGTTTCTACCAGCGGACGGTACCGAGCGTCTACACGGACTTCATCAACGACGATGGCTCGGAGCTCTTTCAAGACTTTCGTCTCCGGGTTGTCCCACTGACGGCGATTATCCGCGTTAATACCGTTTGGTCGAAACACAACCGTGCAGCCGTATTTCGGAGTAGGGGTCGGTCTGTTTAACTGGCGGTATAGCGAGGTCGGCGAATTCATAGATTTCGACACTTTTGATGTCTTTCACGGTCGGTTCACGGCGAGCGGGAGGAACGTCGGTGGCCTGATGCTCGGGGGATTCCGCGTGCCTGTCGGCGATCGGTTCTCCGCCGGACTTGAGGTGAGGTACAAAAAGCGCTATTGGTAGAGTTGGGCTCGGCCAGGGGTTTCTCAACGAGCGGATCGACCTCGGCGGTATTACTACTCAGGTTACCTTTCAAGTCGGCTTCTAAGTCCCGACGTGGTTGCTACGCGTTAACGGGTGTGTCGCAGCCTGGACGGTTGGCGTTTTTCAACCTGACCGTCGACCCTCGCTTCTTAGCTGATTTTGACCATGATCTGTTACGCCGAACCTGGACTCGTTCTAGAAAACGGGTCGGACCTCGCGTCGGTCTTGCCGCATATTAAAAAGTCGACGGATGGCTTTTGCGGTCTTCTTCGCGAAGACCGCTGTGCGAGCGCCCGATCTTATGACCACCGGCCGGTCGAGAATCTGGACCCACGAATCTCAACTTAGGACCTAGGACCCGTACTCAGTTCCTGTCTCAAACCCCGTATAATTCTCCAACTTGATGTCCCGCATCGTCAGTTGGGTCCAGGCGCTCGCCTTGTCCGTCGGCGGGCCTGGCCTCTTCGTGGTCGCGTTTCTTGATTCGTCTTTCCTGTCGCTGCCTGAAATCAACGACATCTTGGTCATCGTCATGGTGATCGAGCACAAGGAACTGATGCCGTACTACGCGACGATGGCTACATTGGGATCGGTCACCGGGTGTTTGGTGCTGTACGTGATCGGCCGGCGAGGTGGAGAAGCGCTGGTGCGGCGTCGCTTTGCTGGTCCCCGGTTGGAGCGGGCGATGGAGTTGTCTCGAAAGTACGGCGTGCTGGCTGTTGCGGTCCCAGCGATCCTCCCACCGCCTGCGCCGTTCAAAATCTTTGTGGTACTCGCGGGCGTCTCAGGGGTTCCACTGGTCCAGTTCGCCAGCGCGGTGGTCTTTGGCCGTGGGTTCCGTTACTTTGGGGAGGGCTGGTTGGCGGTGCGATACGGCGAGGCTACGGTCGAGCTGTTGGAAGAGAATGGTCGCATGGTCTCCCTTGTGCTTGCTCTGCTCGTTCTGGTGGGTGGACTGACCTACTTCTTGTGGAGAAACCGTCAGCAGACAGAAATAAAGAGTTAACCGAGACCCCTAAGCTGCTGATCTGAATGGGTTTGTGTTGACCGTCCGATGCTCCGTCCCTATAATCGAGGCGCTTGTCTCAGCCGCATTCTGGCTCTTGGGCTTCTGGTCGTTGAGAAATGAAACCTGAGCTCTCTGTCGTTATTCCCCTGTATAACGAGGAACCCAACCTCCTCCAGCTCTACGACGAACTGACGGCGACGTTCGCGACGGCGGGCCCGACCTACGAGCTTATCCTAGTCGACGATGGCAGTACTGATGGGACCTATCGACTTCTGGCGGAGCTACATGCCAAGGATCCCAGGGTTTGCGTTGTCTGCCTCCGTAGAAATTTTGGCCAGACGGCGGCGTTCGCCGCCGGGTTCAACCACGCGCGCGGTCGCGTTATCGTGACGTCGGACGGCGATCTTCAGAACGACCCTCGCGACATTCCGTCGATGCTCGCGAAGCTCGAACAGGGTTTCGATATTGTCTGTGGGTGGCGCAAGGATCGGAAAGACCCCTGGCTGTCTCGACGGGTCCCGTCGATGATTGCCAACTGGCTGATTTCGGTCACAACGGGCGTGAAGCTGCACGACTACGGATGTTCGCTCAAGGTGTTCCGGGCTGAGGTCGTCAAGCCGCTCAGACTCTACGGCGAAATGCATCGATTTATTCCGGCGATTGCAAGCGAGCAGGGCGTGCGGATCGTGGAGTCGGTCGTCAATCATCGGCCGCGACGTTTCGGCCGATCGAAGTATGGTCTCTCACGCGCGATCCGAGTCGTCTTCGACCTGGTCACGGTCAAGTTCCTGCTGAGCTACTCGACACGTCCGCTGCAGATGTTCGGTCCCGCCGGGTTGTTTTTGAGCGGAGTCGGGACGTTGATCACACTGTACCTCGGGTATATCCGTTTGTTCGGCGGCCAGGCGATCGGTGACCGTCCGTTGCTCTTACTCGGGATTTTGATGGTGTTCACTGGGATGCAGCTGATCACGCTGGGCCTGCTGGCCGAGATGCAGGCCCGCACCTATCACGAGTCGCAGGGCAAGCTGATCTATGTAATTCGAGAGGTCCTCGAGAGTTCTGCCATCACGAATGACAGGCCCAGCCCTGTCATGAAGGCCTAGCTCAAAGATCGCGTCCTACTCGCCAGTCCTCACGCACCGCATCGGCGATGTGCTCGATTGACTCCTCCGACAGTTCCGGGTAGAGCGGGAGCGACAGCTCTTCACGTGCAGCCTGTTCCGCCACCGGAAACGCCCCCGATGGATAGCCAAGATCTTTGTATTTGTCGTGCAGATGGATCGGCTGTGGGTAGTGTACGGCGGTCTCGATGCCACGGGCCTGCAGCACCCGAGCAAGACTGTCTCGGTGGGTCGAGCGCACCGCGTAGATGTGGAACACATGGTCGGCATAGGGCATAACAGTGGGGAGTTGGATGTCGGTATCGGCCAGTAGGTCAGCGTAACGCATCGCGATAGCTTGACGTTTTGTCGTCCAGTTTCTGAGATGTGGTAACTTGACCCTCAGTACAGCCGCTTCGATAGCTGACATCCGATAGTTACCGGACCGCGCCACGGGACCCCAGTTCCTGAGTTTCCGGACGGCGTCGGCAAGTGTGGCGTTGCTGGTCACGACGGCCCCACCTTCGCCGAAGGTGGCCAGGTTCTTTGATGGATAGAAACTGAAACACGCGAGATCGCCGAGGCTACCTACCGGTCGACCGTGGTAGGTTGCCCCATGCGCCTGGCATGCGTCCTCAATAACTATTAAGCGGTGTTGACGGGCCACATCCAGTATCGGTTTCAGGTCGGCGGGTTGTCCAAAGAGATGGACCGGTATGACCGCTCTGGTTCGGTCGGTGATCTGACTGTCCATGGCGTCTGCGTCCATCGTGAGGGAGCGTGCGTCGATGTCGACGAAACGGACGCTTGCGCCGGTGGCTTTGATGGCTGCAACGGTCGCCTCGAACGTGAACGGGACCGTGATCACTTCGTCGCCCGGTCCAATACCTGCCGCGACGAGTGACAGATACAGAGCGCTGGTTCCGGAGTTGACACCAACGGCGTACGACGAATCGCAGAATCGTGCGAACTCGTCTTCGAACGCCTCGACCTCTGGACCGAGGACATACCGCCCCGTGTGTAACACGCGTATAAGGGCTTCGTCGATTTCGTCCTTGATCTGCGTGTACTGAGTAGTCAGGTCGACCTGTAAAATTACCCGTTTCACGTGCGTGGATGTTAACACCGCGGTCGTCGTTGTGTCGCTCGGTCACACGGCGCGCACGTGTCGCAACGGGCCCACGCCATCCAGGTGTCTTATGGCGTGACCGGGACGAGCGCCCACCCATCCCCCTCTGTGAACTCCCGAGCCGAAAAGCACCAAACGACGAGGCGCTTTCCGGTCCAGTACAACGGATCACGTTGAGCTCGCCGCAGCAGGTTGACTCTGGCGGCGGTGGCACCTGAGCCTCTGACGGCTACCACGTCAACGGGGTAGCCGAGTTCAAACGCGAGCTGGTCGGGAAGACCCGCTCCTGTCGCGTGCATGTCGCCACCGGCGTGAAAGACCAAGTTGTGACTGTCGCCAAGGAGTATCAATGGGCTCGCGAGGTCGGAGCCAATCTCGGTCTGGCCGGCTACATTTTCAGTCACGACACGCCGAAGTCGTACCTCTTCGGATGGGGTCATCGATGTGTCAGTACTCTCGCGCAAGTCACCCGCGATGATGGCTGTGCTCCAGTCGACTGAAAAGTCAGCGGTGGTGACGCCAGCGTGCCAAAGGCGCGTCGAGACAACACGAGCGATCTGCTGGGCAGCGAGGACGCAGCCGACACCAGACCAGTGGGTATCCTGCAGGCAATACAGTGGCCCTTCCGGGTCTGACCGATTGTCGAGGAACGGTTTAGTCAGGTCCAGCACCTCGACGTCATGCTCCCTGAGTATCGAGTAGAACACTTCGGTCGCAGCGTCTAGGCGTGGCAGCGAAGCTGGGATCTCAAGGTCTCGGGGCAGGCGGTCGGCGTAGATGATGCTCTTCGCGGGCACCGGGACGAGCAGCAGCTCCACCCCGAGCGCGTCGAGTTGCTGCTTGAAGTCAAGGATAGCCGGAAGCGGGTCTGCGGTGTCGACGCGTCTCGCCTGGGTGACTTCTTCGGCTCGATCGCCCCAGAATCGTCCCACCGATATGTGCCTGAGCTCTGGTGCAAAAAAGAGCCAGCCATCACGACCCGCGACGGTTGCACTATCCCGCGCCGCTGCGTCGGCCGCGAGTTCGGCGGCAACGGTTTGGAGTTTCTGAACCAGGTCATCTGGTGCATCGCGGGTACAGGCTGTGGCGATTGTGATCAGTAAGACGATGGTGAGTGCACCTACTACCACACTATTCCTCACGGGAGGACCTCACGCAGCTGTCCCCACCAGGGCTCTGCCAGTTGGACACGCGGATCGTTGATCTCACCCCGATTGATCCCATCTAGATCCTGAGAGACGTTTAACCAGGCGCTGAGACTGAGCGTGATCAGGTCACCGATCCGGTAGTCATTAATTGGGGTGAGCTCGCTCTCTCGCATCCCCCACACGTATACGAGCGCTTCTGTTCCGGTCAGCGCATACGTCCCCGTCTGAACGGTCAAGTCATCGACATGAATGGCGACGATCTGATCCTTGTACGGCACCGACTCCGGTCTTGGAATCGGGCCGATGGCTCGGACCACCCCAGACGCGTTGATCGGCTGTGCTTCCTGGGGGGGGGCGGCAAATGTGCTCAGGTCGGGGCGAGATTCCGGCGTCAGGTCGATGATGGACCAGTCTCCAAAGGCGAGTTCGCGATTCGCGAACTGGAAAATGACGGCTCGCTTCCCGACGAGCCTGTCACGCCCCCGTCTGAGCTCTGCCGCTAGCAATGCGCGTGATGCGCTTGCCCCCGCATCATTCTGGCTGAGTCGATCGATGGGACGCCTCATCTCGAAGCTCAGCTGTTCCGCCAGTCCAGCCGACTCGCCCCAACCCATAGTCTTGAGCGAGTACACGTTTGTGAAGCTATCGCCCAGTAGAAGGATTTCCGCATTAGGGTCCGGGAGCCAGCGTGTATGCCCGGCCGGTGTCACCCGTCGAATCTGGACGGTTTCGGGAAGGAAGAGGGGTCGGCCAGGGCTGAGTCCGAGCAGTTGCGCCGTGTCGCCCTGGTTTGTGACTTCGCTATATGACGACTCCAGAGGGGCGGACATTGAGGCTGAAAGCTGCACGGAGTCCGCGACAAACGAGGCAAGATGGTGGGCGACTAACTCCACAGTGCCAGGGCGCCAGTGTGTATCGGTGGCTAGATAAAATGGGTCGTCGCTCGTTTCGCGCGCCGTTCGGATCACCTCGCCAACGTCGAAAACCAAAACGCCGTGTTCGCGAAGCTCATCGATGAAGGTGCGGTAGGACGGATTCTCGACCTCCACTGTGGGGGCGATCTGGGATCCGGCGAGTTGTTCAAACTCGATCGACGGCTTGACCGGTGTAGGCATGACGATCAGCTGAATATCACGAGCCCGCAGGACTTGATACAGGTCGAGGATGGCCGATCGTGGGTCAGACTCGGGTGGTCCAGAAACCGTGTCAGCACCCTCGGATCGTCGCCGATGCTCAAAAGGAATCAGGAAACCCTGGCCTGTCACGTAGCGTAGGTCGGGTCCGTAGAAGAGCCAGGGCGCTTCGCCCAGGTACACGAGCTCGGTACCCGCCCCCAGTACCCGGCTCAAAACCCACTGGGTCACGGGACGTAAGATTTTTACGGCAAGTGATCGCTCGCCGATGGCATCCTCGATCTCCAGGGCCCCGGCTAGCCAACGGCGATTGACAGCCAAAACCTGCTGCGCAAGCCCGTCCGGGGACTCGTCCGCCAGGGTGCTGCCAGTCGCCACAAGATCGGCACGCTCCATCGTCTGAATGAGTGCTGGTATGACAAGAAGCACGACGAAAAGCGCAACAAGCGACCATGCGACGCCGGGCGATATGTCGGTGTGCTCGACTTCTCGTCGTGCATCTTCGTGACGTGTGAGCGGATCGGGTCGCATGTTAGTTTAAGATCAGAAGATGAAGTAGATGAACGGGTTGTACGCTTGTGTCGACAGCACTGCAATGGACAGGGTCAGCAACCCAATGGTTATAACCGCCTTCGCCGGGGTGAGCTGCCGCGTCCAGTCCCAGGTCTGTGGTGCGCCCCAGACGATACCGGCGGCTGCGACAACCGTGAGCAGGTAGTACGGTTGATACAGTACGCCACCCAGAAGCTGTGCCGCCGGACCTGGCTTTACCAGACCGCTCATGGCTCCGAGGTAGGTGACGGCGCTCGTGAGGTCGGCGGCGCGGAAGAAGACCCAGGTGACGAGCAGAACACCGAAGGTGGTTCCCACTCGGACAACGTTCGGGAGCCTGTTTGGCTGCTGGAATCTCCGTGTGCGCTCGAGGGCGAGCAGTGCCCCGTGTAGTCCGCCCCAGGCCACGAAGTTCCAAGCGGCGCCGTGCCACAGCCCGCCCAGGAGCATGACGATGACCAGGTTAAAATAGGATCGGCCGGCTCCGAGCCGGTTGCCGCCTAGTGGGATGTACAGGTAGTCGCGAAGCCATGATGACAGGGAAATGTGCCACCGCCGCCAAAATTCCGTAATCGACCGGGCTCGGTAGGGCGAATCGAAGTTCTTGGGAAAGACAAACCCCAACATCAGGCCCAATCCGATTGCGATGTCGGAGTAGGCGCTGAAGTCAAAGTAGATCTGAAAGGCGTAAGCAATGACGCCAAACCAGGCATCTATCGTCGTAACCGTTACCGCATCGAAGACCAGATCAGCGACTTGTCCGCAGGGATTGGCGAGAAGGGTCTTTTTGGCCAAGCCAACGCTAATCAACGCCACTCCGCGGGCGAACTTCGCGACGGTGTGTTCTCGTTTGAGGAGCTGGTCGGCCACCTCTGAGAACCGGATGATCGGACCGGCGACGAGTTGCGGGAACATCGAAACATAGCAGGCGAAGTCGATGAAGCTACGAAGCGGTGCAGCGCGGCCCCGGTAAACGTCGATCGTGTAGCTCATCGACTGAAAGGTGTAAAAGCTGATCCCCAGGGGAAGCGTGACTCGAAGAGCTAGGTCAAACCGAAGCCACGGAGCGCCAAGCAGGTCTGCCAGCGCATTGATGTTGTCCGACGCGAAGTTGAAGTACTTGAAGAAGCCGAGTAACGAGAGGTTGGTGCAGACCGATACCCAGAGTGCCACCCGTTGCGCACGCGTCCGGGTGTCGGTGCCGACCGGCTTCAGTGGCACGTCCCAGGCATCGGTCAGATGGGGGCGTCGTAAGAAACGTCCTACCCATGCTGGTGTTCGCGCGACGATGGCGAGTCCACAAAAGTAGTCAATTACTGTTGATGCCAGGAGCAGAACGACGAAGAGAGGGTTGGCCCAGCCGTAGAAGAGATAGCTCAGCAGCGTAAGAACGACGTGCCGCCCACGCGGCGGCATTGCGTAGTAGAGAAGTAGCGTGCCTGGAAGGAAGTAGAAGAGGAAGAGGTGCGAACTAAAGACCATCACGCATCGGCCCAAGCCGATTGTCCCAGTGTAGCATCTGTGCTCTAACCCGCTGCGAGTTGACGTCACATGAGTCGGAGACTAGGATCTGGGCTTCCTGGCTTTGCCTTACAACTCACATGCAATTCGGACACCGGTATGTCGTTGCGCTTTCACTAGTACTGTGCGCTGGCGCCTGTCAAGACACGACCACCCTGCCGACGACACCGACCAGCCTGCCGGCTGATAAGGTCGGAGTGCTCACCGTTTCGTGCCCGGCTAATCAGACGATTCAAGCACTCAGCAAGACCAACATCGTTGTTGAATACGAGCCACCGCAAACCTCTGGGGGGCAGGTGCCTGTAGCGACAACCTGCTCGCCAGAATCCGGGACGGTCCTACCTGTAGGCACGAAGCCAGTCCAGTGCACCGCTTCTGACGACTTGGGCCAGGTTACCTCTTGTTCTTTTTCGATTAGCATTCTGGGTCCACCTTCACTCGCGAAAACCCAGTTTCTTGCGTTTGGTGACAGCCTGACGGAGGGGGTCACCGCGGATCCGGTGACGACCCTTCTAGAACCATCCAAGTCGTATCCGTTTCAGCTCCAATTGCTACTGAGGTCTCAATATCTGGTACAGACGATCGATATCGTGAATGCTGGCGTATCGGGAGAGAGGGTAGCCGCCGGTTTAAACCGCATCGACGCTCAACTTGCAGCAGTTCGACCTGAGGTGGTGTTGGTGATGGAGGGTACGAACGACGTCCGTTCTCCTGACTACAGCCTAGAGGAGACGAGTGCCGCGCTCGACGGTATGATCTCAGAGGTGTTGTCGTGGGGAGCGGAAGCTATGATCGCTACCTTACCTCCGATTAGACCGGTGGATTCAGAAGACACTGGCCCGGCCAGACTCGCGACGCTAAATAATAGAATTCGTGCGATCGCTGTTGGCAACGGCGTCAGACTGGTAGACGTCTTTGGGAGCCTGAAGACAGATTCGTGTATTAGTGTGTCGGGGATCGGTTTCTCCGCTCCTGGGCGCCGTCTACCGTTTGCCGTCAGTTTTCCCTGTATCGGGAACGACAATCTCCACCCAACGGCGGAGGGGTACAAAGTCATGGCGTCTCTTTTCGCTGACGCTATCATCGACGAGTACGACGTCGAAACCGTCGGACCGTTCTCGACGCGGCTCCGTGCTCCGCTGGGGAGGGCACGGTGACTCGAGTAGGCGACTGCGGGTGTACTCTGACCGCGGGTGTCATCATCACTGGCATCCTGTTGGGTGCTACACATTCAGTATCCGCTCAGGAGGCGCTGCGGGGGCGACTGGTGTTTCACGTCAATCTTGGATACCAGCTTGGGTCGGAAGAGCTACAACAGCGCCTTAAGATCGGCGCGTATGGTGAGGACGCACGCTTTCTGACGACTCACGATACGGTGGGTGGACCGGGCATCGACCTTGGAGGGTCTCTCAACGTTTGGCAACGACTGTCTGTTGGGGCGAGCTATACGCAGACCATGGGTTCAGACACCGCGGCGATCACGGGAACGGTTCCCCACCCGATTCTTATGAAGAGTGATCGAACCATCGCGACGCGTGCACTCGATCTCACGCGGGAGGAGCGGTCCGTTCATATGTATGTCGCTTGGCTGATCGATCTGCCGATCGAGAAGGTCGATGTGAGGGTGATGGGTGGCCCAAGTTATTTCAACCTGACACAAGACGTGGTGACCGGGGTGGTGGTGAGCGAGGTGGGCGGTCCACTTTTCGAGTCCGTTAGTGTCGATCGAATTGTAACCGGCGGTCTGATCAGGAACGGGTGGGGTGGGCATGTGGGTGCTGATGTCAGTTACATGTTCACAGATGCGGTGGGAATCGGTGGGGTTGTCCGATTTACGCGAGGTGCGGTCAAGCTTCCGGTTGGCGATAGTAATGTCTTGGTCACTGTCGGTGGCCTTCAGATGGGTGGCGGTGCCCGTTTTCGGTTCTAGCGCGACAGAGACCAGGCGGCGAACAGGGTAAATCGTGTCATCTCCAGACTCAGAGTCCTCGTTATCTAGGAAGGTTGGCAAATCTGTGCCACCTGACACAAGTGGGCGCTCCAATGACCAAGCGATTACGGTCATTCAACGCGAGCTATTCGACTCTCGAAAGTCCAAGGCCCGCCGATATTCTGAGCTTGTCGTCGGGCAGCCAGGATTGTGGGCGTTGTTCAAATACGAGGTCATCGTCACGTTGTGTAGTGGCATACCGGGAGCGCTCGGTCTACTGATACGGTCGCAGCTCTATCCCTGGCTACTCGGCCGGACTGGGCGTAATGTAACGTTCGGGGTCAACGTCGTGTTACGTCACCCACAGAAAATTCGCATCGGCGACAACGTGGTCATCGACGATGGTTGCTGCTTGGATGCGAAAGGTACGGACAACGAGGGCATCACGATCGGTAACGGTGTTTTTGTGGGACGTAATACGATACTTAGTTGCAAGAACGGCGACATCATCATCGATGCGAACGCCAATATTGGATTCAACGTTGAGATTTTTTCGGCGTCCAGGGTGCGTCTGGGAAGAAACACACTCGTCGCCGCCTACACTTATTTGGTGGGTGGGGATCATCTCTACGATCGGATCGATCAGCCGGTTTTGTATCAAGGACGGACGGCTCGGGGCATCGACGTAGACGACAACGCCTGGCTCGGTGCTCATGTTGTGGTGTCGGATGGGTCGAGCATTGGAAGAGATGCGATTGTTGGTGCCGGTGCGGTCGTGATCGGGGAGGTGCCGCCGTTTCACATTGTCGCTGGTGTGCCGGCGAAGACGGTTAGAGACCGACGTGCGGAGCCGGAGGCGAAAGCGTAAGGGGCGCCCCCTAACGCTCACTGTCGACGTCGTAATACAGCGGCAGGCTGAATTCGTCCGTATCCATTACCAGGCGCACCCCTTCTAACTCGGGATGAGAGTTGTATAGCTCGATCTTGAGGCGATGAGTCGATCCCTCAGGGCGTCGTGCGGTGTCTAGGACCTCCCCAGCTCGGATGATCCAGTGGGCGACGACGAGCGTCGATTCATCGTAGCGGCCTTCAATGACCTTCACAACCTCGTAGTCGATGGCATGGAGTCCAGCCTTGTAGGGGGCGATCGATTCCGGTGTCGGGACAGGGATATCGCGCTTCACGCGGACGTCGATCACCAGTCGAGACTCATTCGCGTCCCGTCGGTCCATCGAATTAACACCAGGACGGACTCTCGTGTTGACCGGCTTGGTGCCGTAGCTTGGTTCGATCCAGGCGTCCGGATAGAAGTCTGGCCCGTCGTTGTTCGTGATTTGTCGCCACCGCTCGACGGACGAGAAATCGGCTGAGAACTCACCAAGCCAGATTTCGACCTGATTTCCACCGCCCCGAATTTTGTTGGCGCGGCGTCCCACCGTGTACGGACCCGTCATGACCAAGTAGCGCGAGTCATTTGTCCACCGTGGATGGTACACTTCGAAGCCGTCAATACCAGGTGCGTCGTTGATGTTGACCTGCCAGCGTTGTTCGGTCTCGACGTCGACAAGCGTGAGGTTGCGGTGCGACCCGTCGAAGTACCAGAAGATGTTATTTCCGTCTCCTGAGAAAGCTGTCCAGCAGCCCTCGCCGAGTTGATGCCAGGTTCCGGCAGCGAGGTCGGCGACGCCAGCCTTGGGCCACGGGAACAGACCGCCTGCGTAGCGTCCGTCGGCGGAGAGTTGAAAGCCATCACCGCTGACTGGTTGGGCGTCCCAGACGAGTTCGCCGGAGCCCGGATCGGCCAGACGATACCGGTAAATGGAGCGGTAGGAGGGTGGGTCGGTGGCTTCCTCATCGCGACCGACGTACACCCACTCATGCTCTGTCGCAGGATCGAGCCAAACCGCCAGCGCAAATCCGTCGGCGATGTGACGTCGTCTTCGCTTGCCCCACGGGACGGCGAAGACGGCGTTCTGCGCCCGGAGCGTGTAGACGATTTCGTTACCGCTCGGGGTGATGAGGGGTTTCGCGTAGCTGGCTCGTCTCTTGAGGAGCACGCGTTCGCCGCGACCATCGCGTGAGTCGTAACCCATCAGAATGAGCCGGTTCGAAAGACTAAAAAAATCAGTACCCTTTCCAGTGTCACGGGTCCAGACGACTCGTGTAGATCGGTCGTCAACTTGAGACGCCGCGGGTTGGGTTTTGGCCACGGTCGTCGGGTCAGGGGGGATGAAGGGTGCGGACCGTAACGATGCGACCCCGGGGCTGACGGCTCCGAGCTCGATCGAATCACGCTTAATCGACGGTGTCGCGAGCTCAGGGTCTGCGGGGTGCGTACAGCTCCAGCCGCCTAGTAACAGAGCCAGAAGGAGTGGCCAGGTCCGCCGAATAAACCCTGAAGTAGGATGACGCATCTTAGTTCGGCGATGTTGTTCTCGTAATCTACATCATTGTACTGTCTTCTCCAGTGTGCGGAATCGTAGGCATCATCGAGCATGAGCGAGACCGGCCGGTTCCTCCAGAAAAACTGACCCGGATGGTGCGGACGCTTCGGCACCGTGGTCCCGATGACGAAGGTCAGGTGTTGCTTCCAGGTATCGGGCTTGCGATGCGTCGCCTGTCAATCATTGACGTGAGCGGCGGCCACCAGCCGTTTGAGAGCGAGGACGGTGCGATTCACCTCGTGGCGAATGGCGAAATCTATAACTTCAGGTCGCTGCGGAAGCAGCTGATGGCACAGGGTCACTGCTTTCGCAGCCAGGCCGACGTCGAGGTGCTGGTCCACGCCTATGAGGAATGGGGTGAGAACTTCATCCAGCGTGTTCGTGGCATGTTTGCACTTGCGCTGTGGGATAGCCGGACGCAGACCCTGCTGGCAGCGCGGGATCGTGCTGGAGAGAAACCGCTCTACTACACCGAAACCGACCACGCGTTCCTTTTGGCTTCCGAGATCAAGGCACTGCTGGTATGCCATGACGTTGACCGTACGATCGACGTCGAGTCGCTCGACCAGTTTCTGACGTACGAGTACGTTGTGACACCCCGCACAATGTTCCGGTCGGTGAAGAAGCTTCCGCCGGCACACTACCTGCGTTATCACGGCGGCCAGCTCGACGTCTGTCGGTATTGGGATGCGGCGGCGGTTGTCCCGCGGCCGTGGGCCGAGGACGAGGCGGCAGAGGCACTCAAAGAGACACTCGGACGTGCAGTGGCCAGTCAAATGATGTCGGACGTTCCGCTGGGAGCGTTTCTTTCTGGGGGTATCGATTCCAGTGCAATCGTCGGACTAATGTCGAATACGTCGGCGGGATCTACCGGACCGGTCAACACCTTCAGTATGGGCTTTACCGACGGCAGTTATAACGAGCTACCATACGCTCGCGAGATCGCCGAGCGGTTTGAGACTCGGCACCGCGAGAGCATCGTCGAGCCTCATGTCGAGGATCTGTTTGACAAGCTAGTCGCGCATCTCGACGAGCCGTTCGCCGACGTATCACTGTTTCCGACCTATCTTGTCTCCCAGATGGCCCGCGAGCACGTCACAGTGGCGCTGTCCGGTGACGGCGGTGACGAACTATTCGGCGGGTATGACGCGTACGCAGCCGATGCGATGGCCCGGCGTATGAGCCGCGTCGTTCCCCGTGGTGCAGTACCAGCGTTGGCCGGTGTCGCCGCGCTGTTCCCGCCAACCGAGAAAAAAAAGGGCCTAGTCAACAAGCTGCAGCGCTTCATGCAGGGCGTGGCCGAAATGCCAGCGGCAATCGAGCACTATCGCTGGATGACGTTTCTCGGCCCCGCAGCCAAGCGCGCACTCTACACTCCGGCACTCCAGGCGGAGCTGGTTGACTCCGATGTCTACGAGCCGGTTCGTGCGTGTTTGCGGTCCGCCGGTACAGACGACCTGCTGAATCGCCAGCTCTACACCGACCTCTGTATCTACCTCGCAGATGACATCCTGGTGAAGGTCGATCGCATGAGCATGGCGACGTCACTTGAGACTCGGGCTCCGTTTCTGGACGTTGATGTCATGGAGTTGGCGTTCTCGATGCCAGGGTCTCTCAAGATAAGGGGCGGTGAGCGGAAATACATCCTGAAGCGGGCTGTGCGTGATCTCCTACCTGAGTCTGTTGTCACTCGCCCGAAGGAAGGCTTCTCCATTCCGATGAAGACTTGGCTCCGAGGCAACTTGGCACCACTGATGGAAGCCCTTCTGTCTGACGACCGAGTCGCAAAACGTGGCTGGTTCGAGCCGGCAGACATTCGACGGCGAATCGATGCCCACAAGGCAGGGCGCGAGAACCATGCCCACGCACTGTTTAGTTTGATGGTTCTCGAGCGCTGGCTCCAGGAGTACGTCGATCAGTCAGTCGGTAATCCTTAGGGCAGTTTCGGCATTTGCGATCTCCTGCTTTACCCGGTGAGCCGACCAGCCGAGTTCTTCTGCCATCACCGCAGCCGCCGATTGCAGCGCATCTTGGCCGGGATGTCCAGCCGACGCGACTTCCGTCCGTCGAAAAATGGCGTCCTCAAGGGTTAAAGCCATCTCCGCTCGGACGGCGTGGCGGACTTCTCCGCGCGTAACATCACAGTCGGTTCCGAGCCGACCGGCGTCTGACGGCTGAGCGCCGATCTGGTCGAGCAGCTGTTGATACTGGGTGCCGTACGAACGAACCAAGCGCACTGTGGTCGCCGCAGTCACATGTGGGGGAGCCGTTGCTACCGCTTCCCGGAGCAGCGCGGAGGTATCGGATATGTCGCCACCAACGAGCGGCGTGATTGCCGTTCGGCAGGGCGGGGGCGTCTTGCCGAGAACCTGGAACACAGTGTCCACAGCACGCTGCGCGGTGGCGCGCGCCGTCGTATAGCGAACCCCCAGCACACTTACCAGTCCGGCGACGCCGTCGGGTTCGTGGTTACGGACTTGACTGGTCTTCAGAAGGGTGGTCGTCCCGTTCTCATTGGTCGCCGGGAGTAAGCCTCGGTGAACGAGACTGATATCGGCAAGCTGAAGATCGGCTCCGGGAAACGCCTCGTGGATCTCGTCGAGAAACCTGACGACATCCGCGCTCCCGATTGTTAATGTTCCGACAGGGCCGTGGAACGGATCGTGGCTTGTGCCGACGATCGTATGGCCGCGCCATGGTGCGATAAACAATAGTCGACCAGCGGCTGGTCCTCCAATCGCGTGTGTTTCGACTAGCGGTCGTTTCGTTACGAGGTTCATCGCCTTCGATAGTGGCCTCGACAGGCTTCCCGCCGCCTGAGGCGCGAGGGTAGCCAATAGCTCTCCGGCCCAGGGTCCTGCACAGTTGAGCACCGCGCGCGCGCGCACTACGACCGTCTGGTTGTCTACGTGGTTAGTGGCCCCGGAGCTGTCGCGAATGCACGCGCCGTTCAGTCGACCGTTGTCCCACGTGAGACCGGTGGCCTCGGCGTAGTTTGCGATCACTGCTCCATTCTGCGTCGCTGATAGCAAAAACGATAGCGTGACCCGGTCGCTGTTGTACATCTGGCAGTCGTACCATTCGATCCCTCCTGTCACGCCAGTCGGATCGATCGAGGGACTGAGCGTAAGGCACTCTGCACGCGAGAGAAGCCGGGCGCCTGGTAAACGCAGGGCTGGGTCTCGGACGTCGTTACGGTCATACGCGATGAGGTCGTTCACAGCGAAGTACAGGCGCATGAGCCACCGGTTTCTTGTAAGTCGGTCGTAGGTGGGCACGATGAAGGGGAGAGGTTGTATGAGGTGAGGAGCGATGTTTGACAGTGCTCGTCGCTCACGAACGAACTGCCGTAACTCGGCGATGTTTCCGGTCTGCAGGGCGCGGACTCCACCGTGTAGTGTCTTGGCGCTGTTGAACGATGTGGCACCGCCAAAGTCTCCCTTGTCGACCACCGCGACTGAGAGACCGCGCTGTGTGGCATCCCAGGCCGCGGCTGCCCCGTAAACACCTCCGCCGATAACGAGGAGATCGAATGCGGCATTAGCGAGCGCCGCCAAGTCACGTTGCACAGCCATATACTATCGCTAGCTGGGTCTTCGTACCGGCCGTCCCGGAGTGCTAACAACGGGTGCACGCGGAGTACATGAAATTCTGATGGTCGAATCGACTAAGGGAATCAGTGATGGCGAAGCCGATTTACACGGTTGCCTGATTGCGGAGATCCGAAACTACTGGAACGACCGAATTCACGACCTTGAGATGACCGACCAACCGGTCGGTTCACGTGGCTTCTTCGCCGATCTTGATGAGTATCGTTTCGACAAGTTGCGGTATTTGCCGCGTGTGGTGCAGTTCGACGGTTATTCCGGGCACACGCTCCTTGAGGTCGGTTGTGGTATCGGCACCGATCTTGTCCGGTTTGCGCGAGGAGGAGCGCGCGTTACCGGTATCGACTTAGCGGAGCGGTCAATCGAGCTTGCGCGTCAGAATTTTGCACACGCCGGTCTCCCACATGTTGCCGATCTGGACGTGGGTAACGGGGAGGCCATGTCGTTCGACGACGAGACCTTCGATGTGGTTTATCTGCACGGTGTTCTGCAGTATACGGCCGACCCGGTGCGCATGTTGGCCGAGTGTCATCGGGTCGTCAAGACTGACGGTGTTGTGGTCTGCATGGTGTACAACCGCTACTCTTGGCTTCATGCTCTGTCTAAGGTGATGCGTGTCGAGCTCGAGCACGAGGATGCACCGGTGCTTCGCCTGTTTTCGATTAGTGAATATCGACGTTTGCTCGAGTCGTTCCGTGACGTGCGGGTTATCCCTGAACGGTTTCCCGTGGTGTCACGACTTCACGGTGGATGGAAGGGGGCACTCTACAACGGGGTGTTCGTCCGATCGTTCAACGTCCTTCCCCGGAAGTTCGTACGTCCGCTGGGATGGCATCTGATGGCGTTCTGCCGGAAGTAACGTGACCTAGTGTTCGCCTTTTTTATCAGAGACACGTCAGGTCGTTGTGTCTGATGCTCTTGCTGTTCGGCCATCACGTCGGTGATTTGACGCGATCTCTTATTCGTTGTCATTGCTCTGGAATTTGACAAAATCGGCTACAACAATAATCAGAGGTCGATCGATTTCATCCGCAATGTCTCCGGATTGGGATCGAGCACGCGAACCGGTCTGTGGAACGTGTAGGGTGCTTGACCTCACGACAGGCGGACGGTCACCTCACAGCCGAGATACCGGCGGTCGGTGGACTGCTCATTGATGTCGCTGGGGCGGAAACCACCGACGCAACCTATTGCGATGGGGATTAACGTTTCCGACTCCGAAAGGTCGGCCGTGACCACCCATCTGCGCCGCGGCTGCATATTAGTCGTGCGAACTTGATCTCCGATTTCGATCGTCGTCGTACCGCCGGCAGCACCGCGACGGACTGTTACCGACACTTGCCGTGCCGCATTCGGCGATAGCAAGATCGACGCGGTCTCGTCGCCTCGGACCCACCAGCGTGACGCTTCTTGGAACGTGACTCTATCCAAGAAAAACAAGTAACGACCCGGTCCGTCTAGTTGGCGGATGGAGCTGATGTCCAGGTTGCTCTGGCGATCGGTTTTTGGTACAAGGTTCAGGGGCTGTATGAGTACTGCTGACGCGGCGTCGGTCGTCTCGGCTGTTGTGGCCCCGACCCAGACGGTGTCGAGTCCGAGAGGCAGGTCCGCGGTGAAGATGGCAGGCTCGTCGCCGCTTACCGCCTGGGTGGTTATTGCGGTTGGTCCGTTGTCGTAGCGCAGCCATACCGATCCGCTTGGTTGGGTGCCAGACTTGAATTGAACCGTTACCTCGTACTGCCCAGGAGGCAGTGCAAAGGGACCGGCGATCAGACCTTCGGGACGCGGTAACTCCTCGTCGATTGGCCACTTGACAGTTGCTCGGGAAAAGACCTCATCGTCCGTGAGGCGTGTCAAGTCATTCAGTGAGTATGGGGCGACTTGTTCGCTACCATACGACTGCATGAGCGCCTGCTGCCCGTCCCGCGCCGTCCACATGTTGACTGTTCGGCCTGTCGAACCTGCTGCCACGCTCACAAGAACGCCAACGGTGAGCAGCCACACGACACCCCCGGAGAAGGTACCGAGTGCAGAGTATTCCTCCTCGTTCGGCAGCGGAAGTGATGAATCCGCCAACGAGCGAGGCTCCCAACCAGAGCGCCAGCCAGGGCAGTTGCGTCGGCCAGTCAAGGTCGATAAAGCTCGGGAGCACCGCTGTGAGATTGACACTTCCTTGCCACGCCTCAACGAGACCGCTGGTTCCGTCGTTGCCGTTGAACATTAGACGACCCGAGGGGTGAAGCAGGAGAGTGGCCAGCGAACAGAGACTCGCCGCAAGCAGGACACCGGTCACGCCGATTCCGGTGGAGCTGCGGAGTCGTCCCAAAGCCACAGCGATCATCGGTGCGACAAGAGGAAGTGCCGGAACAAGAAATCGAGCTGGGACGCTGTACCCGCCCCACCACATGTAGTGTTGCGTGACGCTGAGGACGAACATCACCAGCGTTACGGTCATGCCGATCGTTGGCCAGCGTGTTCGTTCTTCGCGTAGCATCAGCCAACAACCCCTGAACGCAAGGATGTAGATAGGACTGTAGATGAGCAGTCCGAATTCTTAGTCGAATAGAAGCCCGAGGATGCCCCGCGGAATAAATTCTGCACCGACGTCCTGTGGGGTGCCATAGGGGGCCGTCGGGTCGGGCGTGCCGTACATCACGAAGTATGTGCTGAGCCAGACCACACCAGACACCGCCATCGGTCCCAGCAGGGCTACAGCTGCGAAACGACGTTGCGGCCAGAGCTTGGCGAGTAGCGAGATCGTGAGACCTAGTAACAAGAACGAGAACTTAACGTGCAGCCATGGCAGTATCCCGATGATCGCTCCCCGCACCAGCCACGATTGGATGCGGTTCGGAGCCGGTGCCCACAGCCAAAGCATCGCGAAGGCTGTGATGGCAGAGGCGGGGAGTTCCGGGTAGATCATGTAACTCTGAAATAGAAAGGGAACCGTCAGTGTCGCCGCTACCCATGTTGTCAAGGCAACGCGCGGTGTTTCGAGACGTGCTGCCAGCGAAAAGACGGCTGTGGCGGCGAGCCCGGCGAACACGATGAGGAGAAAGATGGCACCCCGGTGTCCGGCGAGCATATACGCCGGAGCCAAAAGTAGCGGTAGGCCAGGTGCATGCACCGAGTAGGCCACATCGTTGACACCTCGGACGAGGATATGCATCGGTAGAGGGATCGGGTAAAACGTTCGATAGTCACCGGCGTCGTGGTTGTTCTCGATCCGGAGGTCCCCGTCGGCGACCAAACTATGGGTGATAACCAGGTAGTGGGGTTCGTCGCCACCCAGGTCATTCGACCGGTGGACTTGGGTTCCAGCCGCCAGAAAAATGAGGATACTGAGCAAGAATATCCAGCGTGGACCTGGTAAAACTGGTGGCACGCTGGGCACCCACAGCAGCTTCTCACGAACTGCTACGACGAGGCACCCGAAGAGCGCAAGGCCTGCAACAAGCCACCGGAGCGGCCCAGCGAGCGTTAGCATCAACGAAAAGTGGTCGGGGAGGACGGGAAGAAAGGGTACCACCCAAAGAAGAAGAAGGGAGAAAAAGGGGGGGCAGCGCGTGTCCGAGTTGACGCCGGCTTGTGACCGGAAGCGATGCGACTAGACCGAGCACGACGATGCCCGCGACTAGAAACAACACCAGCAAGCGGCTGAAAGGAGCCAGCATGGCGACCCGACGAGCGGTGTCGCCGTTCCAATCGACGACGTAAACCGAGGCGGGAACCAGCCATGCAGCCACCGCTACCGACATACATCCAAGGGTGAGTGTAAGCACCTCTCGGTTTCGTAACGGCTGTTCACTCGGCATCAGATGGAAAGCCCAGGCAATCGACGAGCAGGATAGCACGAAGTTTAGTCAGTCAAACGCAA
>CAUZDY010000018.1:0-62423 GCA_963578805.1 Vicinamibacteria bacterium | reverse complement strand
GTCGATCGTTCCGCTGGAGTCAGCGCTGCTGGTGCATAACGGTGAGGTGATTGACGAAGTCAGGCTCGACGGGGATCGTACGAGTCTGGACTACACCAAGTCGGTTCAAGTGACTGAGAGCGGCTGGTATCACCTGCGAGCCGAAGGCACACCGGAGGACCGATTCCCTCTCGATAATATTTATCCCTATGCCTTCACGAATCCGGTGTGGGTGACGGTTGGGGATCAGCCGGTGCGAAGCCGTGAAGCGGCCGAGTACTCGATCCGTTGGATTGACAAGCTACGTGAGATGGCCGAGGCGTGGCCGGGGTGGCGCTCCCAGCAGGAGCGAGACCACGTCTTCGCTCAATTCGACGAAGCGAAGATGATCTACCAGGGATTTGCCGAGCAAGCGCCATGAGCGAGTAGCTTGCACTCAGACCGGCCGGGGGGCTACGTCACCGTGCCCCGATGGAAAAGTAAGCACATTCCAGTTACGAGGTGGGTAACCTCGGTGGAGCTGAAGTTGTTGTGGGGCTAGAATTCGCGGCGCCCGGCTCCAGTCAAGGTGCAGACCTACCGCGCACCACCACCGCCGGTCGTACTATCTTGCGAGAACGGATCAGGCCCCGTCCCCGAGGCAAATGCTTGCTCTTTCATCCGCGCACCGATGAACATAGCCGGCAAACCATAGTTCCCATCGTAGCATCGCGGTTCATAGTAGATACGATTCTCCTGATCGCTCTGACGCTTCAGTGTTTGCCGGATGGTCCAGGGCGCGACCCATACCGTCGGGTCCTCAATCGTGACCTCGTACTCAAGTGTCTCTGCATCCATCCGCGTGTAGCGTTCGATCAGCGTACGGTTCGCACCGGATTCGACGCCTTGCCGTACCGGGCGGTACGTGAACTTGGGTGAAAAGTTCGTGGTCTCGATCACGAGCGTCTGGCCTTCCCAGTGGCCTCGCGAGTCGCCGTGACGCAGACGGATCTGGTTTGGTGGATGATTTCCACTCAGGTTCATGATGCGCTGGAACCCTTGGCCCTGCCCGGTGTCATAACCCACCGCGACCGCATCCTCGCCCTGCACGATGCGACGGAACCCGTTGAAATCTGGGGTGCGCCCACTCATGCACCGATCGCCCAAGCTCTGATCCTCAGGGCCGTCGTGGCGGTTCATCCGTTGCGTGTTGTAGAAGGGTGCAACGTCGAAGCGGTGCGGCGATGGGGGGCCGTATTCTCCGCCCTCGCAGCCGCGGGCTCTTTGCTCGCAGGTGGGGGTGTTCCGCATGAGCGTTTGACGCCACTCACGCTGGACCTCCGCGTTTCGCTTGGCCTCTCCCGTCACGGCAGGGAGCCTTCCGTTCGGCGGATCGATGATGAGGGACGTGCGCGGCCCCGCCGGCTTCACCGAGGTATAAACAGCGTTATAGGCGCCAGACACGTCTTGCGCAGTCCCGGCCGGACCACGACTCTGGTTTCCGGCTCCCAGGCGGGATTGATCCTGGGCGGCGCGCTCTTCAGCGGTCGCAAACTCTCGATCGCCGAACTCTGGCGCTCGTTGGAGGGGTGTGGAATAGACATCGAGCCAAATACCTTCCAGGCTGGGATGCCCCCACTCGGTCGTGCTTGGAGCCTGACCCGCCGCCGTGGTCAGCCGTAGGAGCACGATGACTATTGCGAGCACCATTGCGACACCGACCGAGTCCAGTAGTCGTCGCGTCATTCTCATAACGTATCACTCCTTAAGGAACACGCCTTCAAGGGAGTCTAACACTGTAGGCGCTACCGGGAGCGCGGGCGTGTCAATGGTGTCAGGCAAGATGTGGTGGGCTCCAAGCAGGCTGTTCAAGGGTTTCAGATTTCACCCTGACCAGGTGTTCGATTTCAATAATGACTTTGCGTTGATCGTCTCAGTGTGACCTACGCCACCTGTGGCTTATTGTTCTTGTGAATAGGCGGCGATCGCTATGACGATGCTGTCTAGGGAGATTCTGCGGCGGTGCTTTCTTGGATGCGATTGCCTGCGAGAATACCCACCATTGACCGGTTCCCTTCGTGACACGCGAACTCGTAGAGATTGTCCTCAGACTGCTTCAAGGGAATCATAGCCGTCCACGGCGTGGTCCACGTCGTTGGATCGTCGATGGTAAATTCGTAATTGAGTGTATTCGGCCCAACGCGTGTGAAGCGCTCGACAAGATGAAAATTTTCGTCCGTCGATAGCCTGAAACGCGAACGCCCAGTACCTCCCTGGTCGATGAAGTTTGTCGTGTCGACGACCAATGTATCGCCTTCCCAGTAACCGCGTGAATCTCCGTTCCACAGACGGAAAGCTTTGTTGAGATGGGGACGACCGTCTAGGGGAATAACGCGGACATCGTGGTACATCTCCGTTACGATTGCCACATATTCAGGCGTCTGCACAATCTGGTAGTAACTGTTGTAGCCGGCGAACAGGTTTGGAAGACCAGGCGAAATACAGCGGAGGGATACACTCAGATCCTCGGGGCCGGCCGGCCGCTCCTGACGTGCTGCTGCGGCTGCAGTCGCTTTTTCTTGCGCCTCCAGTGTCACCGATGGTAGTCGCCCATCCGGCGGGTCCGTGATGAGCGCGGTTCGATTGTTGAAGTCTCTATCGACGAGCCAGAAAGAATTATAGTTGCCGGTCCGGCCGTCGGTGGACGCGTAGTCCTGGACGTCTTCCAGAGCGGCCAAGAACACGCTGTCGCCGAAGGCCGCGGCGCCATTACCATCGAAGAGCTCGCTCGCTCGCGTCTTGAGCGCAGCTACTTCCTCCTCTGTAAGAAACTGCCTTCCAGCCAACTCCTTCGGGCGTTCCAAGGGTGTCGCACCGTTGTTGGCCCACGCACCTTGTAAATCCGGTTGGCCATTCAACGTTCGTGGCAGCGTCCAGTTGTCCTGACCAGCTTGACCCAGGGCAGGGAGTGGCACCACCCACGCCAGGGCGATAGCCATCATCACTACCGTAAGACCTCGTTCACTCATCTGCTACACCTCTCTGAGTTCAGTCGCAGTAGCCACGCTAGAAGAATCTGTCACATGTTGCAAGAGCGTGTAGTCGAAGGACGGATCCAAGCATACGCGTAGCGTATGACCTCGACGAAATCGGTTTTACATCCGTTCGACCGCGTCCCTAAGTTTATCGGGGATTCGAACGGGCCGCTGGGTCTTGTAGTCAAAGCAGACGACCACCGAGTGTCCGTCCGAGGCGATGCAGTCTTGTTGCTCGCTGACCACGGCATGTTGGATCGTCAGACTGGTGTTGCCCAGCCTAGATACCTTCGAGCCGATGTGGACGGTATCAGGATAACGAAGCTGCCGCCGGTAGTTACAAGATACGGATGCCAGAAGCGGCGCTACCCCTTCGGCTTCTAGCACTATAGACAGGTCGGGATGTTCGAGGATCCGGATCCGCGATGATTCAAACCAGCGGATGGATGCCGTGTTGTTCACGTGCTTGAACGCATCCATATCACCCCACAAAATCGACAACGACATGGTGCTTGGATATTCGGAAACGAGAGTTTCAAGAGCACTTGGCATGAGGATGACGATAGGCTGCCCGAGTGGCCGTCTTCAGTCAACCGCAACCGTCACTTTAATCGAGAGTGACATGTTTTCCCCATACGTTCAGCGCACGTCTTTCTGCTCCAGTCTAATGAGGCGGCGTTCGATTTCGAGCAGTTTGTGCAGAATGATAATGTGGGTTTTCTTGGCATCGATGCCGACGGGACTTGCGTCACTGCCGATTAGTCTCTCGATATCCGAGTAGACGTCAGTCGGGATGTCGATTTGCATGTGTGTCCCCCTTCAAAAAGTCTCAGCCTGGCACGCTGTGATGAAAACGTGTCCTCCATTGGCCGTCCGGTGACTCTTGACGCCTACAGCAGCGATCATGAAGCTGCGCAGCTTGTTTAGGAGTTCCGGCCTAAGTACCAATTCTTCGCACATGAGACTAATCAAATTCTCGTTTCTCGGCGTTGCCCGATCTTCTTTCTTTTTCCGACACCTCTTGTAGGTGCCCTTGTTGGGCAATGTGTTTCTTGCTTTTCGACGCGAGCTGGTTGCGTGAGTACGGCGACTCGACGTGATTTCTTGAGGAGTATTTCGACTGCCCGATGGGTGTCCTTTGACACAGTCGTAATCCTTTTACGTAGGTTGCGATCAGATCGGCATCGTGTCCAGTAAAACCGAAATAGTCACGAAGAGGTTTAATCCTACGCACGCTTCACCGCAATCCTAGGCAGGTTGTTGGGTTAGCCAAGGCTTGCGCATAGAATGAGCACACACGTGCGTTGGTGCTAAAACTGGTCCAAGGGTCGATGCTGTCTCTTCGGATCGCGCAGGGGCCGATCCTCAAACTCGGGAGATAAATCATGCGACATCGCGACGGGTTCCTTTGTTCACTGCTTGCGGTTAGTGCACTTAGCGCGTGCCAGCCTGGGGTATCACCGCCCGAGGCACCTCCTGAAGCCCCTGAACTCGTCTTCCAGGACGTTCGTGTCATGGATCCGGAGTCTGGGCTCGACGCGGTGCGTCACGTCGGCATCACTGGCGGCACGATCGTAGCCATCTCTGAGACCCCGCTCGAGGCACCCGAGGTCGTCGACGCAAACGGTCTGGTACTCGCTCCAGGTTTTATCGATCTACACGCACATGGACAGGACGCTGTCAGTAACCGTCTCCAAGCGCTGGACGGTGTCACCACCGCTCTCGAACTTGAGCTCGGCGTGTACCCGGTCGCCGATTGGATCGCGTCTCGCGAAGGCGATGCGGTCATCCATTACGGCGCCTCGGTTGGCCATCTGGGCGCTCGGCTGAAGCTTTTCCACGACGCGGATCTCGGTAGTTGGGCGACGCTCAGTCCGGAGCGCACGGACCTCGTAACGTTTTCGGATTTTGAGAACAAGGACACAACCGAAGAAGAGCGCACCCGACTGAAAGAGCTCATGGACCGCGGACTGGATGAAGGGGGTCTCGGTTTCGGCCTGGGCATCACCTACACACCGGGTGCGTCGCGGTCGGAGATTTTTGAGATCTTCGAGTTAGCGAGCGAACAAGACGTTCCCCTTTTTCTGCATACGCGTAGCTCCAGCTCGGGCGGCACCCTCGGTGCCTTTCAGGAAGGCATCGCGAACGCTGCTGCGACCGGAGCCTCGCTGCACTTCGTGCACCTAAACAGCAGCGCCGGCGAGTTAGCTCCCACTGTCTTGTCTCTTATCCGTGGCGCACGCGACCGCGGTATTGACATTACGACCGAAGCCTATCCCTATACCGCTGGGTCGACGCGTATTGAATCGGCCTCGTACGACAATTGGGAGGGTCGGGACGATGCCGACTTCGCCAGGCTGCTATGGCCAGCAACCGGCGAGCGTCTCACCGCAGAAAGCTTCGCGCGGTATCGGGAAGAAGGCGGCTGGGTCATCAGCGGTGGTCGCAGCGAGGAGACGAATGCCTGGATCGTCGCGCAACCCGACGTTATGGTAGCGAGCGACGGCATTCCTTTCTTGTACGGCCCGGCGCATCCACGTGGGGCTGGCACGTACTCTCGCATCTTGGGCCACTACTCGCGCGACCAACAGACAATTGGCCTTATGGATGCCTTGAAGAAGATGACGTTGCTCCCAGCGCAGCGTTTGGAACAGATCGCGCCGGTCATGCGCAATAAGGGGCGCATCCGGCTCGGTGCCGATGCTGACATCACGCTCTTCGATCCGGACACGGTCTTGGACCGCTCCACGTACGAACAGGGGGACATTCCGTCAGAAGGAATCGTGCATGTGCTTGTGTCCGGCACATTTGTCGTTCGCAACGGCGAGCTCATAGAAGGCGTCTTCCCAGGTAGAGCGATCAAGAGTGAGCGGTTGAACTAGTCGGATACAACGCTGACGACCGGAAACGTTAGCGAGGATCGGACCGCCGAAGCCCTGCCGCTTCAGTTGCAACCTATCCCGTAATGGGACTAACGTCAGAAGCCAGAGGGACTTGTCTGCCGTTGCTTGGAGTCGCGTTCCGTACGCTGCCATGGCCGCGGCCCTCAGGGAGGAATTGATGCGACGATATATTGTTCTCGCTCTCGTACTCGTAACGCTCTCGCTGGGAGCTCCCTCGGCCCAGACCGACGTGGTCACGGGTGATTACTCCACGCCCCTGCGTGCCCTAACGGCAGCTGGAAACATCGGGATCAGCAACGCGGTAATCCGTAACCAGTCGGAAGTTCGGATACTGCGAGTCGTGGTGGAGCCCGGCGGAAGACGTGTGATTCACGCGCACGATAATGTCGACTTTCACATCTTTGTGCCGATTTCAGGCCCGATGACCTTTGATCGCGAAGGCGCCGATTCGGTAGCTCTGTCGCCGTGGCAGCCCGTCTACTTGGACGCTGGAACTCGTCATGGGTTCCGAAATACGGGGTCCTCGGCGGTGGACATCATAGAGATCTTCGTCCAATAAACACGTCGACTGGGTGGTCTCCGGAAAAGGTTGTGAGGCATGACCAGGCCTGCGCGCGTGGCGCGTGCTCAACATTGAGATGGACCCGGAGGAGCTCGAGAGCCGTACTACGCGGTCGTGCCACCTCGGCCGCTGGTATCGATCCTGAGCAGGTTCGCGGCCTACGGATTGCTCTTCGGGCTGTCGATGTTCGCCGCCGCGGGAAGGGACGTTGCCTACGCTTCATCGTTCACGCTGACCTGGTCGTCGACTCGACATTTCACGGTGTCGTCTTTGACGGTGCGGTGCGCGCGGGGAAGTTTGTCGAGGTTCCGAAAGTCGGAACCTGCCGGGTTATAGAGCGGGCCCTGTCTACGATCAGGGGCGCGTCGTGTGCCTCATCGGTGAGGGTGCCGGCTACGTTGGTGGCATCATGAGCGCTTCCATAGACGGCGCTCGATCGGCTCTCCGCTACCTTCGGAGATAGTCGAGCGTGCACCGAAGTGTGGTCAATGTGGGCGACTAGACCTACAGGAAGGTCTCTGTGCCCTGAATCGTGTAAGCTGTTTGTATTACGCTTTTTTGAGACCTGCCGCTGACCTCGGCGTTTTGCCGAGCCGAAGGCCCACAGACCTCACCAAAGCTCTTTTCAATCTCCATGACGCGGACTTCCAGCCAAATCCTGACGGCACACGCCCGTTGTGAGTCTTGAGCCACGGGGACAAGATATGCGATCGACACGATCATCGTGGTTGTGGTTAAGGAGGGGAGCGCTGGTTTTCGTCATTGACCGGCGAGTAATCCGAGAGGAGTGGATGTGGCAAAGGACGATCTGATCAGTCTGCAGGGGCTGGTCACGGCCGTGCACAGCGGAGGCCTGTATCGGGTTAAGTGCGATCCGGGACACGAGGTACTGGCACAGCTAAGCGGTCGGATGAGACGGTTCCGGATCAAGGTCGTTCCGGGCGACCGCGTCAAGGTCGGCGTCTCGCCCTACGACCCCACCAAAGGCCTCATCACGTTCCGTGAACGGTAGCCCGTGGCTTCCGACTCCGGACACATATGTGAGACGTGCGGGGCGCCAGCCTAGCCGGCACGAAGGCAGGAGGGCCGCCGGATCGTGCTTAGAGCTTGGATACTCCATCGATTTGTTACTTCTAGGATGGTTTCAGCAGCGGGTCACGGCGCAGAAAACGGAACAGCGCCGCAAGATCCTTCATGATCGGCGTTCGGTCAAAGAGTGGACGCCCACGTGCACGCCCTACGTACTCGACGGTTACGAAGTAGTTGGGCCGCTCTCCGCCGCGGATACGCCGTTCGAGACCGACCTTATAGACTCGCCCCGAGCGCCGGTGTTCCACTAGGAACCAGCGCGAGCGGATGTAGTGCGATTGCCGGTTCTTCATCTTTGCCACACCGGTCGCCTTGTCGAAATCCTGTCGTGACGTAAGCGGCACGCTCGTCACCGGCTGGGCGTCTTCTCGGAAGATCTCGATCGGTGTCTCTGCGATCGGTTTCCGATCCCTCCAGTAGTCAAGTTGACTACCGCTAATCTTGAGTGACAGGCCTTTGTGGGTTCCCTGTACATAGTGCTCGTGTTGTTCCAACAGGTGTGGCTCATCGTGATAGAGGCCAAAAGTTTTGGAGCTCTGAATGTATCGAGCGAGGTTGACATAGTGCTCATGGTCTCGATACCGGACTGGGCGGCTCGCGAACTCCGCGTAGACACGAAACCCTGGGAGCTCATTCCGCAGTCCCTCACGCCTGGTCTGGTACATCGAGCGGAGCGTCATGCCCCGGTATTTCTTAGAAGGGATCCTGAACGCGCGAAATTTGACGATCGTTTGGTCCAGCCAGTTGCCAAGCTCCGTGTTAGTGAGGCGTGCCTCGTCCAGTTTGATCTCGAAGCGCGAGAAGTCCTCGGTGCCGACCGGTACGCCGACATGCTCGTTGCCATTCGTGTCGAACGCATAGTGTGTGACGCGAGTATCCAGGGTGGCGCGGAACACGTCCTTGTATTGATCATCGAGCGTGACGAAGTGAGTCCGCTCGTACTCGGTACCGATCACCGGGAGCCATCTAAAGTCCTCAAACGGACCAACGGTTTCAAGCAGGTGGATATAGAGTTCTTCGTCGATTGTCTTGCGGGTAGATTTCGGGTTTCCGATCACTCGCATGAGGTCTGTGAGATTGATGCGAGGCTTGCGGTTTTTCGATTTGTATGTCGAGTGGCCAAGGATCGATCCCGAGAGTTTGAGGATCTCGACCATCGTGTCACGGGTTTTCTCGGACCTGCTTTTCGCGCGGTCTGTGCGTCGGTGCTGTGATGGTGTCGGCGTCTGGCTTACTTCTACCGTTCGCTTGATCTCGAGAAACTCGAACCTCGAGTCCGACACGAGATCCCATCGTCCGGGGAGCCGTTCACGTTCATACGAGCGGGCCTTGATCGACAGGCCAGGAGGGAGTCCTCGTGTTACATCCCCGAAATAGACGGTCCTGGTGACGGGTGTGTTCGGGAAGGTGAGCTGGCGGGTGTGTGTGCTGAGCGCTTCGATCAGCTCCCTTGTGTCGCGAACGTAGATAATAAAGCGGTCCTCTCGGCGTTCCAGGTCGATGTGTCGCGGGGGACCTTCTGATCCGGAGGGCACAGAGCTGAACTTAGCACGAATTGGTTAGGCCACTTTCGAGGACTGTGACATTGTGGCTGAACCTCTGATGGCTCTGGAACATCGAACTGTATTGAATGCACAAGTGTTCGTTGTCTACCGGGAAGACTAATGCGCTCAGCAAACAGGAGGTCGAAGTGACACGCAGGCATCTGTTCTGGATCCTGAGTTCCGTCGTGATCGCGCCCTTTTGGCTACGAACCGTCAGGGCAGGACTTTCTATCGCCGTGCCTGGCCGAAGCCGATCTGGTCTGATACCAGTTCACGCTTTTGGCCAAACATTCGCTGTACTCAAGAAGCCGCTTTCAGATTGGAAGAGGTTACTTCCGGGGGACAGCTATGCAGTCCTGTTCAACGAGGCGACTGAGCGTCCTAACAGTAGCCCTCTGAATGATGAAACCCGGCCCGGCCACTACATCTGCGCGGCGTGTTATTTGCCACTGTTCGATGCGGGCACAAAGTATGAGAGCGGCACCGGCTGGCCTAGTTTTTTTGCGCCGATCGAGAGTCGACTGGAGACCAAACGAGACTGGAAGCTCATCATTCCTCGCACCGAGTATCACTGTGTTCGGTGTGGCGGCCATCAGGGCCATGTGTTCTCAGATGGTCCGCCTCCGACCGGCAAGCGGTGGTGTAATAACGGAATTGCCCTAGAATTCATTCCTTCGGGTGAACCGTTACCGACCTTGAGGACATGACGACCACGCCGCGTTCTCAGGGAACAAGCGGTGCAAGTGGAAACACGACCACGAGGGAAAACGACCAGGGGCTGTCGTTGTCGAGAAAACGCTCGCTACCGCCGATTACGTCACCTCGTCTCGGCAGCCCAGTCGCCACATAGTCCAGTGACCCTTCTATTTCGACGTGGCGGAGCCAGTGACCTTCGGGCAGCCATTTAAAGACGAGTAACGCCGTGTCCCACTCGAAGTTCAGCTTGTGGGTGTAGGCACTTGTGTCGCTGGGCCGCTTTGCCGCGCTGATTTTGTCAACGATGTCGAAGTGGGATTCAATCCAGCCACCGGTCTGTTCTGGTTCCAGTATTCCAAGGTTTAACTCGAGCTCGACCTCGATCTCGTTGCCACGCAAAAACGTTCGTCCAAGTTCGTCGGCCGTCCCTCCGGTGAACGGATTGGTGCTGGCGTCTCCTGACGGAATAAAGATCGTTTCGGCGGTAAATCCGATTCGCGGAATCTGAGTGGGGATTCCAACAGCTAGGATCAGCTCGAACACGGTCTCGGTCTCGGGTTGTCCGGTACCCAGCACTTCTCCGTCCTCAAGCATTTCGATACTCGGACGCCTGAAGATCGGTTCGAACGTTAGCGTTGGCTCGATTTTGACATCGGGGGCGCACAGGACGAAACAACGCCCCTCAGTTTCCTGGCCAACCGCCGGTGGCGCTACCGTGCTTACGATTGCCAGGGCAATGACCCCTACGCACCTGGCTCGTAGGCGCCTATTTCGGCGCCCGTCCAGGTCGTTGTCGTGCGAATGGTAGGATGCGCTGTATGCCGACGGTTTCCAACCGCGCGAGCGGGCAGTCAGGACTCGTCCTTCCGACACTGCTGGTGCTACTCTTCTCGGCCGGGTGCTCCCCCGAGCGGACTCCATCCGCTGTGCAGGATACCACCGGAGCATTCGTTGGGTCGTCTACTTGCAGGGACTGTCATCTCGACATATATACGAGGTGGCAGGACACGCTGATGGCCAACGTGCTTCAGGATCCACGCGAACGACCATTGGCGATTTTGGCCGATTTTGACACCGAGAATCCACTCGTCACGTTTCGTCCGACTGATGTTGCGTTCACCTATGGGAGTAAGTGGAAGCAGCGTTACTTCACGCGAATCGGGGACGACCTCTTTGTGTTTCCCGCTCAATGGGACGTTCGCAACCGCGAGTGGCGACGATATCATCCGCAGCCTGGCGCCGACTGGTGGGCTGACTTCTACCCGGACGATCAAATGCAACGCCCCACGGGACCATTGTGTGACGGGTGTCACTCGGTCAACTACGACATCGAGACAAAGACGCCAACAGAGTGGAACGTCGGGTGTGAAGCCTGCCATGGTCCGGGTGAACAGCATCTCTCGGAACCGGTTAACGGCAACATCGTGAATCCCGCCGTTCTCGATTCTCTTCAGGCGACCGACATTTGCATCCAATGCCACTCCCAGGGTCAGCCACGTATCAATCCCTTGGGCGGGTTGTACTACGACTGGCCCGTTGGGTATCGGCCGGGTTCTCGACTCAGTGACTACTGGCGGCTTGACGAGCATCATCTCGGCGAGGAGAGCTTCACGCACTGGCCGGACGGGTCAGCACATAAGAATCGGATGCAAGGAAATGATTATGTCCAGAGTCAGATGTATGTGAAGGGTGTCACCTGTTCGGCGTGCCACGATGTCCACGGGACGGAATTCGACGCCGACGTGATCGCTCCGGGCAACGAGGGTTGCCTCAGCTGCCATAATCCACAGCTGCAGCCGGGTCCTGCCGTATCGCTCGAACAGCATACTCGACATGCGGAGGATTCAGAGGGTAGTCAGTGCGTCGCCTGCCATATGCCGCAGATAGCACGCACGGTTGGCAGCGTGAATGTCAGAAGCCATACCTTTGCGTTCATTTCACCAACGATGACCGAGCGGTACGGCATGCCGAATCCGTGCACGAGTTGTCATGTCGAGGAGACGAATGAGTGGGCGATTGATGAACTGAAGACGTGGCCACAGTTCTCGGCTTGGCGAGTTACCCCCTGATGCCATTCGGTCGAGCGTGGCTTTTTGACTGGGCGCCCAACCTGCATCCGGTCCTCGTTCATTTTCCGATTGCTCTTTTGGCGACTGCGGTCGTGATCGATTTCCTCGGTGTGTTTAGCAAGGGCGCATCGCTCACTCGCCGAGCCACCTGTTTCTATGCGCTTGGAGTGATGTTGCTCCTGGTGACGTATCTTTCGGGGAGAGATGCGGCCGAAACGGTATTCACCCCGGGCATGGCCCACGCACTTGTCTGGGAGCACTGGGGTTTGGCAATGTGGACAGGCGTGTACTTTGTTGCCTTGACTGGTGCTCGACTGCTGAGCAGGGTGCAGTTGTCACGAGGGCATCGTGGGGTGCGCGGGATCTTTCTGATCGCTGGAGCTTGCGGGATGATTCTTCTGACCATGACCGCCGAACGCGGTGCTCGGCTTGTATACCAGTATGGTGTTGGCGTCGTTCGTGTTCCTTAGCACCTTCGTTTTCGGCTGCAGTATTCCAAGAAGAACCGGAACCAAAGCGTGCTTGGCGCTGGGTTTTTGGCCTCCTTTGCGGTAGATTGTCGGTCACTCTTACGGAGGACAAATGAGCTATTCGTCACAAGCATGTCGCACGGTGTATCTGTTCGTTCTTTCGCTCGTATGTGCAGGAGTATTGGCGTCTGCTCAGACTCGACTGGGTGGTCCGACCTTGCCGCCGCCGGACCGACCCGTTGTGCTCCAAACTACGTTCGATGACCGTGATGACATTGCCCGCATTCGGGTGGTGCCGGTCGTCCGTGGTCTCAGCCATCCGTGGGGGATGGCGTTCAGGCAGAACGGGGACATCCTAATCACCGAGCGCGACAAAGGGACTCTGCGTGTGGTGCGGAACGGGCAACTCCTCGAGCGCCCCGTTCCCGGTGTCCCGGAAGTCCACGCGGAGACGCGGCGCGCGGGTCTGATGGACATCGCGCTCCACCCGGACGACGACAGCCTGGTCTATCTGACCTACTCCAAAGCCGTGGAGCGCGATGGTGAGAGTGGTGCGACAGTAGCGCTGGCTAGGGGCCGTCTGGACGCCGGTGCCCTCACGGAGGTTCGCGACATCTTTGTCGCGGACGGTGTAGACCGTGGTGTGGCGGCATCAAGACTTCTCTTCGCACCCGACGGGACACTTTTTATGACACTGGGAGGTGCCTACAGATTCGCTTCAACAGGCGATATTGCCCAGGACCCGATGATGCATTTCGGGAAGCTGCTACGACTGAATGACGATGGAACGGCGCCAGACGACAATCCCTTTGTCGGTGACACGGCCTACCTGCCGGAAATCTATTCGTTGGGTCATCGGAACCAACTTGGTCTGACCTTCCATCCAGAAACCGGCGATCTTTGGGCGACGGAAAACGGGCCACAGGGTGGCGATGAGGCAAATATCGTCAAGAGCGGTGCCAACTACGGCTGGCCGATTGCGTCGTACAGCCGTGAGTATTCGGGTGTTCCCGTGAGTGCGATCCCGTGGCTGGAGGAGTTCGAGGCCCCGGAAATCCTCTGGTGGCCATCGATCGGCCCCTCTGGGTTGACGTTCTACACCGGCGAACATTTCCCGGCGTGGCAAGGCAACCTGTTTGTCGGTGCGATGCGAAATCGGATGCCTGGCCGAACCGGGCACGTCGAACGAATTATTTTCAACCGGCAGGGTCAAGAAATCAGGCGGGAATGGTTACTCACGGAGCTCAAGCAAAGAATCCGAGACGTTCGACAAGGCCTTGATGGATTCCTCTATGTTCTGACCGATGAAGCTGATGGTGTCTTGCTTCGCATTGAACCGGCTCGCGCGATCACGGACCCGCCGGGCAACATTCTCACGATGGACCGGCTGACGGCACCGCGCGTCGCCCCGCTCCCCGAGTCGGAATGGACCGCGGAGCAGCGTGCGCTCGTTGAGCGGTATGCACCTGACGGCAATCCGGGTAATGCTCTCCGCACGCTCGTCCGTGTGCCTGCGCTCGCCAACCGTCTACTGCCGTTGCTGACCTATCTCGCCGATGACTCGACGCTGTCGCCGCGGCATCGTGCGATTTTGATCCTGCGGACTGCCTGGCTCACCCAGAGCGCGAACCACTGGACGACGTATGCGAGCCGAGGCGAGCTGACCGAAGACGAGGTGCTCCGTGTTGCTCAAGGACCGGGCGAGAGCTGGAGCGAGTTTGAGGCTGCTCTGATCGGATTGGCGGACGAACTCTTTCGGAACTCATCGATCACCGATGCAACGTGGAACCGGCTCTCTGACGAGTACGACCTCTACAATTTGGCGGATGCTGTCGTGACGGTTGCCGATATCACGGCTCAGTCGATCCTGTTTAATGCTCTTGGTATTCAACCGGACGATGACCTGACAGCACGTTTGCCGACGACGTCGGTTGGCTACCGCGTGGTCGTCCCAGACCCCGACCCGCCACTTACTACACCGCGTATCGATCCGGTGGACGGCGATGGACTCAGGGTGACGCGGACCCTTCGTCGACACCCGGCGCTTGCCGACGGGTGGTACATGAACGAAGGTTACGTGCTGAACCCTGAGCACTCACGGCTGGTTCCACACGATCGCGAACTTCTAATATTACGGACAGGGTGGAATGCGCAGGCGGTTTACGAGTGGGCGAAGCATGTCGGAAGCGTGGGTCGCGCACGTGACCACGGACTCGATCCAGTCTGGATCGCACAGGGTGCCGATGCGATCGGGTGGAATGCGAACGAGCTTGCTCTCGTCGATGCGGCCGACGAGATGTTTCGCGACACCACGATTTCGGATAAGACATGGCAGGCTCTGTCGGAGCGGTATGACACACATCAGATGATGAGCATCGCCTGGACCGCGGCTCGGTATAGAAGGGTTTCGATGACGCTCAACGCGTTCGGTGTCCAGCCGCTGCCGGACGACGAACGGTTTCCGGAGTTAGAGGGATACTGAGTTCATGCGTCTGATGTTGTTGACACGACTCTTCATGGTCGCGTTCGGTATTGTGTTGTTCGCACAGTGCGGTGGCGCTCCTGAAACGCTCGATCCGATCACTCCGGCGATCCGAACCGATTGGCCGATGTATCGGGGTGACCTGGCTGGGACCGGCTACTCGCCGCTCGCCGAGATCACTCCGGCGAATGTGTCAAATCTGACCCGTCACTGGACATACTCGCTTCAGCCTGAGCCGACCGCGACTGAGGCCGATGACCGTGCCGGTTCGAGAGGGCCCAACTCGCAGATAACGCCGATCGTCGTCAACAATGTGATGTATCTTCCGGCCGCCGACCGGGTGGTGGCTCTGGAGCCAGAAAGCGGCCTAGAGCTCTGGCGGTATGCCGTCCCTGACGGTGCTCCATCGCGTCGCGGGGTGGCGTACTGGCCCGGTGCCGACGGCACTCCGGCCCGCGTGATCTTCACGGCTGGACAACGCCTCGTCGCGCTCGATGCGACGACTGGAAACGTCGTACCAGAGTTCGGGACGGCGGGCGAAGTAGACATGGTGGTGCCATACAACTCGGTGCCTCTCGTCTACGATAATGTCGTGGTGGTTGGCGCGAACACACCGCGAGGCGCGATCGGTGGCATCGGGAATGCCCGTGCGTTTGATGCCCGAACCGGTGCCAAATTGTGGGAGTTCAGCTCTGTGCCTCAGCCAGGATCTGTCGGGCACGATACATGGGAAGGTGATAGCTGGCGGGGGCGTCTCGGTGTCAACGCGTGGCCGTTCTACTTCACAATGGACGACACCAGGGACCTGTTATATCTACCCTTGGCGTCACCTGTCCCTGGCGCGTACGGTGGCGACCGAAAGGGTGCCAATCTGTTTGGGAATTCGGTCGTTGCGGTGAATATTCAGACCGGTGAGTATCGCTGGCATTTTCAGACTATTCACCACGATTTATGGGACGCCGACCCACCGGCTCCACCAGTGCTATTCGACATCGCGGATGAGTCCGGTCCGGTTCCAGCGCTGGGCGTTACAACGAAGTCTGGCTATTTGTATATCTTGAACCGTGAGACCGGGCAGCCGGTTTTCGGTGTTGAGGAACGCGCGGTCGCTCAGAGCGAGGTGCCTGGCGAGATGACGTCCCTCACACAACCGATACCGGTGAAACCGCCACCCGTCGCGCGTGTGAGCTATACCTCGGACGATTTAGTGGGCGCCGCTGACACGACAGCCGAACACGCGATGGCGTGCGCTGAGCTGGTCGAGACCCATGGTGAGCTCTACAACGCCGGGCCGTTTACCCCATGGGTTTACCGTGCTGAGGGGGCTTCACCGCGGAGTACGCTTTTGTTTCCAGGTCTCGTAGGTGGCCCGAACTGGGGTGGTGCCGCGTTCGATCCCGGTTCGAGACGTCTGTTCATCTTTAGCCAGGATCTCGGTTCGTTTGGCTGGTTGGAAGATAGCGACGACGATTCGCCGGTACCCTATCGGCGGACTGGTCCTCGTCCCAATACCTTCGATGTCGAGGTGGGGGGAGGACGTCTGCCGTGTCAAAAACCGCCCTGGGGTCGGCTGATGGCGATCGATGCTTCTACCGGGAACGTCGCCTGGGAGCGGCCGCTTGGTATCACCGAGCAGCTTCCCGACGACAAACAGAACACAGGGCGGCCGGGTCGCGCCGGTGTCATCGTCACCGCGAGTGGTTTGCTGTTTGTGGCTGCAACAGACGACAACCGTTTTCGTGCGGTGGAGGCGGCAACTGGTCAAGAGTTGTGGGTCGACCGACTCGAGCAGAGAGGCAATGCAAACCCGATGACGTATCAAGGCCGTGACGGTCGGCAATACGTTGTCATCGCCGCTACTGACACGGTCGCCGCGTACGGGCTCCCGTAGCCCTTTTGCTACCGACCCGAGTACCGTAGTCGTGGGGCAGAGCACATCATGATGAACGCATCCAGGGCCGTGGACGTTCCGAGCGGCGCGGCCGCGACCCTCCCGTCGGTAGTCAATGTCCGCGTCGTCTCGACGGCTCTTATTCTCCTTACTGCTGGCAGTGTCTATTTCAGCCGCCTTGTTCACTGGCGTCACGGTGCTCTTTTTCTCGTTGGCGGGATCTTGGGGCTTTTTCTCTATCACGCGGCGTTCGGCTTTACGTCGTCCTGGCGCGTGTTCATTAGTGATCGCCGGGGTGCCGGACTTCGCGGGCAGATGTTGTTACTCGCCATCACCTGTGCCCTATTTTTCCCGGTACTGGCGTCCGGGACACCGCTGTTTACTGAGACAATCCGAGGCAACGTCAACCCGTTGGGCACAGCCGTGGTCATTGGTGCCTTTCTCTTTGGCATCGGGATGCAACTGGGCGGTGGTTGCGCCTCGGGCACGCTCTTTACGGTCGGTGGGGGGAACACTAGGATGTTCGTCACGCTTGCTGGCTTCATTGTTGGCTCAGTAGTCGGTGCGGCGCACGCACCGTGGTGGCAGTCGTTACCACAGCTGGAGGCGGTTTCCCTCGTCGATAGGCTCGGTCCATGGGTGGCTCTCGGTGTAAGCCTTACCCTGGTTGGTGTCATTGCGCTGGTGACGGTCGCTCTTGAACGACAACGTCATGGACGACCTCTCCCGGTGCTAGATACAAACCGTCATGGTTGGACTCGTCTCATGAGGGGCCCCTGGCCCTATGTGGCTGGCGCGGTCGGTCTCGCTCTCGCGAACTTCGCAACGCTGGCCTTGGCTGGCCGGCCGTGGGGAATCACGTCTGGATTTGCGCTGTGGGGCTCGAAGGCGGCGGCTACTATCGGTTTCGAGCCGGCCGCTTGGGCCTACTGGTCGGCTCCGGCCAGGCAGACGTCACTGGCCGGCAGTGTCCTGACGGACACGACGTCGGTGATGAACTTTGGGATCTTGCTCGGCGCGTTGATGGCATCTGGTCTGGCAGGGCGTTTTAAACCGGTGTGGTCGGTATCGAGGCGGTCGCTGGTTGCTGCGGTCGGGGGCGGCCTGCTACTCGGATACGGGGCCCGTCTCGCCTATGGGTGCAACATTGGGGCCTACTTCAGCGGAGTTGCGTCCGGGTCACTACACGGGTGGCTCTGGCTGGTGTCAGCCTTTATGGGTAGCGTTGTGGGCACGCGGCTCAGGCCTTGGTTCGGTATGCTGGTCGAGCGAACGACGACCGCAAAGGGATGCTGAATCCGACGCACGTTGGTCGCGCGCCGCGAGTGACGGACTACTGCGCGACGTAGGTGCGCGCAAATTCCTTGAGCGCTTCGCTCCGGAGACCGATCGTTTCGGCTTCCTGCATCGCCCGTACATCGTTCCATCCGTCCTGCTTAACACGCTTGATGAACCACATGGCGCCGACTCGATTCGCGGACCCGCAGTGGATATACACCGGCTGGTTTGAGGGGTCGGCCACAACACCCAGGAACTCCTCGGCGACTTCAGGGCTCGGAGCTCGAAATGGAATATGAAAGTACTTCAGGCCGGCGTCAGCGGCCGCGGTCTGGCTCGCTTCGATGTTGGCGCCTTCCTCCTGGGACGTACGGAAGTTGATCACTGCGGTGAACCCGAGTCGCTTCAGGTCGACCATAGCCTCCGGCGGGGTTGCACCCCCGCAGGCGACCGTAGCGTCGACTCGGGTGTAATTACGCACGCCCTGCGGGGCCTCGTCCTGAGCACCTGCAATCCCAGATAGGGCGACGAAAAAAATTGACACAAAAGACGTTGCGGGCCACGTTCCGAATGACATTCCCATCATTTTCTCCCTTCGAGAAGGTCTAAACATTGCACCGTCCCATGTCAGCCAAGTCTGGAGACCGACCGGAGTCCCAGTGATGACACCTGCGTGCTAGTATACGCCGCCAGTAGTCTATGGATCGGTCTGTGGCAGACACAGATGATCGAAGTCACGCAATGGCCCGGAAGCACGCACTCGTCGATGGGCGACTCGCGTCGTTGACGTGGGCCAGATCGGCACGCTTTGAAGCGAACGATGGCACAGTTTCCTGGGACCTGTCTACGTGTTATCGCGGCGGTCGTTCTTGCCGCGGCCGGCGGTTGTGCGGCACCGACGTTCCCTTCGGCCGATCTTCTAATCCTGGATGCTCGGGTCGTGACCGTGATAGGAGATGTGCTGGAACGAGCCTCGATTGTTGTGTCGGACGGTCGTATTCAGGAGATCGTGGCCGGAGGCACCGAACGAACTGCCACGACGGTCATCAGGGGTGATCGGTACACCGTTTTGCCCGGCTTGATTGACACCCACGTGCACCTCCTTTCAAAACCACCGCTGGTCGACAGTGACCTGGCCATGACGGCATATCTGGAGGAGACGCTACCAGCCCTACTCGACGAGTACCTGGCCGCCGGATTCACTTCAGTTCTCTCGAATGGTGACTTCTGGCCGGCTGTGGCCGATGCGAAGACTCGGGTCAACAGCGGAGCTGTTCGAGGCCCACGACTCTTCATTCTCGGTCCGCTGCTCACTACTCCTGGTGGCCGACCCTCTAACACGGTCTGCACCGACCATCCGTGGTGCTGGGAACACATCGCGGAGGAAGTGGACGATGCACAGCAGGCCCGAGAGGCTGTCGATCGTATCGCCCAGTCCGGAGCCGATGGTGTCCAGGTGGTCTACGACTCTACGGGGGACGGTCCTGGATTTGGTCCAGGTTTTCTTCGGGCCATCGTTGACCGTGCGAATGCGTATGACCTTCCGGTGATGATGGACACGTTACGGCCGGAGGATATCGGTGATGCGCTTGGCGCCGGTGTGTCACGGTTCGTTCACACACCGCAGGCGCTGATGTCTGATGCACTCCTGGATCGAGTAGCGGACGCAGACGTTGCGGTTGCCACGACCATCTCGAGTTCGGGTCCCTTCTGGGGACGGCCAGAGAGCCCCATGTTCGAACCGCGGAAGGTCAACGTCGCAGCGCTGGCCGGGAGCGGCGCGCCGGTCGCCTTCGGTACCGATAACAGCGGAGATCGGCCGGTGAAAGTTGCGCTGGCTGCCGAGATAGAGTCGCTTCTCCAAGCGTCGCTGACGCCCCAGCAGGTGCTGGCGGCACTCACCGTGAACGGCGCTGCCTATCTCGGGCGTTCTGGGGAACTGGGCACGATCGAGGTCGGGAAGCGCGCTGACCTATTGATAGTCGAGGGCGATCCGCTGGTTGACTTCGACGCGTTGCAGAACATCGTGGTGGTCGTCAAGGACGGCGCGCTGATTGTTGACTACCGTTGAAGAGAGAAGTCCCCGTGATAAGTCGTATCGCCGATCGCTTGAAGGCGCTTCGGCGTCAGCTGGTGTTGTGGCCCGCGCTGCCCGGTCTCGGGCTACTCGACGTTGGGATCTTGATGAGCGGACCAATTCTTGTCCATGGACTGTAATACTGTCAGGGCCCAGTCCCCCCGGACCTGGCGTGGCACCCGCACGCCAATCCGACTGGGTCTGATTCTCTGCGCTTTCTGTTCTGTGACCGACCAGACGCTTGCCGTTGTCTATGGCCAGGGTACTCGTGGTCTTACTAAGCAAGCGGAGGCTGTACGAGTTCCGGAGGGAGCCGTTCGTATCGACGGTCGCCTCGATGAGGCGATTTGGCAGACGGTGGCCCCGATCAGCGATTTTCTCCAGCGGGAGCCGAACGAAGGCACCGTACCAACCGATCGGCTCGAGGTGCGATTCGCCTACGATGACTCAGCTTTGTACATCGGTGCCCGTATGTTCAGTTCGGCGAGGGTTCAATCCTCGCTCGGCCGGCGCGACGATGCTGAGCAGGTAGAGTATCTCCAGGTCGAACTCGACACATATCTCGATCGTCGCACCGCCTACATGTTTGGGGTGACAGCAGCCGGCGCTCGACTTGACCACTACCATCCGACGGATGACGAGAGGAACGAGGACTGGGACTATGACCCAGTCTGGCAGGCAAGGGTTGCTTCCTCCGATACCAGCTGGACCGCCGAGTTATGGATCCCGTTTTCGCAGTTACGTTTCAACGCTGGAAACGACCAGGTATGGGGCTTAAACGTCAAGCGCGCGGTGCCGTCGCGAGACGAGGAGAACTATTGGGCACTCGTCAGACGAACCGAAAGCGGCTGGGCGTCCCGCTTCGGTGAGCTTCGTGGCATCAGCGGGCTTCCCCGACCCGGCCGTATCGAGATATCGCCATACGTGGCCGGATCGACACGGACCACCGGCAACCGAAACCTATCCGATCCGTTCAATGACGGCAGGAATCTGAGAGGCCGCGTGGGCGCCGACTTGAAGTATGGCTTTGGGTCCAACCTGACGCTCGATTTGACGGCGAACCCGGACTTCGGCCAGATCGATGCGGACCCGGCCGAAGTCAACCTGACTGTGTTCGAAACAATCTTTCCAGAACGTCGACCATTTTTCCTTGAGGGGAACAATGTTTTGACAGCCGGTACTGGCAACTACTACAACTCGCGAAGAATTGGGGCTCGTCCGGTAGGACCGGCGTCTGGAGATTTTATTGACTATCCAAGTACGGCGACGATTCTCGGCGCAGCGAAATTGACCGGCCGTTTCTCGTCTGGCACGTCACTCGGTTTACTGGCGGCCGTCACCGACGAGGAGTTCGCTCGCACCTCAACTGGTGAGCAGCAGACAGATGTTCGGGTCACGCCGCGGACCGCCTGGGGCGTGGCGCGCGTCATTCAGGAAATTGGCGACCAGGGGTCGACAATCGGTGCCCATCTCACTGCCGTGCATCGCAGCCTGTCTCCTGACGATCCGCTCGCAGTCCTTCTCAGTCGGAACGCAATCACGGCTGGTGCTGACACCCGCCTGCGGTTTGCCGATCAGACATACGAGGCCCGTTTTAACGTCGGCATCACACACATCGATGGGGAAGCGCCGGCGATTGCCGGTTACCAACAGCGAAATTCACACTTGTTGCAGAGGATCGATCAGCCGACGATCAGATTCGACCCGATGCGCCGGTCGATGGACGGTACACAGGTGACCGGGACGCTCAACAAGATCGCTGGGACGCATTGGTTGTGGCGTGTGAACCTCATGATCGAGTCACCCGAGTTCGAGCCGAGCGACTTCGGTCGACTGAACTTCGCCGGCGACGTGGCGGGGCGATACAGGGTGACCTATCGTGAGACAGTTCCTGGGCGGGTGTTCCGCGCTTATTCGGTTGCGGCCCAACTTTCATCCTACAACTACTTTGACCGCGACTTGGGTGTTCGGTACAACCTAATGAGTGACAACAGTTTCACGTTTCTCAATTTCTGGCGGACTCGCGTTGACGTGACCAGGTATTTTCGAGGTCAAGACGCCCAGCTGACTCGGGGTGGTCCCGTCATGGGTGTACCGCTCGGGTGGAATGTGAACTGGTCTCTGCGTAACCGGGCTGGTTCCGAGACCCAATGGAGCGCAAACGGCCGCTATCAGTCGAACGAGCTTGGGGACAAGACCTGGCGGTATAGTGCTGTCTTGTCGATCAGACCCTCGCCGTCGTTGCAGCTGTCGGTCGAGCCCGAGTATCGCAACGAGCGAGGTACCCGTGGCACGTTCAGTGGTCCGATCAATCGACAGTATTTGGTGACTTTACCCGGACGGCGGACCGAGGTGTTCAGACAGCGCTACATTTTTGGTGTGCCACGAAATACTCAGCTTTCTATGCAGCTTCGCGCCAGTTACACCTTCAAACCTGACCTGACACTCGATGTATACGCGGAACCGTTTACGGCGAGCGGACGGTATGACCGGTTCGGTGAGACGCTGGCGGCACGTGATCCGGGGCTGCGTATCTACGGTACCGATGGGACGACGATCGAGCGACTCTTAGATGGACGTTCCTTGGTGACAGACGGTGACGACACGTTCATGCTGAGAAACTACGATTTCAACGTCCGGTCGTTTCGGAGTAATGTCGTGCTGCGCTGGGAATGGCGACCGGGGAGTACACTGTTTGTCGTATGGCAGCAGAACCGCGAAAGCCGGTTCGATGAGGGACAGCCAGTCGGTCCTGGCGATCTGTTTGAGTCGTTGTCGGTCCCCGGTGACAACATTCTGGCAGTGAAGACAACACTGTGGGTCTCGCGATGATCGCGGAACTCAGAGCCGGTGCGCGATCCGTCCTATTCCGACGGTGCGACGTAACTCGGCCTGGCTCGGGCCGTCATGCCACGACCGGCGATACGTATGTCGAGACTGTGAACCTTTCCGTCCCGGACCGATGGGGCGAAGCCAAGAATGTACTGACTGTGTAGCTCTTGCGAAACACGCGTGAACGTTGAGCCAAGCTCGTCCGTTTCCTCCAGCTCGAAGTAGCCGCCTCCGGTTTCTTCCGCCAATCTCCGGAGACTGCGGTCAGGGCTCGTTCGCCGGTTTCGCAGACCGTCAAAGTACTCCACTTCCAGTCCGATCGAGTAGATCATGACGTCCTCGCCGATCGCTTGTTCGAGCACGTCGCGCCAGCCGGTCTGGCTGGAACTGTCCTGGCCATCCGTCAAGACCAGGACGACCTTGCGTCCTTCGGTCCCTTGCAGGGCGTCGAGACTGGCGGCGATGGCGTCGAATAAACGGGTTTCATTACCAAAGTCGAGCTCATCTAAAGCCTTAACCAGTGTGTCGCGGTCGCCGATAAACGCTTCTGGAAGGACCTCGATCTTGTCGTTGAAGGCTCCGACACGGGCGCGATCGTCTGGCAGCATCCTGATAAGAAACTGCTCGGCGCCACCCATGATCAGATGCATGACGTTTGTTGTGCTGATGCTCGAATCGAGCATGACGACAACCGTGATCGGTTGAACCTCGTTTTCGAAAAGGACGATTTCCTGGGGTTGGTCTTCGTCGAGGATAGTAAAGTCCTCCTGTGCAAGGCCTGGCACGAGTCTCCCGTCGGCGTCCGTTACGGTCACATACAGATCCACAAGCTCGGTGCCGCTTCGGAACAACGGTTGCTGACGGCCTGCCAACGGGCCCTGCCCTATCACAATCGTTGCGAGAACAAGAGGTAGCGTCTTCCACACTGTCATTCGAGCATCTCCGGTGTCGCTAGCGTTCTTCCCATTGTACGTCCCAGCCGAGTTGGAATTAAAACCGGCTGGCCAGACCCGTCTCGGCAGACCCCGGACAGGGGGTCCGAATCTAGAAATCCTCTGACGACGACCTGACAATCAGACAATAACGACAAGAATAGTAGGATTTCCCCCAGACATCGGTAGCTCTTCTTTGTGGTTTTTCTGGCGACGTTTCTTGCGTGTCGTTCGCATAGCTAGGAGGAGGACGAGGAGTAGCTGGAAGCTGGGTTGTGAGGCGCAGCAGTCTAAGTGTCTGCAACAAGCCGAGAAAATGTGACTGGTAGCCGTCTATCGCCTGTTGTAGTCTTTTGATACTCCAGGCACGGACGATGCTTGTGCCATGAATAAACCGGTCGATGATACGCGCCAGATTGACGCCACCGAAGTGCGGGAGTGGGTCGACTCGCTCGATGCAGTCATCGACCGATACGGTCTGACTGCGACTGGGCGGCTTCTGCAGCAGTTGACGCGTCGCGCCGAGCGCGCGGGCGTTCATCTCCCATTTACGGCAAATACGCCTTATATCAATACGATTCCACCTCAGGAAGAAACTCCGTTTCCAGGGGATCGGGATCTTGAGCAGCAGATCAAGAGCATCGTGAGATGGAACGCGCTCGCCATGGTGGTTCGGGCGAACCAGCGTGAGGAAGGGATCGGCGGGCATATCTCGACCTACGCCTCGGCGGCGACGTTGTACGAGATTGGCTTTAATCATTTTTTTCACGCCACCAGCGACGACTCCGAGGGCGACTTGATCTACTTTCAAGGACACGCCGCCCCAGGGGTGTATGCGCGGGCGTTTGTGGAGGGGCGGCTATCAGCCAAGCATCTCGAAAATTTTCGCCGAGAACTGGCAAGTGGTGGCGGATTGTCGTCGTATCCTCATCCCTGGCTGATGCCAAATTTCTGGGAATTTCCAACCGTATCGATGGGGTTGGCTCCGATCACAGCCATCTACCAGGCTCGATTTCAGCGGTATCTTGAAGACCGCAACCTCAAAGCACCGTCGCACGCAAAGGTCTGGGCGTTCCTGGGTGACGGCGAAACTGACGAGCCGGAGTCGCTTGGCGCGATCACACTGGCGGCTCGTGAAAAGCTCGACAATCTAATTTTCGTCGTCAACTGCAACCTGCAGCGTCTGGATGGGCCGGTACGTGGGAATGGGCAGATCATTCAGGAGCTAGAGGCCGCGTTTCGCGGGGCCGGCTGGAACGTTATAAAGGTCATTTGGGGGCGCGATTGGGACCCACTTCTGGCTCGAGACCATGACGGCGCCCTGGTGCGTCGTATGAGCGAGACGGTCGACGGGCAGTACCAAAAGTACGCGGTCGAGTCTGGCGCCTACGTTCGCGAGCATTTTTGGGGGCGGTCGCCGCAACTGCTTGAATTGGTCACGCATCTCACCGACTCTGAGTTGAAGAAGCTTCGCCTGGGTGGTCATGATCCGACGAAAGTGCACGCGGCGTTCAAGGCTGCCGTGGAGCACAGCGGCTCACCCACAGTCATCTTAGCCCGGACGATTAAGGGCTATGGGCTTGGCGAGTCCGGCGAAGGTCGCAACATCACCCATCAGCAAAAGAAACTTAACGAAGATGAGCTGAGGTCGTTCCGCACCCGGTTCTCGATCCCGTTGTCCGACGCACAGGTGAGCGAAGTTCCGTTCTATCGTCCGGGAGAGGGCAGCGCCGAGATGACCTACCTTCATGCGAGGCGCCAGGCGCTCGGAGGATATACGCCACAACGTGTTGTCAGGACCAGACCGCTCGTGCAAGTGCCTAGGGACGCATTTGACGAACTCCTGTCTGGTACCGACGATCGAGACGTCTCGATGACGATGGCGTTTGTTCGCCTATTGGGGCGTCTTCTGCGCGATCCCGAGATTGGCAAGCTGATTGTCCCAATAGTGCCCGACGAGGCACGCACGTTCGGTATGGAGGCGCTCTTCCGGCAGGTTGGGATATATGCGCACGACGGACAACTCTATGAACCGGTCGACCACAACACACTGCTGTACTACAAGGAAGCGGAGGACGGTCAGATTCTTGAGGAGGGGATCACTGAGGCCGGTTCGCTGTCCTCGTTTATCGCCGCAGGCACGGCGTATGCCACCCGCGGGATCAATACGATTCCGTTCTTCATCTTCTACTCGATGTTCGGGTTCCAGCGAGTGGGAGACCTCATATGGTCCGCCGCTGACTCGAGGTGTCGAGGTTTCCTCATCGGCGGTACGGCTGGAAGGACAACACTGGCGGGAGAGGGACTGCAGCATCAGGATGGTCAGAGTCACCTGCTAGCCTACCCGGTGCCCAATTTGCTGGCGTATGACCCGGCGTTTGCCTACGAGCTGTCGGTCATCATTCAAGACGGAATCCGTCGAATGTATGTCGAACAGGAGAGCATCTTCTACTATTTGACTGTTGAGAACGAGCCCTATCCAATGCCCGCCATGCCCAAGGGCTGTCGAGAGGGAATTTTGCGCGGCCTGTATCGGTTCCACCCTTCCCCGTCGCCAAACCTCCCACACCGCGCGCAGCTACTGGGCAGCGGGGCGATCCTGCTCGAAGCGATCAAGGCTCAGCAGCTCTTGGAACGGTACAATGTGGCGGCCGACGTCTGGAGCGTAACGAGTTGGGCTCAACTCTATCGGGACGGACACGACTGCGATCGCTGGAACATGTTGCATCCTCTAGACACGCCGCGGGAGCCGTACGTCACGCAGTGTCTCGCAGCCGCACCCGGTGTCGTCGTAGCAGCAAGCGATTACTTGAAGGCGTTGCCCGACTCGCTGAGTCAGTGGCTGGATAGGCCACTCGTGGTCCTCGGCACTGACGGTTTTGGTCGAAGTGAGAGTCGATCGAACCTCCGTAACTTCTTCGAGGTCGACGCGCGGTTCATCACGCTGGCCACGCTGAGGGCACTGTCGCGTGACGGTGTCGTTGCTCCCCAGATTGTCGCTCAGGCGATAACCGATCTCGAAATCGACCCAGAAAAGGCCGTCCCGAGAACCGCGTAGGATTACCGAGGACCCGACACAACGTGGTGATTGACTTCACGCTACCTGAGCTCGGTGAGAACATCGAAACCGGTGATGTCGTTCAGGTGCTCGTTAAACCTGGTGACACCATCGAAGCCGATCAGCCGGTGCTCGAGCTTGAGACCGACAAGGCGACGATCGAAGTTCCGTCCCCGGCTAAAGGAACAGTGGGTCAAGTTGCTGTCAAAAACGGTGAGACGATCGCCGTCGGTCAGCTGGTTCTCACGCTTGATGCTCTTGATCCAACTGATGCGATTGACACGACTGACATCAAGCCTTCTCCCGCGTTCGATCGGCTCACGAAGCGGTTTACATCCGCAAGGGAACCTCGGCCTTCAGTTTCATCCGAGCCGGAACCTCGAACAGCTGTAGATTCCCATCCAGATACACCTCCACCGCCGGCTGAGGCGCTGCTCGTCACGGCGGCACCACGCTCCTCGGTCTCGCCGCCAGCGGCTCGTCCGATTCGGACCACACTGGCGGCACCGTCGGTGCGTCGCCTCGCACGAGAGTTTGGCGTTGACGTTGCGGACGTTCCAGGCTCTGGTGCGCGTGGACGGGTGTCGGCTGATGACGTTAAGGCGTACGCTCGGCGTGTACTACAGGCAGTGCACGGCAGCGCCTCGTCAACCTCAGCCGAGCTGGAGCTCCCCGACTTCACCAAATGGGGTCCGGTTGAGCGAACCCGGATGAGGAGCATACGCCGTGCAACGGTCCGGCAGATGAGCCGGTCCTGGCGGACAATTCCCCATGTCACTCAACACGACCGGGCAGATGTTACGCAGTTCGAGTCGGTACGCAAGCGGCTGAAGAAGGAATCGCCAGATGTTCCACTGACGGTGACGGCTTTTACCGTGATGGCGCTCGCGGCTGCACTCAAGAAGTTTCCTCAGTTCAACGCCTCACTGGACACGACACGCGAGGAGATTGTCTACAAGCAGTACATCAACATCGGCGTCGCGGTCGACACCGACCGCGGTCTGTTGGTTCCCGTCGTCAAGGACGCTGGCCGCAAGACACTTGTCCAGATTTGTCTGGAGATCGCGGCGCTCGCCGAGAAGGCTAGGTCGAAGGCTGTGGCGCTCGAAGAATTGCAGGGTGGAACCTTCACCTTGACCAACCTTGGGGGGGTGGGTGGTACGCTCTTTACGCCGATCATCAACTACCCTGAAGTGGCGATTCTTGGCCTCTCACGGTCGACATACGCCCCGGTGCTTGTGAACCAACAGTTCGAACCTAGATTGATGATGCCGCTCTCGCTGTCGTACGACCACCGACTGATCGACGGGGCTGATGCCGTGCGATTTCTGCGCTGGGTTGCGGAGCGTATCGAGAAGCCCTTGCTCTTGAGTCTCGTTGATAGGTAGAGCCACTCCTTGAGCAAATAGTTAGAGGGTCAGATGGTTAGGACACTGTGACCCGGACATGGGCCGACGTCCAGCAGCACTGGAATCCGCTACCCCCTTCGCCTGTTTCGTCGAGCGCCTCGACGCGAAGAAGATACTCGCCTGGTTTGTCGAATGTCGCGGTGGTCACGGGGTTCTGGTCAGACGAGGCCTCGAACTCTTGTTCTGGATCGGAAAGGCTGACGTCGCCTGGACCGCGGAGGAGATGCCATTTCAGGACCAGAGCCGGCCGTCGGAATCTTGCTGCCGCACGCAGGTTCGCTGACGGCTTCGCGTCGGTGGTCCACACCCTCAACTCCACAGGTATCCCGACTGAGCCAGACAGCGAGTGGGTAATTCCAACCGGTGGCCCCCTGTGGCCTTCACCATCTGGTGAAAAGCGGATCGTCGGCGGCTCGTTTCCATTTGCCGAGTCTTTGAACGGTTCGACAATCCACTGTGGGTCGAGGTGCATCGGCACGGTCACGGTCTGGTCGTTCGCCGTCAGTGTCCAGCTGAGCTGGTCGTCACCAAAGTCGACCGGCACTTGAATCGTAAACACACCGTATCCCCGCCCTGGAGGGATGATGGTAGGTTGACCCCGATCTGGTGGACCCGGGGAGATAAAATTGGCTTCTCCGACCAGAACTTCGACGGTTTCCTCCGTGTTTGGATTGAAGTAGCCGACCAACAGCGTGTAGCTGCCGTCCGGATTGGAATACCAACCCTCATAGGCTGGATAAACCGGTCCTCCAAACTCCGTTGGCGTGCTGGGAACCTGTACGGATGCCCCCGTGGTCCCGAGGCTAGTGCACAGACTGGTCACCAAGGCGACAGTCACGGCGGCTGAACGATATTCCCGCATGCCGAATCCTCCTGGTACGTGACGGGAGCCGCTCTTCTTTGAAAGAGCGGCTCCCGTTTTCAGACCGTCTTGGCGCACTGGGATCTACTGGCCACCGTCGTTGGTCGAGTTAGTCAGGAGCTGTTCCCGCTCTGAGACCGCCGCTTGGAAGTCCTTGTCATCCAGATACGTGACGTTAACCCAGGCATGACCCATTTCGTCGACAGTTCGATCGCCGTATCCGACCCACTGGTTCGGGTCAGGATTCGACCGCTTTGCCGAGGTGTTGTCATACCAGGACTTGACCTGGATCACGGTACCCTTGGGCAGTAGTGGTGCGGCGAGGTCCGAATAGACGTAGTTGTTGTGCCAGTTAAAGTTGAAGTCACTCACGCGGCTGATCACGCGGCTTGTTCCATTCGGAAGGACAGCGGTCATCTGCATTCCCTGGCCTCGGAGGTGCATGTGCGGCTGGAAGTTCTCAACGCGACCGTTTTGCTTTAGGACGTGGAACCGCTCGGTTGCCGTGACTTGGTTCGGCGGGATGGACAGCGCGTCGCTGCCACCTTCGATCGAGCTGAACGCAGACAACACCTGGCGATGCTTCGGAGGTGAACTCTTCGGGTAGAAGTACAGGCCCAGTTCCACCGTGTCGGTGATTTCTTCCCCAACCGCGTGATAGTGGATATCCCACACGATACTGGAGCCGGCCTTGATCAGCTTGCCGCTGTTCTCGCGCATGATCTCACCCTGCTTGCCGACCGCCCACTCCATCAACAGTCCCGGACCGACGTCTGAGGCGGCGCCCAGGGCATGGTCTGGCTCTTCTTGCTGGAGGCGGGCAAGTGCATGATGGGTGACCCGGCGTCCGTCAACGGTCGACGGGCGAATCTCTATCGCTCGGATCCAGCGGTCCTCGATCAGACCGGTCGGGGCTTCCGGTTTCCACCAGCGGTCTTGCGCCACAGCGGGTATCGTGTAGGGGGTCGAATGGATGATGAGGTCGGGTGGGCCTCCGAAAAGCTCGGCGAAGTTCCAGACATCATCGTCGGCAAAGATTGCCGGCGGCGGCAGATCCGCCGGGTTCCCTTGCGGCGCACCATTGTCGACCCACCGGCTGACCAACTCGATTTGTTCTCGGCTGAGTGAACGGTCATTCTCGAAATCCTGAATGCCGACGTTCTGATCGATGTGCCACGGGGGCATCTGGCGCGTTTCGATGCGATTCTTGATCGACCGAGCCCAGGGTCGAACTTCTTCATAGCTCTGGAGCGACATCGGCGCGATGTAACCCGGCCGGTGACACACCTCACATTTTTCTCTAAGGACCGAGGCGATGTCCTTGGTGTACGTCGGCGAGTCCTGAGCCACCGCCACGGACGGAAGCAGTATCACGGCTGTCACCGCCACAAGAGTCGCAACCGGAATTCCGATAAAACGCTTCATATGTCGCCCCTCCTCGCTAGTGAAGCAACCCTAGATATTGTAGGCGCCACCTGCCCAGACTCGGTATGCTAACACTCTTACCAGGAATTGTGCACCATCCTTGAGTCCGGTGAGCTGACGTCAAAACACCAGACTGAATTGACTCCTGGGTGACCTACGTATCGAACATTACCCGGGAAAGGCCGCTTTGGCAGTTGCCTGACTGACCCAGAGCTCTGCCCCTGCATTCGCCGCATTTCTGTCGCACTCTCTCGGCTGGGTCAACCCTGTATCTCTGTGGCGTTGCGTGAGAGAATGGCACCGGTTCGGGTGAGGGTTTATATGCGGAAATACTTAGTCACGTTGTCTGTCTCTTTTTCAGCGGTATCAGTCACAGTGCTGCTCCTGCTGTTGTCCGCCGCGCCCCCACAGCCGGCGGAGCTGCTTGAGGCCAGAGAACTCGCAAGTGGACAAGCGTCTCCATCCGTATACACGCCTGTCACCGACGCTCGGCTAACGAATCCGTCGCCTGAGGATTGGCTGATGTACCGCCGAACCTACGACAGCTGGGGGTATAGCCCGCTCGATCAGATCACTACGGACAACGTCGCTGATTTGATTCCGGTCTGGTCGTTCTCCACTGGAGTCGTATCGGGGCATCAGGCGCCACCTCAAGTGAACGACGGCATCATGTTCGTCACGACACCCGAGTCACAGACACTGGCTCTCGACGCCAGGAGCGGTGAGTTACTGTGGCGTTACGTGCGCCAGCTTCCCGAGGACATCGTCCGGGGGCATCGAACCAACCGAGGTGTCGGGCTCTACGGAGACTTGGTGTTCGTGACCGCGCAAGACGCCCACGTGGTGGCGCTCAATGCGATATCGGGCGAGGTCGTTTGGGATCAGCCGGTCGAGGATTACCACCTCGGATACTACATGACGATGGCACCGCTGGTAGCTAACGGCAAGGTCCTGGTTGGCGTTTCTGGCGGCGAGAGAGGAATTCGGGGGTTCGTGGCCGCACTCGATCCCGCGACTGGTAAGGAGATCTGGCGGACGTACACAGTGCCGGGTCCGGGTGAGCCAGGGAACGAGACCTGGCCAGAAGAGGCCTGGCGGACGGGAGGAGCCTCGGTCTGGATTACCGGATCGTTTGACCCAGAACTGAACCTGACGTACTGGGGCACAGGGAATCCCGGTCCCTGGGTCGGCGACGCGCGTCCCGGTGACAACCTCTACACGAACTCGGTGGTGGCACTCGACGTCGATACCGGGGAGCTCAAAGGGTTTCACCAGTATCACTGGAACGGGTCCTGGGATTGGGACGAGGTTTCGGCGCCGCTACTCATCGATGTCAACCGCGACGGTCGGACTATCAAGAGCCTCGTGCACCCGGCGCGCAATGGGTACCTTTGGTTGTTGGAGCGGACCGAGAACTCCATCAATTTTGTTGATGCCGAACCGTACGTCTTTCAGAACGTTTTTGCGAGCATCGATTCTGACACCGGCCGACCCGAGTACAACTCGGAGCACAAACCAGGTCTCGGCAAGCGCGCGACGTTCTGCCCGTCGCTCTGGGGGGGTAAAGACTGGCCACCAGCCGCGTACAGTCCTCAAACCGGCTACCTTTACATTCCAGCAAATGAAAATTTCTGTTCCAGTATGGAGGGCGTTCCGGTCGAGTACGAACCCGGACAGGGATTCACTGGTGCAGTGACGCGGCACTTCGTGCAAGACGGTGCCGACCACCTTGGGGAGATTCAGGCCTGGAATCTCGATACCGGTGAGAAAGTCTGGTCTCACGAGTTCGCTTCGCACAACTGGGGCCCGATTTTGACGACCGGTGGAGGTCTCTTGTTCGCAGGTGGCACGAACGATCGGTACTTCCGTGCGTTCGACGCGACGTCGGGTGACGTGTTGTGGGAGCAGCGGACTAACTCAGGGGTGACCGGCGTACCGTCGTCGTATGCGATCGACGGCGTGCAATACATCGCCGTGCAGTCAGGCTATGGCGTCGACGCCCAAAAGATGCAAGGGGTCATTAACCTCAGCCGTGGCACCAACATGCAAGTACCTCAGGGTGGTGTTATCTGGGTCTTCGCCTTGAAAGAGTAGAGCACGGCGATGCTCTGACGAAGGATACCGAGGAGATCGCTGTGAAGCATCTCGTGACTATTACCGTCATTCTGTGCCTGCTCTCTGTCGCCGTACCGGTGCGTGCTCAACGGCCGGACTTTTCCGGGATGTGGACACTCGACCGGGAAGCTAGCGAGTTTAATCCACCGGCGTTCAGCGGTGGACGTGGCGGAGCCGATATCGGACGCCTCTTCATCACCCACGCCAAGAACGGCACGTTGGTGATCGGGGCCGAGACCAATGCATCGAAGGCGTGGTCTTATACGCCAGGTCGCGAGCTGTCGATTCCTGTGGGCCGCGATACGACGATGATGGTTGCGTCACGCTGGGAGGGTACCCAGATTGTAGTGGAGGGCCGTCAGGGCGACATGCAGATGCGCGAGGTAATGTCACTCAGTCTAAACGCAGAAACCCTGACGATCGAGGTGACGACAACGACTCCAGAAGGTCAGACGATGAACCGGTTGGTCTACACGAAGGACCTACCGGTAGGCCCGTGCGAAGACTGGGCGATGCCTTGCAAAGACTTTCCGGAGCACGATGTTCGGCGTTACTAGATGGTCAGGTGGGTGGCCACATCGACGCCGCTTGTGGGGTGCGTCCTCTACTCGCGCACCCGAAGGTCGAGTGCGACGATTCGCTCTCGGTCGCGGGCATACAGTGTGTGGCCAACCAGCGTCGGCACGGTCCACGACGTCGTATTGAAGAGCACCGTCTCCGCTAGAATTGTCATCCCGCTGGGCGTTAACGTCACCATGCTCAAGGTGCCGTCTTCTTGAAGGACGAAGGCCTTTCCGTCTGCGTACAGCATGTTGGCGCGGCTGAAACCACGCGCCCGCCACGCGGTCTCGCCGGTTGTTACGTGCGTGGCTGTCATGATCGCGGTCGTACTCTGTCCGCTCGTTCCGTACACGAAATCACCAAGCCGGAGTGGATTCAAGAATGTAAATCTGAGGTTGGGGTCGTACCAAAGCTCGTCGGTTGTGGTCACATCACGATGACGCGTCAGTTTAATCGCGCGACTCCCGCCGATATACCCCGATGACATGAACAGAACGCTGTCCTCGCCCCACATCGGCACCTGGAAGTTGAAATCGTTGCCCGCGTCGTGCGCGTGAGCCCAGAGGATATCTCCGGTGTCTGGATCCAGTCCGTGCACTGCCTGTCCCGCAAAGATCACGATGTGAGGCGATCCATCGACCGAAATTAACCCCGCCGGCGAGTGTGACACCATAAAGCTTCCGCTCCTCCAAACGACGGTTCCATCACTCTGCCGTAACGCCATGACGGACTGATCTGGTCCGCCGACCTGAATAATGATCGTGTCTTTGTACGCCAGCGGGCTCCCGCCGTACCCAGGCTTGATCATCGAGCGAATGAGCAGTGGCGGCGCGTCAAAGTCCTCGATGAGGTTCCGTGACCAGAGCACAGTCCCACTCGCCGGATCGAGTGCAAACAACTCCTTGTTCGTCCCGATCGTAAAAAGGCGTCCGCCGATGAGCAGCGGAGTGGAATGCGGTCCTGCTCCCTGACCAAAGTCCTGCACCTTTGATGGATAGGTGTGTTCCCAGAGCGTTTCACCGGTGACGGCGTCCATCGCGACCACGCTTTCCTCAGGGTCGAAGGGCCCGCTTCCACCCGGGCCATGTGCTACGCGATACATCGTGAACAAGCGGCCACGGTCGGCCAGGATGGCCGAGTGGCCGGCGCCGAGCTGACGGCTCCACAGCTCCGGTGGTCCGCTCGTGGACCAGCTGTCGGCTAATGGCGGCGAATCAATAATGAAATTACCGTTGGGGCCTCCCCATCTTCGCCACCCGGTCGAGATCTCCTCATCCTGCGCGGCGAGGTTCAACGGCGAAGTCGAAAGAGCACCTACCACAAGCAGCGCACTGAGGGTCGTGAGTGAGACCAGAAGTGCGGGGGAAGAAACCCTGTTAGACATGTGTCGGCATCCTGTGCACGTCGTACCTATTTTCACAGCACGGAGCGTGATCCGTGCAGCATGCGGAACGCGATCACCACCGGCAGGATTCCTTAAAAGCACGACGCAAGGCTGCCCCGCGGAACAGCGTGGCACACCCTATTCAACGCTCGTCAAAATGGCTTAGAGAAAGTGTCTGCTCGTTAAGTGTCTCATCCTATATCGTTCTGCCATCTGATTGCATGCCGCCGGTCGTTGGCGCCCCCTCACTGACGCCCACGTGACTATGGTCCCCACCCACCGTTTGGTTTTAATCTACCGCTGGCATGACCGACGGGCTTAGTGGGTTGTGCGCCCGGGTCGATTCTTCGACCTCCAGGAATGCCTGGGCACCAACCATAAAGGCGGTGACATTGTAATCACCTAGAGGGTCGCGAACACCCGTCCCTCCGAATAGGGTCGGAGCCCACCTTACCTTGGCCGTGAAATAGGAGATATTCTTCAGCATTGAGCGTTCTGGCCGGGATGCTCGGCGATGAGCCGTCTGATGAGGAAATCGGTTCTCCGACAAACTGATTCGCGAGCGGGGTGATTGGCGCGGGTAATCAGGTCGACCCGACCACCGTCATGTCGGTCATGTTTACCGGATGGGGGTAGTGGTGGTTTTTCGGTTTGTTTTTCTGTTACTCGTGTATGGCTTGGGCTCAGTCGAAATCTTGGCACAGGGCCCGATACCGAACGTTAACGACGGTGACGCACTGCAGCGTGAATGTTCTACGGCGCTGAGGATTACCGATAATAACCCGGAAGCTGATCGTGACCCCGTCGAGCGCGGCAGCGACATGGGGCAATGTCTCGGTCTCGTCACCGGGGTATGGCATACACATATGATGATGGTTGACGAGTTTGATAGTCTGTCGGCGTTTTGCCCGACCGCCTCTATTAGCGCCGGGGAGATGGCCCTCATTGTGAACCGCTATCTGCAAACGCACCCGGGCGAGCTTGACCAATGGGACACGGTGTTGATTCTCCGGGCGTTCATCGAGACCTACCCGTGCTCGTGAGGCGGATGTAAACCGTAGGAGGCGACACTGATGTGTGATCGTTGGCGTGTGCTACTGGCTGCTGGGTTGATTCTTCTTGCGGCGGCCCTGGCCTCACCCCTCCAGGCTCATCCCATGGACGAGCAGAATGCCGCATTCGTACAGGCTGTGGACGGAGTGGCCATCTTTCCGTTTATGTACTTGGGCGCCAAGCATATGGTGACCGGGTACGATCACATACTCTTCCTGGTGGGTGTTATTTTCTTCCTGTACAAGCTCACGGACGTGGTGCTCTACGTCAGCCTCTTTACGTTGGGACACAGCGCGACGCTCTTGTTTGGCGTGCTGGGAAACATCGGCGCCAATGGGTACCTGGTGGATGCAGTTATCGGACTGTCGGTCGCCTACAAGGCGTTCGACAACATGGGTGGCTTTGAGCGTTTGTTCCACGTTCGGTTAAACCCGAAAGGTGCGGTGCTCGTCTTCGGTCTGTTTCACGGCTTTGGGCTGGCGACGAAGGTCCAGGAGTTCACGTTGTCTGAGACCGGTCTCATAGCTAACATGTTGAGCTTCAATGTCGGCGTCGAGCTCGGACAGATCTTCGCGCTCACAATCGTGTTGATCGGTTTCGGCTACTGGCGTAGTCGAAGCAGCTTTCAGCGGAATGCGTTTGTGACCAACGCCGCACTGATGACGGCGGGGTTTGTTCTCGCCGGCAACCAGATGCTTGGATATGTGTTTTATTCGTGAAGGAGAGCTGTAGTGGCACAGACAACAGACACGCCCTCAGCTCGGAAGATCATGTGGGCGACCGTCACAGCGTTCGTTGTCGCCCTTCTGCTGCTCGTTGCAATTATCTTGCCGGCCGAGTATGGGCTCGACCCGCTCGGGACGGGTGGTGCCCTTAAACTGTTGGGTCTGTCGCGTGTCCAGCCGATCGAAGACGAAGACGAGACGTACAAGACCGACATTTTCGAGCTCGAACTGGCCCCGACCGAGTGGGCAGAATCGACCTATCACCTCGAAGAAGGGTCGACCATGCTGTTTTCGTGGGAGGCCACTGGTGCGGTGCGCTTTAACTTCCACAGCGCACCCGATGGCGCGCCCCCAGGGTATGCCGAGAGTTTCGATTCCCAAGAGGTCGACCGGGAGAACGGTTCCTACACAGCGCCATTCACCGGCACCCACGGCTGGTATTGGGAAAATCTAGGGTCAGACTATGTGACGATCTGGTTCACGACGGCCGGTTTCTACAGTGAAGCTCACCAGGCCCGCGACCGCGTCAGCGGGTTCCGTACCCTCCGTAATGCTCGAGGCGAGCTGCTCGAACCCCCGGACGAGTAATTCTGGTGTATGACTGGCGTGGTGCACCGCGATGCCGCTTCGGTGTTCTCACGACCACGTTATTTTGCCAGGTGTAGTGCTTACCTCGTGCCTCGTCAAGCTTGACACGTCCTGATCGTGGCCACTCTAGTGGATCACTTCGTCCCGTATCTCGTCCAGGATTTCAAGGTGCGGGATCTCGAGGGAGCGAACGACGTTGATTGCCATGGCCAGGACGTCGTCGGTGCTTGTCAGCTGGTTCCGGCCTTGAAGCTGACGACGCGTCGCCCGCAGCGCACGAAGAATCTGGGCGCGGTCGAAACGTTGACCTGCACAGTGCTCACAAAAATCCATGTCCCATCTTACTCCTAGGACGTGTTAGAGCGCCGTTACTCGCTCGCATTCCGACGTGGCGTTTCGATCCAGGAGAAGTCTGAATATAAGCCGTGGGTCTTCTCAGTCGTGAAATCGAACGCGTCGTCATGACATCGAGTGCTACCACGGGACAGGACATGGACGACACCGTGGATGACGTTGAACAGGTTCGAGAGGATGGCTTGCTGGTCATTTCGGCCTCGAATGGCTTTTACTGTGGTGTCCAACACGCCCGGGATGCTCATTCGCTTGACGAGGTCTGTTTCTTCGAAGTAAATCGGGGCAAAGCTCGTCGGGATCCGCGTGGAAACGAACTGTCCAAGTATTTCCCACGGTCCACCTACGGTGCCTGAGAATATCGATTCCAGGGCTTCGCGCTGTGGCGCGTTGGCCCGTTCATCGATGTAGAGGCGTTGCCGCCAGTTGCCTTCGAACATGACTACCGGGCTCTCGAAGAGAACCGCGGCGTTTAGACCGTCCAGCGGCAGGCCGTCAAATCGACCTTCGGTGATATGGACCGCCCAGTGGCCGACACATCCGTTACCGTCGCATCGCTGTTTAAACGAGACATGGGCGGGACACAGGAGATGGCAACTACAGTTCTCGAAAAGGAGACCCTTGGCCCACCAGCTGGGGAATTCCATCGGTCGGGCGCCGTTACGGCTCGATTGAGCGCGCGACAGTCAAGATGTTCAACAGTCCCTGGTTTCCTTCGTGGCACGCGTACTCATAGACCGGTTCCGAAGCTCGCGTGAGTGGGAACGTCACCGTCCAGGGACTTGTCCACGTTGTTGGGTCCGTGACCGTGAACTCGTACGTCAGCGTGTCTGGTCCGCTCCTGGTAAATCGCTCGACCAGGTAGAGATTACCGTTGGAACCACGGAACTCTACCTGTTCTGAAAAGTTGGTCGTTTCCAGGACGAGCGTGTCGCCGTCCCACGAGGCCCGCGAGTCGCCCCGCCACTGGCGGATGGTGTCATCGATATGTGGCCGTCCGTCGAGGGGAATGATTCGGGCATCGTGAATCATCTCGTTGAACACGACAACCGTATCTGGTGTCTGAAGGAGTTGGACGTTGTTGTTGTAGCCGGCGGGCATCATCCCGTTGGGGAGGCCGCGCGTGATGCACCGCTCCCAGAGACTCCGAGCCTGATGTGACTCAGCGACCGCATGACTCTGCCTCGCGGTGCGCCGAACCGAGGCTCGACGCTGGCCTTCCTCCGAGAGTAGGGGAATGCGACCGTCCCGCGGGACCGTGACGAGGGACGTTCGTCGCGTGCCGACCACTGTCTTGCCGTAGTCGAGCCACTCAGGAGCGTGCACGGACGGAGCTGACCGTGGGTCGTCCGGAGGCCGTCCGTCAGCTCGCGTGGCGGCGCGATGTTCATATAGTGCGATCTCTTCGTCACTGAGAAATTCACGACCCTCGAACTCGTCAGGGCGTTCGAGTGGTGTAGCCGTCCTGTAATCCCACACCCCCTGGAAGTCTGGAGTGCCCCACGCCGTGCGGGGCGCTACCCAGGTCCCGGCGTTCCGATCGTCGTTTGGTGGTTGGCTGATCGACAACTGTGGCGTCAGTAGCACAACGACAATGAACACCACGATGGATGGAACGATCTGGCAAATCCTCATGAGACGGTCTCTCCTAACGAAATCAGTCTACCGCGTTCCTGTGGCCTTGATGCCACGGATTCTATTCGCTGTTGGTGGAGAGTCACGCGGGTGCCGTAAGCCGGAACTCTGAAGATTACCAAAGGCCACCGCTCGACAGGGCTTTCAGGACCGATATAATGCGACCTAATCCGTTCACGGTTCGGTGATGTAATCCACTGCAACCCAACGGAGGAGACCTGATGACCAAAACAAACTTGCAGTCGTTGACCACCAGCCTCGGAGTGGTGCTTCTGTCGATGACGTTCTTTGCCTGCGATGTCGAGACGCAAGTGGATGAGCGAATGGAAACCGAAGCCGATTACTTGCGCGCTATGGATGAGCTGTCCAACTGGGGGCGCTGGGGTGAGGACGATGAACTGGGTGCGGCCAATTTGATCACGTCGGAGAAGCGGACCCAGGCAGCGGCTCTGGTACTTGAGGGGGTCAGCGTCTCATTAGCGCATGACATCGTGCAGGAAGAAGCGATCGATGCGACGACGATTTTGAATCGGGAAGTCGTCCGGGCCACCGAGACTGGAGCGGCCGACCGGCTTCAGTACAGCGGGACGTATCACGGCGTTATTCATAGCCATCTCGATGCGATCGATTGCCATGTCATGGTTGACGGTCAGGGGTACAACGGAGTCTCACTCCAGGAGATCGAGGCGGCTGGTGGGTGCCCGCGTGGGAGTATTCACGCGCTCAAAGACGGCATTGTGACACGCGGAATTCTGTTCGATGCCACTCTTCTGCCTGGAAAGGCCACGGCGGATGGCTGGCTCGAACCTGGAACTGCCATACGGAAGGCTGATTTGGAGGCGCTGGAGGAGATTGAGGGGGTCAGAGTTGAACCCGGAGACGTAATTCTCCTTCACACCGGACGGTGGAAGCGGCGTGCTGCCCTGGGGCCGTGGGAGCCGTCTCTGGGCGTGGCTGGGTATCATGCCGACGTCGCGTACTTCATGAAAGAACGCGGGGTCTCTTTTATCGGCCACGACATGTGGAACGATGTATTCCCGCATGAATTTTCCGATGACGTTCGCCTCCCTCTCCACCGTCTGGCGTTGGTTTCGCTCGGCGTTGGCATCTTCGACAACCTTGACTTTGGCGATGTGGCAGAAGTCGCCCAGCGTCTCGGACGTTACGAGTTTCTTTTCATGGCCGCACCCCTGCGGATCGAGATGGGCATGGGATCGCCGTTGAATCCGATCGCGACATTCTAGAGGCTCCTGTATATCCGCATTCCCCGAGAGGAGAGTCCGATGGCTAGACGGTCAACCGGATCATTGGTCGGTGGCATTTTAATCGTCACCGCCTGCGTAACGGGTCTATTCTTCTCCAGCGTTGAAGCCGTGGCGCAGGGTCGAGGCCGCGTGTATAACACCGTCAAGGAGAAATTGATGGCCGGCGAGAGGGTTGTCGGTGGGACTGTGTCGACGCCTGACACCGACATCTACTGCGCCATGGCGAATGCCGGGTACGATTTCCTGTGGATCGAAATGCAGCACAGCCCGCTGAGTTACCAGGAAGTTGCGCGCATGATTTGGGCATGCCGCGACGCGCCAGCCATACCATTTATCCGTGTTCCCGATGCGTCGGAAGGTGCCATACAGAAGGCAACCGACATCGGCGCCCTGGGCATTATTGTGCCGATGGTGTTTGATGCTGAAAAGATGGAGCAGGCAGTCGGCTTTGTGAAGTACCCGCCGGACGGTAGGCGGAGCCAGGGTGGAGGTCAATACGGCGCGTTGTGGGGATCCGATTACCGAGCCACGTTTAACGACAACGTGGTTATTGTGGCGATGATCGAGGCTCCGGTCGGACCCGCCGTAGCGGCAGAGATTGCGGCTGTACCAGGAGTGGACGTGATCTTTGCTGCGAGTTCTGACATTCGAAGCTTCTCGGGATACAGTCAGGGTGAGGCTGAGTACGAAGAAATCATCGCATACATTGGAGATGCCACACTCGGTGCGGGCCGGAAGCTCGGTGGGCCCCAGGCGTGGATGGACCGCGAGGGGTTCTCCTTCTTCCAAGGGCCAAGTGCGACGGCACTCGTCAGACTCGGGGCCAGCACGTCGCTCGAAAATGCGCCCGCCGGCGTGGCGCCCATCGAGGGAGCTTCAGTTCGGTAGGGAAAGGTAATGCTGGCGCGGCCAGGTAAATGTGGTCACTCTCGCGACGCCTGGTCTATCGCGATGTTGGGAAGTGGTCCATGACTTCGCTACGATATGGCTGTCTCCTGAAAGGAACACGATGCACTCCCCGAGCCTAGTTGCGGCGATAATTGGTGTGTTCATGGCTGCAGTAGCCGGAGACCTCGGCTCGGTTGACGCGCAGTCGAAACGGTCGATCTGGGATGGTGTCTACACACAGGAGCAAGCCGAGAAGGGTGGCTTCTTATACGAAGCCGGCTGCGCGTCGTGCCACGGCGGAGGGCTCGAAGGTGGCGAAACCGCGCCCGCACTGGTTGGCGGTGAGTTTATGTGGGCCTGGAACGGTCTGTCGGTCGGTGATCTGTTCGAACGGCTGCGTATCTCGATGCCGGAGGGGAATCCTTCCGATATGAGCACGGCAGAGAAGGCCGACGTTCTTGCTTTTGTTCTCTTGAGGAACGACGTGCCCGCTGGCCCCGAGGAGCTGGCGAACAGGACGAATCAGCTGCGGACGATCAGCTTCGACGCTCTCTCACCTCAGTAGATACTGCGCGGAGTCGCTGCAGGCCCTAGAGCAGCAGCGCAATCACCGAGACGCTCACTGCAAGTTGCCACCAGAGCTGCGTCCGCTCCTTGACGAGGAGCGTGCCCAGCGCGATAAACCCGGCACCGGTGGCAAGGAGTAGCCAGTACAACTCGGAAAAAATCTCTTCCCGCTGAAATACCTGCGCTCGCTGTTGCATGTCGGAGAGGATCTTGAGGGCGATGACCTCGTCAGGCTCCGTGCCAAGTTCGAAGTACCGACCTCCGCCTGCTTCCGCGATCGCGCGAAGCGAACGTCGATCCAACGTCGAGTGGATTGGTGTCGGACGACGTTGAAACGGTGAAGGTGGCAGTTCTGGAATCAGACCACCGGCGGTTGTCCCGACTCCCACCACGTACACACGGACGCCCCGGGCGCGTGCCAGTTTGAGGGATACGTCGACCTCGCCGCTCCAGTCCTGACCATCAGAGACCACCACGAAAGCCTTAGCACTACGACGCGCTCCGTAGAGCTCAGCATCGAGGTCGATCATCTTGACCCCCCAGTACACGCCCTCTTCGATGTTGGTATCCCAACTGGTGTTATCTTCGAGTCGAAACGGAGGCTCGGTTTGTAGATGGTCAAGAAAGAAGAAGAACGCGTTCGGGTCCTTTGTGAGACGGACTTGCGGTGCTGGGCGATAAGCAAACAACGCCAACGCCACCCGCTCGTTGCTCCAACTAAGGGTTTCAGCAAACGTGCGTAACCACGCCGTGGAGCGCTGCCAGCGGTCCGGCGCCACGTCGTCGACGCGCATCGAGGTCGACCCATCCTGCAGGATGACGAAGTCGATACCGGCGCTCTGCACTGTGGTCACCAGGGCCTGAGGTCTTGCCAGAGCGCCAATCACACAGGTCAGCGCGAGGATCAGACAGAGCCAGAACGAGAGCCCGCCTGCAAACGCGTACCGTTCGTGGTTTGGCAGTATTCGAACACGCGTGTACAGGCGCACATCGACGCGGCGCTGTCGAAGCTGCCAAATCCAGCCCGGCAACAGACCAGCCGGGACGATCAGGAGCCACAGAAGTTCAGGTTCGAGGAACCGAATGGCCTGGGGCAGCATCGACCGGTTCAGCCTCTTCGCCGAAGGGGGGCATCCGATCCAAGCGTCGGTTCGTCGCTTGCTTCACGGTCCAGCATGTCGGTTGGGACATACACCTTAATGTCGCTGATGTCCTCCATGTCCATTTCGTCGTTGTTACCAGGGCGGCCCAGCGGACTGGTCGGACCCTGCTGCGGCATATCTCCACCCGAAGCGATATTGTCGCGAAGCCGCACGAGGTACTCGTAGTTGAATGCGGCGTCGCGGTCGCCGTCCGTGTTCTGGAGAACTTGCATGTACACATTGATGGCACGGTCGAACTCGCCGAGCATGACTTGGTGGTCGCCGTCAGCGGCGGTCTGTCCGGCCCGAACATAGGCGCTCGCCACTACGAGCAGCAACGGGGTGTTGTCTTGAAGTCTTGGCCGTCCGATATCGGGATACTCTGCCACCAAGGTCTCGTAATCACGCCGCCAGTAGCGGACTGCCGCTCGGAGACTTTCCACTTCGCGTCGTGTGCCGCGCAGCAACCGTGGCAGGTTTTGGGTGAATTGCAGTTGGTCGTACAAATCGTCGAACATGACCGCTGCGCGATTCAGGTTGAGCGTGGCCACGTAACGCTGGCCCTCCGCGATCTCTCGTTGCACGAGTGCGCCGATGAAGATAGTGCCGGCGACGAGGGCCAGCATGACAGCCACTACTGAATGACCCACGACGGTTCTCATGATGGTGCCTCTGTATTCTCATCCCAGCGAATGTGGGCGCCACGCCGTGTCACGGGAACCTCCGGAACTGCCTGAACCCAATTCCGAGGACCAACGCCAGCGACCACACGCCCGCCGCGACCAGGGCAAACGGCGCAAACTGTGGTTGCCGGGTGACATACTGCTGTATCTCGATCTGCCCTGGTGCCAACCGGTCGATCTCCTCGATCGCGTCGATGATGGCGGTCTCGTTGGCGGCTGGAAAAAACTTCCCACCGGTTCGCTCGACGGCCAGCTTCCAGGTGATGTCAGGCAACACGTCGCCAAGTTCCTGGTTGTAGCTGGTTCGAATGAAGTAGACCGGGATTTCGTTGTCTGATGCCTGTTGCAGGATGTCATCGAGCGACAGGCCTTCGTAGACTGCGTGCGTATCCTGGCCATCGCTGAAGATCACGATGAGATTTCCCGAAGCGCTGAGAAAATCGAAGGTGCGAAACAGCTGCACACCACGGCTGATCGCCTCCATAATCAGCGTGCCGTGGTCTGGAAAGCGGTCGTACTCCTCCGGCGTTCCAATTAGCCTCAGGCTGAGGAGGACGTTCTCGTAGTCGTTGGTAAACGGCGTGACGATGTAGGCCTGGCTTCCAAACTGCACGAGTGATACCAAGTCGCGGTAGGGCCCCTCCATGCGACGGCGAACAAAGTACTCGGCCGCAGCCACGTTGGCCAGGAAGGTGTTGCCGGCTCGCAGACGCTCCGTCGAGAACGCGGTGTCCATGCTGAGCGACGCATCTATTAAGATGGCGATCCGGTGCCCAGGAAATCTTTGTTCTTCCTGTACCAGGGCCGCTTGGGGTGCGGCGAGAGCGATGAAGAAGAACGGAAGGCCACCGAGGAATAGGGCGAACGGCCCGTGACGGAGGCTGGCCAGCGCTTGCGACGATCGGAGGCGGCGCCGGCCGGGTGGAAGTGCCGGAACGCCGATGTCGGCCCGACCGGGCCGGTGGCTCCGGATGTAGCGAAACACCAGCATACTGATGACGAGCACCACGAGTGCCATACCGATCAGAACCGCCTCCTGGCCGTGGATGTAGGTCAGCTCCCTCCGGGAGCCACCACTTAGCTGGGCTATATGCTCTCGCACGCTGAGAACCAGATCGGTCAGCTCGCCCATACTTCACTCCACCAGTGGCGAATTGACTCAACGAGTCGAGCGGTGCGTTGGACCGGTGCCAAGGCACGCAGGCGTAGCTCACGAACGACGCCGATGACTTGGTCAAGTTCGCTGGTCATCTGTTCTGTGGGTACGCTGCCGTGTGGCGAGTATCGGGCGGCTGTGAAGGTGTGGAACGCAGCCTGAAGGGCCTCGAGGCGGTCCAGCGAGGCGTCATCGGGACGGCGTCCACGCCGGTGCTCGATTTCCTTGGCGATCGCGTCGGCTGTGACCGCCGCAGAGAGGGCTGTGCGCCGCCGCCGCCAGGTGCCACGCTTGATATGGAGCTGTCCTTCCCGATAGGCCTGCCCGGAGCGTACCGGCTGTTCTGCGATTGGAGTCGACAGTGCCGCCGCCCCGGCCAATCGTAAAGCCGCCAGGGTGCGACCGACGAAGGTGGGGTTCCATCCCTGTTCCTGGGTATCGTTCTGGAGTGCCGTGAGCTCCGTTAGTGCTCGACGGACGACAACCGAGACCGGAAGCAGTTGCGTGCTTTCTGGGGTAGGCCCTCGCCATTCCTCACGCAGGCGAAGCAGTGCCAGCATCAGGAACCCGACCGCGAGGACACCAATTGCGGCGGCGACCAGTACCGCAAGATTAGCCCGAAAGAGTCGTGCGTCTACCGCGCCAAAGGTCTCGCCCGCAAGCTCACGAATATTTTTGGCGTCTTCCGGCACGAGCGAGAGGATCCGAATGGGGATAGGCGCGAGAGTGTATCGGAGTTCGCGACCGGGAAGGGTCGAGCCTCCGTCAAGCCTACGCTCGATGTGATATTGAAGCTCTAGTGCAGGAATTTCGACATCCTGCCCAAACAGATTTTCGTCGATGACCCGTACGATGTACTGATACTGGAAGAACCGCCACGGACCATCACGAACGTCGGGAAAACGTTGCCCCCCGACAATCTCGAATGGTGACAAATCGATGCTGTTCGCGGACAAAGCAACCTCGTTGGGCACGGTGGTGGCGGCGTCAGTCTCGATGACGCCACAGGTCACCATCATTGTGAATTGTTCGCCTACCCGGACCGAGTGGCTCCCAAGATCGCGCCAACACTGAAGGGCGTCGATTTGCACCTGTTCGGGTTCGTCCAGCTGCGCCGCTAAGACGACATGCTCGGAGAGGCAGATCAGACAGACCGTAATGACTGCGAGGCGTCGGGTTTGTCTCATCGTTTCCGCAGCCGTCTCTGCCCGAGGAAGTCCGACAGTGCTTCGTGCTCATGGCCGGGCTCGATGCGGACCAACTCCAGCCCCTCTTTGTCCGCGAAATCCACAACCGTGTCCTGCCACAGACGAACATCCCGAACCAGTTGGTCGAGTTCCAGGGCCGATAAAAGCCGTGTCTGGCCTGTCTCGACATCGTTCACTTCGACCCATCCCGCGGAAAGAGTCGGGAACGCGTAGGCGAACGCGCAATCAACCATGACGAGAAACACGTCATGGACGGCTCCGAGGCGACCGAGTTCCTTTATGAGCCTCCCGGCGTCCTCGAACAGGAAATCGGATACGACCGGGACAAGCGACGGGCGTCTTAGCATGCCGGCGAGGCTGTCGCGCACGTTCGATTCCGGCGCGGGCTCCTCGAGAGTGTGGCTCTCGTATGTCTCAATGCAGTGCACGGCGTGGTTCTTACCGACCCCCGGTCTGATTACCAGTCGTCTGGATTGCCCATTGAGTGTCACGAGGCCGATTTGGTCCTGGAAGAACGCCGCCGCCATGCCCAGCGTGGCGACACCGCGTGCCACGACCTTGGCAATCGAGACGCCCTCGATGCCGCATCGTATTGAGGGGGACGTATCGGCCACGATCATCATCGAGACTGTGGTGTCTTGCTCAAACTCTCTGCTTACGAGCGGACTGAAGTTGGTAAGCGTCGATTGAGCCCAGTCGATGTCCGCCAGGTGATCACCCGCTTGCCAGTCGCGTAACCCGACGAAATCCAACCCGACTCCTTGGAAGACGCTAGGGTGGGCGCCGGCTGCGTACTCATGCATCCGTTTGCGCACGACGAGCTCAATGTCCTTCAGTTCGGTCCAATTGATGAGTGGGCGAGACACGGCCGTGGCCTCCGACCGGCCTCTCATGGAATCGGTACCCTCGTGACAATGTCGTCGATGATCGTCTCGGCTCGGATGCCCTGTCCCGTGGCCTGGGGGATCAACCAGATCCGGTGCCCGAGAACGTACTTGGCCAGTTCCTGAATATCTTCTGGGTAGACCTCCGAGCGGCCATGGGCGATGAGCGCCCACACCTTGGCTAGACGTCCCCAGCAGATTGTTGCACGTGGCGAACCACCCAGCTCGACGAACTCTTCGACCAGTGCCGAGGGGGAACGCTCGAACCACTCAGTCTCGGCGTTGTACGGTCGTGACGCCGTAACGAGCCGACGGATGTACTTTGACAGTGCTTCGTGCAAGAAGACCCGCTCGCTGATGATTGAACGGAGTTCGATCACCCGTTCTTTGGACATGAGACTGTTCAGGTGGACCTTTTTGAAGTCGAAACTGACCAGCCGCTGTTCCTGTTCTGGTGGAAGGTATCCGATGGTGACCATGATGGCGAAACGGTCGGTGGCAGCCTCCGAGAGCGAAAATGTTCCCTGTCCCAGCTCGACCGGATTCATCGTAGCGATCGCGAAACTGAAGGCCGGCAATGGGTACGTCTTCTTGCCTACTGTCACGGCGCGGTCCTGCAGGCCTTCGAGGAAGGCGCTTTGTGACTTGAGCGGGATCCGGTTGATCTCATCCAACAGGATCACTTCGGCCGAGGCGAGGGGACCAAGTTCGGTCATAAAGTCACCCGTCGCGGGGTTAACCATCTGAAATCCCACCACCTCGGTCGGCTGCAAATCGGCTCGGCCCTGCAGCCGGGCAAACTTGGCACCACTGATGGCCGCCAGGATCACACCGAAAAATGTTTTTCCGACTCCGGGGACACCTCGTAGAAGAAGGTTCCCAGCGTTGACCTGTCGTTTCTCTTTCTGGTCGTAGGTGGTTGGGATTTCGGCAAGCAGCACCATGTTGGCGAGTGCCTTCTCGGTCTCGTAACCGACAAATGCCTTGCCGCCCTCGGTGACGATCGTTTTGTGGAAGTCGATGGCTTCCAAGAGGTCGGCGTCCATAGACAGGTCACGAATCGTAACGGATAGGAGGGGCAGAACCGAAATGCCCGTCGAGGACCCTAGGAGCAGGAGACCCGGACGGGTTAATGGAACATGACGTGAGAAACCGATAATTTCTGCACAAAGCCATGTTCCAAAGTGAATTTTGGCGACTCCCGATCCTCTTACTGGCCAGCGAAATCCGATTGACACGCTAAGCTGTAGACGATAAATTTATCGGACTGACTGTTCGCCTTTCCCGACTGTCACCGGAGGCGCACAGCAGCATGTAGCCAGATTGTGGAGGTTAACTGATGCGAAGTGCCACATTCGGTATGTTCCTGCTCGGCTTCGCGGCGCTGGCGTTAATGATGCCGGGCACGGCGAGTGCCCAGGGTGCAGACGCCGCGCCGACATTTACGAAGGACGTTGCACCAATTTTCCAGCAGTCGTGTCAAGTGTGCCATCGGCCGGACAACATGGCGCCGATGTCGCTCCTGACCTACCAAGAATCGCGGCCATGGGCCCGCTCGATCAAGCAGAAAGTGATAGCGCGAGAGATGCCGCCCTGGCATATCGACAAGAAGGTAGGCGTGCAGGGGTTTCGGGACGACCGGTCTCTGAGCGACGAGCAGATCGACACGATCGTTCGCTGGGTTGATGGCGGCGCGCCCATGGGCAACCCAGCCGACATGCCCGAACCGGTAGATTTTCAGGACTTCGGCGCATGGACAATTGAGCCTGACTGGATCGTTACCTCGACGCCACACACGGTGCCGGCGGCGGCTAGTGACTGGTGGGGTGATTACATCGTGCCGTCCGGGTTAACCGAAGATCGTTATATCAAGGCGATTCAGACCAAGGCGAGTGACCTGCGGGTCGTGCATCACGTCCTAACCTATGCGGTCACCGATCCGGAGGCGGCACCCATTGGGGACAGCAACGGAGACTTCTTTCTCAACGAGTATGCGGTCGGTAAGAATGCCGATCAGTATCCCGAAGGAACGGGAAAGCTTCTCGAGGCAGATGCTGGGGTCCGCTTCAGCTTCCACTATCACTCAGTGGGCGAGGAGGTGACCGACGCAACGGAACTCGGCATGGTGTTCTATCCCAAAGGCGAAACTCCCGACTATCAGCTCTACTCCCGTCAGCTTGGCCAGGGTGGCGAGCTTGATATTCCGGCTGGCCAGGTCGTGCGGCACGATGGATATCAGACGATGCGTCTTCCTGGGAAGTTGACCGGCTTCCAGCCGCACATGCATACGCTTGGTACGCGGCAATGTCTGGAATTGATCTACCCGACCGGCCAACGAGAAATGGTGAACTGTGCCAACTTCGACTTCAACTGGCACATCGTCTACAACTACGAAGAGGTGTCGCAGCCCGTCTATCCGGCCGGAACGACATTGCATGTGATCAGTTATCACGACAACACCAGCGCCAATCGTGGTAACAACGATCCGAAGAACTGGGCCGGAGGCGGTGACCGAACGATCGACGAGATGGCCTTCGCGTGGGTCAGCTGGTTCGATTTGAGTGAGGAGGAGTACGCTGCCGAGATCGAGGCAAGGAAAAATTTGGCGAACAACAACGACTAGATTGAGTGTCGTTGAAGCTGACACCAGAGGCCCTCTGCGGAGCTGTTCCGCAGAGGGCTTTTCGATTAGTATTCGGTTCCGTGATGCGTGTCAGCGTTTTTAGCGTTTAACCTCAGGTTGAGAACAACACACACGGAAGGTCGTCATGAGGGTGTCTTTAAAACATCATACTGCCACAAGGGTAGTCGTGGTGGTGTTGATCTGCGGCGGCGCCATCACAACCGTCGAGGCGCAGGTAGATCGACGCGATGTGCCGATCGTCTCGCAGCCGCAGCAACGTTTCAACAGTGGCCAGGACCTCCAGCCGATCTACGAGGGCTGGGTACGAAACGACGACGGCACGTTTACGTTTCACATGGGCTACCTCAATCGAAACTACGCTGAGCAGCCACACGTGCCGGTCGGTGTCAATAACTTTCTGTCGCCGGGTCCGCCCGATCAGGGCCAGCCGACGTATTTTTATCCCAGAACGCAGCGCTACCAATTCTGGATCACGGTGCCGGCCGATTGGGGGCCGACCCAGGAGCTAGTCTGGGAGTTGACTCACAATGGGAGCACCCAACATCTGTACGCCTGGCTGCAACCCGAGTGGGAAATCGATCAAAAAAACATCACGTCGATTCTGAATCTTCAGCGCGGCAGGAATAATGACGACCTGTATGCGGATGGTTCGCCGGTGGTTACGATTGATCCGGTGCAGATGGTGGCGCTGCCAAACACTTTGGCACTCACAGCACGTGTGACTGACGACGGTCTGCCGGTGGATCTTCCCGAACGGGTGCCGCGGACCCGGGACCCGACTCTCCAGCGTCCGACAGACGCACCCCCACTTCCAGATAATATTGTTACCTACACACACGCGATGCCGCCACGCAACGGGCTGGCGGTTCGATGGGTTGTGTATCGGGGACCGGCGGAGGTTATCTTTGACTCCAACGAGTTTGTCGCATGGAAAGAGGGGGACGAAGGTGACGGCAAGACGTCTACCGTGTTCACGACGACGGCGACCTTTAGCGAACCTGGAAACTACGTGTTGCGTGCTGTGGTCAGCGACGGGATGCTCTTGACACCGGCCGATATCGAGGTTGTCGTCACCCGGACCGAATAAGGGACACGCTCCCGCGCAAAAAGAGTGGCCGGCCGCTACTTCTTCCGGCCGTCATCTGATTCTTTTTTGAGATGTACTCTCGCGGTGGCTCGCGCCATCACGTACACCGCGATCGCTAGCATGGCTGCGCCAACCGGAGCGAGAGTAATCCCGAGGCCTGGATCCCCACTGTAGAAGGCAACACCGCCCAAAAAGAAACCGCCGGGGAGCAGTAGGCTGGCACCCATGAGGCTGGACGAAGCCAGGCCGATGTTTCCTCTACAGAGCTCAGGCATTGTACGCAGACACAGCCCGAAGATGATATGCACGAGACCCAACAGCGCCCCGTGTGCATGGGCCAGCGTCCACATCAACCGCCGGGTTTCATTGGAGACGTCGAGATACATCCTGATCTTGAATCCGTGCAGCGTTTCAAGCACGAGCCCGAGGGCCAGAAAGACGAGCAGCGTCCACCATCCAAAGCGGACGTGCTTTCTTGCGTAGAGGAGTGGGTGGCGGTCAGGCACGGCGTCTCGAAGCAGCTGGGACCCTACTCCCGCAGAAAGAGCGGCCGGTTGTCACGAAGGTCGAACAGTTCTCGCATCACGTCGGTCCGAAGGGTTCCGTCGGTATCGACAAGTAGCTCGGGTTCTCGACGCTGTCGGGATACCGTGCTAGCCCGCCACTCCTGGAGGGCTGGCAGCACCCGACCGACACGCTCTCGTTGTGCGGCCAGGTAGTCGTAGTTAAATGCTGTGTAACCCGGGAGGGTGCGTAGCGAGCGGTAGGCGATGTATCGAACAGCTTCGTAGGGGTCGTTCATCAACTCGGCCAGATGGGGCACCATCCAGCTTGTCCCTGACGCTTCCTGGGCCGGTTGCCACCCCAGATTCCACGCCGTCAAGGCGCGAAGCCCAGCGTCGCCCTTGAGCATCCAAAGCAGCGACGCGGCGACCATCGATTCGTCCTCGCTTAACGCGGGGGGTGGTGTCCCGTACCAGTCGTAGAGTGCATTGCCCGTCCAGGCGAGCGTTTTGTCAAGATGGCACAGGTTGCACGCGTTGGGGCGGCCGACATCGATCGTCTCGGCGACCGAGGGGCTACTGACGGTATGGCTTCGGATCGCTTTCAAGAGACCGTACGACGTGTATGGCATGTGGCAGTTGTAGCAGCGACTCCCGCTCGACTCGACGGGGTGATTCGAATGTGCGCGCACGTCAGACTCGATCGTCGCATGACATTGCACACATGCTTCGTCGCCGCTGCCCGGGGACGACACCTGATGGGTCGCGGCCCAGGTCTCGAGCGATCGTGGGTCGTCGGGTGATTGGTGCATTGCGTGACAGGAAAAACAGCTCAGTGTTTTCTCCGGTTCCGTCGCGTCACGAAAACACGGCGAGTCGATCAGTCCGTTGTACTCTCGTCCCGAGACCCGGATCATTCCGTCGGCCCAGAACGAACCCCTTACGAACTCGGTGTCCTCCGCTAGGAATTTCTGGAGCATCGGTTCGCGCCGGTTTTGCATCGGCTGCGCGATGAAACGTGTGTCGGTTAATTCATCCCCCGGACGATACGGAAATCCCTCCCAGTTGGCCACCCGCTCATCCGACGGATTGTAGAACTCCCACACGCTGTGACATTGTCCGCAGACCTGGGATGAACGTTTCGGATTGAGCAACGCCGGTTGGATGATGCTACTGTCAGATCCAGCGCTGAGGTGGCTGAGGTATCGCCGGAACGGATCCCGGTTAGCCCGAGCGTGGTCCCCACCGGGGCCATGGCAGGCCTCGCAGGCGATGCCAAACTCAGTGGTTGTCGTGTCGATAGTCTGCTGGTCGAACGGTTTTGAGCGGAATGGCGTATCGAATTTGGTCTTGGGCGACGTAGTGTGACAGGCGACACAGATGGCGTTCCAGTGACCGTCGAGCGTCGCAACAGATTGGCCAGGTGGATGTAGTACTACGGCGCTTCGCGACACCCATCGTTGATCATCAAGGAGAAACACCCCGGGTATTACATTGAGACCACGATCGTGCCCGGTCGCATACCAGTAAATCTGTTGGTAGTGCGAGCCGGTGATCATGACGACCTGTCGAGTGATTCTGGGTCGGTTCTGTTCAGCACCAGGGCTCTCCCATCCGGGGTCATCAAACTCCGCCCAAAATTCGTCACCCCGGCGTTCAAGCCGCATCGGCCGACCGGGAACCTCTGGCACTGTAACATCGTTAAAATCAGCCTGAACGGTGCCAGGCAGTGCCACCTGGGTCATCGTGCGGTGGAACGAGCTGTACCAGCTTTCGTACTCTGCCGGGTGGCAGGTCTGACAGGCGTCCGATGAGACGAAGCCGTCCTCAGCCAGCTGGTTCGGACGGTTTTCGACCTCCGCTTCTGGCATAACGCGTGGGCGGCTGTTGACTGCAGCGACGCAGAGTGCCATCCAGGCCACGAGCACCGCGATGACAGGTGCGCTACTTAGGTGCCTACTCGACTGATCCGGCACGGAGTCATGATAGACCAGTCGCCATTTCATTGGCGATGGTTACGTCTGGAGACAGAAGCCGGTCGACCAGTCGCCGCCGGCGTTGAGCACGGTCCTTCTCCCGTTGCGGCTCTGCTCATGGCGTTCCGTACCGCCAGAAATGTCGATACTTTTCCACCGACACACTGAAGGCAGTATGCTCTAGCCTCTTTGGCACGTTGTCAGAGGAGGTATCTATTGCCTAAGTACTTGTTTGAGGCGTCATATACGCCCGCTGGATCGGCCGGTGTCATCAGAGATGGCGGAAGCCAACGACGAGCCGCGGCCGAGAAGCTCATTCAAAGTCTCGGCGGGACAATCGATTGTATGTACTTCGCGTTCGGTACGGTCGACGTATTGGCGATTGTCGACCTTCCCGACCACGCGGCAGCGGCAGCAATGTCACTGGCTACGGCCAGCTCCGGAGCTATGACGGGCAGGATGACGGTTCTGTTGACGCCAGAAGAGATCGACGACGCTTCCAGTCGAGGAGTAACGTACACACCACCCGGACAATGACGTTAGTGACGCCGTGAGCATTTGGTGAGTGATTTCTGTCCGGGGCCAAGCGAGGCGACGGCTATGCTCGAAATAGATGATCTTCATGTGTCGTTTCCGACCAACCGTTCATCTTATTCGACCGACAGGAGGCTGATAGCCGTCCAGGATGTTTTCTCTTCACGAAGGTTTTGGACAGTCCGCTAGAATGTGTCAGCATCAACACTAGACAAGAGGAGCGTAGACAAATGGCCATTTATACGTGTGAAAAATGCGGGATGAGCGTCGGCACCATGACCTGTGGTCATTGCGGTAAAGAGTTAGTCCACGACACCTTGACTAAGGCCGACGGCGGAAAGGTCGACATTGCCAGGTGTCCAGATGGGCACGGAAAGGTCAAGTCACCGATGTGCTGCGGTGAGGATATGAGCTGCGCGCTCTGACGATCTATTGGGAGCGTTGGACCACGTTAGAGCACTCGGCCGTTTGTCCGGCGACACGTGGGGAACCGGTTGTTGTCGGCCCTACCCGGTGTTACCTGAGACTGGACGACGCTCTGTCCATTTACGGACCACGTGCCGTCGCTGGGTGACGAACAAGATACGCCGATCGTAGCGGACGTCGTACGAGCTAGGGAGCCAGATGTCTGGTGCGAACCGCTCGAACCCGAGCTGCCCGGTCAATCGAGACAGCGACGCGACCAGGCCCCAGACGTATCGCACCGGCCGCAGGAGCCTGAAGTCGATTTGTACCACACCGTAGTCGTTTTGCGAGATGTACACCTCGCCGTTTGACTGATTCAAGGCCCGATCGATTCGCGTCTTTCGCGGGAGTTTGCCGTCTCGTGGCCAGAAGCTGATCACCCAGCATCGTTCTCCTCGAACCGTGTCTTCCCCGACGACCGCTGCCTCGTATCGGGCCATGAGGTCCTCGTTAAAGCGCACCTGCCGTTCGTCGTTTGTTTCGAGGATCTTGTTGCCAGATGCCTCGGTTTCTTGCAGCTCTTGTCTGAAATCAGCACGGCGCTTCGCCTCGTCACGAACGCCTGCCTCACTCAGCGGCTTTCCATTCCGTTCGATCAATTCTTCATAAACCGCACCATCGAGGGGGTATCGACGGTGCAGGGTCGTCTCGATGCTTGTGACCTCTACCTCGTCGTTCAGCGACTCGACCATCGTCTCCACCAGGGATTCAAACCTAAGTTCAGCCTTTACTTTGTCCTGGGCGGTAGCACGAGCGACGGCGAGGCGTATGATTTTCGAGACCGGGGGCTGGTTACTGGCTCCTGTGGTAGCCGGTGTTTGGAGCCGTGGGTGCGCGGTAGCAACGAGCGTGACCAAGACCGCGGCTACGAGCCGGATACACATGCACGGATCTTAACAGGCGACGGGTGGTGTCAATGGTTTTGGTTCGCCACCCGCCGTATACTTTCCCCCTCATGAGCGTTCCGATCACCGTTACCATTGTTAGTTGCTCACTGAGCACGGAGAGTCAGTCTCACCGGCTCGCGCTGGCGGCGGCGGAATCAGTTCGAGCGGAAGGTGTGACGGTCGATCTTGTGGATTTGCGCGAATGGAAGTTACCGATCTGTGACGGTGGCAACAGCTACCGCCATCGATCGGTTGAACCACTGTCGGAGATATTCAACCGCGCCTCGGCGATTCTCGTGTCGGCTCCGGTCTACAATTACGATCTCAATGCGGCGGCGAAAAACCTCGTCGAAATGACTGGGCAGTCATGGACAGATAAGCCGGTCGGGTTTTTGTGTGCGGCCGGAGGCGAACGTAGCTACATGTCACCGATCGGGTTCGCGAACAGCCTGATGTTTGACTTTCGCTGTCTCATCATTCCTCGGTTCGTCTACTGCACGAAGGCGGACCTGGATGTCGACGATGACTTCGGGGCACCGATCCTCGAACGCGTGAACGAGCTGGCGCACACAACGGTGACGTTGGCCAGGGCGCTCGCCTGGGCACGCCAGAAGACCTAGGCGTGGGACAGTCGCACTAGCTGTTGTCGGCCAAGTCGTCCCTGTAGGCTGGCTTAAGGACCACCGAATCAGTGCCGGCCGATCTTGCAGGCGAGCTGGGGTTGGCGCCCGTACAAGATATGAGGCTATCGGCTGCAATGACGATCTAATCGCTGATTCGGATGATAGCCAGGGTCGTTGCCTCCAGACTGGTCGACCAGACCCAGGTAACCACGGTGAGTCTCTAGGCGATGCAAAAACTCGACATTGTGTCGCCGTCGTCATCGGTGAACTGCCGCAGTATCAGAATCGTCTGTGACGAAGTGGACCTCGCCTGGGCAGGTGAGACGCCGCACGGCAGGTTGTTTTCAGACCACGTGGGAGATGTTGATGACCAGGAAACCCTTACATCGCGAAGATTCCGGCGTGGAACGACGAGACTTCTTACGCGCCGCACCGGCGAGTCTGGCAGCCGGCGTGTTTCCGATCGTCACGGGAGAGGTTCAACCGGCGAACGAGACCACCACGAGTCGGTTACGGAGTGCAAGGGAGCTGTCGGGTCTGGAGTTCACCGATGCTGAGCACGATCTAATGCGGGCCGCGGTTGATCGCAATAGAGAGCGATACGCCGCTCTGAGAGATCTGCCGATCCCGGACGACACGGAACCCGCGGTCGCGTTCTTTCCCTATGCGCCAGGTGAACGGCCTACCGGTGTGTCGACACCTCATGCGGAGCTTCCGATCGTCCGCGCCGAATCTCCATCGTCGCCAGAAACTGTCGACTCGCTGGCGTTCGAGCCGGTGACCGTCCTGTCCCGTCTACTTGAACGGCGCGAGGTCACCTCAGTCGATCTCACCAGGATGTATCTCGACCGGCTACGGCGTTACGGTGACCGGCTTAAGTGCGTGATCACGCTGACAGACGAGCTCGCACTGTCGCAGGCCGCGACGGCGGATACAGAAATTCGTGCGGGGCGATATCGCGGACCATTGCACGGAATTCCATGGGGCGCAAAGGATCTCCTCGCGACCCGCGGGGTGCGAACGACGTGGGGCGCCAAGCCGTACGAGTTCCAAATTTTTGACGATGATGCCACGGTTGTGCGGCGCCTCCAGGAGGCAGGCGCGGTGCTGGTTGCCAAGCTGTCAATGGGTGCGCTGGCACAGGGGGGTGTCTGGTTCGGTGGCTCGACTCGCAATCCCTGGGACGTGTCGCGGAGTTCGAGTGGCTCTTCGGCCGGTCCGGCGTCAGCGACTGCGGCCGGACTGGTCGGCTTTTCCGTCGGCACCGAGACTCTCGGATCGATCATCTCGCCGTCGGCTGCCTGCGGGGTCACTGGACTGCGTCCTACCTACGGCCGCGTGAGCCGACACGGGGCGATGGCGCTTAGCTGGACGATGGACAAGCTCGGGCCGATGTGTCGTAGCGTTGAGGATTGCGCCCTCGTGTTCAACGCGATCTACGGCGCAGACGGAAAGGACGGGACTGTCGTCGACGCGCCGTTCGAGTGGGACGAGGAGTTTCAACCCACTCAGCTAAAGATTGGGTATGTAGCCTCCGAGCTGGATAGGGCACCCGATGGCGTGTCGGCGACGCAGCGTCGGTCCTGGATCGGACGACGCGCAGTACTCTTAGAAGCATTGGAGATGTTTCGCGACGCTGGGTTCGCGCTTGATCCGATCGAGCTTCCCGAGTTCCCAGCCGATGCGCTTCGATTGATTCTCAGTGCTGAGGCGGCGACGGCGTTCGACGATTTGACTCGCAACCGTGGCATTGACCAGCTCACTCGGCAGGGACCTGGCGACTGGCCTAATCAATTTCGCTCGGCCCGTTTCATTCCAGCAGTCGAGTACATCCGTGCGCAGAGGGCCCGGAGCCTACTCGCGCGACAGATGCACGATCTGATGAGTCGATACGATGCTTTCCTTAGCCCGACCCTTAGCCGGAGCCTGACGATCACGAATCTGACTGGACATCCCGCTCTGACGCTCAAGGCCGGTTTTAGGGATGGGCTTCCAGTGGGTTTAATGATCACCGGTCGTCCGTACGAGGAAGCGACTGTACTCCAGCTGGCGTCGGTCTACGAGCGGGCTACTCCGTGGCGCACGATGCACCCTGACGGATTTGGTTCTGTCTGAGGTGGCGGGGGCGCTACTGGAAGTTGACGCTGGAGAGCAGCGCGTTGAATCCCGACTCCCACTCGGTCACGGTTCGACCCGGACCGGTCAGCTTGAAGAAGTACGGACCAATCGATGTCTCCACGACCGCCGCTTTAAGTCTGAAACCTTGCTTGTAGTAGCGCATACCAGATCCGGGCTGCACCTCGGCGGAATAGATCCCAGGGACATCAAGTACGGTCACGGACATACCAGCGACATCGAAGCTTGTGGTCGTGGCCACGTCCGAGGAAGGTCGTTCGTCTGGCTGCAACATCTGGTTGGTCCACCGCTCGAGATTGGCCTCCACGGTCCCACTTTCGGCGCCAAAGTAGTACACGACGAGCTCAGCATCCTCAGAATCTCCTGGCATTCTGGGCAGTCCGAACTGCGCGACCCTTAGAGGAAACGAGGTGTCAATTCGTACCCAGTCGAGAGGTGCGTCAAATTGCAGCGAACCCTGTGCAGACACCGCGGCCGGGACGAGCAAACAGGCGAACACGACAGGCCAGCATCGGGGGAGAAGCATCAGGTTTGAGATCTTAACACTGCACGGCCCGGCGCTCTTCCCCGGTTGTATCGGCTAGAATGACGTTTTCGCCTCGCGCGGAGCACGTTCGGGTGATTCCATGGTGAATACGGTTCGATGCACGGTACAAACGACCGGGCAGGGCGACGTCCACGACATTACGCACGCCGTTGCGACCGCGGTTACCGACTCGGACCTAAGTCACGGGGTCGCCACGATCGCCGTCGTGGGCTCGACGGCGGCGGTGACGACGATCGAGTTCGAGCCAGGGGCGGTGGCTGATTTTACCAGGCTCTTCGATGAGTTGGCGCCGAGGTTCGGCCAATATGCGCACCATGAACGGTGGGGTGATGACAACGGGTCGAGCCACGTGAGGGCTGCACTGCTGGGCTCGTCGGTCACCTTACCGTTTAGCAGTGACAAGCTCGCACTCGGCACGTGGCAGCAGCTCGTGCTAGTCGAGTGTGACACCCGCTCCCGGACCCGGGAGGTCGTAGTGCAGCTTATTGGCGAGTGACACCGTGCAGGTAACCTTCGATAAGCAGACACTGGACAACGGGCTCGACGTCATCATACACGTCGACCACTCCTGTCCGATCGTTGCGGTTAACCTCTGGTATCACGTCGGGTCGAAGAACGAGAAGCCAGGTCGGACAGGGTTTGCGCATCTCTTCGAGCACCTCATGTTCGAGGGATCGGAGCATCACGACGACGGCTATTTCTCGCCGTTGGAGGAAGCGGGGGGGGCGCTTAACGGTTCGACAAACGCCGACCGAACGAACTACTGGGAAGTCGTACCGACCGGTGCAGTCGAGCGCGCTCTCTGGATGGAGTCCGACCGGATGGGATTCCTACTGCCGGCTCTGACCCCAGAAAAGTTTGAGACGCAGCGTCAGGTCGTCTTGAACGAACGTCGTGAGAGCTATGAGAACCGACCTTACGGCATGGTGCCGATGGCGCTCATGCCGGTGTTGTTTCCAGCCGGGCATCCGTATCATTGGCTCACGATCGGCGAGCCCGAGGATCTGTTGGCCGCGTCGTTCGACGACGTCCAAGCATTCTTCCGCACGTACTACCATCCCGGGAACGCGTCGCTCGTTTTGGCAGGTGACATCGACACCCGCGAGGGGTTCGAGCTGGCGCGACTCTACTTTGGGGAGATTCCGCCCGGTCCGTCGAGACCCAGCATCACGGTGTCCGACACGACCGTCTCCGGAGCGCCCCGCCTCCTGCTGCGCGACCGGGTCGAGCTGCCGCGACTCTATCTGTCATGGCGAAGTCCTCGGCTGTTCGGCGACGGGGACGCCGCTCTGGACCTCCTTGCCACGATCCTCGCCGGCGGTAAATCGTCGCGTCTGTATCGGCGCCTGGTCCACGATAGCCGAATCGCGACAGATGTCAGTGCCGGCCAGGGATCGCGGGAGCTTGTGGGGGTCTTCAGTATCGTTGCCACCGCGGCACCTGGACATTCACTGACCGAGATCGAGGCCGCGATCACCGACGAGCTGAGCCAAATACTAAACGATGGACCTTTCGGCGACGAGGTGGAGCGGAGTCAGGCGATGATCGAGTCCGATTTTGCGTATCGACTTCAGAGCATCGGGGACTTTGGAGGGCGTTCAGATCAGCTCAACGCCTACAATGTGTATTTTGGGGATCCCGGTCACTTTGATACCGATTTGGGTCGTTACCGAACGTCTGATACAGACGCGATCCAGTCGGCGGCGCAAAACAGTCTGACCGGAAATGAGCGCGTCGCCCTGAGTGTCATACCAGTCGAGGGCGATTTATTGCTCGGGTTGTCTGATTCGAAACCGGTGGACGTTGCGTAATGAGTGTAGACCGCAGTCGTCTTCCGACTCTCGGACCCCATCCATTGTTTCGCCCACCAGGGTTTCGTTGCTCCACGTTGTCCAATGGGGTGGGTGTCTGGACGGCAGCCCACCATCGCGCCCCGGTTCTCACGCTGAGACTGCTCGTCCCGGTGGGAGCCGCGGACGATCCGACTGACCAGTTTGGTCTGGCGGCATTGACTGCCGATGTCTTGGATGAAGGCACTCGGGACTTGACTGATGTGGGGCTGCACGTAGCGCTTTCTAGGATAGGCGCCCATCTCAGTGTCGGAGTGTCCAGCGATGCCACTATTCTCACACTCACGACGCTGCCGAAGCATGCTGCCGAGGCGATGGCTCTGCTCGTCGATATCGCGGTGCATCCACGCTTCGATCCGGACGACTGCGACCGCGTGCGTAACCTACGCCTCAATCGTATCCTGCAGACGCGTCAGGTTCCCACCGCTGTAGCCGACCGAGTGTTCATCGAATCGCTCTACGGAGCGCATCCGTATGGGCACCTTGCGATCGGCACCGAGCCGTCGCTGCGACCGATCGATTCGTCTGACCTCTCGGCGTTTCACAGTCGCTGGTATCAGCCTGCGGGGTGGACGTTGGTGGCGGTGGGTGGTCTCTCTGACGACGCGCTGCTTGAAGTCGCCAAGACCGAGCTCGAACCGCTGTCAACGGTAACACCGGCAGTGGCGATTTGCAGCAGATCGAGGCGTCAGGAGCCGCCCCCGATCGCCGATCGTCTGATATTCGTTGCGAGGAAGGATGCGGTGCAGTCCGAGGTGCGACTGGGTCACCCAGGGGTGTCGAGGGCATCACCCGATTACCACGCGCTCCTTGTTCTGAACATGGTGCTCGGTGGCCAGTTCGTGAGCCGCATCAACCTGAATCTTCGCGAGGACAAGGGCTACACGTATGGGGCACGGACAGCGTTCGACTACCGAGTCGGCCGAGGACCGTTCATCTTTCGGTCGAGCGTGCAGACCAGCGCGACCGCGGACGCCATGCGTGAAGCGATCAAGGAACTTCTAGACATCCGGGAAACCCGCCCACCTTCCGAGAGAGAACTGGCGGTTGCACGAGACGCCTTGACCCGAGGTTTCCCCCTGGGGCTTGAGACCGCGACCCAGGTTGCGCGTGTCGGGACGACGCTCGCCCTCCACGGGCTTCCGGCCGACGAGATGGATCGTTTTGTCGAGCGAGTCATGGCGGTCGATGCTGACGCAGTGCTCGCGGCGGCCCGGGCGCATTTACACCCCGACCGGTTGGTGGCCGTCGTCGTAGGTTCGACCGAAGACGTGCTGCCGTCGCTTGGGAGTCTCGGCCTTGGCGAACCTGCCCTGATGGACTAACCCCTTGAGGCCGGTCAATGTCAGATGTTTCCGCCCGTCTGAGCGTCTAACTTCCGACTGCCTGTCGATTCGGTGACGTCATGAGTTCAAGCCGCTACGGGATGAGTTCGATCGGCATCGTGGGTCTATTGGCGGCCACGACGGCAGATGCCGTCAGCGAAAAAGAGGTCACACCTGTAGTCAGGGAGCTGGCCAGCATTATTATTGAAGGCCTGCGAGGACTCCTGAGATATTTGTGAACGCGTGGGTAATGGTTAGAGCTCTGTTCTGAGAAAATTTACTAGCGCGTATCCGTCCATCCAACTGAACGGGACGACAGCCGTGCTGTAGTGGCCGCATGGCAGTACAAACACACGATGTGGGATGTCCCGATGGAGAAATTTGTCGACCAGCTGTCGGGAGAGCCGAATCGGAAACGAGAGGTCGTAGCGAGCGTAGACCAGCAGTACACGCTTTCCTCTCATTCGATCGATGTAAGGTTCCGGACTGATCGGGAGCCACAGACGGCGGAGGTGGTCAAGGGTGACCTTCCCGTCGAGACCGGCCCGAACATGCGCCGTGGAGAGCCCCTCCCACACTACGTCGGCAAAGTAGGGTGAGATGTGGTTGAGCGCGGCCGCGGTGACGCGCGGTTCGTGAGCGGCCGTCAACATCGCGAGACAGGACCCCAGGCTCGTGCCGAGGATCCCTACCCGCTCGTACCCCTCCGTTGTTAACCAATGCACTGCGCGGCGTGCGTCGAGCACAGCTTGCCGGCAGATCTGCAGCGTGCGGCCGACGTTGGCGCTCACGATATAGTCGGCCCGGTGGAGGTCGGCTGGCATCCGACGGTCATGGTACGGCAGGCTCAGCCGTAGCGTGCTGATACCGAACTTGGCAATTAGCCGGCTGAGGCCCATATGTTCATCCGGCCCAGCGTTCCAGTGCGGAAGCACCACCACTGCGCGTCGGGGACGCTTCCTGGTTGCGGCTGGTTGGTATCGGGCGTAAACGGTGTTGTTGTCTGGGTCTGGGGTTTCAAATGCGCTGGGAAAACTTAGCAAGCCATTGTGGAGGTGATACCTATTGG
>CAUZDY010000017.1:0-64653 GCA_963578805.1 Vicinamibacteria bacterium | reverse complement strand
CAGGTCGACACCCTCGTTGGCAACGGCGTGCCGGCCGGGCTTTACAACAGCTCGCTGGCGGCCGATGAGAAAGCGACCGTCGTCGCTGGACTCCGCGAGGGACGTTACCGCCTCCTGTATGTGTCACCGGAACGGCTCGTCGGCGAAAGCGGCGACGTGTTTCTGGCGCTGCTCTCGTCCTGTCAGATCAGCTTTGTGGCGGTCGACGAAGCCCACTGCGTCAGCCAGTGGGGACACGACTTCAGACCAGAGTATCGTCAGCTCGGACGCCTGCGCCAACGTCTACCCGGCGTCAGTCTGCACGCCTATACAGCAACCGCCACCTCGCGCGTCCGGCACGATATCGCCTCCGCGCTTGCCCTCAACGATCCACTGGAACTCGTCGGCTCGTTCGACCGACCAAATCTCCTGTATCGAGTGCTGCCCAGGGCGGCGCTGAAGCAACAACTGCTCGGCGTGCTCGAGCGCCATCGCCGCGAACCAGGAATTATCTACTGCATATCGCGACGAGAGGTGGATACGTTGGCTGAGTGGCTGACAGGGCTTGGCACACCAGCCCTGCCGTATCACGCGGGACTCTCAGACGAGGACCGTCGCCACAACCAGGACGAGTTCGTGAACGAACGTGTCGACGTCATCGTGGCCACCGTCGCCTTTGGTATGGGCATCGACCGATCGAACGTCCGGTTCGTCGTCCACGCCGGCGCTCCGCGCTCACTCGAACACTACCAGCAGGAGTCTGGACGCGCAGGCCGAGACGGACTCGAGGCCGAATGCGTGCTGATCTCCTCGGCGGCCGATTTCATGAAGTGGCGTCTGATGCTCGAGCGAAGCGGCGAGCTCTCCCCCGCCAACGACACTCTCTTGCGGCAGATGGAGCGTTACGCGACCGGGGTGGGCTGTCGTCATTCGCATCTCGCCAAGTACTTCGGGGACGAGTATCCGGCTGACAGGAACGGTGGCCAGAACGGTTGCGCGGCCTGTGACTACTGCCTCGACGAACTCGAGACCGTCGCCAACCCAACCGCGCTCGCCCGCAAGATCCTGTCGTGCGTCGCCCGAGTCGAGCAGCGATTCGGTGCGACGCACGTCGCGAATATCCTACGAGGACACACCTCCGAGCAGGTTGTTGCCAGAGGGCACGAAAGGCTGAGTACGTTTGGTCTGCTTCCTGACGCGTCGGTCACCGAGGTCCGCGGCTACATCGAACAGCTCACCGGGCTGGGGCTGCTGAGACAAGCTGGAAGCGAGTATCCCGTGCTCGCGCTCACATCCGCCGGTCTCGAATGTCTGAAGGACGAGACGCGGTGCTCAGACCTGAGGCTCGCGCGGCAGCGTCCTCTCCGGAAGGCAGTAACACGAGCACGGTCGCGGGCGGAGGCCGAATCGTGGGAGGGCGTCGATCGTGACCTCTTTGATCGGTTGCGTGCCGTGCGCCTCGAGATCGCGCAGGCGCGGGGCGTGCCGCCATACGTAATTTTTCACGATGCAACCCTTCGGGATATGGCACGACTACGTCCCACCTCCCTCGACGCGCTCCTGGCCGTCAAGGGCGTTGGCGCCCGGAAGGCGGAGGACCTCGGAGAAACTTTTCTCGCGGCTATTCGAAGCTACTCCTGAACGCCAGGACGAACACCGCTCCGACCACCTTGTTACTGCGTCCTGATCGCTTCGCCATTCTCTGTTTCTGTCGTCACATGCGTGACGCGCTCGCTCGCAACATCATCCCGAACCGTGCCGTGGCGGCTCTGGGTATACGACTGGTGCAGGGAAACGAACCGGCGCGGCTGCGCGCGCTCATCGTCGAACACATCGTCCGGCAAGGTTTCCACGTGGTGACGGAAGACCCCGACATGGAGACGCGGCGTCGCTATCCTCGTATCGCCAAGGTGACGGGAGGCGGAGGATCAGTGGCCGCTCGGACGTCCATGTCGGATCCGTTTGTTCAACAGGTCATTGCGGCCGCGACCGAGGCGGCCGACCGCTCGTTCGCAGAAGGCGCGTTGGTGTTGTCGCCAGGATTGGGCGGAACGCTGCCGATCGCGCTCTTTACCGACGTCTGGCAGAAGCCGGCGATCGTCGTGCCTATTGCCAATCATGACAACAACCAGCATGCACCCGACGAGAACCTGCGGCTGGGGAATCTCTGGTACGGAATCGAGCTGTTTGCCGAGGTCCTCACCATGCCCTAGGGCGAGCCGAGCAACCTCAGATTGACCATATGCACACACAAAAGGGTCCTTGCACCACACCGAGAGGTCTGGAGGACGATCGCGTCTACGGAATGACCGGCAGCATCACATGCGACGGTCGGTCTGCTGAATGATGAATCGTCTGCTCGGCGACCGTCATCACGTCGCTCGTCCCGAATGGTTCGCCGGTGTTCAAGTTCCGGGTGAACTGAGGGAAGTGACTGCTGGTCACATGCACGCGAATGCGGTGTCCCTCCCGGAACAGGTTTGCCGTGCCGATGAGATCGACCTCCATCTTGTAGATCTCGCCCTGCTCCATCATCTCAGGGTGGCTGAGGCTGTTGCGGTAGCGGGCCCGGAGAATTCCCTCGGCCACGTTGATCGCGCGGCCGTCCGGATAGACGTCGATCAGCTTGGCCACGAAGTCTGTGTCGACCGCGCTGGAAGCCGCGTACAGCACGAGCTTGACCGGGCCGATGACTTCGAGGTCCTCCGTGAGGAACTCGGTCGTGTACACGAGTACGTCGGACCGGTGCTCGATCGGACGCTGGTCGCGCACACCGGAGGAGGTCGCCACACCGCAGCAGTTTGCGCCACCGAGACTGGGCACGGGATCCCGTGGATCGTAGCGATAGTGGTCGGTCTCGGCGCCGTCTGTGGGCGGCGTCCACGACAGCCGGCCGTCACCGGTCGAACCGTTCGCCGCGCCCTCGCTGTGCAGGTATAGTGGGCGATATTGGGCGCGCACCGGGGGGTACTCGTTCTCGTACCGCCACTCGTTGCGGCCCATCACAAACACTTTCACTGGCGGCTCGCGGTCCAAGCCGTTGTCGATGTCTTTGAGCCAGTAGTCGAACCAGCGCAGCGCCAACGCGTTGGTGTCAACCACGGCGGCCTCGCCCCAATCCATTTCACCCACCACCTGGGAGACGCCGTGCTCCCAGGGACCGATGACCATGTGGCTCCCGGTGCGGGCCTTCTCGGTGGCGCCCTGCTTGCTGACACCCTCATAACCACGCAATGTTCCCTGCGCGAAAATGTCGAAGAATCCGCCCATCGTGTGAACTGGTACGGTGATCTTGTCGAAATGCTCTTCGACATTCAGTTTCTGCCAATACGCGTCGTAATCCGGATGAGCGAGCCAGTCCTTATAGAACTGAGCGTTCCGGCCGACCAGACCCTGCATATCGTTGAGGGGCAGGTGCCAGATGACCTTGTCGTAGCTGATGCCGTCGGGTCCGCCGGGTATCGAATGGGGCCCGGTGTTCTGCATGATCCGGGATTCCTGTCGTACGGGCCCCCAGCCGAAGTTGAAGGCGAGACGCCAGCCGCCGTTCACGGTGATCCAGTCGTGGTAGACGCTCGTTGAGGCGACGCGCGGGAAGATCGCGACCAGGTGTGGCGGTTGGGCCTGGGCGGCGCGCCACTGCACGTGGCCCAGATAAGAGCCGCCCTCCATACCGACCTTCCCGTTCGACCAGCGCTGCCTGGCCGCCCATTCGATGGTGTCGTAGCCGTCCTCGATATCGTCCCGTAACGGCTCCCACCGGCCTTCCGACTCGTGTCGCCCCCGGACGTCCTGGAACACATAGACATAGCCTCGTCGCGAGAAGTACACGGCCGCGGCGTACGCGCTGGGAAAGCGCTCCGTCGAATAGGGCGTGCGGGAGACGATGACCGGGTACTGGCCGTCCTGCGCCGGACGGTAGACGTCAGCATACAGCGTCACGCCGTCGCGCATCGGAATGGGTATGCGGTTCTCGATTCGAATGTCGTTACGGGGAGGGGGCGAGATCGGAAACTCCTGCGCGAACGCGGCAGGCGCGGTGGCGAAGCTGACAAGCAGCGTCGCAAGCCCACTCCAAGCGGTGAGAAGGGAACCCGTACTCCACTCCTTCATCGTGAACCTCCCGCTGCTGTTCTTCGCCGGCGCCATCGTAGCACGGACCGGGTCAGTGTTATCGACTCCGCTCGAACCAAAGCGGTTTGGTGGCGCTGAAGATGCCCGTGCGTGCCTTGTGGGTGAAGCTTTCGAAATTCTCGAACAATCCCTGGAAAGAAGACTAGTAGGTTCCAGGCAAGCGAGATTCCAGTACCATTTTCTCGGTCAAGTTACTTCCAAATCCTGGTGCTGTTGGAGCAACGTAATGGCCGTTGTCGAATGGGGCCATCATGGCATCCAGGATCGGTGAACCTGCCGGGAAGCTTTCCGCCATTGTGCAGGTCGAGGCCGTAAGTGCGATCGGTAGCCCCCAGACGCTTCCTCCACGATGCGGAATTAACTCAAGTCCGGCTGCTTCAACGAGATCTCGGATTCGCTTTGCGGCTGTCAAACCACCGCACCAGGTAATGTCGGGTTGCAGAATTTCAGCCGCTTGGTTCTGTACAAGGACGTTGAATCCATGTTCGGTATATTCGTGTTCGCCACACGCAACACGGGTCCACTGCGGCCCTTCACCGCCGATACGTCTGACTAGTTCGGCGTAACCGAAGACATCGTCAGGTGAAAGAAGTTCCTCCATAAAATAGAGATTGGCCGGACGTACCTGTTCCGCGAAGCCGACAGCCCACTCAACGGTTCCGTTCCGCGAGACGCAGTCGGTCATCAAATTGCCATCGGGTCCCAACTCATCTCGTGCTGCCAGGATCATATCGACGAATCGTTGTTGGTCGGCTGGAGTCGTATGTGGGCCGACGCGGGCCAACAGCTTGAAGTTACGAATCCCGCGTGCTTTACCCTCGCTTATGTTCCCACCAGTCTGGTAGAGCGGTAGTCGGTCGCGTGGTGTACCGCCTATGAGTTGCGTGACGGGACGTCCGGAGTGCTTACCTACAATATCCCACACGGCGTTGTCCACGGCACTCAAAGCCATCGTAAACAACCCGCGGCGTCCATAGAGAACGCCCGAGGTGTACATTTGGTCCCAAAGTTGATCTGGGTTGAGCGCGTTGGTACCGATCAAGAGGTGTTTCAGATGACCGTCGATGATCTCCCGCGCCGCGGTGCCGCCGGCGCCCATTCCGAAGCCGGTGATTCCCTGGTCGGTCTTCACGACCGCAATGATGGCCGAAGGCAGTTGCTCGAACGGGCCACCGTAGCTCCAGCGCCGAGGGTCGTCGTCGTCGTTGAAGGTTGGTGGGTTAAGTAGTCCGTCAGACCTTTGGTTGATGTAGATCGGATACGCATTAACCTCGCGGATTTCGACGCGCTCGGCTTGGGTTGCAAGAGCTCGTGTCGGGCCTACCGATGCTGCCATCGCAGCGAATCCTCCGATGCCGCGCAAAAAACGACGACGGGTTGGATCAAGAATCTCAATGCGAGACAGATAAGACATCACTATGAGTTTATATCTGCCTCACTCCTAACCCCCTCCGCGGTTTTTGGATCTGAAAGAATCGCTTCAGAAAAAACGACCGATGGGGGATATGTTGACCCCACCCTCGGTGACAGCTACACATATGGATATAGCTGGACGGATGAGGTCTAACTGGACAGAGAGCCTGCTGTTTTCCAACGGAAAACTACGAGTCAACACCCTACAAACAGCACCTACCTGAACTCGATGCAGGATAACCGACGGTGCGGACGTTTGGTTCTCTATTTCGGAGTAAGGGTGCCTAAGCCTGGCTTCTTAGTTTGACCAAGTGTGTACCCCTTCGCCTTCCAATCATTAAGACCGCAGAATTCAACTGTTTCATAACCATTTTCACTGAAGAGCTCCGCTGCACGGGAGGCTCGGCCACCGCCGTTTCAAAAAAAGACCAGCCGTACGTCTTTGGGGATATCAGACATCCGGTCTTCGAGTTCACCGAGTGGAATATGAATCGAACCTGGCATCGATCCCGAGTCGACTTCGTAGTCTTCTCGTACGTCTATCAGCAACATCGTCGCGCCGTCGTCGATAGCTTCCTTCAGTTCGTCAATGTCGATCCGCTGGTCTTGTGGAGCTTGCGTGCCGCCGCCGGCCGCCGCGAGGCATACCCACACTCCTAACCCAACTAAGGAGCGGCGCATGGTTTCTTTTGAATCCATCTTCGACCTCCAAGGCCTCCAATTTGTCGTCCTCATGTAAACGGTGACACCTAGAACACACGTAGGGAAAGGCGAGAGTCAGGCATTTGCTGCAATACCACGTTCCGAGCTGGTCGTAGGTCAACCTCATTCATTCCATACATTAATTCTTGAACTGTATGGACTTCGCAACTGGGCTGATCGCCACAGTTTCTCAACTCAGACGAGCTCTACCGCGAAATCTACCGATTGGGGTCAGATCATGACATTTCTTTGGTTGTGAGAGTTAAGGTCTAGGCGAACATCTTGCCTCTAGAAACGACGTCGCCGTTCTTCCTCTTCTCTAGCCCGCAGCTTTCACGAACGACACCTTGATATCGGTACCCATCACGTTACCCGTGACGGTGGCCATCTTGCCAGCCAGCTCGCTGAGCTGCGCCTTGATCGCGTCGCTTGCATCAAGCTTGTAGAAGTTATCGTCGACGATCAGCGCGTAGGCCGAACCCTTCGAGACGCACTGCTTGGTACACGCTTCGGCGCTGGGCCCAGCGTGCGTGAGGCCACACGTCGCGGCGCCCACTTCCCCCGTCAGGGTCATCTCCTCGGCCTGCAGCGCCCCACCTGCCAGCGCGAGCATTCCGACCAGCGCTACCACCACCGCGTGTCTTACCTTCATTGTGATTCCTCCCGAGAAACGCTGTGTCCGAAATCCGATATGTATTCGGAAACCTAGATCATTGCGATCCAGTTGTACCATCAATTAGGAAGCGGATGAAACCGAAAATTGGGGACTATAAATTTCGGCCGGGTATTAGGGCTATCAAGACCGGACCACATTGTGCTCATACTGAGCCGCGCGCTCCTGTCGTGCTTTCGTTAGGTGAGGCATGATTCCAAGCAGACGTTGGGCCACCATCAGCTGACCGCGATGATGCATTTCATGCTCTTTAACGGAGAGTACCATCTCGAAACGACTCTTGCTGGCTGGTATCGCACCAGATGGCATCGTGAACGGCTCGGCCAGGGTCTCCTCGGACATTCCTGCCAGAAAATTGGCCCATGTTTCGCCTTCTGCTCTTAGTAGGTCTATGACCTGGACCTTTGTCCTATTCTCGGCCTCCTGTTCCGCCAACCGCTCCATGAGTGCGGAGAAATCAAGTCCTTCGAAATGCGTTCGGCGTTCTCCCGTGTGGAGTGAAAGCTGAAACTGAGCGGATAAAGCGATGTGGACAAGAGTTCGGGCGATGCTCTTGGCCCCCTGGGCAGGGATGAATCCGTATTGGTCTTTCGGAATGTCTTCAGCTATCTGAATCGTGTTCGCGCGCACTGTGCGAAAACTGGCTGCCAAGTTTCTTGCTCCATAGTAGTTCATCGACATCGCTCCTTTATCGTGGCGTTGTGAGTGTGAGGGAATATCAGGGCTGCTGCTCTCGTTCGAGGAATCGCTCGCGAATCCGAACGCAATGATTGGGTCTAGCTTTCCCCGTCCCCGTGTCGTTAGCTGACAAGCAAGTGCGTGTTATTCGCCTCGTAGTTCAGCGGAGACGGGCGCTAGTCACGCGGGTGCGCAGGTGGACTTGCCCCTCCCTTAACCCACGGCTCGCCGTCTCGCCGTGCGTGATCACTTTAACAGAGGAACTGTGCGCTAGGTCATGGTGAGCCTGGTCGTTGACTGCCTACACTGACAGCATCGAATACCAATTCACCCTCGAGGATCCCTTGAAGTTCACGAGACCGTGGACGGCCGTCATCGCGCTCACGACGAATCAAGCGGTGCGTGGCGTGACCGAGGGTCCGCTCTATGAGTACGCGTGCCACGAGGGGAACTACGCATGGCGAACGTCCTCAGCGGGGCACGCGCTCCGGAGAAGGCTCAAGCCGGCGGGCGGTAGTTCACGGAGTCGAGCCTAGGACGCCATCTCCACTACGTCGACATCTTGCGACGCAGCCTTAAACAGGTCCACGACCCATGGATGGCACGTCAACACGAGCACCTGGGTCGTCCGTGCGAGCTCGGTGAAACCATCGACTACCACCTTAGCCCTTGCAGGGTCGCAGTTCACGAGAACTTCATCAACCACAACAGGCAACCTCTCGCCTTGTTCGCCGATGTTTTGGATGAGTCCGAAACGCAGCGCAAGATAGAGCTGGTCACGGGTGCCTCGGCTCAGCTGGGGCGGTGTCTTCTTTCGACCTGCCTGATCAACGACGGAGATGTCGCGATCACCTCCGACCTCGACGTGAATGTTGACATACCGGTCACGCGACATCCGTGCAAACCAAGTGGAGGCGCGACGAACAACGGCAGGCTGTCGTTCTTCTTCATACTTGGTTCGAGCTTGCTCGAGCAACGACTGTGCAACGACGAGCTTGGACCATTGCCAGGTGAGTTCTCGTAGTTCTTGTCGCAATTCTTCCCGCTCAGCACGCCATTGCGAGGCTTCTTCGTCGCTCGATAACCGATTGATCTTCGCAGTGAGGTTTGCCTGCTCTGCCAGTTGAGTCTTTCGACGGTCCCGAAGTTCTTGCAACTGCGAATCCAGACTCGTGACCTCATCATTTTTTTCATCTATCGTGGTGCCCAGGAACTTTGTCTCCAGCTCATCATCGGCATGTCGCCCCATCCACCCAGCACGCAATGTCGCTCTCAGGGTGTCGCGCTTCGTTACCGTTTGTTGGTAGTCAATGAATTCCTTGGCCTTGACACGAAACTCCTCCGAACTTGTCGTGCCACCGGCATTCAGCAGATCATTGCGTCGTTTCTTTAACCGACTTACCTTCCCTTCTGCCGTCTTGAAGTCAACCGTCAACTCGCTCGCTCGGTCCTTCATTGCCTCACGAGTCTGAAGGGCAGCTTGAACCACGGCCATCAGGTTGATGATCTGGTCAGCCATCACCCCCACGCCGGACTGCGATGTGTCCAACGAAATGGTTTTACTGGTGGCCACTGCCTCGACATCGGCACCATATTCATCAACAAGTTTCTGTATCCCGTAGAGGCGGTCTCGATCTACCTTCACAGTCTTCAGCGCATTTCGCACCTGTTCGATCTTCGAAATAAATTCGGGTACTGTGTCGACCCGAAACGTTCCAGGCAACCCATGCTGAGTCAGCCACGTCGACCACGCGTCAGCCGCGGTATCAATGTCGCGTTGTTGTTGGTCTCTCCGGTCACCCCAGGTCGCCCGATGTTTCTGTTGAACCTCGAGTTCTGTCTTCGCCGTCCTGAATTCTTGAAGACGGTCACCAATCTGCTCCAATGCGGCCAAGTCAACACCGTCCACGTCGTTCGGACCGATATCGAGTGCCTTCAGGGCATTGCTATACGACTTGCGGGTATCGTCTGCGAGCGCGTGAGCGGCAGCGATCCGATTGTGTACGGGGCTCGTGTTCCTTGGTGACTCACCGAATCGCCACCACACGAGCAGCAGCAGTAGGAGTGCCAGCGAGCCGCCTGGGACGTACCATGGAAGAGCGAAGACGAAAGAAACCACGAGTACAGCGACCACGACCACCACTCCGAGCATCGGGAATCGACGGCCGGATGTCGATGTGTCGGCGTTCGCAAAATCTTCGAGAGTCTCAAGTTTCTCTTTCGCTTTGTTGTATTTGCGACACCGTTGGCGTGCGTCGTTCAGTAGGGCAACCTTGTCATCAAGATCATCTGTGAGGTCCTTGTCAATCTTGTCCTGGGCATGCGCTAATGTCTGCTCAGCCTTCTGACACACGGGATCCAAACGGGACAGTTCCTGATCGATGGCACGCAGCGTCTCTCGCAGCGCGTTCAGCCGTTCCTTCCATCCGTCAATTGCGTCACGTGTCGTCAAGGACAAATCGAGCGACACGACACGTTTCTCGGTCCAGTCCGATCCCAACGCTTGCAAGTGCTCCGCGACGGCCGCTTGGCCTTTCTTGAGAAGGGCCTGTCGTGTGGGCAAATCCCGGCAAGCGTTCTGGTACGTCTCACGACGGTCAGTGATTGATTTGCACAGTGCGACCTCCTCGACAAGGGCTTCGTTGTCGATGGAACGAGTTGCGTTGGTGGTCGCGTCACTCAACTTCATTTTGATCTGGTCGAGGTCGTTCTTGCTGTCTTCAATTTGAGTCTCAAGATTGTCGAGTCGAATCAGAGGATCATCTGGAAACCCGACTTGAGTCGAATGCCGCAACAGCTGTGTCTGGGTGTCCTGTAACGTCACCCACGTTGGCCACGCCTCTTTGTAGCGACAACACTCATCACGCCGACGCCGTGCCTCGTCTTGCTGCTGGTCGGTCGTGTCGATCGCAGCACCGAGTTCATCCAGACGACGAGTTGCCGACCGGAATTCCTTGGACTGACTCTCGGCGTCTCGCAAGTGTGCGTCGAGTGTCGTAAGTTGCGCGAGCACCGCCGCGATCTTTTGGAGGCGTCCGGATTTCGTGTAGATCCGTTTGTGGCGGTCTGCTAAGTTCTTGAGGGCGCCCGGCAAGCGTGTCGCTCCGGTGCCGGCACTATAAATGCGACTGGTAATGTCACCGTCGTCAGCGGACTCTAATCCCTTCAAATGGTCGAGATTGAAGGCGAGGATGGTCTCAAAGGCACTCCGGGTCAGATGGCCGCGCAGATTGTCGATGACAGCGTTATCTCGAATGTCCTTACCGTTACTTCTGACGTTTAACGTGCCACCACGCGGCCCGCGGTGCCGTTCAAACGTAAAGGGCGTGCCGTCATCGGAGAGAATGTCCATTCGTCCCCCATGGTGCCCTCCCGTGAGCGGCGGATAATGCTGGTCTGGGCGGCGGAGTGGAAATCCGAACAACACCATTCGGATGAACTCTAGGACGGTACTCTTGCCAACCTCGTTCGGGCCGTGAAACACCGTGATGGAGTGTCCGGATGTAGGAAAGGACTGATCGCAGTAGACCCCGAATCCGTCGATATGCAGGCTTGTGATCCGCATGGGTTTACACTTGTCCGGCGTCGTGGTCTTCCGTAACCAGCAGGTCGAGGGCCGCGTCCTCAGCGGCCTCCATCAGCGCCTTCGCGTCCGCTTCAGTTCGGAGGATGTCGTCCAAATGCCGCTTGGCACTTCTATTCTCGAACAACGGTGCGAGTTCTTGCTTCAAGATGTTCTGAAGGTTCTGATCCTGAGACATCTCTTCTGTAAGTTTCAGGAAGTCCCCGATAAAATCCGTACCTTTCCGTAATTGGTCTCGGTCGATTTCCGAACGAGTGTCATCCCGAATCTCACTGCACCATGCAAACGGCCGTTGCTCTTGCCAAGTGTCATTCAGCTGAGTGGTCATGGCGTCGATGTTGTCCGGTTTCGCGAGCGATGTATGCAGCTGTCCACGTCCGTGAAGACGAATGCGATAGACGAAAGAACGTCCCTCGACCTCGACTCGCAAGCCATCCACTATTTGATGCAAACGTTCTTCGAGGTCCGACGGAGTGTTGATGTCATGAATGTCAAGATTTCGCTGTTCCCACCGGACGGAATCGACCGGGACGAATTCCATCTCGATACGGTGCTCATCATCGACGTCGACGACATACACTCCTCGCGCCCCTGTTTCGTTGGGGTGTCGTCCTTGCGTATTGCCTGAATACACCACCCAAGGATTGCCTTCATACTTGATGTCACGCGTGTGGACATGACCCAATGCCCAATAATCGTACCCAACGGCCGTTAAATCCTCGATTGTGCACGGCGCGTACGAGGCATGCACGGAGTCACCCCCGGCGTTTGCATGCAACAACCCGATCGTGAAGCGCGTCGAATCACGGGAAGGGAAGCCACCAAGCAATGTCTCCCGAACTTCTCGGGTCGGATAGCTCACTCCGCAAACAATTGGACTGGTTGCAGAGTCTGGATAGACAGGTACACACGCTGGTTCGCTGCCGAAACGATGCACGTTGTCAGGTGTTCGTAGCCCGGCATCCCAGCTGTCAAGTGGGTCGTGATTACCATGGCAAATGAACGTTCGGATGCCATGTGCGTAAAGTCGTTCGAGACCCTTCATGAACTTAATCTGCCCGACGAGGCTATGGTCCGCACCATCGAACACGTCCCCGGCAATCAGTAGCGCGCCAACCTCCCGGTTAATGCAGAGTGTGATGAGATTGTCGTAGGCTGCGAACGTCGCTTGGCGCAGGATTTCTCCTACGTCCCGATGCGTGTTTCGAATGCCCGTAAAAGGGCTATCCAAATGCAGATCGGCTGCGTGGACAAAACGAAACATTATGGAAAACCTATGCGGAATGATGACATCGATGGCAACGGTCTGTTCCCGTCTCCTGCTTTCACGCCAAGGTGCTTGTCGGTGTAGACGCCGATCCTACCGTTGGCTCGCAACGGGTTCAATACCGCGCAGCGGCAGGCTAGACCTCTCATAACATTCTGTTGCCATCACCATGTCAGGCGTTCGCCGTGACAAGCTTGACCTGTTCGATGAGTGCCGGGCTCCGGCTCATTGACTCCCTCGTGCAAAATAGTGGTTGTAAGGCGGGACTATCTCCGGCTGCTGTCACGGAGCGTCCGTATCTGCCGAACCGCGGCGTCGATCTGCATCTCCAGAATACGTGCTCCGTACTCCGCCGTCGCGCGCGACGGGTTGCCGATCAAGCCGCTTCCATCCCCCGCCACACCGGAGTCTAGCCTGTCAAGGCGGAGCATCTCCGGGTTGAGAAAAAGTAGACTGGCCGTGTCGTGGATGCTGGCGTGCGACCCGACATCGTCCGGTGTTTCACCCTGGTCGAGGAGCCACGCGTCTCCAGGCCCTGGATAGAACTCAGTCAGATGATGGACTCGTGCCGGCGTATCCCGCCACTCGATGTTGAGGGCCTCCGAAACTGTCTGCTGGCCCGCCTGATTTCCTCCGCTGTCACCCAGTAAGGCAATATCCTCGAATCCATGCTGGACGAGGCTACGTGCGGCAAACTCCAGAACCCGCTCGAACACATCGGGCGGTGTCGTGATCGTACCGGGAAACCGCATGTGGCTGGTCGGTGGATTTACATCGCCTTCGGGGACATAGGCCATCACCGGTGCTACAAGCGTGTCGCCCAGAAGCCTTGCGATTTCGCCCGCCTTGTAGCGGACAAGATAGTTGTGCTTGCCAAGTACCATGTGCAGGCCGTTTTGTTCCGTCCCACCGGTCGGGATAATGACGGTCGTTTTTGCCGCCTCCAGTGCCTCCCGAACCTCCGGCCAGGTCATCTCCTCCAGGAAGACCGGTTCTGGTGGCTGGGCCGTAACCACTACGGGCCAGATGCAGTAGACGCCGATGGTGATGACGACTCCGACCACCACGGCTACAGTCATTCGAATAGGCATACCTTTGGACATTCTTATACCCTCAGCCCGAGTCACCGGGAAGATTCAAACTCGACCGCCCGATCGATTGCCGCCTGAGCCTCGCCCAACGGTTCCAGACGACTCAATGCTAATCCAAGGTTGCGCTAGGTCTCTATGTGGGTTGGGTCGTGCTCGAGCGCACGGCGAAATTTGGTGACAGCGGCTTCCATTGGTCCCTGCTGCACTCTCACCGCCCCGAGGGCTGTGTAGCTATCGGGGTTGGTGAGGTCGATGGCTCGGCGCTGCGCACCGGCCAACTCCTCGCCATCATTGGGCTGAAAACGCACGAATATCAGTACGTGCAACGATTCGGTTAGGAACAAGACGACGGCAATTTTCTTACCAGAGCGATTTCATCGTGAAGTCTTAGCGATGTACTATCTGGGAAGATACACCCGACGCAAAAGCGGCTTGCCGCTGAAATCTACGGAACCGGTGAGGCAGTCTTTATCAAGTTACGAATCAGGTAGACGGTAAATGCGAGAAAGAGTATGGAGAAGAACGTTCCAGCGACGACCATCACATAAGTGCGCATAGTGAAGTTGCGCAAGATCTGAGTGAAGACCGGCGACTCCGTTTGGTACAACGCCGACGCCGTGCGTAACGATATTTGCGAAAACTCAAGGTAGAGTTCGTTGAATTGTCTGATGAGCCCCTTGCCCTGGTCGACGACCTGATCTAGGCGAGCGTCCAAGTCCTCGGCGGCACCCTGGCCTTGCCTCGACCCGGTCATTGAACTCAGCAGCTGCCGGTAGTAGTTGGCGCGCTCCTCCGAGTTCACCGCCAGCACGGTCCGGTTGACCATCGCCTCCGTCAATTCCTGCCTGAACGTGGTACTGCCCTCGGTCATCTCGACGATCCGATCGATGAACGTACGGTCGATTTGCGGCTGCAGCGTCTGCATATCACTGGAACTCGTGTTAGCCGCCATACTGGAGGCCCGATCGGCCTCTGCGCTCAGGGCGACACCGGAGTACTCACGCAGGGCGTCTCTGTATGCGGCAGACTGTCCCTGTGCAGCCGTTTGTGCGCGTTCGGCCGTCGCGATGTTTTCGGCTATAAAGGCAGCGGCTTCTGTGCTCATCGACCGTCCCGTACTGATAACAAGTGGCTCGACGACCGACTCAACGAGGTCGGTCAGTTTGGCGTGGATCTCCGCAAACCCTCCTGCGGCCGATGCCACACGTACCACGTCGGACCCTGGCAGCCGCCGAACCTCTTCGACGTTGACAAGGATCCTCAACAGTGACGTGCGTAGTAAATCAGCTCGGAGAAAACGCAACGACGACCCTAGTCCCTCGCCAACGTCCATTATTGAGGGTGATAAAACTGCAACTTGTATAGCGAGTACGCCTCGCTTTGTTTCACTTTCCGATGCCCAGGTAGACAACACGTCCGCCAGAGACTTGGCAACTAGGACGTGAGGAATCGTCGCGCACTCTGGGGGATGCACGTACGTCAGACGGTATTGCAAAGGTAGGGCGTCGTACTTCGCGTCATACTCCAACTCCAGGCGCCCCCGGTCGACAGTCGAGAGACCCTGGTTGCTGAGAAGAGCTGCGTACTCCAATTCAAGGAACTGTGCCTGGCTCGACGACTGCTCGACAAAAAAGCTCCCTCGAAACACCTCGCGCGGGCAATAGTCTTCAATGCTGTTCGTTTCGTAGATGTTGTCCAAGATCGGCTGGGCGGCGATGTCCGACGCCGAAAACACGAGCCCGTTCGGGTACAGGTCGTTCCCCGCCCCTGTGAAAGTCGGTCGAAAGTTAAGCGTAGAGACGCTACGAGTGGGCTGAAGCCAGAAGAGGTATACGGCGCCTATGGCTGCGACGGCGACAGTCAGGCCAAAAGACCATGCCACGATCAGTCGACGGTATTCTGTCCATACCGCGAGAAAAACATTCCACGGAATAAGGCGTTCGTCATCACGTTGTGTCGGTTGGTTATCGTAGCTCACGCGTGCTCCTCATACCGCAGAAACGTAGCGAACAAATGGTACCACAGGCGCTACGTCATCACTAGGTGGGCTGGACGGCATTCTCCCGTGGATCTCAGCCGAGTTGACGACGATCAGGCTCAAGCACACGCCGCAAGGAACCCCTGCGGACAATCGACTGGTGGAGTCCGCGCCAGGGAACCGATCACAAAACACTACGCGATGTCAGGCACTAGCGTCGTGCCCTTCGGCAAGGACAAGCATGGATCTTTTAAGGCGACGATCGAGACAGCGAGCGAACGATCAGCCGTTACTAGCAGACAGGCGATACACTAGTTCAATTCGGTGCGAGACCAGCAGGACCCGCTCCATTAAGCACAGGAGGCTCCAGACTGGCACTACGCCAGCTAAGAGGCTGGTGCCATGTAGCTGCCGAGCAGCGAGCCAGGTGAGAGCACGGCCTCCGCGAGGACCAGTTTCGCGAGAGCTGGCGTCAAAAAGCACCCTTACCTTTCACAACAACCGTAATTGTCTTGGCAAGGATTTGCAGGTCGAGCCAGAGTGAATAATTGTAGACGTAATATAGATCCTCGTCGGTGTGCAGGTGCATCGGTTTGTCGCTTCGCCCTGTCACTTGCCACCAACCGGTCATGCCTTGCGGCACGGCGAGTCGCTGGCGTTGCCACGAATCGTACTTTGCAACCAGCCAGGGCAACTCTGGTCGCGGCCCGACCAAGCTCATCTCACCCAGGAATACATTAAGCAGTTGAGGCAATTCGTCTAGGCTATAGCGTCGAAGCAGACGCCCAACTCTGGTGACGCGCGGGTCGGAACGTCGCTTGTGGTGAATGGCGGCTAGGTCGGTTTCTTGCTCGAAGTGCCGGTCGAGTTCTTCAGCGGCAACCACCATGGTCCGAAACTTGAACATCCGAAAGATCCGACCATTCTCACCGACACGATCCTGACGAAACATCGCCGGACCTGAGGAGTCTAATCGGATTAGGGCCATTACTATCGCCAAAATCGGCGCAGTCAGCACCAACACACTGAGACTGACCAAGATGTCGAACGCTCTCTTCACGTGGCGAGGCATGCCCACGATAACAGGATCGCGAAGAGCAATCACCGGTAGGCCACCGAAATCCCTAGGAGTCGCGCTGATCAATGCCAATGGAAAGTAGTCGGGCACAATGTGCACACGTACAGGTAGCGCGGCTAAGCGTTTAACCACGCTCCGCACCTGTTCGTGCGCCTGGACTGGCAGGGCGATCCAGACATCGCCGATGTCATGCTGCTTGACAATTTCTTCGACAGCATCGATCCGGCCGAGTGTCGGTGCGCTGGGAATTGTGCGGCCAACTGTCTCGGCAGCGTCATCAAGAAAACCGATCAATCTGTAACCCCAGCGCTTGTAGGTAGCAAGCACCGTGGCTGCCTGCTCGGCGAGTTTACCCGTACCGATCACAAGAATTCGAACACCGGCTTGCTGGTCGTTGAAACCTAGCAGTCTGTGCCACGTGCGTACGACGTACCGGACGGCCAACAACAGGACCAGGGTAATTATTAAGGCGTAACCAAACTGGAGGCGCGAGAGTTCAGTCCTCGTAAGATAGAGCACCCCGGCGAGGAGGATCGTCGCCATCAGTGATGCAGTGATCAGCCTCGTCGTTTCCTGGTGCCAACGAACCACACGCTCAGGCTCGTACACACCCTGCACGAGCAGCGCAACCGACCAGCTGAATATGACGATCCCGTAAACCATGAGCGGTGGGAAGGGAATGTCTGAAGACAACGCTGCAAAGCCCCACGGGAGTGCTTGCCGCACGAGAGTTCCCAGGTGGAAGCCCACCGCCGCCATGGCCAGGTCAAGCAGGAACAGTCTTCGACTAAGCGGACTGTGCGGTCTCATCGTGGGCCGGCTCCTAACCCGTTGGGAATTCTGTTGATTTGGTGTGAACAGTAAGACCGCGACACGCCGTTATTTAACCATGAGCTGATGAAAGAGCTGTTCGTAACTGTCCACAATTGCCGGCCAGTTGTAATTCGTAACAACCCTTGCCCGAGCTCTCTCGCCGGCTCCCTTGAGATCAGCCGGCCTAGCCTCAGCCATTTCGATAAGGCCAGCGACCCCAACACCGGTCCTGGCAAAGAACCAGCCGCAAGCCTCGTCGCCGAGCACTTCGCGGCTGAACACCGTGTCGATCGCCAGAATCGCACACTCGGCAGCCATGGCCTCAAGCAGCGTGGGGTTGGTCCCTCCGTAGCCGTGCCCATGAAAGTACGCATACGAATGAGCGTAAAGCGTGTCGAGGACGACACGGTCCCGGACATAGCCGCACCACACAAGTCTCGGGTCTGACGTTGCCCGCAACCGCTTCGCATACTCATCCCCGTATGGCACATCACCAACGATCGCTAGCTTTCGTGTCGTGGCCGTTCTCTTGAAGCCCTCAAGAATCACATCGAGATTATTGTCAGGGATCAGCCGCCCCACGACGAGATAGTAATCGCCGGGCCGCAGGCCCCAGCGATCCAACGCCCGTACGTCGTATTTCGTCGGCACATGTGCGCCGTACGCAATTGTCGTTGGTGCTACGTCGAATTCCTGGTGGTAAATCTCACTCATCCGTACCGAATCGGACACCACGGCGTCAAACCATCGCGTGGCCTGCCTCGATGCCCATCGAAAGTAGATGCGGCCAAGCCCTTTCCATTTGGGACGAAGCCACTCCACTCCATCAACATTGATGGCCGTTCGCTGACGCATCAGAGTCGTCAACACACCCAACGGCCCATTCGCGGAATTTACGAAAAGCAGTACATCCTGTGGCTTGGCCAACGCGTGAAGCGTCGCCAGGCCGCTATGCGTGAGCTGGCTGAGCGTTTTCGATCGGACACCAGGAATGTATACCACCCGGACCCCGTTCACGACCGCTGGCCGCTCACCATAGAGTTCACGATGCGCATAGACAGTCACCGTGTGCCCCCGCCGGACAAGTCCTTCGGCCAACTCTTGTACAAACGTCTCGTAACCGCTGTACACGTACGGATAGCCTCGAGATCCGACTACTCCGACCCGCATATAGCTCTCTCTGTGCAGTGGTTCACACAATCCTCAGCGACACTCCGTCGACATCATGGGGTCTTTCCAAGTACGCGACGCTGTATGCCACGTGATCGTTCGTACGTGCGCAGCACGTGCTGGCCGAGGCGATACATCGGGCACAGTATCCACCGCGGCAAAGTCACGATCGGGGCGAGGTAGACATAGAAGCGCCAGTAGCGCCATCCCTCCTTCCAGATGAGCCTTCGCTCGACCGCGCTGTAGCGTGGGTCCTTCGCACAGCGCAGAGCTAGGATCAGGTTGTCCCTGACACCCCAGATCCGTTTTCGCATCAGCTTCGACAATTGCGCCCGCGTCAATAAACCACGCGAACGTAGCATCTTGTACTGGCGCAAGGGATCGAGATGGCTGGAGTAGACCGGGTTGTACGAGATGTTAAGAGAGTTCCTTACGGCGACACAGCAATGGCCGACCCGAACGAACGGCCCCTTGGCTTCGAGAACCACTTGGTACGCGATCGCGGAACCCGCGTACCCCCGCTCAAACCCCTGCCGCTCATATGCCGGCAGCACTTTGGTGGCGATTTGCGCGGCGCTTGCCAAGAAGACCAGAGCCGAATTGTGTTCCAGTAGCAGGTCATAGAGAAACGAGAAGCCGTCGGCGTAAATATCGTTCTTCGCGTGAAAATCGCTTCGCTGAGTGAGCACGGTGCGTGGGTCTTCGTCATCCCAAACACCCGCGTGGTCTAGGTAGAGGAGCGACGGCGTGGAGGACTCGATCGCCGAGAGGATCGCGGCCCCGCTCCCTGGCAGCAGGACATCATCGTCTGAGAACAGGAACACATAGTTTCCGGACGCGGTCGCAATGGCCTTGATAATATTGCCATCTAGACCAAGATTGACGTCGTTCTTGACATATTGGATGCGCGGGTCGGCTTGTTGGGCCTGTTCGACGACCTGTGCGGTCTTGTCCGAAGATGCATTATCCAGCACGATAATTTCAACCCGGTCCGAAGGACATTCGTCGTAGACGGATTGAAGGGATCGCGAGAGTAGAGCACTGCGATTGAATGTCGGAACGCAGACGCTCAGGAGTGGTCGAGACGTATTCATTCGCTTGTCTCCAGTATCCACTTGGGTCGATAGCGCGTCATTTGGTTGGCTTGGAAGCGGTGACGGACCGGCGCATAAATTCTTGGCGTCTGGTCACGAAGACGTAAGCTGAGAAAGGCCAGCCGATGAGAGCCGTCACGATCGTGTAGACAACCGCCATGGTCGTGGCGTCGAAGTACCTGGCCGTCACGACGTTAGCGATCATCACGACGACGGCGAGGACAAGATTCATGTAGAGATACGGCTCGCACTTGTGCGCCCGCAGGTATTCGCCCATGGAATTCACGGCCAGCGCCCCGACGGTCGCCACCATAAGCATGATGATGGCCGGCAGCGGCAGGATCCGCGTGACCAGTTCAGGAGCGAAGTATCTTGCCCCCACGACGCCGACGATGGCCGCCGCCGCTGCGCAGCTTGCCATAACCATCCCCTGCAGCGTGCTTCGTCGCGCAATACGGTCGAGCGACGTGTAATCGCCGCGGCTCACGTAGACACCGTAGGTGACTGAACGCGTACTGATCCACGGTAGGCCTACGCCCGCGACCAGATCGGCAATGGACCGTGACATGCCCATCTGGCCGGCCTCGATTGCGCCTCGATAGGCAAAGAGCAATGGGTTTGCCGTATAGCTGATGAAGTAGGACGAAAGCCAACTGAGCGCGACCCGCCACTGCATCGGCAGGATCTCACTCCGCCATGACACGACAGCTGTGTCGCTGGACGGTCGGAATTTTGCGGCCTGTACAATCAGGCCACGGAAAGCTACGACGAACCACACGATGAACACCACGTCCTGAGTGAACAACATGAACGCCGGCGCGTACAAACGCGCTCCGAATGCCAACGAACCGCAAAGGACAGTGCTCCCTGCAAGGTTCTGGATAAACCTGATCCACTGCAAGTCAGCGATCCGACCTGTGCCGCCCAAAACCGCCTGGAGGGGAATCAGCCACGTGCCGATGGCCGAGGCCATGATCAGCAGAATCCACGGCCAAAAATAGTTGACGTCGGACTGGCCTGCCTGCGAGCTAAAGAGATAAAGGCCGACCGGGACGAGCCCCGCCATTGAGAGAAACACGAGGACGCCGTACCAGCTCATCGACTTTCTGAGAATGGACAACAGACGACTAAGGGCGAGGTCGTTTCCTTCGAGTGATCGAGTGGCCGTCCACTGGAGGGTACCGAACTCGTTGCTGGCGAAATGTGTGATCACCACGCCAAGTCCAAGCTCAAGAAAAATCGTCAGGGCTAGGACGCTGTAGAACGTGTAGTAGTACCCTTGTTCCACTGCCGATAGCGATGAGGCGATAAAGTACAAGGCTGCCGGTTGCGCCACGGCAGAGAACACTTTACTAATCAGGCTGTAGGAAATGGCTCTATTGAGACCGAGTAGGGCGATGACACGCTTATACATGAAGCAACACGACTAGACTGGGCTAACGGAAGCGAAGCTGACGGAAGGGCCGAAGACAGAACCGTGCCAACAGGTACGGCGGGCGCAGCACCGCGCGCGGAATCACGAGCGCGGGCGCGACGAGTACCCAGAACTGCCAGTAGCGCCCATACACTTGGACGAGGTTACCGCGCAGGGCTTTTAATGCCTGGTTGTCGCCAAGGCACTTATTGGCCACCACAAGGCCGAAGAGGTTACGGATGATGGTCAACCGCACCCGCCTGTGAACGATCGACGAGTCGAGCAGGCCGTCATCGGCCAACCCTTGATAGAACCGCGTTTCCTCAAGCGCACCGGCTCGCAGCCATCCGTCATCCCAGGCGACTGACACCCTGGCCGGAACGGCCACGGATCCCAGGAAGAGAAACGGTCCGGGCTCGAAGAAGCACACGCGGGAGACGACATCGAGGTGTGCCTGGCCGGGCCCCATCTTGGCGGCAGTCACGTACTTCCGCGCGGCGGCCGTATTGACAGTCAAGGCCGACAGGAAACCGAGACCTGCGAATTGGAAGAACATCCGGCCGTCGGTGAAGATCTCATCTCTGACCGGCATTTTACAGAGATCGCCGTCCCGAGGATCGGTGCCCTTGAACGCGTAGTGGTTGAGATAGAGCACGGTCGGAGTCGTCTCTTGCAGCTCCTGGAGAACGCGCGTGAATGTTCCCGGCAACGCGACGTCGTCGTCCGAGAAGAACGTGAGAAACTGGCCGTGTGCCTGGGCGATGCAGGTCACCACGTTGCCGTCAAAGCCGCCGTTCTCGGTGTTCCGGTGGTACCGCACGCACGGGTGCTCGGCAACGAACCGCGCACAATACTCGCGCGTGCCGTCACTCGACGCATTGTCGCAGATGACGATCTCCGCCCGGGGATCAGCTTCGATGTCCGGAAGAAGCGAGTGCAGCGAGTCCTCAAGCGTCTCGACCCGGTTGTAGGTCATCACGCACACGGAGAGAAGTAGACCGTCCGTGCTCATGCCGTCAGAGGCGGCGATTCGAGGGCGAGTTTGTCACCCACGGTCAAGCGGCGCCTGCGCAGCAACTGTCGCGCGCGCCGTCGGTACGCGCCAATCAGGCCAAGTGCGATCCAGGGGTAGCCGTAGGAGAAACCCGTCGTCGCCAGAAACGCAATGAGGAGCGCGACGACGCCGTATACGAGGCCGACAAGCCGGACGGAGGAGGTCGGCTCGATCGACCACAGCTGCCTAGATGCGCGCAGGCCACCAATGAGGTTGATGCCAAGAAACAGAAAGAGGAGGCTTGTCCCGATAATTCCGCTATCATGCAGCGCCGTGACGGCGAAATTTCCTATCCACGGTCGCAGCGCGCGAGGGGTGCCTGGCTCGGCGTTCTTGTCTCCGTAGCTGTAGCATCCCCAGCCAAACCAAGGACGTTCCACAGACTCCGTGAGGGCCTTGTCCCAAATAGCGAGGCGGCCGGCCGCCGAGCTCGTGTTGAAGTTGACAAGATTCTGCACTTTAAACTTGAGGTAGTTCTCGGGTACAAGCGGTGACGCGGCAATCGAGACCGCTAGGATGGCGCTTCCCGCCAGCGCCATAATCCGGCTCCATCGCAGACGGCGACGCAGTCCGATGAGAAGGGGCAGCACGACCGCGAGCGCGCCGACCCATGAGGCCCGCGTAAAGCTCAACACCAGCCCTATGCCAGACACCAAACGTAGACGCGACGTCAGTTTCAGATCGGGAAGCGATGATCGACCGGCCACGGTCGTCAGCCCTAGCACGAAGAACAAGGCGGCATAACTGCCGAAGATGTTCGGCTCACGCATCGTGCCGTGCGCGCCGTAGCCTACCGACTCGGAGAATCCAATAGGTGAAAGAACATCGCTCACGCCGACGAGCGCGGCTAGATAGACGACTACGCCGAAGCCAATCGCACCGATCGCGACCATGAAATTGACACGAACGAACCGATTGAACACCGTCGGGCTATCCAGGAAATTGATCAGCCAGACATAGATGATCCCGAGGACGGCGATGTTCCCCGTCTGGAGGATGCTGTTCGACGGATCGGGCGCCGTCAGACTGCTAAACGCGGTGACCGCGAAATACCCACCGAGTGCGACTGTCGCACCGTCGATGAACAGACGACGAAATCCAAACAGAAGCTCCGTTGCCAGCCGAACCGCGAGGAGTAGACTTGCAACCTGGTCGAGCCGTACAGCACGTCCGGCGATCGAGATGCTCGCGCCGCTGAGCGCGGCACCAAGTGCCAGCAGAATCAGCAAGCCCGTTGGAGACCCGACCGTCCGGCGTGACCGCGACATCGTGCGACCGAGCGGTATGACCGTGGAAATCTCGCTCAGAAGGACCTCCTCAGTGCGCCCCGCCAGCGCGCGGCGACCGTGCGCCCTGCGCGACGAGTACATCGATCAGCGATGCGGTTGTGCGATCCCAAGTATACGTCCCGGCGCGGTGCTGGCCTATTGTGAGCCGAGGACCGAGACCATGCGGTTCCGCCAGCACGTCATCAAGCGTACGCGCGATTTCGCCGATGTCCGATATGGCAACGTAGAACGGTACGTCGCCATACACCTCGCGTCCGACCGACGTCTCGGCGGCGACGATCGGAACGCCGACGCCCATCGCCTCAACCACCGGGAGCCCGAATCCCTCATGCTCAGACAGGTACGCCAAAGCCGCGGACGATGCGTAGAGCGACGCCAGGTCTTCGTCGGGCACGCTGCCCAGAAACTGCACTCGATCCGCCAGGCCCAGTTGAGCCGCTAGGGCCGCGTAGTTCTCGGTCGCCCCCTCGGCCCGGCCGGCGAGGACAAGCTGGACAGATCGATCCTTGATCTGCGCCATCGCCGCGATCAGCTTCCCGATGTTCTTTCGCGTATTCAATCGGCCGACGTACAACACGAAACGAGCCGGAAGCGCGTAGCGATCGTGAACCCTACTGATGTCGGTCGCTGGAATGGGTTCAAGGAACCGTCGATCGATGCCGGGCGGCACGACGACACATTCCTGTTCCCGACTCAGATAACCGAACCGGGCGAGCTGCAATCGTGATTGTTCGGAAATCGTCACGACGAGCGAGGCCGACCTGAGAAGGGGCTTAATACACGACAGATACGCACGTTCCCGCCGGGTGAAGAGCTCCGGATTCGACTCGAAAATAATATCGTAGACCACAGTGACCTGCGGGACACGGGCGGGTACGGCAAAGTAATTCGTGAGGAGGACATCGAGTCCAAGGCTGGAAACATGTCGAGGTAGCACGAGCACGTTCGATAACAAATTCCAGCCGGCCGACGCGAACACTGCCTGGTCGCAGGGCGGCACGTCAGACGAATGCACGCGATCGCTGCGGCGGAAGAAAAACGTCCAATTCTGATCGGCTGCCGCGGCCTTAAATCGCGTCGTGATCCCGCGCGTCCACACGCGACCACTTGGCAGATCATCGAAATACCACTTCGCGTCGACACCGATCTTCATCTTCGTCTTCATGATTTTGGCCGAGGCGGCGAAGTTGGCACGTCGTGGCGTGGCGTGTTGTGTCGTTGCCGGAACTGTCGCAGCCAAGGCGTAATGCGAAGAACAGCCCTAGGGACAAGGAACATCGGCAGCGCATGTGTCCACAGCGAGGGCACGTCGTACACGTTCTGCAAGAGACACTTAACCGTTGTCCGGCATGGTTCGCGGATCCGGCGAAGAAGCCTCAGCCGTTCCGGAATGTATAACCGGACCGAGATGTCCCGTGCTCGGCGCACGGCTCGGTCGGAATATCCTTGTCCTGATAGTCCAGACAGAACCTGGTGAATGCCGACTACAAACACGCGATTCCAAGTCTCAGATGACCAGCCAACAGTCCCCAGACACAGATCTCGCGAGTTGTTGCCACGGTTCTTGACCAGGGGCACAGCAAGGTACGCCACCCTTGTTCCGACGAGACTGCGATACGCGCTGTCGAGAAACGATAGTCCAACATCGGCGTACCGCATGAACCCTTCACGGCTATTCTTGAGCACTTGGTTCCTGTTCAGTACCACAGCTGCTGTGAACCCGAGTCCTCCGCCACACGTTTCGAGGACGCGGTCGACCGATTCGAAGACCTTGTTACCAGACTCGGCGAAGAACGCGCGTTTCGAGCACATCTGAAGATCGGACGACCAGACCGAATAATTTACGACGACTGCGTTGGCGCCCTCTGATAGCATCCTGAGAATCGCTTTCACCGACTCAGGCTCCACGACGTCGTCGTCGCCGACGACCCACACATGAGCGCCGCTGGCTTTTTCGATGCAGCTGAAGAAGTTCGCCTCGCCACCGATGTTCGAATCCTGACATTCGTAGCGAAAGTCAGGAATAACTCCAGCGTACCGCTGCGCTACCTCGCGGGTATCGTCCGGGCTAGCGTTGTCGACGACGAGGACCTCAACGGGCATCGTGGTCCTGCGGCAGGCTTCCTGAATGCTGGCGAGCGCTTGGTGGAGTAAGCGCGGACGGTTGTAGGTGGGGACCGCGACCGTCAGGCGAAACGTGGGCAGGGCCACTTCGGCACAAAGGGGTTGTGGACGCATCGCATCAGAACCTTGTTCAGTCTGCACTGACGACGGCCAGTAGGTTGCCGGTGAAGATCGTCCCGGCAATGGACCCATGGCAAGCCCACATGAACGCACGGATGGATGGGTGCAGGAAGACGCGCCACAGTACGTGTCGCAGTGAGCCTCCTAGTCCAACCGGAAGCGGAGGAATTCCGTAAAATGTCATTTGTGAGAAACCAGCCAGCCGGAGCGTCTGCGCCATGCTCCGGTCTGTGTAGCTTCGATAATGGGTGACGTCGAGGTATCGGTACAGATTCATCGGACAAAGAGCGTTCGGTACCTGGATGATGACCTTCCCGGATCGGCTCAGCCGCGAGCGGATCAACTGCAGCCACTCCACAGTCGTCTCGACTTCGAGGTGTTCGAGGACGTCCAGGAGAAGGACGACATCGTAGACCGCATCGGACTCTCTGAGAAACGTACAGGCATCGACCTGGTGAATGTCGTCGAGTCCGAATTGTTCCCTAGCGTAGCGTACCTGTTCCTCGCTGACGTCGATACCCGTGACCCGCGAATAGCCAGCGGCGCGTAAGGCTCTGATGTTCCGGCCGTAGCCGCAGCCGCATTCCAAGATATTGGTCTTCGGGTCGGAGGGCACGTGTGGCAAGATGACGCTCTGGAAGTACCGCCTGCTCCAAGCCAGTAGCGCCTCCGGATTCCCATCGGCCAGCATGTGCGTGGACGTGTAGCGGTCGTAGAGGTTCGTGCTCAACGATGTCCTTCCTCAGGGAGACAACCGCACAACCCCTCGCTGTTATCGGCGGCATCAAGAGGCCGGCCGCGGTTCACGACACCACCTGCTCGTAGACGGTCTGCGTCCGCCTCGCGCACTCGGCCCACGAAAATTGCGTAGCCCGCAGCGGACCGGCCGCTGCCATCGACGCCTGTAACGCCGGTGAAGAGGCGACGTGTAACAGCGCATCGGCTAGGGCTTCGACGTCGGTCGGCGCGGCGTAGATGGCTGCTTCGCCGCCCACCTCCTCAAGTGACGAGCCTGTCGCAGCCACCACCGGCGCCCCGCAAGCCATCGCTTCGAGAACCGGAAGACCGAAGCCTTCCATCAGGCTCGGATAGGCAACCACAGTCGCTAAATTGTATAAGAGGACCAACGTCTTATCCGGGACGAGGCCGAGGAATCGCACATGATCCCGAAGGTTCAACTCGCTCAGCAATGGATCGAGGTCACGAGACTTCCACCCCTTTGGGCCGGCATGGATTAGGCTCCCTCGATAGCCCTCACGCCGCATCAGCGCATACGCGCGGAGCAATGTCCGGAGGTTCTTGCGTGGCTCAATCGTGCCGACAGTCAACATAAACTCGTCCCACCCACTCCGTGCGCGTTCATGCTCCCGTTGACGGTCGGTCAAACGGCGGAACGACGCATCGCAGCCGCAATACGTCACCGTTATGCGGTCAAGCGGGATTCCTAATACCGCGGCGATCCGACCGCGAGAAAACTCTGAAATCGTCAGAATAGCCGAGGCGTGGCGGGCGGCCCGGCACATTCCTGCACGAGTTACCATGTGATGCCAGCGTTTAAAACTGTGTCCCTGGTCGAAAACCGTCGTGTCGAGAATCGTAACCACCTGCGGACAGGAGCTCGCCGCCGCCGCGACGTTCGCCGGCATGTGCAACACGTCGATGTCGGCTCGGACCGCTTTTCGGGGCAACTGAACGGGCGTCCACAAGACATCCCTGTAGAGCGCCTGGATGCGGCCGGCCAATCGGCCACCGGGCTTCCGGGTCGTCCACGCTGGTGACTCAAAACCCATGGGCTCAGGCAGGTTGGACTGGCGAAAGCCTTCGAGCAGGCCGCGAATATAGCGCCCCGTGCCGGCCTGGTTGATTCTTGCCGCGGTCAGATCGATTCCTGCTGTCAGCATTCCACAGGTCCTACCACGCGGAACGGATGGACGCATACTCGTCGTTGTTGGCCACGAAGAGTTTCATCAGGGGACGATCTTGCCGCACTGTCACGATTCAATCGTGCCGCTGCTTCTTGGAACGGGCCACATCGCCGGGTAGATGCCACCCGCCAAGCGCAAGACAATTACTTGTCGCCGTCCTTAGCCGACACACGCATGTTGGCACGAAACTCGTCCCGATCGAGAAACGGCCATAAGTCTTCCAGTGGACTTGATTCCATGCGCCCATCCGGCAGCCTGCGCGAGGACAGGCGCGGTGCCGTCATCTGATTGGGCGAGACGAGCACTTCACAGACAGCTGGGCCGTCAGACGCGAGAATCTCGTGAACCTTCGCGCGCAAGTCCGCTTGCGAGTCTAGGTAGAAGGTTTTGACGCCAAACGCGCCGCAGACGGAGCGGATGTCGGGTAGTGTCAGACCACTTTCCGGACCAGATCCGACGAGTGTGCCGCCGAAATGCGTCATCTGAGTTGAACGGATGGACCCGTACCCATTGTTGTTGAGCACGAAGAACTTCACCGGAAGGTTCAGTCGTACAACAGTTTCGAGATCCTGGATGTTCATCCAGAAACCGCCGTCACCATCGAGGCAGACCGTTCGACAGCCTCCCGACGCGAGGCAGGCGCCGATAGCCGAAGGAATGCCGAAGCCCATCGAACCTAGGCCTTCGGAATTGAAGACCCGTACTCGGTGTAGCATCCGGAAGGCCTGCATCGCGACCTCGCTGCAGGCCCCTGAACTGCCAGGTGCGAAGACATCGCCGTCCTGTAACTCTTCGCTGAATGTATCAACCAGCGCGTACAGGTTGACCCCTGACGATTCCTCCCAGTATTGGGGAAGGATGACCGGATAGCGGACCTTCCATGCCTGACATCGGCTCATCCAGTCCGACCGATCGCAGGGAGCCAGGCCTACCAGCTCTGACAGTAGCGCTGTTAAAAACCGCTTAGCGTCGGCGACCACGGCGACGTCCACCACCATATTCAACTTGCGAATCTCGGCTGGATCGACGTCGACAATAATCTTGCGCGCGTGCGCTGCAAAGCGTTCGTGACTGTAGCCGGTCTGGCCCAGATCAAGCCGCGCGCCAATCGATAACAGCCAATCCGAATTTTGTTGGGCGAAGTTCGCCGCCCGCTGACCAACGCCACCCGGGCGCCCCACGTAGAACGGATGGTCCTCGGGAATCAGGTCGAGCGCCTTCCAGGTCGTTAAGACGGGTACGCCGAGGCGTTCGATTGCTGCCGCCAGTTCACGCTCGGCCTTGGCTAGGCGCACGCCGTTACCGATTAGCACGACAGGGCGTTCGGATGCGCTGAGTAACTCGAGTGCGCGAGTCACGGGTTCGACCATGTCGACGGAAGTTTCGGTGATCGTTGGCGCCGTGAAACCTTCAAGCGTGCTTTCGTCGATCAGTGCGCCCTGCACGTCGAGGGGAATGTCGACCCAGACCGGCCCGGGCCGGCCGACGGTAGCCAGAGAATAGGCTTTCTCGAGATGAAAGCGAATGCTTGCCGGTTCGACGATGGTGATGGCGTACTTTGTAATAGGCGTCACAATGTCGACGATGGGCAGTTCCTGAAATCCAAACTGGCGCACGCCGCGGGTGCCAGTGAGGTCCTCCCGCTTCACCTGGCCCGAAATGAACAGACAGGGTGTCGAATCGAGCCAGGCTGCCGCGAGACCAGTGATTGCGTTGGTCCCGCCTGGGCCGGTCGTGACGAGCGCGACACCAAGGTGATTCGTGCCCTGAGCGTACGCCTCCGCGGCAATCGCGCTCGCCTGCTCGTGTAGGTTGACGACATAGCTCAGACGCGTGTCACGCCCGACGGAATCCACCAAGTGCATCGACCCACCACCGGGCAGGAGGAACACATGACGTACGCCGATGGAAGCCAGGAAGGAGATGACGTAATCAGACACTTTAATCATGAGTCGCTATACCGTGAAAAAGGGACGCTCGCCGCCGTGGACAAGGTCTGTCAGTTGGATCAGCGCGGCCCGCAAGGACTGGTGGCGCGCCTGGTTCCAGGGGCGAGGAATTGCGACACCACGCAGACCAAGTTCGACGGCGGCCTTGAGGTTCTGGTCATTGTCTTCTACTAACACATCACCGTGACCCAGCCACTGCAGGTACTCGGCTTTAGTTTTTGGTCGGGCCGTGTCGCTGACGGCGTCTCTCGGCGACGGCACAATGGCGAAGGTTTGTACCCAGACTCCGAAATGCCGGAAGACCCATTCAGCGGTGAAGGACGCGCATGAGACCGGCACAGCGCTCAGTGCGACATGACGGCAGGAAGTGCCGTGCGCCTGGAACCATTCGCGGACTTCCGGAAGCGGTTCCTGCACGGCGTAGCGCTCGCGGCGAAAGGTGTCGAGCGATTCCAGATAGTCAGTGAGAGGCACACCGAGTATTTCATGCGGCGGATTCACGCTGAGGTCCGAGTACCGAAGATTCACATCGCGGTGGGTTGGCTGCCACACCGTCTCAAACCATTGGCCCATCAGGTTGTTCAGGACGTCATCGACGTCCCAGATTAGGGTCATCATGCAGCGCCCGCCGGGAGGGTTAGAGACATGGCCACCGGTGCGGCTAGCCGAGTCACCGAGTACGGCTAGTCGAGCCAGTAGGTCAACAGCGTTTTGCGATGACCGTTGGCCATGATTGCCGGATCAGTGTAGTAAGAGTCGGAGCCAACGTGCGTTGACGAGACCTCTTCGATCACCGCGCCCTCGGTGCTCCAGAATTCGTGTCGCACGTTCCGTTCGACCGTGAGTACTTCGCCGGTCCGGCAATCCTGCCGCTGGCCGTCCAGGGAGACGGACAGGTCGCCGTAGAGCAGATGGAACGTCTCTTCCTTGATCTTGTGGTGCTGCTCCGGATGCCGCTGCCCCGGTAGGAGCACCATTAGCTTCTTACAATACTCCCGATTGACGACGGTGAAGAGTGTCAGCCCCACTTCATGGAAGCGCTCGAGGCCGTAATGGTGCGAAATCTCCAGATCCGCGCGGCGCGGCACGGCGACCGCGCTCTTGGCCAATAAGTCCTTGACCGCGCTGGCGATCGCATACACGCTGTCACGGTTGTTCTTGAGGTCCACGGACTCCGTCAGGATCGGGGCGTTCGCGGCAATGTCTCGGCGGGCCATGAGCTGCAGGTATTTTGAGAAATCATTTGCCGCCAGCTGATTTGGCTGAGCCGGCATGGCAAAAAAGACCTGCGCCGGGTCGATTCGCTGCCCTTCGACGACCGGTTCCCGGAGATACGCGCCGCGGCGAAGGGACTGCAGGCTCACGGTCTCCGTCTCACCTCCAGTCGATCGCTGACCCTCGGCGCCGCACATTTCCCAGGCCCGAGCCGCGGCCTCGATCCACGGCCTGACCTGCTGCGGCGTTGCCGAATAGTCGTTCAGGACGAACTCTGTCGTGGGCACCCCGACGTGTTTTTCGAAAATTGTTGCGCCCTTCGCCGCAGCGAGCCCGATCGGCTCGAGAGCACCCGGCGGCTCGTGGGTCGAGAACCCTACGCTCAAGTCGGGATAGCGCCGGCGGAAGAGATCGATTTGATTCAGTTCCAAGTGCTCGGGCGGCGTGGGATACACTGCTACACAGTGCATCAAGGCGAGCGGCCGATCTCGATGCCCAAAGAAGTTGACTACGCGATCGATGTCCTCGATTCGCGCCCCTCCCGTTGACGCGATCACCGGAGTCGACGCGAGCGCCAGCCGCTCGAGCAAAGGCCAGTCTGTGAACGAGCAGCTCGCAACTTTCAGGATCGAAAATTCATGGGCCGCCGCAAGATCCACGGACGCTTCGTCGAACGGAGTGCAAGCCGTCAGGAACCCGCGGTCGACCATCGCATCCTTCAACCGGCGATAGTCATCAGCCGACAGCCGGGTTTCCTGAAAGCGCTTGATATATTTTACGTCGAGCCGCTGCTGGTACTCGGGGTGAATAAACGTGTCGAGATTACGGTACTGCAGCTTCAGCGCAATCTGATACGGCAGATCAGACAACACCTTGGCACACTCATCCACGATTCGCAGGCCATGCTCGACACTGCCCATGTGGTTATTGGCCAGGTCTAGAATGAATAGTGGTACCGGAATAGCACCAAGTTTAGGATCGACCGTTAACATCAGTTATTGCCGTAAATATTACACTAAACAGTGCTGAGACGGAGAGCGGCTTGAATGATTCAGGCTACGGCAGGCGAGTGATAACTTCGTGCTTCGTAATCGGCCGGTGGCGTGTAGCCGACCGGATCAAGTAATCGCCGACGGTAGATGTTTTCCCTCGCTCACGGAGTGGGGCCTATAGTCATTCCGTGGTTGAAGCGTCGACCGGTGACCCGGTGGACATTGGCATAGCTTGTTACAGTTTGACGAACTAGAAATCATGACCGCCACAAAAATCGACCTCCGACTGACGGTCGTAATGACCAGCTTCAACGAGTATAAAACCGTCGCGAAGGCGTACGAGTCAGCTAAGCGAATTGCGGTGGACTCGATGGAACTGATCGTCGTCGACAACGGGTCCACGGACGGGACTCGGGAGGTTCTCAGAGAGTTCCAGTTGAAGGACCCCAACACGACGTTCATCCTACAGGAACGCAACCTCGACCTCGCTTATTCCGTCGAGACGGGCATCCGGCTCGCCAAAGGCCGTTACACCTACATTCACCATGCCGACGACGAGTACGATTCATCGTACGTGCAGCCCTTGCTCGAACGGGCCGAAGCCGCCGACCTCGATATGATGCTCGGGTCACGGCTGTCGAAGAACAGCCCAGGCGCCTTACGCCTCGTTCTAGATCGGCCAGGATGGTTGGGCACATTCATCACGACGGCCCTGATTAACTACTGGTACGGAAAACAGTTCAACGATATTATCGGTTCACGTCTCTACCGAACGGAGGCTCTTCGAAAGGATCCGATCGCGAGCTACGGAAAAGCGTTCGACTTCGAGATTGTGAGCACCCTGTGCGAGCGTAAGGCGAAGATTGAGGAAGTCCTCATTGGTTACAAACCTCGGGAGTGTCAGGCTGATAAGAAAGTCCGGTGGCATCACCTCGTGCCTGCCATTTGGGTAATGGTTCGCGTCCGGTACTTCGACAGGTGGGTCGGTGGACGAGGTAGGTAGCCGAAGAGCCGTTTCGTTGCATCGTCAGTTCCGCGAGCACGCCAAGACCGCCGCAGCGTTGCTGTTTACTTTGTGCGCGAGTGTGCTTGCCATTAATGCGCCGACGAACCTGGGTATCCGGCTGACGGTAATTGCACCCCAACCCGGAATCTATAAGGCGTACTACGCGACGATCTCGCATCCGTTCTTCGACGAGGAGGCGACCGAGACCCTCGAATTACAGGACACCGGTCATCCTGTCGGTCTAACGTTCACGCCACCACGAGAGACTCTAGCCGCGTTGCGGCTCGATCTCGGATACGCGCCGGCGATCATTGAGATCCACGCCGTGGATCTACTGTGGCACGGCGTCCCTCTGCGCCGGTGGACCGGGCCGGAAGTTCCGCAGATTCTGCTGCCGACCTCACAGATTGCGTCGCTGAGCGTCGTAGGCGACATCACTCGCGTTGAGGCTGTCGGCGGGGATCCGTTCGTCACGACTACGGCAACGTTTATCGAAGTGTTGGCCGCCTGGCCGCAGCGAGTGAAATGGATCCTAATCGCGCTTTCTGTGGCGGGCGGTCTGATGGTCTGGACGGCCTGGTGGCTGTGCGAGTGGATCGGCCGGCGCCGCAGGGTGCAGGCGCTGCTCGAGGTCGCGTGGCCTTCCGGAGCGGTCGGCAGCGTGAAGGGGATCACCAGCCTCGACGAGCGGCGCATGCAGCTGCTGATTCTGGTGCTGTTTCTGTCCTTCTACACCGCGACTTTCTGTCTGGGTGGGTTTGATCAAGGCTTCTACACGATCGACGGCAAGGTTACGTACGACCAGATGAGAGCCATTGTTGGCGGAGACGTCAGCCTACTGGTCGCGCCCACGAAGCACCTCGGCCTCTCTCTTGTGGAGCTTCCGCTCTATCTCGTCGGACTGGCCGCAGGGGCTCTGTTCGGCACGGAGTTCAATCCGCTTGCGGCGCGCCTGTCTAACGTCTTCGTGTCGGCGGCACTTTGCTGGGTCGTGTTCCGCCTGGCGAGGCTTTACGCCTCGCCAAGAGGAGCCGTTGCCCTAACCCTGCTGTTCGGCTTCGGGACCACCGCATGGCCGCACTCGAAAATAGATACGGCTGACCCATTATTGGCGCTTTCGGTCATCGCCTCGTTCTGGTGCCTGGCCGAGTACAGCCTGAGCGGGAAAAAAAAGTGGTTTCGTTGGTTCCTGGTGGCTGTCGCGGGTGCGCTGGTGACGAAATTGGTCGCACATGTATTTCTGGCCGGGTGGTTGTTGCACCTGCTCTTCGTGAAATATCGGCGCCACGAATCGTGGCAGAGCTTCTCCGCCAAAGCGGCAGCGGTCGTAGCCTTGTGGGTGGCAGCATTGCCGCTCAGTTTCAGCGTAATGTGGAATTCTCCGGCGTACGCGCTCGACACGTGGAATTTCTTCGAAGGCATTGGGCAGAAAATAGCGTTGAGGACCGTGTCTCCGTTGGACGGGCTTCTCCCTTACTGCCCGTTGTTGTTGCTTGCGACGTTCGGCTGGCGCCGGTTTCAGTTGAAGGCGCCCGGCGACACTGTCGTCATACTCATGCTGATCCTGCCGTATTTTGCCCCCCTCGTGCTCGGGCGACACGTGGTGTCAATTTTTGACTTCGGCAGCCGCTACGACCTCATCTACCAGCCCTTACTCCTGCTGGGGCTCATTCCTTTTCTGGCAGGGCTGTCCAGCGCAAGCCGTCGGAAGCAGGTCGCCACCTTCGTGGTCATTGTGGCCGCGGTGTACGTCCAGGCACTTGGATCGATTGTCAGTCCTCTCTACTACGCGAGCATTCTTGGGGGCGGACTTGGCCCCGAAGTCATCCCCCGCGCGTTTGACTGGAGAGTGTCCCCGTTTGGTATCTATCCATTGTTGATCGTTCGTGGCTTGATGGGAGTCGAGGTGCCGCTTGACAGGTTCGGCCTCAACAACGTCGCTGGCAGCATCCAGGGACCATTTATGCTCGATTACTTCTGGACCACGACGTCTAGCCTCGCACTGCAAGCGGTGGCGATCGGCCTGTTCCTGGTTGCGGGGATCGCGCTGTTTCTGTTGCTTCGCTCGGCCGGACTCCTCGACCTCTTACGGAAGAGAGCGACTGGCGCGCTGGCGGTCGTCGCCGTGATCGGGATCGTGTGGGTCTGGTATTTCGTCCCGGCCGAGGCATTCCGCAGTGGCCCGATGGAACCGATTCTGAAGAACACCCTCGCGCCGTCCGAAGGTTCCGCGGTCGGTGTGGCACCAGCCGGTTGGGTGCTGAACGATATCAGTGTTGACGGGGGTGGCCCGCCTTCTGTTCGCCTGGCAGCCGCTCCCGTGGCGCAACTCACGCCGCACGGAGGTCTCCAGGTCTCGATGCTTAGGGAATATGTGATGATGTCGGTCTCGTCGGCTGCTTTCGACGTCCACGGTGGAGAGGTCATTGAGGGCAGCCTGCTGGCGACGTCAGGCAGATTTGCACCAGTTCGCGTGCGATTCGGGTTCATTCGCGATCGGGATCCCTACTACTTCAGCACCACGACGCGAGTATTCCAGACAGTTGACGGTGGGCGCCGCTTGACGACCCGAGTTGTCGTGCCGGACGGGGCCAAGAAGGCGATCTTCCAGGCCGTCGTGTGGGGCGGTGGACTCACGGTGGGAGAGACCGTGACATTTGCCGACGCGCGAGTCTCGCGCATGCCCGACCGCTAGATCAGGAGCCCGCGAAGTCATCGCTAAAGGTGAGGCTTTGTGAGTGGCAACTTTACAAAACGAGGCGCAGGCGTGTCGGTACAATCGGATCTCGCGGGTACCCGTACGTCGACAGCTACGAGCACGTCTTCAGGGCTATGTGCAAGTAGCCGAGGCACGGTGCTGCCGATTTCTAGCCCTGGTCTACCGGCGCGTGCTGCGTGCGCTTCATGTATGCAGCCAGTGCCACGGGCACAATACGCTCACGGTGCGAGCGAACAATGCGGAAGGTATTCGTGTCGAGTGGAAGCGGATCCGCGGGGTACCAGTCAGTGCCGGCTGGCGCACTATCTGGAAACGCCAGGTAGACCTTGCATTCGTACCACCCGCGCAGGCCATTCGTTACATACACATCATCGACGAATTCGTAACGGGTTGGGACTTTGAATTCCATCGCCGTGAGTCGATCCAGAGCGGCTTGAGGCCCGGAATCTGAAGGTCGGATACCTTGCCCTGGGCACGCCACCTGTCCCTGGTAGCGTGGGTCATCATGCGGTCTGGGCTGCAGCAGGACATCGATCCGCCCGTGTTCCCGATTCGTTCGAAAGGAGACGCCCTCAACCGCTAGATTGGTTGCGTGGGGAGTGAAGGCGTTGTACATCTCGTCCTTCATCGGGCTTTCCGGATCTTTCAGGTCCAAGCACGTCGCAATAGCGAGCCGCGCCGCATCCTGATCGACGACACGACCCTGTTCGGTGTCGCCCTCCTGCGAAAGCTCCATAAGGAACTCCGCCGTGGCCTTTAGTCGCGCCGTACTGACCTTCGCCTTAAATTCCACCTCTTGGGATCGTTGGCAGAATATCCGTTCACACCGACCCGTTCAGCCCAAAGCCCTTCTCGTATGGAACTGGGAGATAAGGGGTTTCCTTCAAATGATCGGCAACCGTGTCATTGTGAAATGTGATGAACTCCATGTTTTCACCGATGATGCACTCGTCCCGATACGGACCGAGCCACTTGTTCTTCATGCCCCGATCTAGAATATCCCCTAGCGGCTCGTGCATGACGTTGCCGATGGACAGATCCATGTACGGGCACGGCACGATTTCACCGTCATGATTGACGGTGTTGATACCCTTGACCGTGATGCACTTCCCGGGGTGCCCATAGGACGGGCTCATGTGTGTGAAGATGTCGAACTCGTCTTCAAGTGCCTTCAGCTGATCGACATCGCGCTTCGTAACGACCCACTCGTCATGCTCGCGCGCGCTACCCACGGGCTTGGCCAAGGTGACGTATAGCGGCACGTCATCGTCCTTGCAGAACTTCATGAAGTCAGCGAATTCCTGAGAGAAGACCCGATCTTTCACGATGCATGTTGACAAGAGCAGCTCAAGGCCAGCGTGTTTCGAGGCCGTGATGGCTTTCATGACCCGCTTGTAGGAACCCGGCTTGTTTCGAAACGCGTCATGCTCGGCTTCCACATAACTATCGAGTGAGATCTGTGCCTTGTAGCCGCCAATATCCGCAAACCATTTAGCGCGTTCTTCGTCGAACGTCCAGCCGTTCGTATCCAGAATGACGAGATGTTTGTACGGGTCCACCGCCTCGATGAGTTCGTCCAGATTCTTCATGATCAGGGCTTCGCCGCCGGTCAGAACAAAGCGGAAGATGCCGTAATCGTCGGCCTGGCGAGACAGCTCGGCGTAATCGGCGATCTCCATCTGCTTGCGCGGATCGATGGCACCGGTCCGTGCCTTCAGGTCCCGGCTCATGTAGGGCTCTTCGCAACAGTGCTCACACTTGAAATTGCACAGCGATCTGTTGATTTTTAGTCGGAGGATCGGACTAATGACACCGTTCAGAGATTCGCGATGAAACGCCTGGATCTTCTCGTGGACCCGCGGGCGTTTTTGGGTCTGGTCCTCTCTCTTGCGACTCTCATCCGATCGGAGAATCAGTGTCTGGCCTTCTGTTGGCAACGTGATCAATGTCTTCATGAATGCACCTTTTCCCGGGTTACCGGATGACCGTAAACAATGTGAGGCCGCCGGTCCACTGTTCTGACACTTGCATGATGCCTGGCGCAAGCACTTGACTTAACAGCCAAAACTCGAGGCTCAGGCCATAGGCCTTGAAACACAGCATCAGTCGTTTATCTGTGTGTTCGAAAGCGGAGAGGCAGAGCACCGGCGGATAGGTCTCCGTATTCATCAATAAATCCGGTGAACCCACCAGCGCGGCTGCGGCCTCAAAGCCGCCACTCAGCACGAGCGTTTCCGGCAAGGGCAAGGTCCGCATCTGAACACGCTGAGAAGCGACATCGTACTCCTGGAGCGCGGTCGGGAAATACCACCCGACAATTGGACCCTGCCGTCGCGCTCGCAGGAAGTGCTCGTATCGCGCCCCCTCGGCGAGCGTAAGCGTCCCGCTCAGCGAGGGCGTTTCACCCTGCAAGGTGCTCGTGAAGTGATACTGCGGAAACGTTTCGGTAAAAGAGCTTCCAACCGCCACTAACCAGCGTTGTTCAAGTTCTTCTCCCAGGTCCATTTCGTCTACGATCTTCGGGCACATAAAAGGGAGATGTGTGCCCTTGAAGATGTCTCTGATGCAGGCATCTTCTTTCGCCGTCTTCATCAGATCGAGGCACGCGGACTCAAACTGGTGTACGGAGATACTTTCGTCCACGCCCGCGTTCTTGTTCATCCTTCGCAACACTGTGTCAAATTGGATGTCGGGCTGGTTCAGCTGATAGTAACGGCGTGAGACACTATTGAACGCACGAATTCCCTCAAAGGGTAGGCGCCGACCGTGCTCGTCAAACAGAGTCTCTGTCGTGGTTTTCATCTTCTTATTGTTCTGAAATTGGAACCTAGGAAACAGCGCACTTAAAGCATAATTTCAGCGCTTGTGATATCAAGTCTTACGAGCACAGCAAGTGTAAAATCGTCGCACACTTGTCTGGGCCTGGCAAGGCACCGGGCACGCGCCCCCCCGAAAATGAAGCCTAAACTAGGCCTTCACAACGGGTCTGCGGCAGAAACGATCGGCGCGGACCTGACGACGTTTTCGACAGCACTAAGCACACCCTTGGGCAACATTGTAGCTCTGGCGTTTTCCTCGATCTGTGCGACGTTTGTCGCACCGACAATGACACTCGTTACCTCGTCACGCCGTAGACACCAGCCGAGCGCGACCTGGCTGGGTGTCAGACTGGTATCCTTGGCGATTTCCACGAGTTCCCTGACGGTCGCGGTGCACTTCGGCTCGAAGTACCGGCGCATGAGCTTGTAGAGCTTGTCGTCGGCCCCGCGCGAGTTCACCGGTTGCCCTTTGAGATACTTGCCGGTCAAGACACCCTGAGCGAGGGGGCTCCAACCGACGACACCGAGCCCCTCCTTGGCGCACGTGCCGAGTACATCCTGCTCGATGTGACGGTCAAAGACGTTGTACGGCGGCTGATCGACCGCCGGCTTGTGGCGCGTCGCGAGCCGGCAGGCGCGTGCGATCTGTTTCGCTGTCCAGCACGACACGCCCCAATACAGAATCCGGCCCTGCACGACCAGATCTTCCATGGCTGTGACGGTCTCTTCAAGGGGCACGGACGTGTCGTATCGGTGGCAGTACAGAATGTCGAGGTAATCTGTCTTGAGGCGCCTAAGCGACGCATCGACCGTCTCGTGAACGTGTTTGCGGGAGAGACCCTTATCGTTCGGGCCGGACCCCGTCGGCCAGAATACCTTTGAGGCGATGATGTAGCTGCTGCGGCGAACGCCTTCGAGAATCTCGCCGAGTACGGCTTCAGCCAGCCCATTCCCGTATATGTCGGCCGTATCGATATGGTTAATACCCAGATCGAGCGCGCGGTAGACCACATTAGCGGTTGCTTTCTTTTCGGTCGAGTTGACAAATGTAAGCCAACTGCCGAGCGATACTTCGGAGATTTTTAGCCCGGTGCGGCCCAGCGTGCGGTAGTACATCGCACGTCTACCCCGACGCCACGGTGTCGGAATGACACTTGACCCCGGTGGCTACGGCAGCGTCTATGAGTCGCTTAATGAGACCCAGATCCCCGTTATGGTTAAGCTTTTGTTTATCCACGAACTCCCACTTTATTGACGCAAGCCTTGAGCCGCATACCAATTGATCGTTTGTGAAATCGCCTGCGGTAAGCCCGTGCTTTCGTGTAACCCCAATTCGACCTGTGCGCGTTTCGTCGACGGGACATATCGCTCGGCCGGTCCGTTGGTCGCGCGAGGCCGGCTAATTTCAACATCCACGTTCGGCGACACGGCTCTTGAGACAAGCGTCGCCAGTTCGCTGATCGTTACGCTTCTCTCTGAACCAACGTTGTACGCGCGGCACGATTTACCCCGAACCAAGATTGTCCACAACCACGCGGCCAAATCCGCCGCATACAGATAGGAGCGATACGGGGCACCATCTCCATCCGCTCGTATCCGCTGGCCCTGCAGCGCGTTCCGAATGAAGCTTCCGATTGCATAATGAAAATCCAACTGCAGGTACGGCCCCACAAAGGCGAAGCAACGCGCGATCTTCGGCTCGAGTCCGTACTGCGCCGCATACAGCGCGCACAACATTTCAGACGCACGTTTACCTTCGCCATTGACCCAGCGAGCGTTCGTCGCTTCCGGCGCGCCCAAATAGGTTTCAGCCATGTGCGTTAAATCGGCCGGCTGTTTCCCATACACGGCACCGGAACTCGTCAGCAGCACCTTCCGCGCGCCATTCTGGCGCGCAAACTCGAGCACGCGATGTGTGCCTTGGACCATCGTGTCGAACTTCAGCAACGGCTTGTCGTCGAGATCTTTCGTGGGCGCTTCCGTGGCCGCATGAATAACATGTGAGTACTGGTCGTTCGGGAATTCGAACGAGCGGACATCCCCTTCCAGGAGTTCCACGGACGGGTGATCGGTCAGATACGGGAAGCGCTTCCTGAAAGCGGCGGTGCTTCTCGTCAATACCGTCGCCGAAGCACCGAGCGCTAGTTCCTGATTCGCCCAGATAAAACTCTCTAGCAGCCAGCAGCCCAGAAAGCCTGTGCCACCGGTGACAAACAAACGTTGCCGCCTGAATTCTTCCCACAGACCTTCCGTCTGGACCAGCACCTGGTCCAAGTCCGCCGCAAGCAGGTGATCCTGATGTAGTCCCTGCCGGGATTGTGGTGACGATCCCACTAGTGGCCAGCTCCATCGATGAAACCCCGGTACATCTCGTGATCGGGAATCAAGTTATCCGGACAGTGCGCGTGCCACGCCCAGCTCTCCGGATATGGACGCCCCGTGTCGTGCTTGAGTGCCTCATCGGGCGGCGCCAGTAGGTGGCAATCGAACAGCAGGGAAATGAAGTGCCCGCGGAGTTTTCGTGACGATTGAATGACCTCGCGAATTGCCAGTGGCTCGCGCATGAATGTCACGGTGGTCCCAAGCTCCGTCCCCGCGACCGCCGCGATTCGGTCGGCCATTCGCTCCTTGAACCGTACAATGCCGCCAGGAATGTGCCATCCTGGCTGGCCGATACCGTCTTCTCGCCAGGTCAGCAGCGTATGAGCTTGGTCGTTTCGGATGAACAGATCGACGTTGATCATTGGCGTGATCTTGCTGACGAAGAGAAAAATGTCCTTCGGCAGCCCGAGTGAGGGATTCTCAATCCGTTGTTCAAGCAACTCAAGTTCAGCCTTCATGCCCAGTTCCTGACATTCACTCATCGGTTTTGCACATCCGGTCGCGGCGGCACCGCTTCCAATCCGTGATCTCTAAGGATCACCACGTCCATCCTGCTTCCAAATTTCTCTCGGACGATCCCGGCCACTTCATCAGAGTAACTGGCCGCCATGACAATGACGGCGTCGACCGGATCCGACTCGAGGGCGGTCGGGGCCACAATGGGCAGATGCGTCGCGGGCGTGTACTTACCTTGCTTGAAGGTCGCGGAATCCACCACGTACCGGATGCGGTGCACGACATCCATCATCGACATCAGCGCGAACGCCTGATGCCCTGCACCCCATATGGCCACGCGCTTCTCGTTGAAGCGGTGGACGTACTCGCTCAGTTCAGCGGTGAGGCGCGTTTGAGTGTCGCGAAACTGCGAGAGATCCAGCCGCGGTCGCTTCTGGACGATCGCAGAGATGATATAGCCGTACCATTCTTCACTACATTCGACGATGTCAAACCCGTTACGGCTGAGCGTCGTGCTCAGTGTGTCGCGGGTGAAGTAGAACAGGTGATCGGCGGTGAATTCTGAAAATAGTTTCTGCCGCACGATCATGTCGAAATTCGGCACCTCAATGAAGCCCATGCCGTCGTCGGTCAGGTTGTTATAAATCCCTCTCAGCGTGGCACGCTGGTCGGGCAGATGTTCCAGAAAATTAAGGATAAAGAACGCGTCAAATGGGGCGCCCTTCAGCACGATGCCGGGGCCATCGATAAAACCTTTCGAAACTTTGAGGCCGTGGCCGACACATCTCTCCACCGCGTCTTTCGAGTATTCCAAGCCGTACGCGTCGACACCACACTGTTCCAGAATGGACAGATATTCCCCACCGCCACAGCCAACCTCAAGCACTTTCTTCCCGTGGAGGGACTGTGTCTCGACGAAAGCGCTAAATTGCGTTCGTCGAAAGTCGGTCATCTCCTTTGAAAAACCTGCGGCCCGGATGACTTCCCGATAATAGGGCACCGGATCATTACCCAGTTGCACGAGTCCACATCCTGCGCATTGGAGAACTTCCAGGTCGACACCGGTGTCGACCGCCAGCGTCGCGGCGTCGGGCAGATACTGAGCGACCCGCGGCATATTGCCGTAGTGCAGTAGCGGTTCGTCGAACAGTGCGCCACCACACGCTCGACATGTGGCCGCGGTGCTAGCTGGCATCCTGCTTACCAAGTCTTCCACGGCGGAGTCCCGCCCAGCCAGATGGATTCCAGGTAATTCACGTCGCGGATCGTGTCCATGCACTGCCAGAACCCCTCGTGCCGATACGCGTACAACTGGCCCTCGGTCGCGAGACGCTCCATCGGCCCGTGTTCCCACATGACATCCGGTTCGATGTAATTGAGCGCCTCCGGTTCGACGACAAAGAATCCACCGTTAATCCAGCTTTCATGCAGCGTAGATTTTTCCTGAAAATGGCGAATCCGGTCACCGTCGAACTCCAGCGCGCCGAACCGTGCTGGCGGCCGCACGGCCGTCAACGTCACCAGTCCTCCGTGAGCACGGTGGAACGCCAACAGTTTGTCCAGTGGGACGTCGCTGACGCCATCGCCATAGGTCAGGAGGAACGTGCCGTCGCCGATTAATGGTTCCAATTGCTTGAGCCGCGTGCCAGTGAGTGCGGTCGGTCCGGTATCCACGAGATGCACCTGCCACGGGTCCACGGTGGTGTTTTGACCGAGCGGCTGCATTCGGCCATCCCTGAGAGAAATCGTCAAGTCGTGATCCAAGGTGTGGTAGTCAAGAAAATACCGCTTGAGCTGGTCACCCTTGTAGCCCAGCGCCAACACGAACTCGCTGAAGCCGTGGACCGAGTAGTGTTTCATGATGTGCCACAAGATCGGCCGGCCGCCGATTTCGACCAGCGGTTTTGGCCGCACCTCTGTCTGCTCGCTCAGCCGTGTGCCCATGCCGCCGCAGAGGATGACGACGGGAAGAGATTGGTCAGACATGCTGTGGCCCTTGTGGAAGGCTCGGTGTCCGGAAGTACTGCTCGTACCAGTGCAAGGTGGATTGCAACCCGGCCTCCAAAGTGAATGACGGTGCCCACGCCAGCAGCTGCCTCGCCTTAGTAGCGTCGAGATACTGAACCTGGATCTCGTGTGATGCTTCGTTGCGCACGTCCGGCTCAAGGTTAGAGCCCATAACAGCTAAGAGCATGGTCACGAGTTCGAGAACGGAGGTCTGCCGCCCGTTGGAAAAATTGAAGGCCTCCCCCCGTAGTTCGGGACGCGTGGCCAGTTGCTCGGCTAGCAACATATATGATGCCGCGCCGTCCTCTACATAAAAGTAGTCACGGACGAATTGTCCGTCGGAGCGAATCACTGGTCGCTCGCCCCGCAAGACGGAACGAATGGTACCGGGAACAATTCGGTTCCAATTCAGATCTCCGCCCCCGTAGAAGTTCCCGCAACGCGTAATGGCGATTGGCAGATCGTAGGTTCGCGCGTACATCTGCCCTAGCAGATCGGCGCAGGACTTACTGACGTCGTACGGATGCTGTCCCTGAAGAGCGGTGTTTTCGGTATACGGCAGCACGTCTTGATCGCCGTAGGCCTTGTCGGACGAGGCTATCACGACTTGACTCACTGTCGGGCTGCGCCGGCATGCTTCGAGCAAGGACCAGGTGCCTCTGATATTAACGTCGAGGGTGGACACGGGGTTGCGGTTTGCGACACCGACCGTTGTTTGAGCGGCGAGGTGAAAGACCGTCGCGATTTCGTACTCGCCCAGCGCCCGCTCGAGAGTCTCCTGATCGCGTACATCGCCCCGAATGACCCGGACCTGATCAATCAGTCGCGCTGCAACGAACTCACTATGCGGCACCCAGTCCCTGACGAGGCACACGACTTCGGCTCCCATTGCCTGTAACCTGCGAACCAGCCAGGCGCCCAAGAGGCCGGTGGCCCCAGTAACAAACACGGGCCGGTCGCGCCAAAACGCCGTTGATGAATTAGTCCCAGGCATCGATATGGATTGCCTCTACGCCCACTCCCCGGGCGCGTAAATCCAGCGATACGGTCTGAAGCATCGCTGGTGGCCCGGACAGATAATAGGCCGCTTCCATCGGACGGCGCAGGTTCGGCCACAGGCCGGCTACCGACACTCGACCGCTAATTCCATGCATGGAGTCCACCTGTGGGTCCGGTCGACCGTCTGCGTCGTGCTCGACAAAGTAGAACGCTGCCAGTGACGGCACGCGTTCTACACACCGTTGAACGAGATCACGATAGATCAACAGCTCTCTCGTTCGGACTCCATACGCCAACGTAACCGCATACGGCGCCCCAGGCTCCAAGGTTTCAAGAAAGGCCGTAAAGGCTGTGATCCCCGTACCGCCAGCAACCAAGACGACATCGATCCCGCCCTCAACAGTGAAGTGGCCATACGGCATCTTCACCCAGACCTGAAGACCTTCGACGAGATTGGCCTCCATGCGTGCGGTGAAGCGACCGCGAACCGAGTAGGTAATAGCTAGACGGTCTCGCTCGGACGGTGCGCTTGCAATCGAGAACACGCGTGACTCCGGCCAGAATCCGGCAGGCTCGTACGCATCCAAGGCCAAGTGCAGGAACTGGCCAGGACGGAATCTTGGCACGAGACACTCTGGTTGAAGAATAACGGTATAAACACGCTCGCCGTGCGGAATAATGTGCTTGACCTCACAACGAAATTTTCGGTTCAGTGCCATGCGATCAAAAACGGCCGTCGCCGCCAGCTCTGCTTATGCACGCTCACCACGCATGAATCGCTCAAAGACCTCGGCGACGTAATCCAATTGCGAGTGATCGAGCCCCGGATACACACCAATGAATAGCGTGTTGTTCATTACCGTATCGGTGTTAGTCAAGTCCTGCACGATACGATGCGGAATGGATTCGAAAGCCGGATGCCTAAGCAAGTTACCACTGAAAAGATTGCGTGTCTCGATCCTGTTCGCGTCCAAAAATCTAGCCAAGTCGGTACGGGTAAACCCGGCGTTCTCGCGCACTGTGATGACAAACCCGAACCAGGATGGCTCCGAATGCGGCGTCGCCTTCGGGAGAATCAAGCGATCCTCGTACGGACGACAGATTTCCAGCAGTTTTTCAAAATTGGCCTGGCGCTTGGCCACGAACGAGTCGAGCTTGGCGAGCTGTGCGCAGCCAACCGCCGCTTGCATGTCCGTGACCTTCAGGTTGTAGCCAATATGGCTGTAGACATACTTGTGATCGTAGCCGCGCGGTAGAGTGCCGAACTCCTGATTAAACCGCGTTCCGCAGGTATTGCTCTCTCCGCCGGCACAGTAGCAATCGCGTCCCCAATCGCGGAACGACTCTGCAATCGCAGCCAGTTGCGGGTTGTTTGTCACCACGCATCCACCCTCACCCATCGTGATGTGGTGCGCCGGGTAAAAGGAGATCGTCGCCAAGTCGCCGAGCGTACCGGTCAGCCGACCCCGATACCGTGATCCCAGCGCATCGCAGTTGTCTTCGATCATCCAGAGGTTGTGCTTCTTTGCGAGATCTCCGACGACATCCAGATCGAAGGGTACGCCCAGAGTGTGCGCCATCATAATCGCACGGGTCTTCGGACCGATGGCTTCCGTTAGTTGTTCCGGGATTGCGGTGTAGTCGCCGAGGTTGACGTCCACGAAAACTGGCACGAGATTGTTCTGAATAATCGGCGCCACGGTCGTGGGAAAGGCCGCGGCCACCGTTACCACCTCGTCGCCCGGCTTGAGTCGCCGCTGGCCGAGCTTTGGAGAAGTGAGTGCCGTGAGTGCCACTAGGTTGGCCGACGAACCCGAGTTTACGAGCAGCGCGCTTTCCAAGCCCATGTAATCTGCGAACTCAGCTTCGAAGCGATCCGCATAGCGATTGGCAGTCAGAAAAAAATCTAGACTGGCATCCACAAGGTTGCATAGTTCTTCCGCATCAAACACACGGCCGGCGTAGTGAACCAAGTCTTTTGTGGGATCGAAGGTCCTGGCGGAGAATTTTTCTTCGTAGTACTGGCGAACCAGACTTAAGATTTGCTTTCTCCGCTCCTCTGGGCTGAACACGTTATCTCCGTTTGATGTCATCAGTGCACCGCGAGTCTACCGGTCGTTAAACTGAAATCCGTGACAGTCTCGCCGGGAATGATCTCAGATAACACTCAAGAGTCTCAGCCAGAGAAAAATGACCTAGCAGACTCTCTAATTGCTGATTTAAGTCAGTTATTATAGACCGCGACAAGAGAACTCGGCACAGCGGGTCAGGCGAGATAGAGCGTGACCTGCTCACGCCGCTGGTGTCGCACCTCTACCGAGAACGCCATGGTTTATTCGCCCTTTCTCAAGGGCTCCGCCTGAACCTAAGAAGCGGTTGCCGCCCTGAGTCGATTGACTAGCTGTAATCCAAAGCATGGCTGTCCTGCCGCTTGACCTGAAAGTCCGAGACAGAATACGAAAGGCGTTCGCATGGGACACGGCCGCCGACCGCTACGAGAAGTTGTGCCGTCGCCTTAGAAGGAATCAGGCGGTCCACGGATAACGTTGTCTTTCCAGATCGGCGAAAAAAGCTGTAACCCAAGCTCACGCGTGTCGGCCGATCCAAACATTTCGGATGGGACGAACACGGGGTCAACGTCGATAACGAGCTGCACGCGTCGATCCTCAGGAATGTCTTCAGGATCCAACTCAAGCAACACGATCGCCGGTGTGGTTGTTTGAAATGTCTCCGATTTAACACGATCGCCTAGACGAAAAGTCGCATGCGTCGCTCGGCCCCCGCGAATCGGAAACGGAACTGCGACACGGAGCTCGAGTGCAGTGCTGCCGCCCTGAGGCAGCTCAAGGTCGATGATGGCACGATGGCCGGTCCACCGAAATGGGTCGGAGTCGGCGTTCTCTTCTCCGAACAGCCCCCACGAATAACCCCACGTCGACGGCCCTTCCCAGGATCTGGGCATGTGCCCAAAAGTGGCTGCTGGATACCAAAGGGCCGCCAGCCCCGCCACGACGCCTGCGGTCGTTCTCCACACGGACGCCAACCGGCCACGGTGCATCAGCGAGCGGTGGTGGGACAAAGGCGCTGTCTGCGCACTGGTCGATTCGTGTACGCGACTGTCCGATGCGACTAGCGCTGCAGCCAGCATCGTCGCGAGCAGAACCTGGCCAGACGCGAGAAGTAGAGGGTGACCCGCGAGACAGGTCATCAAGAACGCCGTGACTCCCAGCAGGCTCCCCCGTGCGATCGCCGCGTCTTCCACCGTTGAGACGCGACCGGAAGCGGCGAGCGACACGAAGATGGCACCCAGCAAGAGAGCCAACCCGGTGAACCCGAGTCCTCCCATTTCCCCAAGAACTTGAAGCAAGAAGTTGTGCGCGTTCTCCGGTGGAATATTGGAACTCGAATATTCGTGAACGAGCCTCGGGTAGCGACCGAGACCGACCCCAATCAGAGGTCGCTCTGCAAACATCTGCACGGCGGCACCCCACCAACCTATCCGATTTCCCAAGACGTAGCCTTGGCTCAGGGGAAGGCGCGGATCCAGCGTGCGTACCACAGCCTCAAGTGGGTTCGCAGGTTGGAAATGTGCTTCGACGTCAGGCGGGATGAGTACACGTGCGAGCATCACCGTGGAACCAACGATGACTAGGCCGAGTAACAACCCTCGGGCCGCGAGTCTTAGGTGCCGCTGGCCGTACACAAAGTGTGGCACCCACTCTCGTGGGGTGAAGGCCAGAAGCAGCGTCAGGGCAAACGGGAACCCCACCCACGCCGATCGGGATACCGTCGTGTAGAGAGCCGTGACGCCCAGAACGCCCAGGGCTAGCAGCCAACGACCAGCACGAGTGCCGGCCGCTCGCGGTATCCAAATCAAACTGAGCACGAGACCCAGTCCTAGCACCAGATAGGAACCGAGTATGTTCGGATCCTCCAGCGTCGAATGACTGCGCACGAGATCTGGGTTCGCCTTGACCCAGTACGGATGGAGCTTGAATCTCGTCGCGTACTGGACGATAGCCACCACGGCGACAAGTCCGTACCCGGTCAGCCAACCGTAGAGTGCCGTTCGTGCCCGGCGACGGGGATTCGATGCGCGGAGACAAATGTCCCGGACGATCGCGAAGGCAAGTCCACCCTGAATCAGCACGAGCAAGACCGATACGGGATACATCGGGTCAGACAACATATTCATCCGCGAGCCGACTTCAGCTGGTAGCTCGCGAAGATACGCCCAGAACACCAGTGAAAAGAGATCGTTTTCGGCACTCAGACCGACGAAGGCCGCACCGGTAGCAGCGATCAAGAAGGCGCCCCACGCCCACAGAATTTCACGTCCTGGTTCACGGGTAGACCCAGCCGGAAGAGACCGTGGCTCTTGCACGCGTGCTATCAGCCACACAGCGAGAAGTAAAACGAACCCAATCCGAGAATAGTCAACGTTGGCCAGACCGAAGTAGAGAGGTCCGCTCGGCAGCAGTGGATAAACCGCCAGCACAGCGGCGAGCAATATGTTCGTCCTTCGGCTCCGAGTGTCTGGTAGATCCGAAGGAATCACGTGCGACGCAGGCATATTAATGTTCAAACAGACGACGAACCTTCGCGCGCGGCCGGGGATCCTAGTGGTGCTGAGCGAAATCGCGGTAACAGGTGCAATTGAATCCTAATATCCAAGATCCCTGGCAACTGCGTCGTGCCAGCCACGCGCGCCTCGATGCGGTCAGCGGTGACTTGACGACGTCAAAATGACGACGGAGATCCTGATCAGGGAATGGAGATCCAGCCAGAGCGATCAGTCTCGCACATAGTAATCATTAATGGGCTTGCTGAATTTCCGTGATCCCATATGCACAATCCTATGCGAACGTCACTCCTGACGCCGACGGATGCGTGGAGGTAGTGGTCCACCAGCTGGACGCCAAGTGGACCGACGCTGTGAACAAATGCCAAATAAGCGTGGCACGGGATGCTGGTTCAGGTCGATATGTGCTTTGCCCCGAGCACTAAACCCTGCATATCCTGGCATCTTTTCATACAATGAGGTTACTAGCTGGTCGCGTAGACGAGCGTACGAAACTCCGAGACAGGACACAATCATGAAAGCTCGAGTGCTTGTAACAGGATCCATGCTAATTGCGATGGGACTACTCGCTCCGCTCACTCCCGCTGCTCAGAACGCCCGCACACCGGACGGGCATCCTGATCTTCAGGGTGTCTGGGACTTCCGCACGATCACACCCCTGGAACGACCTGCCGCTCTAGCCGACCAGGCGGTACTGACCGACGAGGAAGCGGCTACGTTTGAACAAGAAACATATCGACGGCAGAATCGGGATCTCATCGACCCCGAGAAGGGCGGTGCCAATTACCCGCCGGAATCGCAGGGCGGTGTCGTTCCCTACAACGAGTTCTGGTACGACCGGGGCAGGAGAGTCGTTGAATCAAGACGCACGTCGCTGGTCGTGGATCCACCCGACGGCAGGATCCCCTACATAAATAACGCCAGGCCGGGGCGGAGAGGAGCCGGGCGCGGTCGCGGATCGGACACCTGGACTGATCGAAGCTTGTGGGAGCGGTGTCTTTCTCGTGAGTTGCCGAGGATGTCGGGTGCCTACAATAATAATTTACAGATCTTCCAAGCGGCCGATTATGTTGTGATTCTCAACGAAATGGTGCACGAATCTCGGATTATCCCGTTGGACGGGTCGGCGCATCTTGAGGCCAATATCCGACAGTTACAGGGTGACTCACGAGGACACTGGGAAGGCGAGACACTGGTTGTCGATACCACAAATTTTACCGACAAGACGAACTTCAGAGGGTCACGAGAAAACCTGCACCTCGTGGAACGCTTCACACGCGCCGACGACGATACGCTTCTCTACGAGTTCACTGTCGAGGATTCTTCCGCGTGGCAGCAGCCCTGGACAGGCGCGTTCGACATGGCACGGATCGACGGTCAGATGTACGAGTACGCATGCCATGAAGCGAATCGCGGCATGATCGGTCTTCTAGCCGGCGCACGGGTTCAAGAGTTGGAGGCCGCAAGGGCCGGCACAAGGTAGATTAACCGCACCGCGCACTGGGTCTGTGACTTCGGCGAGAGGCTTTAAATCTCTGGCTATCGGACCCGCGTCGCGCTGAACTCGCGAAGTGGACCGAGGCTCAGATCTTCAGGGCGTCTACCGAGGGCGATCTAGTCACCCTCCAGCTTGCCCATGTACACGAAGGGTATGGGTGTGTCTCGAAACTCCCTCATCACTGTGAACGTGATGAAATCACTCTTGACGAAGCCCCACTCGACCGCTTACTGAACCAAGAACGCCTACTCAGCTTTCAGCACATCAGGACATAAACAGGGGCTAAAGCGTCTCATCATGATGTGGATGAACCCACCGAAGGAAGTAGCTCACCATCCCAGTTCGACGTCTTTAGCTCTATGCAGTGACCGTCCGGGTCCAGAAAGTAGAGACTATGACCGCCCTCGGGCCACTCAAGCGCACTCTCGACCTCGACGGCATGCTGCTGCAACCGGTCTCGCCATTCGTCGATCTGATCCGGCCGGATACCAAACGCTACATGCTGTTGTCCTGCCCCGTTACTCGCCGGGATCACACCGAATGACATGAGACTTGGTTCAACTGATGTGCCCTGCTTCATGATCAAGAGCACCTGTCCCGGCGCAACCCGTAGTGCCACGAGCCTTTCAGAAATGTGTAGCGTCGTAAGCTCGAAGAGCCGTTGGTGAAACTTGACGGACCGGTGCAGGTCGTTTACATACAATGCCGTCTCAAGGATTCCACTGATGTGGGGCATCGTGACCTGCGAGGCTATGTGGCCGTTGCCGCGAGACGGCCACGGTATGCCAAGTTGTAGGATCAGGCCTCCAAACCAGACGCTTCGACCGCGCGAGGAACGATGAAAGAGAGCGGAGTGGCCCACAGATGACAGCGACTACGGCATTCGAAGAGTTGCTACGGGTGGCGATGATACGTCGTTCCACGCTCATGAGTCGCCTCGCGACGGAACAGACCGACTGTTACCGGTTGTTGCATGGCGCACAGGAAGGCGTGCCTGGTGTTACCCTGGATCGCTATGGCGACCTGGCATTGTTACAGAGCTTCCAGGTCCCCGTTACCGACGATAAGATTGTCATCGTTCGGCGTGTGCTTGACGAGTTTTTTCCCGAATCCCAGCTGGTCTACAATGATCGCAGCGCACCTGGCTCCCGGGTTCGCAATCGTCTCAATGAGCCGGGGTGTATCGCTGCCGAGTCGGACCGTATCGTTTGCGAGCAGGGGGTGCGCTTTCAGGTGAAGGCACGCCACCGCGGTAACGATCCCTGGCTATTTCTCGACCTCAGAACGACGCGCCGTGCGGTCATGGACGAGGCCGAGGGGAAATCTGTGCTCAACCTGTTCGCCTATACGTGCGGTGTCGGCGTGGCGGCTGCCGTAGCCGGTGCGCATCGGGTTCTCAACGTGGATTTCGCCGAGTCGAGTCTGGCCGTGGGTACGGTAAACGCCCGTCTCAACGGGGTGGCAAACTGCACCATGCAGCTTCTCAGTGATGTCTTCCCAGCGGTACGACAGCTGGCTGGTATTCGCCAACCGCCCGTTGTGCGTCGTCGCCGGCTTCCGAGATTTCCACGCCTCGAGCCAGAAAGCTTCGACCTTGTGTTTCTCGATCCGCCAACCTTGGCCAAGAGTCGTTTCGGCGTGGTGGATCTAGTTAGGGACTATCAGGGTGTGCTGAAACCTGCGCTCGGCGCCGTCGCACCGGGCGGCATCCTGTACTGCACCTGCCACGTGGCACGTGTAGAGGAAAAGGAATGGCATGCCCAGTTGTGCCGTTGCGCCGCCAAGTGTGGTCGGCCCATCAAAGCGCTCGATGTGGTCCGGCCAGGCGATGACTTCCCCAGCGCCGACGCTCGGTCGCCGCTGAAGGTGGCCCGACTGGCTTTGTGAACGTCTGAGTGTCCCACTGTGCTGTTAGGGTGTTATAGCGCAGCGGCCGGATACGTGAAGTTGGCGTCTACGATGCCGCCAGCCTCGACGGTCACAGTTTGAGTCAGCAGCCCGTGTTCCTCGTGCCACGTCTTGATCGTGTGGGTCCCGACGGGTACATCTTCGACGACAAATCTACCAGTGAGGTCGGTCACTTCAAAGTATGGATGCGGAGAAACGCCGATGTACTCCGTCATCCATCGGTGAAGGTCGCACCGGATCCGAAGCATGCACTCTTCTTCTTCCAGTCGCACCTCGTAGACCATGCCCTGCATGGGCTGACCGACGTTGAAGCGGTTCGATGTGCTGGTCTGGCTGTTGAGGTTGTGTAGGAGTGGGTCGCTGTTTCTGATTTGCACGAGCTGACCGGCCCTGGCTCCGACTACCCTGGGCACGAAGACACAGTCCGTCTCATCAATCACAACTGGTTCTTCCGGTATCGGTGTCTCCGGGAACGTGCCTTCGAGCCGGACGAAAACGTTCGCCAGGCTTCCGTCGGGTGATGTCAGCACTGACTCTTGCACCATTAACTTCCCCTCTGTGAGTTGAGAGCAGAGTGGGTCGACGCCCATCCGAATAACCGCATTGCCCGGAGGGTCGCCGGCAAGCCGAACGTGGCCCTGGATGGTTCCTGCACGCCCAACCGGAGCCGTGACTGACGGAACATCCACGATCTCCGGACGGCGGGCGTCTGGTCCCGCTGTGCGTCTCGGTGGCCCTGTCTCACCCGGATACCAGTACGTCTGATGGCATCGCTCGCATGTCACGTCGAGAGGGCCTCCCTCGTCAAACAGGCGGTCTACGTCCCGGGCCTCGATGGCGCTTAGCATCGCTGACGCCACTTGATAGTAGTTGCCAAGAAGCCGATTCCACGTCGCCAGATCCTCATCAATAAGCGCCCGAACTTCCTCGGGTTCGAGCTCGATCCCTGGGTTTTCAGACCTAAAGCCTGGGCGGGCCACATCACGACCCGGCATCATCAGAAGGTTCGCCGCTTCTACGAGTGTGATCGCCTCTCGCTGTAGGGCTTGCCACTCCTCATCTGTGCTCGGGCGTCGCTCCTCGATGTTGTCGAACGTCACAATGGTGGCCACCGATTCCCAGATGGTGTCTGCGGCGGGATCGATTAACGCGAGCATGATGTCTTGGATCGAGGCTCTAGGTTGATACGGCGGCGACGATGACTGTTCCTGCGGTTTGGAAGTGCAACCGGACACTGCAGCGGCCACAATTGTCAGGACAGAGCACAGCACGACTAAACGTTGCGCGAATAAAATATGGGGGGCGACCGATTGTGTCTCGGCTGTCGTGTACATGACGCTCCTAGTCCTTTGTTTAGTGGAAGCACTGACAACGAACGCTGGCCTTGTCAGCCAAAAGTTGCCAAAAACATTGCTGCACACTGCCAGCATAAGCCACGCGGGCCGTGGCTCGCCAGGGGGTAAACTAATGTCGCCACGCATCGAGTGATGGGAGCACAACAGTGATACCTCATTTTCTGATTGTTTTGGTCATTTCTATTTTTATTGCGGTGGGTACAGGCGGGTGCACTCAGCCGCAGGCGGACGACGAGAGTCTCCGCGGCTCGTTTACGGAGCGGATCTCCACCAGCGACTTTGTGACCAACTTTAGTCGCGAGGGCGACGATCTCAGCTTCTCTGGTCCCGATGGCAAGGGTGGCAGCGCCGAATGGCGTGTGCGGATCGAGACTTCGCTTGTGGAGCCGAACCTGTTCGATGAAGCAATGCCATACCAGGGGCGTGTCACTTCAGAGTGGACGGCCAACGGGGAACTCGTCGAATATCTGGGTAATATGACAGCGTTACCTAAAGAGTTTCTTGACCGAGGTCTTGCGCAGGAGTGTTGGGCCTACTGGGTCAAGGCCGAGGATCGCTGGGATTGGTAGCGGGCGGTGCTGACGGAGGGTGATGGTCATCTCGGTCGCTTCCGACGAGAGAGGAACAGATGCTACTTGAAGGTGTGAACTTGATGGTCGTCGGTATGGCCACGGTGTTCAGCTTCCTTGCCCTTCTGGTGGGCGTACTCCAGATTTCGGCGAAAGTTTTTGATGCGGTTGGTCATCGCTGGCCAGACCCAGTGAGCGCCACGGCCCGACCTACACAGACACCGAAGACACTTAGAGATACCACCGTCGCCGTTGCTCTCGCTGCGGTCGTGGCTCATCGACGGAGACACGGGTAGACCATGTCGAAACGCCGTATTGCGGTCATGAACACGTCGTTCCGCGACGGATTTCAGTCGGTTTATGGTGCCCGCGTCTTCACTGCTGACTTCCTTCCGGCGGTCGAGGCGGCTCGCGACGCCGGTTTTACTCACTTCGAGGCTGGGGGAGGCGCCCGCTATCAGAGCTTGTACCTGTACTGCAACGAAGACGCCTTCGACATGATGGACGCATTTCGGACCACTGCCGGACCCGACGCCAACCTGCAAACACTGGCGCGTGGGGTTAACGTCGTCGGTCTCGACAGCCAACCGTCCGACGTGATCGACCTGCATGCCAGGATGTTCAAAAAGCACGGGATGACGACGGTCCGGAATTTTGATGCTATGAATGATGTCCGCAACCTGTCGTACTCCGGACAGTGCATCGTCGATGCCGGCCTGAAGCACGAAGTGGTCGTCGCGCTGATGGAACTGCCACCGAGAGCGGTCAGCCAGGGCGCTCACACACCGGAGTTCTACACGTCGGTCCTGCGCTCGATTCTCGACGCTGGCGTGCCCTTCACCTCGGTCTGCTACAAGGATGCCAGTGGAACCTCCGTGCCGAGCAAGATCTATGAATCGATTAAGCAGGCCCGGCAGCTCCTCGGTGATGACGTTCACCTGCGTCTTCACACCCACGAGACCGCGGGTGTAAGCATTATGCAGTACAAGGCGGCTCTCGATGCCGGTGCTGACGGTATCGACTTGTGTATGGCGCCCTGCTCGGGAGGGACGTCACAGCCGGATGTAGTGGCGATGTGGCACGCGCTCCGCGGCACGGACTACGACTTAGACCTGGACATCGACAAGGTCCTCGAGGCCTCAGAGGTCTTCAAGGAATGCATGAAGGACTATCTGCTACCTCTGGAGGCACTGATTGTCGATCCATGGATTCCGTACTCACCAATGCCGGGTGGGGCGTTGACTGCTAACACACAGATGATGCGTGACAATAATCTCCTCGATCGCTACCCGGCAGTGATCAAGGCGATGAGTGAGGTGGTCTGCCGCGGCGGTTTCGGCACATCGGTCACGCCGGTCAGCCAGTTCTATTTTCAGCAGGCTTTCAACAACGTGATCATGGGACCTTGGACGCAGATCGCCGAGGGGTACGGCAAGATGGTCCTGGGCTATTTCGGGAAACCGCCCGTTCCGCCTGACCCTGAAATTGTTACTCGCGCTCAGGAGCAGCTCGGTCTAGCCCCGACATTGGAGGATCCCCGCGCGCTCAACGATGTCGATCCCGCCAAAGGCATCGAAGCCGCCAAGTTACGTCTTGGTGAGGCGGGCCTGCCGGTCACCGACGAGAATATTTTCATCTCTGCGAGTCTCAAGGAGAAAGGTATTGCCTTTCTCAAGGGTGAGGCCTCGATCGGCGTTCGAAAGAATTTGCCTGAGCAGGCTCCCGCTACGCCAGGTGCCGCCACGGATCGCTACACCGTTCGGGTGAACGACAAGGTTTACGACGTGATGCTCGACGGCGACACGGCGGTGGTCAACGGACAGGACTACACGTTCGACGTTGCTGAGGGTGGGACATCTTTTGAATCCGCCTCGGCTCCAACCGTTTCCCCTCCCATGGGTGCAGCCACGGAGGTTCGTGCCCAGCTTCCGGGCACCGTGTTACGTCTGGCCGTTGCCGAAGGCGATACCGTTAAGACTGGTGATCCGCTTCTCGTCCTAGAGGCCCTGAAGATGGAAATCGACGTGAGCTCGCCGGTCGACGGCACCGTTACCGGTCTCGCCGTTGGGGTCGGCGCGACGGTCGTGACCGGGGACCTACTGGTGGCGGTTGCGTAGTGGAGGACCTCACTAAGCTTGTCGCGGCGACTGGCGTCGCCAACCTTACCTTCGGTCACGTCGTGATGATCGCGGTGTGTCTAAGTCTGCTCTACCTGGCAATCAAGAAGCAGTTCGAGCCGCTGCTACTTCTCCCGATCGGCTTCGGGGGGTTGCTCGCTAACGTGCCTGGCGCCGGAATTAGCGAAGCGGACGGCTTCCTCGGAATCATCTATGGCCTCGGTGTCTCGAACGGTCTGTTTCCGATCTTGATCTTCATGGGCGTGGGAGCGATGACCGACTTCGGGCCGCTGCTCGCCAACCCAAAGACTGCGTTGCTAGGAGCCGCTGCCCAGGTCGGAATTTTTGGGACAGTGATCGGCGCCCTGATGCTGTCCGACTACGTGCCTGGGATCACCTTCTCGTTGCAGGATGCGGCGGCGATCGGGATCATCGGCGGGGCCGACGGACCCACTGCCATCTTTCTAGCATCGAAGCTATCGGAAGAGCTGCTCGGCCCGATTGCGGTTGCTGCCTACTCGTATATGGCGTTAGTTCCAATCATTCAGCCCCCGATCATGAATCTGCTAACCACCGAGGCCGAGCGAAAGCTTGAGATGAGGCAATTGCGCACGGTCCTTCACGGTGAGCGGATCATGTTCCCGTTGGTGGTTTTGGGACTCTGTTTGCTGTTGCTACCCGATGCCACACCGCTTATCGGTGCCTTAATGTTGGGGAATTTGATGACGGAGTCCGGCGTCGTTGACCGCCTTGCCGGGGCCGCCCGGAACGAGCTGATCAACATCGTGACGATCCTACTGGGCCTAGCGGTGGGCAGTAAGCTTGGCGCCGACGTCTTCTTACAGGTCGAAACCCTTGGCATTCTGGCCCTTGGGCTGGTCGCGTTTTGCCTGGGCACGGCGGCCGGAGTGCTTCTCGCCAAGCTGATGAACCTCGTCACCCAGGAACCGGTAAACCCGTTGATCGGCGCCGCGGGTGTATCGGCAGTGCCGATGGCCGCGCGGGTGGTCAACAGGGTCGGGCAGGACAACAACCCCACCAACTATCTGTTGATGCACGCTATGGGACCCAACGTGGCTGGTGTCATCGGGAGCGCAGTGGCGGCAGGAACGCTACTAGCTCTTCTTGAGTAGGCTCGGCGGCACTTGGCACTGCTGAGGCGTGAACGCATCATACGGACGACATCGTGTCGGTTGAGACACAGCCACCGCGCAAGTTGGTCCAGTAGATCGGCGCCGGTCAGCTCCCTCGGTGCCACGCTGCCGTGTCCACGTCAACCTGCGCCGTTGTACTATCTGTCTGAACGACAGGAACAAGGACTAGCGAGATGGCCGTAGTGTATCGGGACAAGCGCGGGGTTGAGTACGAATCGGTTCCCTTGCCAACGAACGAGGTGACCGACGCGGTTCCCCTCAATGCTCACATCGTCCGTAAACGTGTCGTCCGGAAGCCGGCGCCAAGCTATGAGGGAATTGACGGGGAGCAGTTGGAAAGTGCACCTCGGAGTCAGCGGCTGAAGTGGACGGATGAGCAGTGGGGTGCATACGAGGAACACCGACGACTCATAGCCGAACAGTCGAAGGATAATGCACCCGTCGCGAGTGTCGTGGTGATCAAGTCTGACCGAGAAGGATCCGTCAGCCAGCCGTAAACGGAGGTCGGTAACTGATTCGAGAGTGGCTTGGACGCGGCTTGTTAGCTCGTCGATAAAGGGACGCCAGGCGTTCTTGGTGTCACCTGGCCCGTTGACCCCACTCTGACGCCCATACTCTCCTGAACCGCTGCTGCTGATAGCGGCAGCAAGACAAGGCCAATCGCCGAGGCAACCACGGTTCATCCAACCTTCATCGAATGAACGCTCTCTACTCCTTACCGGCACGAGTAGGGTTACGCTGGAGAGATCTTTATTTTAGGTTGGTGCGGTCGACGAGCGATTCGGATCGCCCGCGGCCTACCGTGACAGGAGGTAGGTCATCTTGATCGCTAGCTGGCGGTTCTGCAACCAGGGAACACCCAGGCGGTTCTGCAACGAGGGAACACCGGGGAGCTCGGCACGGAGTTCGTCATAGGCGATGTACAGGTCACTACCAGGGAAATAGATCCAATTAAACCGGACGCTCGTGCTGACCGAGTCGGTTGTGGAGTTAAACTGCGTGAGTGTCCGCAATGTCATCTCAGGAGACAATGCGTAGTCGACCCGAAGCGAAGCCAGGTCGGCTGTGAAGGCGCCGCCGGGGAGGTCGACATTGCTCCGGCTGAAGGCCGCCTCGGTGGCGATGCGATTGTTGATCCGCAGTCCCACCGTGCCGCTGTAGTCGTCGCGCGTCCCCGCGAAGAACGTCTGTGGTGTGTAGTTGAGGCCGCCATAGAGTCGCTGCGACTGGTTGGTTGAGTACCGAAGCCGAGGTTGGCCAAATCGGTAGACGCCGGCCGGAATTATCACGCCGTCAGCGATCTTGAACGGAATGTCGAGACGTTCGAAGTAGTCGTTGTACATGACGGTCAGATTCGACCCGTCTTCGAAGTAGACCCCAATCATGTGGTGGAGGCGACGGGTCAGAAGTCGGTTGTGCTGATCGGTTGTGTACTCGATATTCCACATTGGGTCCATTTGGCGGATGTTCCACCGACCGGGGCGTGGGTCCCACTCCATGTGCACCTTCGTTCGATGGATACCAACCCGAGGAACAAAGCCGACTTCGGCGTTGAAATTATCCTGGATGTCGGTGTATTCGGCGTACGCACGATACGACGGACTGCGCCAGATGGCGTTGACGTGCCGAGCCGTATCGTTTCCGGACACGCCCGGCGACTCAGTCTTCGCGAGAAACCCGGTAATCGTGAAGAACCGATGCAGCGCCAGCGACGTGTCTGCCGCGAACGTGCGGTTGTAGTGCGAGTCTCCGATCCCCTCTTTGTTGATGACGATTCCGCCTACCTTTGACCGAGAAAAGATGTCCCGGCTGTATCGACCGACGAAGAAATTCTGGCCACTGTTCCCCAGTGACTCCTGCGTCTGAAGATTCATTACGGCGATGTTGTGCCGGTCCACCTTACCGGTGAGTCTCGCTCCTCCGATGATTGGGACGGGCTGACCGCCGGCCAACCCGATCCTGCGGGTGAAGAAGAGATCGGCGAGTCGTCCGGTCCCACCTTCGTTCTTGACACTGAACATTCCAGCGTTTTCAAGAAAGAAGTCTCGTTTCTCAGGAAAGAAGAGCGGGAAGCGTGTGAGGTTGACCTGCTGTTCGTCGACTTCAACCTGCGCAAAATCGGTATTGAGCGTGAGGTCGAGATTGAGCCCTGAGGTCACGCCGTACTTCACGTCGACGCCGACGTCATTAAAGCCAGAGCCGTCGAGATCGGTTGTGACACGATCTTGACGCCCGCCCGCCAGTGCGTACGGGGTGACTCGAAGATCCATGCCGCGACTCACCTGTCTAAGTCCGGACAGCGTACCGGCCAGGCTGACGCGGGTCAGCGTATACGCCTTTGGGATCGGGGCCCAGAACACTTGCTCGTTCTTACGGCGGATATTCCGCATCATATTGAAGCCCCACCGCTGAGTTTCCGCTGCCGGAAACCGGAGCGTTACCAGGGGAATCGAGATCTCGGATACCCATCCATCGTCCGTCTGGCGCGACGCGACATCCCAGACACCGTCCCAATCTCGGTTGATGTTGGAGCTGATCCCCCGACGCCCGCCCTCGCCTTCCTCTGAAATCTGTTGCTCGAGTTTGGCGCCGAGGGGGTTGGTGACGAACATGTAACCGGACCTCGAGTCATGAAACGTATCAAAAATGAACTGGATGTTGTCCTCGTCGAGTATGCGGGGCGAGTCACGCCGCATCTCGGTCGCGATCACGTTACCGCCCTGCGTGGTGTAGGCCTCAACGCCTATATAGAGCGAGCGAGCGTTGTACATCAGCCGCACGATAGTCTGTTCCGTGGCCGGTTCTCCCTCTGAAGGTTCCTGCTGAACAAAGTCGTTGATGACGGCTGCTGTCAACCAGGCCTCTTCGTCAAGGACGCCGTCCAGGATCGGCTCGCTCTCGGTCCGGGTTAGCTGCACATGGTATTGCTCTGCCCGTGGAAGTACGACTCCCTCCAGAACGGTGTCATCGATCGGTTGAGCGCGGTCCAGCTGGAGTGTTCCGCTGGCTGGGATCGGTTGGGGCGTCGTGGCGGTCTGCTGGGCCTGGATCGGGAGGGTCCACACCCACAACACTCCTACCAGTGGCGCCAACTCCATGCACCGATAAGGTAGGTGACGCCTACGCCGTAACATACCCATAATCATTACATGAACCAAGACCACACACGATTAGGATCCAGAATCAAGGTACATGACCGGGCTCACGGAAACGAAAACGGGGCCACCGTGTAGAATTGAGTCACGCTCAGAACCGAGGTCCATCAAAGATCCTGCCGACACTCGAAGAGCCACAGACGTTTTGGTCGACCAAGCTGATGCTCCTACCGTCGAGACACCGACACCCCCGGACGAGGTAACACTCGACACGTTGCCGACCTCCCTGCACGCGGCTGTCTCGCGTGCCGGCTGGGCCGAGTTGATGCCGGTGCAAGCCCGAGCCATCCCGCCTCTACTCAAGGGGCGCGACGTCATGGTCCAGGCCCGTACCGGGAGCGGCAAGACCGGTGCGTTTCTACTGCCGATGCTTGAACGACTCGATCGGGACGTTCTGGTGTGTCAGGCGCTTGTCCTCGTACCCACACGTGAACTGGCTCAGCAGGTCTCCGAGCAGTCCGATCTCCTCTGCGGCGAGGCTGGCTTGAGAACCGTCGCGATCTACGGTGGTGTCGGGTACGGGCCACAGATCGACGCGTTGAAGGGAGGGGCTCAGATTGTGGTCGGTACGCCAGGGCGCGTGCTCGACCATTTATTGAGGGGCACGTTCTCGCTTGACGCGCTCAAGATGCGCGTGTTTGACGAAGCAGACCGGATGCTGTCGATGGGTTTCTATCCCGACATGCAGGAGGTGCAGCGACACCTCCCTCGTCGAACGTGGAACACACTGCACAACAGCATGTTCTCCGCGACTTTCCCGCCATTTGTCATGCGGACGTCCCAGGAGTTTCTACGCGATCCAGAGTTCATCTCCCTGAGCGGTGACCAAGTTCACGTCACCGACACCGAGCACCGGTTTTCGGTCGTGCCGGCGATGGACAAAGACCGGTGTCTCATTCGGCTCATCGAGGTCGAGAATCCCGCGTCGGCCATCATCTTCTGCAATACGAAGAGCGCCGTCCACTACGTGACCGTGGTGCTGCAGAGATTCGGCTACGATGCTGACGAGTTGAGCGCGGACCGGTCGCAGTCCGACCGTGAACGCATTCTGAAGCGGCTCCGACAATCCGCTTTACGGTTTCTCGTTGCCACCGACGTCGCGGCCAGAGGACTTGATATTCCTGAGCTCTCGCACGTCATCCAGTACGAGCCACCGGAAGACCCGGAGGGATACATCCATCGAGCCGGTCGAACCGGCCGGGCCGGTGCTTCGGGTGTCGCGATTTCGCTCGTGACCGAGGCCGAAACGTTGACGCTCGACGGTATCGCCAAGCGTTACTCCATCGAGTTCCAGCAAGTCACCGCGCCGACCGATGAAGATGTCCAAGCGGTTGTGACACAGCGGGTCACTGCCTTGCTTGAGGCGAAGCTCCGTGGCCGAGACAAGCTGCAAACCGAACGGAGTGAGCGGTTTGTTCCTCTTGGGCGGAGTCTGGCCGTCAACGAAGATGAATCAGCCCTGATCGCGATGTTGCTCGATGATTACTATCAGCAAACACTTCATGCTCCGGTGACCCCGACCGACACGGCATCTGAGCTTCCCAAGTCACAGGGTGTACCGCCGGCTCAGCATCGTCGGTCTCGTCCTCCCCGGAGCAGCCCGAGGAAGCGCTAGCCACAACCCCTCACCTCGATTCTTGTCAGTAAGGTGCTGCCCCACCTGGCACCCTTCGATTCACAGATCCGCCGGTAATACTGTTGTAAGGAGACCGACAGATTCGACGGCACTGACCACGACCGAATCGGGTCTGGTATGCGACCGATAGACTCACGGCGTACAATGTCGAAAAGGAGACGAACATGAGTTCACCGGCCATTGAGAAGATGCATGCGTTCGACGAGGCTGCTTTGCAGGGACGCTCGCCGTACAAAATCGCAGACCTATTGCTGGCGCATCGCGGACGCGATGAAATCCGTCTGGCCGAGCAAGAGATGCCGGGCCTGATGTCGATTCGGCAGTCTGAGGCGGAGAAGCAACCGCTCGCGGGTTCCAAGATCATGGGCAGCTTACATATGACAGTTCAGACTGCGGTCCTGATCGAGACCTTGGCGGCGCTTGGTGCGGACGTGCGGTGGGCCTCGTGCAATATCTTCTCAACCCAGGACCACGCGGCAAGCGCTGTCGTCGTGGGTCGACCGGAAACGGGCGGGACCCACGAGAGCCCCAAGGGCGTTCCGGTTTTTGCTTGGAAGGGCGAGACTCTTCCAGAGTACTGGCGGTGCACGAACGAAGCGCTTTTATGGCCGGATGGATCTGGTCCGGACTTGCTCGTCGATGACGGCGGCGATGCGACGTTGTTGATCCACAAAGGATACGAATTCGAGAAGGCCGGCGCCGTGCCGGCCTTCGACTTGGACCACGACTCGGAGGAATGGGGTGTCATTCTCGAGCTGTTGCGCGACATCCAGGGGCGTGACACCGGCCAGTGGCAGCGGATCGGTTCCGCGATTCGTGGTGTCAGCGAAGAGACCACAACCGGTGTCCACCGGCTCTACGAAATGATGGAGAACGGCTCGCTGCTCTTCCCCGCTATCAACGTCAACGACTCGGTGACGAAGAGCAAGTTCGACAACGTGTATGGGTGTCGTCATTCGTTACCGGACGGTCTCGCGCGTGCGACCGACGTGATGTTGGGCGGAAAGGTTGCCGTGGTGTGTGGCTTTGGCGAAGTGGGGAAAGGGTGTGCTCAGGCCCTAAGGGGCCAGGGGTGTCGCGTCGTGGTGACGGAGGTCGATCCAATCTGCGCCCTTCAGGCCGCGATGGAAGGCTATGAGGTCAATACGCTTGAGAACATGCTTGAGCGCGCCGATATCTTTGTAACGGCGACTGGGAACAAGGACATCATCACCGCGCAGCAGATGGGTCGCATGAAGGACAAGGCGATCGTAGGAAACATCGGGCACTTTGACAACGAGATCGACATGGCTGGACTCCAAAATGTTTCAGGAATCAAGAAGATCAACATCAAACCCCAATACGACGAGTGGCGCTTCCCAGACGGTCACAGCGTACTCGTGCTGGCCGAGGGTAGGCTTCTCAATCTCGGATGCGCGACCGGTCATCCGAGCTTTGTCATGTCGGCCTCGTTCACGAACCAGGTACTGGCCCAATTGGCGCTAAATGCCAACACCGGAGAATACGAGAGAAAAGTCTACATGCTGCCCAAGAAGCTCGACGAGCAGGTGGCGAGGCTTCATTTGGATCATCTCGGTGTGTCGTTGACCCAGCTGACTGACGACCAGGCTAGCTACATTGGTGTGCCGCCAGACGGACCGTACAAGCCTGATCACTACCGGTACTGAGGTCGAATATCGCTACCGGATGTTACGCTCCTGTGAGGTTTTGGTTCGTGGAAATCGCCGAGAGGAAAATGCTCGTTAACACCGAGATGAGTGTCGCGAGAGCTAGCATACGAGGGCCTGGAACAACCCAGCGTCGCCGCCGATGTAACCCAGCCGGCGGAAAAGGATGATCCCGGGTATTGTGAGGATGCTTGGGGGTGAAGACTCCACCGAACGCGTCTAGCCCGACGCTCATTTGCACGTCCCTAAGTGCGGTTTCCGCTGATTGGTCGGTAACGACCGCATGCTTACCCCTGGTTCCACACAGCATCAACTCCAGATGTGTGTTAGGCGACCGGTTAATAAAAGGCTTCTTCAGTCGTTTCTGGTGATTTCAGTCCCCACCTGGAGCTATGATCCGGTCACTGTCGCATTATGAGCAAGTTAGGGTTACTCACAACCGGCTAGACGGTCCGTCGCGTCAACCAGGGAAGCGGTCGTGCCGCTTGGGTGGGGACGAGCCATTCTACCTTGATTAATAGCTCGATCATGCATTGCCCCATCTTCGCCGGACCAGGCAGACGCTCGGGTCGATGCTGAATCTAACGCTCTGAAAGCCTGATGAAGCCCAAGCGATCGCTGACTGGATCAACTCATGAGTGGGTTCAGGGGTGGCTCCGCATCGGTACCAAGCATTTTCAAGCCTGAGCCTATTACACCGCGATGGGTCCTGAGCTTCTGACCTGGGCGCACGTCGTGCTTATTGACAGTCAGCGGAAATAATATGAGACCTTCGTAGATCTCGTTGATCCAGGCGAACAGGATCAGCACCGATCGGAGGCGACTGAATTCACCTCGTTCCTGAAAGTTACCGAGAGTGATCCCTACAGGCAGACAGTTTTAATTGACC
>CAUZDY010000016.1:0-66130 GCA_963578805.1 Vicinamibacteria bacterium | reverse complement strand
CGACGAGTGCAAGTTCTTGGAAGAATGCTGCACTTCTCACATAGTGCTGGGGCACTCCTACGGCAAGCGGAGCGTCATGCGGACATAGGCCTGGTGCGGTAGACGTTTTTGGTTCAACCTATTCCTCAGTTTCAAGAAAGGCAGACCCTCGATCGCTGTTCGAGGGCCTGCCGGTCAATCGCGGTTAGCCTAGATGCCAGATTCCTTGACTGTCTTGATGATGGCCGAAGCGACTTTGTAGGGGTCTGCGTTCGACGCGGGGCGACGATCCTCAAGACGTCCCTTCCAGCCGTCGTCTTTCGTTCCGACTGGTATGCGAATCGATGCCCCGCGGTCAGAAAGACCGTAGCTGAACGAGTCGAGACGTTCGGTCTCATGGGCACCCGTGAGGCGAAGATCGTTGTAAGCTCCGTAGACTTCGATATGCCGAGAGATCTGCTTCTTGAAGGCCTCGCAGATCTTGTTGAATGTTTCTTCCTTACCGCAAGTCCGCATCAACCCGTTGGAGAAGTTGGCGTGCATGCCCGATCCGTTCCAGTCTGTGTCGCCCAGCGGTTTCGGGTGCCATTCGACCGCGTAGTTGTGCTTTTCACCAGTGCGCTCAAGAAGGTAGCGTGCGACCCAGGTTTCGTCGCCAGCGCGTTTAGCACCTTTGGCGAACACCTGAAACTCCCATTGGCCGGACGCCACTTCGGCATTGATACCTTCTACGTTGACTCCAGCGGTTAAGCACGCATCTAGGTGCTCGTCGACACAAAGGCGACCGTAGGCTTTCTTTGCACCGACGGAACAATAGTATGGTCCCTGAGGACCTGGATATCCTTTGGGAGGAAAGCCTGGAGGTCGGTCAGTATCCGTGTTCCAAAGGAAGTACTCCTGTTCAAATCCGAACCAGAAGTCGTCGTCGTCATCGTCGATCGTAGCGCGACCGTTTGATACGTGCGGAGTACCGTCCGCGTTTAGCACCTCGGCCATGATTAAATAGCCGTTTTTGCGGTCCGGATCAGGAAAAATTGCAACCGGTTTCAGCAAGCAGTCCGAGTCATTGCCGGCGGCCTGTTCGGTTGAACTTCCGTCGAAATTCCACATCGGGCACTCTTCCAACGTGCCGCCGAATTTTTTCGCGATTCGTGTTTTCGAGCGAAGGCTCTGGGTTGGCGTGTAGCCGTCCAACCAAATGTACTCCAATTTACTAGGCATCTTCGTGTTTCTCCCTGTACCTCTCTAGTCTAGTATTTGTCCGCTGAGAAAACTCGTTACGTTGTCCTCAGTGCGCGTCGTTTTCAATGAGTTTCTTTTGCCTCGTCTAGTAGTCTGTCCAACGCTTGTTGGAGTGTCATTGTGTCGTCCGCTGACAGCTTCGCACCGTTCTTCGTAATGTGGAACACGTCGATGGCACGGCTGCCTTCTGTCGACGCGAGCACGAGCTCGATATCGCAGTCGTGGTACGAGATCACCCGGCTAATGCTGTACAACAGTCCCCATGCGTCCTGGGCAACGATTTCGAGGATACTGAACCGATTCGAGTACTGGTTGTCGAAATGCACGATGGCCCTAACCCGTCCAGGTTGACGTCGCGCCAAGCCGCGCTGCTTGGGGAGCAAGGTCTGATCGATGTCTTCACGGCCAGCCACCACCTCCTGAAGTCGAAAGATGAACTCGTCCTGGCCAGTTAGATTCAGCCGAAAGAAGCTCTCCGTGTCTGTAAATTGGAAAATGTCGAGCGCCACGCCTTGCTCGTTTGACATTGCCTGACCGCGAAGGATATCCATGCCAAAGTACGATAGGACGCCACAGATTTTTGCGTAGAGCTTCGGTTGGTCAACCGACACGACGGTCAATTCCCAGATTGAGTTTTTGTTTTCGATCGAGCACTGTACCTTCGATCTATCGACGTTCCGTGAGAGCCGGATGTGTTCGTATATGTGCGCCGCGTCGACGCAACGGAGATACCGATGGGGTAGTCCATCGAGAAAGAGCTCAAGCTCCCGATCATTGATGTCTGCCGGACGCTCTTCTTGCAGTTCCTTGAGGCTGGCCTCTGCTGGGTCAATGACCTCGTCACCGTATCCAAGCGTCAATCGGTTGTACGTATCGACGTACAGCTGCCAGAGGACATCCTCCTTCCACGGCGTCATGACGCCAGAACCAACAGCCTCTACATCCACAAGTGTCAGCAAACAAAGAAGTTTTAGCCGCTCCTCTGTTCCGACGAGCTTCGCAAAGCCTCGAACCACATCGGGGTCATCGGCATCGCGGCGAAACGCTGCGGTCGACATCTGCAAGTGATGCCGGATGAGAAACACTACGGTCGTGATGTCGGGCTCTGGGAGTCGAATCCGCCGCAGCGCTCCGAGTGCCATCCGCACACTTTCCTCCGCGTGGTTCTTGTTGGTCCACTTTCCAACGTCGTGAAAAATTAGCGAGAGGACGAGTAACTCTGGGGCATGCAGCTCTGCTAGCAGGTCTCCAAAACGTTTCCGGCTTGGCGCGGTGGGATCACATAACGATTCAAGGTTTCGTATGGTCCGAAGCGTGTGCTCGTCGACGGTGAATTTGTGATAGAAGTCGCGGATAACGTGGCAGTAAATTCTCTGAAATTCTGGAAACATCCGGCCTAGCAGGCCACTGGCGTGCATCTCTGACAGCCGAGCGTAGAGCCCTGGCCTCGGTCTGAGGATGCGTAGTAACCGATCCCGCTCCTCCTCCGTCGGGAAAAACCGTTCCGGCGAATACCGGTCGCCGTGCCGTTCGATACAGGTCAAGACCTGTGAGGAGACGCCGCAGTTTTCGTCAAGCGCGCTCTCGAAGGCCGCCAGCCACTTAGCGGGGCGCAACGATGCGCGAGTGCCGTCGTCAAACGAGACTTCGTTACCCCATCTGATCAGGTCGTGACCGATGGCTACCAGTTTCGTCTCGGGTGGAGGCCTCAGGGACTTCAACGAGACGTCAAGAGAACGGCTGACGATGCGGGCGTGGTGAAAGTAGGTGCTCATCAGCGTTTCAACCCGTCGTTGAGGAGCAGAATTCTGAAGTCCGAACGCTGACGCCGCTGTTTCCTGGAGCTCGTGAGTTAAAACATTGAGGTTGCGCCCGCGTTCGAGGTGGAGAATGGAACGGATCCGCAACATGAAGTCCTCGGCCTCCGCTAGCCGGCCCACTGCGAAGACTGGCGGCAGATCTGGTCGTGTTAGACGTTGCAGCATCCGCGCAGCCGCAACGTCTCGGAGTCCACCGGGTACGTTCTTGACGTCAGGTTCCAGGTGATAGAGGGTGTGGTTGAACTGGGAGTGACGTCGCGTGATGAGACCCTGTAGCGACTCGAGAGTCGGCGCCTGCCACGCCGTGCCCTGTTTAAGGCAGGCGTCGGAGAACGCACCAAACATATTCTTGTCACCGTCTATGAACCGGGCGTCAAGAAGGGCAACCAGATACTCAGGGTTGTCGCGATCAACGGTCGTTACGTCGGAGAGTTCCCGAATGTGGTGTCCGACATCGAGCCGCAGATCCCAAAGGGGATGCAGCATCGATTTGAGAAAGCGCTCCTCAGCTGCACCAACGGGTCCGGCGAATACTATGAGCAGGTCCACGTCAGAATACAAGGACATCTGTCTTCTGCCGTAGCCACCGATGGCCACGAGTGCATGAGGCGTCTGGGTTAGGCCGCAGGCCCCGATGTGAATGCGCCGGAGCAGCTCATCGAGGCGATCAGAGTAGCGTCGGACGGCAAGGATTCCACCGCTAGCTGTGCGGGTTTGTTCCACCAGCTCCTCGCGTGCGTATTTAAGCTCGTCCTGAAGCGACAATGCGACGCCCGCTGCAGGGGTTGACGCTTGGGGCTCGGAGGGCATTATTGAATGGGTCCAGTGTCCCGAGTGCGGCATACCTTGACCGCCGACCGTCGACCGTCGCCCTTCACACTCTCGGGATGTCCTCGGTGTGCCGAAGGGTTGTGTGTCAACCTCAACCTCCCTCGCTGGCGTGTCGCACTCTGGACATTGCTAAATAGCGGCACGCCGCTCTTTAGCTGCTTATCAACACAGGCCGACCAGGCAGGCGTGTTATGTGGGTAGCTCGGTCGTCCGCCGACCGTCGGAGACTAAGTCAACTGTCCATCGCCAACTCAAATACAATCTCTTGCACGGCACCAAACGAATCGTTCGGACGGAGATAGGACGGGTACGTGATTGCGGTCTTCCAGTTGTCGATGCCTAGCGTAAAACCGGTAAAGAAGCATGATTCATACCACGCCTTGACGTTGCCAGACCTCGGACCGCTTGAAGGGCGGTCGCTCCCAGACGGGCCGGTATGCGGGCTGTTCCACTGTCCCATTGTGAAGGTGACGCCGGTCAAGCCGACTCCGTTGTCGTTAGCGTAGACGTCGAACTTTATGTCAGCGTAAAGCTGGACTCGTTGCCAGCCCACTGAGCAAGACCAGTGCAAAAGCGTAAATTAAGCAGGATGCGTTGTATGTCCGAGCAGGTGTTCTCATCTATCCCCTATCCAAACAGGTCGGTCGGCCGATCGGCTTATTAGTTGTGTGTGCCGTGGGTTACAAGCACTGCCTGACGTCCCACCACATCTAGGGGATGCGGACCTTGCTTCCAATTTGCCCAGGCGCCCAACCGGGCTAGTTTATCAATATTTGAATCGTGTGAGACACTCAGAGTGCCTCAGAGCCAATTTCGCCGGTTCGTATCCGCACGGCTTCACCCATGTCGCTGACAAATATTTTTCCGTCACCGATCTCGCCGGTTCGTGCTGACTCTGAGATCTTGGCGACAATCGCGTCAACCTGGTCGTCGTCGGTCACGATCTCGATCTTGAGCTTCGGCACGAAGTCAATGGTGTACTCGGTGCCGCGATAGACTTCGGTGTGACCCTTCTGCCGGCCGAACCCTTTGACCTCGGTAGCCGTGAGACCCTTGATGCCTGCATCCGCAAGCGCGTCGCGCACCCCGTCCAGCATGTGAGGCTTGATGATGGCAGTAATTAGTTTCATCGGTTGATTCTCCAAGCGGCCATTATGGTAGCACCATGGCGTATTAGGGTGTCATAGCAAGAGCCAAGCCAACTGATGGGTCTGCGACGCCACCATGGACAGGACAGAAAAACTGGGCTGTTTACGGTATGCGAACTCTACAGAGCTTTGCGCTAATCTACGACAATGTCGTCTCTTGGCTGCGCCTCAATATTCTTGTTGAGGAGTCTAGGGCCAAAAAATATCAACTTCGTAAGAATAGGACGCGCAAAATAAATACTGGCGGCAATTTCTTCGCTCTACAGTTTTGTCGTGTTGCCTTAGATCTCTACACGAATGTTTAGCGGCACAAGTTAGTCCCTGAATCGGTGACCATCGATGTCGTATTTTTTAACTTTGTAGCTGATGATCCGTTCGGTCGATTTGAGCAACTTGGCGGCTTGAACCCGGTTGCCGCGGGTCGTCTTGAGTGCGTCTTGAATCAAATCTCGCTCATACGCTCCCACCGTCTCAGCCAGAGACGTGGAGGCAAGAGTGCCCGACGCCTCCGCGGTCTGAAGCGTTGGTGGCAAATGGTGGGCGTGAATAACGTTGCCGTCGCAGACGAGCACTGCCCTCTCGATCGCGTTCTCAAGCTCTCGGACGTTACCAGGCCAGTGATACGCCATCAGCATGTCGATGGCGGGTGTCGAGATTCGTTTAATCGCTCTCCCGTGATCGACTGCGTATTTATTGAGGAAGCTGTCGGCTAGTAGTAGTATGTCGGTCTTGCGTTCGCGCAGGGGCGGCACGAAAATCGTGAAGACGTTGATGCGATAGTGCAGATCTTCGCGAAACGTCTTTGCGGCGATAGCCTTTTCTAGGTCAGCGTTTGTGGCGGTGATGAGCCGTACATCCGCCTGGATCGGTTCAGTCCCACCCAGGCGATCGAACTCGCGGTCCTGGAGGACCCGGAGGAGCTTGACCTGTGTGGACAGGTTGATGTCGCCAATTTCGTCGAGAAACAGGGTCCCTCGCTCGGCGCGCTCGAACCGGCCCTTCTTCCGTTCCGTGGCGCCGGTGAAGGCTCCCTTCTCGTATCCAAAGAGCTCGGACTCAATCAGTGAGTCCGGGAGCGCTGTGCAGCTGACCTTGATAAGTGGGTTCTTGGAACGCTTGGAGTTATAGTGAATCGCGTGTGCAATGAGTTCTTTCCCTGTGCCTGACTCACCCCGAATTAGCACTGTCGTATTCGTCGATGCTACCCTGGTAATCTGCTCGAACACCTGCCGCATCGGGCCGCTCGTGCCTATGATCTGGGAAAAATCGTAGCGTTCTTTGAGTTCCTCCTTGAGGTGGATGTTCTCGTCAAGTAGACGTTGGCGCCCAGTTTCGACGAGCTGTTTGACTCGGAGCGCCTGGCCAAACATGGTTGCGACGACCTGAAACAGTTGAAGGTCTCGGTCGTAGTCCCGATCCTTTACGAACGGTAGATCGACATTCATTGCGCCGACCGGTTTTCGATGTCCAGGGATGGGAACGCAGATGAAGGTGGTCTCAGATGTTCGGGTCTTGAGACGGCGGCCAGTACGGTGAAGAAACGTCGGTTCCTGACTGATCCGGGGCAGCACGACGGGATGACCTGTCTGAACGACTTTACCTGTGATGCCTTCGCCGGCCTTCCAGGTGGACCGGCGGCCCTCGGCCGTTAGGCCCTCAGATGCTTCAATTTCGAGTCGGTCGCTATCCTGGTTCCGAAGAACGACCGACGTACGCGAGACCCCGTAGAGATCATCAAGGATTTCGAGGCCCCGTTGCAGTCCGGCCCGTGGGCTCCTGGCAGCCGCCAGAGCTTGGTTGACCTCGACGAGAGTGGCAAGAAACTTGGCCTCAGACGAAAGCTTCTTCTTCATCTGTACCGGGTGTGCCTGCCCTGAGGTTTGAGCATCATACCGGTGCCGGAAGGTTTGATGAGCCCATCAGGTATGTGTCGATGCCGCTCGCGGCGCTCCGGCCCTCGGCGATGGCCCACACGATTAACGACTGCCCTCTTTGCATGTCTCCCGCGGCGAAGACGCCAGGTTCGCTGGTCATCCACTGTTCGTCGCGCCAGACCGTACCTCTGTCGGTGAGCGTCAGGTCGAGCTCGGCCAGCAGGCCTCCTCGTACCGGTCCGAGAAACCCCATTGCAAGAAGCACCAGATCGACCTCGATCTCAAACTCGCTGTCGGGGACTGGCTCAACGCTGAGTTGTCCGGCGTCGCTACTAACGCTGACTTTCACGGCGTGAAGGACCGACACGCAACCCGACGGGTCGCCTGAGAAACGCTGGCTGGAGACCGCATAGACGCGGTCTCCACCTTCTTCATGTGCGGGCGACACCCGAAAGACATTTGGCCAGTTTGGCCAGGGATTTGTGGGGGAGCGCCGGTCGGGTGGCCGTTCGAGCAGCTCAAATTGGGCGACAGATTTCGCGCCCTGGCGGTGGGCCGTACCCAGGCAGTCGGCTCCCGTGTCTCCGCCACCGATGATCACGACGCGCTTACCTTTGGCCGAAATGATTTCATCCTCGGGGACGACGTCGCCCTCACAAATCCGATTCTGCTGAGTCAGATACTCCATTGCGAAGTGAATACCCTTAAGGGCGCGACCAGGGACATCAAGGTCGCGCGGCTGCTCGGCGCCGCCCGCCAGCAACATGGCGTCGTGCTCGTGTCGCAGCTGTTCGGCCGAAACGTCGACACCCACATGTACGCCGGCACGGAAGTGAATGCCCTCTTGCTCCAGAATGGACAACCGTCGCGACAAGAACCGCTTTTCCATCTTGAAGGCAGGGATGCCATATCGGAGCAGACCGCCGATGCGGTCGGCCTTCTCGAACACGGTCACCGTGTGGCCAGCTCGGTTGAGCTGGTCCGCGGCTGCCAGACCCGCCGGGCCAGATCCGACAACGGCTATGGACTTGCCGGACCTCGTCGTCGGCGGGACCGCGCGGATCCATCCCTCGTCGAATGCTCGTTCGACAAGGGCGAGCTCGATCGACTTGATGGTGACCGGGTCACGATCAAGTGCTAGTACGCACGAGCCTTCACATGGCGCTGGACAGAGCCGTCCGGTCCATTCGGGGAAGTTATTTGTCTTGTGCAGACGGTCGATTCCTGCTTGCCATTTGTCGCGATAGACAAGGTCGTTCCAGTCGGGTATCAGATTTCCAAGTGGGCATCCTTCATGACAGAACGGAATTCCGCAGTCCATGCACCGCGCGCCCTGGTCGCGAAGGTCTGACGCGGCATAAGGAAGATAAACCTCCCGCCAGTCCTTGACTCGCTCGCCAACTGGTCGCATGGGCGGCTTTTGTTGCTCAATCTCAAGGAATCCTTTAATTTTTCCCATGGAGACTCTTTAAGCTATATTGGTCTTCCGCCCTGGTTTCGATCAACCGGTTCGGCGAATTCAAGCTCCCCGTCTTCGACTAGATCGCTTGCCTCGATCTGTAAGACGCGCTTGTAATCTCGTGGCATCACTTTGATAAATCCCCGACCGTCTTCTGTGACGAGTGACGCCCATTGATCGAGAGCCCATTGACCGCGACGACTTTTTGTTAGCTCAACGTGGCGCGCGATGAGGTTCCGAACGAACGTGACATCATCAGCATCCAGGGGATCAAGGTCAACCATGCCGGGATTACAGTGCTGCCAAAAGTTCCCCTCTCGATCGAGGACGTAGGCGATACCACCGCTCATCCCAGCCGCAAAGTTGCGTCCGGTTCGGCCAAGAATCACGACCCGTCCACCGGTCATGTACTCGCAGCCGTGGTCCCCGATGCCTTCGACCACGGCATGGGCACCGCTGTTTCGTACACAAAACCGTTCTCCTGCGAGTCCGTGAATAAACGCTTCTCCAGCTGTCGCACCATATAAAGCCACGTTCCCGACAATGATGTTGTCTTCGGCCACGAACGTCGACCGGTCGGATGGGTAGATGGTCAGCTTTCCACCGGATAGTCCTTTACCAAAGTAGTCATTGGCGTCGCCGACGATTGTCATGGAGATGCCACGTGGGACAAAGGCGCCGAAGCTTTGGCCAGCTGACCCATCAAACATGATTCGGATGGTGTCGTCTGGTAGGCCAGCACCGCCGTACCGTTTCGTCAGTTCGTAACCCAGCATTGTCCCGACGGTTCGGTTAACGTTACGAATAGGGAGCTTAAAATCGATCGGTGTGCCGTGTTCGAGTGCATCGTATGCCCGTTGGATTAGCTCGTTGTCCAACGCCTTGTCCAAGCCATGGTCCTGCTTGGTGATGCACCGACGCCCGACGTCAGGTGGTACGTCTGGCTGGTACAGAATGCTCGACAGGTCCAGCCCCTTCGCCTTCCAATGGTCCGTTGCCTCGGTAACGTCCAGTTCGTCAGAACGGCCAATCATCTCATCCATTGTTCGGAACCCGAGACTGGCCATGATCTCGCGGACATCCTGGGCCACGAAACGAAAGAAGTTCTTGACGAATTCTGGTTTGCCGGTGAAGTGCTTGCGGAGCTCAGGATTTTGAGTGGCTATACCCACCGGACAGGTGTCAAGATGACACACTCGCATCATAATGCAGCCAGACACGATCAGAGGGGCAGTGGCGAACCCGTATTCCTCGGCACCTAGGAGCGCGGCAATAACGACGTCCCGTCCCGTCTTCATCTGACCGTCTACCTGCACGACGATACGGTCCCGAAGCCGATTGAGGACGAGCACTTGTTGAGTTTCAGCGAGCCCTAGTTCCCACGGCACGCCTGCGTGTTTGATGCTGGTCAAGGGCGAAGCCCCCGTCCCGCCGTCGTGCCCCGAGATCAGCACGACGTCGGAGTGAGCCTTGGAGACTCCCGCCGCGATCGTACCTACGCCGACCTCGGCCACTAGTTTGACGTGGATCCGGGCCATAGGGTTGGCATTTTTCAGGTCATGGATCAGCTGTGCGAGGTCTTCGATTGAGTAGATGTCGTGATGCGGCGGTGGCGAAATTAATCCAACACCAGGTGTCGAGTACCGCACCTTTGCGATCCAGGGGTAAACCTTAGAACCTGGCAATTGCCCGCCTTCGCCAGGTTTTGCCCCTTGAGCCATCTTGATTTGGATGTCGTCAGCATTGACCAGGTACTCACTGGTAACCCCAAAGCGTCCAGAGGCGACCTGTTTAACCGCACTTCGTTTGAGGTCACCGTTGGGTTCCGGTGTGAAGCGGGCTGGGTCTTCGCCACCCTCCCCAGTGTTTGACCTTCCACCGATCTGATTCATCGCGATCGCCAGGGTTTCGTGAGCCTCTGCGCTGATGGATCCGTAAGACATGGCGCCGGTCGAAAACCGCTTAAAAATTGATTCAACCGGCTCAACCTCTGTGAGTGGTATCGCTGGTCGCGTTGATTTAAAGATGAGCAAGCCACGGAGGGTTGCCAGCCGTCGACTCTGATCGTTCACCTGCTCTGCGTATTCTCGATAGACCTCGACCTGGCCTGATCGTGTGGCGTGCTGGAGCTTGAAAACCGTTTCTGGATTAAACAGGTGGTACTCACCGTCCCGGCGCCACTGGTATTCGCCACCTGAGTCGAGTTCGTCATCTTTCCGGCCGCGCTGTGGGAATGCTTTCGCATGGCGACGGGTTGCTTCCTCCGCAACTGTTTCGATGCCGATGCCGCCGATCCGCGAGGCGGTCCAAGTGAAGTATTTTTCGACAAATTCTCCATCGAGTCCAACGGCCTCGAATGTCTGAGCACCTCGGTAGCCCTGCAGTGTGGAGATGCCCATTTTTGACATCACTTTGAGGACACCTTTCGTGCAAGCCTTGATGTAGCGTCGGATGCCTTCGCCGACGTCACGCTTATTTACCTCTCGCTGGAGAATCAGGTCCTCGATTATTTCGAACGCAAGATACGGGTTGATCGCGGCTGCTCCATAGCCCACGAGTAAGGCCATGTGGTGCACCTCACGCGCCTCGCCAGACTCGATGATTAGAGAGCACTTTGTCCGCGTGCCCTCCCGAACGAGATGATGATGAACGCCGGCCGTTGCCAGAAGACTCGGAATCGGCGCGTTCCCGCTATCGACTCCGCGGTCAGAGAGCACCAGGAGCGTGTGGCCAGAGGCTACCGCAGCGCTTGCGTCACGACAGAGCTCTTCCATGGCCCGTTCGAGCCCGGCGGCCCCGCCTGTTGATGGGAATAGCATCGGTAGCGTCTTAGACTGGAATGCTGGGTCGGTGACGTGTCGCAGTGTCGCCAACTGTTTGTTGTCGAGGACAGGGTCGTCAATTTTAAGAAGGTGGCATGATTGACGCTCAGTAGCCAGGAGATTGCACTCGGAACCCAGGGTGGAACCCATGTCCGTGACGAGCTTCTCCCGGATTGCGTCAAGTGGTGGGTTCGTCACTTGGGCAAATAACTGTTTAAAGTAGTCGTAAAGTAGGCGAGGCCGGTCCGAGAGAACCGCTAACGCTGTATCGGTCCCCATCGATCCGAGTGGCGCGGCGCCGGCTCTAGCCATCGGTCCGATCAAGAGTCGAAGGTCTTCTTCTGTGTATCCGAAGGCACGCTGTTGGCGTCGAAGGGTGTCGGGTGATGTTGGTGGCGTGTAGGGTGGCGCCGGGAGATTATTGATATGCACCAGTTCTGTTGAAATCCAGTCACCATACGGCTGTTCGGCCGCTAGGCTCGATTTGATCTCCTCGTCGTCGATGATGCGGCCCTGAATTGTGTCGACCAGAAAAATTCGTCCCGGGTGCAACCTTTCCTTGACGAGTACGTTCTCAGGTGGGATGTTCAGGACTCCGACTTCCGACGCCATGACCACCATGTCATCTTTGGTGACGTAGTACCGCGACGGTCGTAGGCCGTTGCGGTCGAGTACCGCGCCTATCACACTCCCATCGGTGAACGCGATCGAGGCTGGCCCGTCCCAGGGTTCCATTAAGGTCGAGTGGTATTCATAGAAGGCCTTCTGCGCCGGGTCCATCGTTTGGTTGTTGCTCCACGGTTCCGGGATCATCATCAGGATCGCATGTGCGATCGGGCGTCCTGTTAGCACCAGAAATTCCAGCACGCTGTCGAATGTTGCTGTGTCGCTTTGACCCTCACGGATGATCGGGAAGAGCTTCTGTAAGTCAGCACCGAACAGTTCCGACTTGCAGAGCGTCTCTCGGGCGCGCATCCAGTTGGTGTTGCCACGCAGCGTGTTGATTTCCCCGTTATGCGCAATGTAATGGTAGGGATGGGACAACGGCCATGACGGAAACGTGTTGGTGGAGAATCGCTGGTGGACAAGTGCTAACGCCGATTCCACTAAGGGGTTACTGAGGTCGGGGAACATCCCTTCGACTTGGTCGGCGGTGAGCATGCCCTTGTACACGATCTTGTTCGACGACAGGCTCGCGACGTAGAAGAGATGTGCCTGGCTGAGTGGGAGGGCTTCAACCGAGTGGTGGACACGCTTTCGAATCACGTAGAGCTTGCGCTCGAAGTGGGCATGGGTATCGGCTTCATGGGTAAGCGTATCGCCGTGGCCTATGAAAACCTGGCGGATAACTGGTGTTCCACTCTGAGCTGTTTCGCCCAGCTGTGAAGCGTCGGTTGGGACGTCTCGCCAACCCAGGACACGCTGGCCCTCTTGGCTAGAAATTTCAGTAAATAGGTCTTGGATTTGAGCTCGTTCGTCCGGGTCGTGCGGGAGAAATACCATGCCAACGCCATAGGATTTGGGATCAGGTAGGACGAAACCCAAGCGTTCGGCTTCGGATTGGAAGAACCGATGAGGCAACTGAATGAGGATTCCGGCACCGTCTCCAGTGTTGACCTCGCACCCGCAGGCGCCGCGGTGCGACAGGTTGGTCAATACTTCACGTGCCTGTTGTACAAGCACATGTGATTGTTTTCCTTTGATATTCACGACGAACCCGACACCGCAGGAGTCGTGCTCGCGACTTTGGTCGTACAACCCTTGAGATGTCGCGGCCTTCCGTGTGGTTCGGGGGTCGTGGTGTCTCATACGGCGGCCCCTACTTTTCTAGACGCTTGAGATCGAACTGGAGTCGATGGACGCAGGCCTCGCCCGGGAATGAGGAGCTTAATAAATGCCGTCACCGCTGGATTTAGCCTGCGCCCACGTCGATGGAGAATACTGACAGGGCGAATCAAGGAGAGACTGTTTGGACCTGGATTTAATGGAATCGCGATCAGCGTCATCCCCTCGACTTCTCGACGCAACGTCGGTTCGGGGAGGATCGCAATACCCACTCCGTCCTCGATAGCCTGTTTAATGTTCTCGATACTGTCGAATTCCGCGACCACTCTCACGTCGGCAGTGTGACGGCGGAGGAATCGATCGATGTGCTTGCGCACCGGTAGTCCACGGTCGAAGCTGACAAACGCCTCACCGGTTAGATCACTGGGTTTCAGGTCGGCTCCGGCTTTACCTGACGCAAACCGATGACTTGGCAGACAGGCCACGACCATGGCCTGGTCTTGCCACGGAATTGCCGTGATCTCTCGTCTCGGGTTGGCGAACGAAATTAGCCCGAGGTCGCACTGGTCGTTGACGATTTGGTCGTAGACCTGGTCAGGGTGCATATAGGCGACTTCGATGTTGGCGCCGGACACTAAGGCCTGAAACTGCCCGATATAGTCACTCAAGTCGTTCAGGCGGATCGAATAGATTGATGCGAGACGAACGGTGTACCCCGACGGTTGCTGGTGTCGACGAATCACATCTTGTAGCTCACGGTAGCGCTCGACAATTTCCTGACACCCCTTGAAAAAGATCTTTCCTTCGTCGGTCAGACGCCCGGGTCGCTTCGACCGGTCGATCAGCTGGGCGCCCACTTGCCGTTCGATCTGCCGAACGGCTTGGCTAGCTGCGGACTGGCTGACAGCGCTGGCGATCGCACCGCGTGAAAAGCTCTGATGGCGGACAACGTCGCAGAAGATAGACAGCGTCTCAAGATGCATAGGGACCGATACTTTAACACAAGTTAACTAATATTAAGTAAATTCATTATCAGTTAAACTAATACTAAGTAAATGATTTGCATCTAGCCGCCTTAGGTTGGAGAACAGAAACATTCCAGAGCAGTAGTTACTGGCTCTTGACGGTTTGGCTGACTCGTTCGAGAAGAGAGACCAGCGAAACTTGTTCAGGCGCTCTGAGGTCTATCTTGACTCGGCCCGTTTGGCTGGGAGAGCTTCCGATGTGGTGAGACTGGTGCGGGTAGAGCGTCTCCATGAAGGTCTGAAGCGATGGTTCGAGCGCCGCGGCGGAGTTATTGCCGGGGGGAGCAAGCAGACGATCGTTTGCTTGGAACTGCAGTTCGTTCGGCACGAACCTCAGTCGCCCATCGAACGCCTCGTCCGACTCCAAGAGGCTGGCCGCCACGAACAAGGCGCACGCCACACCTACGATCCGATCGGGAAGTGAATCTGCTGCTTCTGGTCGTTTCGACGTACAGATGATTCCGGATCGGCCGTCTGAGTGGTCGACCGACAAGTTGCCTTCATGACCCACGAGTAGCACGCTTGGGCCACCAACAAGGTGGGTATAGTCGGCCACGTCAATCAGTAGCCGGTCGAGAGACTTAGCCTGAATCCATCGGTGAAAGATCGGAATGCAGTCGCCTCCGTTCAACGAGGTGCCAGGCTCGACAAAGAGCTTGAGACCAAACCGATAGAGGTCATCGACGGATTGACTCATCGTTACTGTGGGGAGCCCGTCGGTAGATCGGATTGAGATCTCTGTGCCGTGAGGTGCGCCTGGCAGGCATGGCTGGCCTCCAAGAAGAGCTGGGCTTCCTCGATGAGTTGTCGGGCTGATTCGGCCGTTGCGGGTTGGGACACGGCGTCGTGCCGTCGAAAAAGATACATCGCGAACTTGCCACCGGCATACTTGTCAAAGAACAGCCGAGTATCGAAGAACCTTGTCCTGAATTCACGGACGATGTCGTTGGGGTCGTCCGTGATGTCGATGAATTCCGTCTTGATCAGACCTTTGGCGGCCAACAACATGGCGTGATACGCGAGGTCGTCGGCTCTGGAGTAGTTACCCTCCTCCATCAGTAGCTGTGCTTCGAAGACCTGCGCTTCCGCGGCCGCGAGGTCGAACTCGGCTAGTGAAACCACTTCGCCGGCACATTCGCCAATACCCATATCGCCCAGTGTGAACTCTCGCGGGTCGCCCCAATCTGAATAAAACTCGGGACCTTCGTCATGGGACGGGATCTTCGTGAGGTCATCGAGCGTGGTCTTCAATGAGCGCTTTCCGACGCGCGCGACGAACTGCTGAAACGTTTCGTCGGCCTGACGCTCGGCCACGAATCGGTCGCTGATACGCTCAACGGCTTCGGGGACCCGCTTGGACGGGACTGCACCGATTGCCAGACCGTATTCGCCACCGTTATCGACCCACTTGCCACCGAGGACGACCTGGAAATGCGGCACCTTATATCCGTTAATCGTGCGACTCACGCCGTAGAAGCCAAGGTCGGCAATGTGGTGTTGGCCGCAGGAGTTGAAGCAGCCGCTAGTCTTGATCCGGAGCCCTTCGACACTCGGATCCAGATCGCCGGTCATACCAGAGAATTGTGTTCGAAGGCTAGCGGCCAGTCCACGAGACGAGGCGATTCCAAGCTTACAGGTGTCGGTGCCTGGACATGCGGTGACATCGGTGATCGTGCCGGCTCCTGCTGCTGCTAACCCATTGGCCTTCAGGTTGACGTATAGCTGGGGGAGGTCCGCCTCACTGACCCATCGGAGCACGATGTTCTGCTCAACGGTTGTGCGCACTGAGGTTCCGACATGACGCCGGTTGCTCGCGGCGAGCGCGCGCATCTGATGCGACGTCAGGTCCCCAAGTGGTAGAGCGACCGTCACGACGACGTATCCCGGTTGTCGCTGACGATAGACGTTCGTTCGGCACCACCCGTCGAAGCCATCGAGATGACTTGTGTCGCCGAGGGATTCGCCCCTTTCTGGCAAGACCTGTCTAGCGGTCTTCGCGAGCCGAAGATGTGCTGTCCATCGCTCGTCGAATGGGAGCGACTTACGTTCCTCATCTACTAGGCGTTTAAACTCCGTGAGTCCGAGCTGGGCGACCAGAAATTTGATCCGGGCCCGGGCTCGGTTTTTTTTCTCGCCCAGACGTGCAAACACGCGAGCGATCGCCTGCGCGGTCGGCAAGAGCTCTGACTCTGGTAGAAAGTCGTCGAAGAGTTTGGCCTGGTGGGGCACGGCGCCGAGACCACCTCCAACATAGGTCTCGAATCCGCGTTGCTCCACGCCATCCTTCACCCGCGTCCTGGCGATCAGGCCGAGGTCGTGCATCGACACGAGACCGCACGCATGTTCGGCGCAACCGGAGAAGGCGACCTTGAATTTTCGACCGAAGTCCTGCGTGTCGGGATGACCGAGAAGGAACCGCATGCACGCCGTGGCATGCGGCGTGACATCGAACGTTTCGTCTCGACACACTCCAGCCAGTGGGCATGCGGTGACGTTCCGCACCGTATTCCCGCAGGCCTCACGGGTTGTGATGCCAACGGCGGCGAGCCGACGCATCAGGTCGGGTGTGTCCTCGATATGGACGAAGTGCAGCTGTACGTCCTGGCGGGTCGTGATGTGGCAGATTTCGTCGCTGTACTCCTCCGCGACGTCAGCCAATACGTCCATCTGGTCGGATGTCAGATCTCCGAACGGGATCTTGATTCGCATCATCCCGGGGGCATCCCAGACCGTGTCAGGCCCTTTGGTCAGCCCGTTCGACGGGAAGGGTAGCGGCTTGGCTCCGGTCCCATCGTTGCGCTGGCCGTTGTCGTAGCGTTGTCCATAGACGCCGCGACGGAGGCGGGTTTCCGCGAAGACCTTTTCGTCGATTTTCCCCTGGCGTCTGAGTGCGATCTGGCTCTCGAATGTATCAATTTCATCGGCCCACGCTGACGATATCCGCTCGGACAGCACGTTCTTCCACGTCACATTACACCTCGACCGTTCTGTCGGACTGCCATTATCTCAGCTAGTTGAACGGGGCCTCGACTCGCCGCGTGGAATGGTCGGAATCCGACGACGTCGCCCACCACAATCGTGCCAGGTGCGTCGTCACTGGCGGAGAGGTCGGCCTGTCCCAGCTCATCCAATCTGCCAGTCCAGGTCTGCATTCGAGACGTTCCGGCTGCCAGGATGATCGCGACGGGTGTGTTTGCCCGCCACCCGCGCTGTCGGAGCCGGTCTGCGATTCTTGTCCGTGCCGCTAGGCCCATGAGCACAATCACTGTCATGCTGTGAGGTGCGACGTCGTCCAGGAGTGGTCCGAACGTGCCTTCCGAATGCCCCGACAGGACCAAGAACGCAGATGCGACACCCCGGTGCGTGATCGGAACACCGGCCAGACCCGGTGCAGCCACCGCGTTGGTGATACCGGGGATGACCTCGAAGGCGACGCCGGCTGCACTCAGTGCGAGGGCCTCTTCGCCGCCTCGGCCAAAGACGAAAGGGTCGCCGCTCTTGAGCCGAACGACGCTCTGTCCGCGCCCTGCTCCACGAATCATCAGTCTGTTGATCGTCGACTGAGCGACGGTCTTCTGCCTTGCCCGCTTGCCGACACAGAACCGTTGGGCGCGCTTGGCAATCGCCACCACGTCGGCATTAACCAGGGCGTCGTAGAGTACCAGTTCGGCAGTCTCGAGACGCCGGGTGGCCTTGATTGTCAACAGTTCTGGGTCTCCAGGGCCCGCCCCGATCAGGGATACAAATCCAGACATGTGAGCTCGCTAGGCCTCTATATCGTAGCGCTTCATCAACGCGCGCAGCAGCAGCGGCCGTCGGTCGGCCATTGGCACGCTGTCTCGGCGCCACTGCGTACGCATGTCCGCGGCTGCCGCCATCCAGGCCTCGAGGTCGGCGTCCGGAAGCACAGCCTCTAGTCCCTCACGAATCAGACCGGCCAGTGCCGGGGCTCTTCCCTCTGTTGAGATCGCGAAGGTCACACCGGCGCGGTGAGTTACACCCCCAAGATAGGCACTCGCATGGCTCGGGTCATCGACTGCATTGACGAAGACGCAACGCTGTTCTGCTTCTTTGGCGACTTGTAGATTGACGTCTGGCGGAGCTGCAGCCACGACTAGCCATATGTCATCCAGATCCGATGGTCGAAACTCCCGCTGACTGAGCCGGACTCCTCTCCGTTCGACCTCCGGATCGATTGTAGGGGCCACGACGTGGATCTTCGCCCCGGTATCGACCAACGCGCCCAGCTTGCTCGCGGCCACGGGACCTGCGCCAACCACCAAAACCGAGCGACCGGACAGTTTTAGAAAAATTGGGAAGAGACGGTTGTGAATCGTCATCGCAACTATTTGGACGATTACGAGCCCTCGTGTGTCAGCTCGGCAGTAGGAAGCACACGGACGTGTAGACCGCATTCGGACTTGGCAATGCCTCGCCAGCGACCCGCCCGGTCATCCTCGCCGAGCGTGGCCGGTGTGGTACATGGCAAACATCCGATGCTGGGGTACCCCTTGTCGTGAAGCGAGTTGGAGGGTACATGGTTCGTTTGAATGTACGAACTTACATCCTGTTTTGTCCATCGGACCAACGGGTTGATCTTTGGAATCTTGAACTGCTCATCCCACTCGACGACAAGAGCGTCTGACCGCTCCGGTGTCTGGTTCCGTCTGATCGCGGTCATCCAGGCGTCGGCATTGGATAGTTCGGCTCTTAACGGAATGACCTTGCGAAGCTCACAGCATCGGTTGGGTGCACTCTCCCAGAGCCTATCACCGTGTGTAACGGCCTGTTCGTCGACCGATTGAACCGGTCGGACCCCACGAATCGTCAGCTCGTACTGGTCTTCGAGCTGTTTCCAGAGTGCTTGTGTTTCAGGAAACAGCAGACCGGTATCGAGAGTGAAGATTTCGATCGGAAGTCGATGGCGCCCGATGAGATCGATGAGCACACACCCCTCGGGACCAAAGCCGGTGGCAAAGGTCAGGCCGTCGCCATACCGTTCGGCCGCCCACGTGAGCGTCTCCAGCGCCGACGCATGCTCGAGCGCGAGCGCGAACGTCCCCATGTTGTCCGGGGCGAGAGTGTCATCGACTGCGCCGCTCGTCATCTTGTCGAGGTTCGAGTCCAAGAGCTGTGTTGGTGTCACGATGCCAGTTTCTCCGATGCTGCGAGCGCTTGATGGACCGGCTTCCGTCCGAATCCAAACCTGTTCCACAGACGCTCATGCGCGAAATACAAGGCCATCTTGGCCGCGGCCTCGACTACTCCTACAGTGATTGCGAGGTCAAGTCGGCCGGTAAAAGCGAAGATCAGCCCGGTCGTCGTCAGCGTGGCGAAAACCCGCCACGACAGCGCCTTGACCACCGACCGCGTCGAAGTTTCTTCATACATAACCGCTTGCTCCCAAAAAAAAACCCGGGAAGCGTGTGCCTCCCGGGCCTTCGGTATCGTGTGTCGTGTTGTTGTTATGTCTCGTGGTCAGCAAGCGTCAACGCCACACGTCCGTCGGCACGGGGGCCCGTTCGGGCCTCCATACAACAGCAACAAGCGGCCGCACGACGAATGCTCATGTAAAAGATATCTTTACCGGAACATGGCAACGGCGTCAAGAAAAGCCTAAAACCACTGTTGTTTCTGTTCCAGTCCCCGCGCGCGGAGGCAGTCTCGACTATATCTCGACACCCAGTACGTCCTTGAAGGCAAAACCGAAGGCCAGCGACATGACAAAGAAGGCGACCAGCCAGTTGATCGACCATCCAAACACGTCAAGTTTAAGTAGCGGGTAGACAATTTCTACTGCTTCAACCGGGTGGTTATTGGGAATGGGAGGTTCGCCCGGATACAGAAGGGTATCCCACGGGCCCCGACCCGTCCGCCGCTGGGGGACCGCTCCCCATGGGACCCCAGCTATGAGCCGGGTTTCGACTTCCTGGTCCCCGACCCGCACCTTTATCCGATGCCCACCCTGGGTCTGGACACGCACCCGCCAGGCGACTTCACGAGCGGAGGGGATTCGTACGGCCGCGGTTTCCACGGTCATTCCGTCGGAGACCTCGAGGCTTACCGCAGTGTCCAGCAGCCCAGCGTCCCTGACGTAGGCCTTGACCACTGCCGACTCTCCGGGTTCGAGCGGTCGGGCCGCGAACCTTAGATTCAGCTGCGTCATGATCAACATAACCGGCACCAACAACACAGCCATCGGGACCAGGGCGTATCGCATATAGCTGAATGTGTCGCTGAAGATGCGTCGCTGCAGCTGCAGTACAACGCCGATATCGTTCTGAAAGAGTCGGACACCAATCAGATTGCCTCGGATCTGCTCACGCAGCTGCTTGATGGTGTTTTGCTTAGAGAACTTGCCGAAAATCCAAACCATCACGACGCCGCTGGCCAGGGATATGGCCGTCATTGCCCAAATTGGCGGAAGCGCCAAAAATGGCGAGCACACCAAATCAAAGATTGAGGTGAGCACTCGATTCGCAGAGTCGATAACGGTAACCACGGCAGGTGAACCCGAATCACGGGGCCTTAGGAAATGTACCCCAGACCCTTGAGGCGTTTCTTGATTTCGTCTTCGGAGTCCGCACCCTCGAGCTTGGCGATTTCCTTCTCAAGCGCGTTATTGATGAACTCCTCGGTTGATGAGTAACCCGCAATTTGTGAATACTTGGTCGCCTTTTCGAGTAACGCCTTGTCGATTTTTACTTTGGATCCAAACATGGGGTCCTCACTCTAGAGCATCCTTGCCAATCATTTCAGGCAGCGGTGCGACACCGAATTCTTCCAAGACAGTCACTGTCAGATCGGACAAGGTCGGGTTGTCAATCATGATTTGGCGGTTACTGAGGAAGACACCTGGTACCAGCCGATAGTCAATCGAATGATCACCGCTCCACGTCTCATCGTTGTCGACGAAGATGTCGCGCGGAAACTGGCCCAGCGGACTGTCCCAAGAGGTCCGATAGCCCCAGTCGTAACCGACAATGATGTCAGGGGCAGTAGCAGGGTCGGCGCCTTGCCATTCGTCCCTGGGACGAAAGACGAGGCGGACTGGCGACTGTCCCGTTCGCTCGTCACGCATCGCAAGTAGATCGGTTTCCAGTCGGTCGAGCACCTGCTCGTACTCGGATGGGGGCACGATGCCGTGGCCTTCGCGTCCCTGGAGGTTGACATAGAGTCCTTGGAGGCCGACCGCATAGGCGGTGGTCCGCTCCCAGTCGACGTTGAGGAACAGCGGGGTCTGCCCTTGTCGCGAGGGGTCGCGCAGTGTTGCATACCCCTTTTCGAGAAGCCAGGAATTAAGATTAACACCCCAATAAAAAGGCGAGAAACCGTGGTCGGACATTACCATGAGTGTCGTCTCTCGGTCGTCTTGTTCGATGAACTCCAGCAGTTGGCCCAAGACTCCGTCCATTTCTTCATAGAGTGTCCGGATCCCCGTGGACAGCAGCTCGTCCTCTTCGTGGATCGGGTGGTCCGGATCCATGTAGTGAAAGAGCATGTGTGCGCCCTGATCTACGCTGGAAAAATAGAAGAACAACAGGCCGTCGTCGAACGACTCGAGCATGTGATCGAGAGCGAGGCGCTGCTCACGGTAGACGAACTGAGACTGCTCCCAGAACTCACGCCCTGAGAAGATCCCTTCCTGGTAGGCCTTGGTGTCTTCGGGGAGCTCTTGCGTGTAGAAACGTCCGATGGAGTCGGTGATCTCTGCTGACCAGTCATCCGGTGTAGATACCGGCAGGACCGGCTTGGCCGGGTCGATTTGAAGGGGCGTCACGTAGAGCTTGAAATCGGGACTGATGTCCTGCAGATAGAATCGCGCCGATGCTCCCACATGAATGAGAAATGGGACCGCCTCGAAATTCACACTGATCCAGTCGCTCCACTCTCCTTCATTGAGAATGAACTCGGTGTCCTGGACGATGAATTTGGCTGCACCCGCCTCGACGTCGACGTGGACACTGAAATCGACCGTCAGATCGGGATTTTCATATTCGACTTCGGTAGTCGCAGGCCTGAGCAGAGCGTCATTTCGAGGAAATCGACGAAAGGTGTTCGGTGGTCCAGTCAGACGTCCGCTCACGTGATTATCGACGACGTCGACAAGCTGGACGGTGCCACCGGTCAGATCGTTCATGTTGTCAGGCGGGTAGTCGGTGTAGAACGTAAACGTTCCGTGCGTGCCGAGGATGTCTGGCGTGCCCATCCCCGAGAACGAGCGGCCCGATGACTCAACCGGCGGAAAGTTGACCGGCATGCGAAACACCGTCGTGTCGACCCCAGCGTCTTCGAGCAGTTCCCAGAAGGCCGTGCCCTTGCGCTGTGCCACGACGCCTCCGCCCGATAGCGGGACAACCCATGAGCCGAGCGAGAAACTACGTCCCGGCGGGGAGACCTGGTAAATCGACTCGAGGGGTTCCGCTGTGAGCGGGTCCCTGTGTAGGAAGTCGTAGATTCCGTGACCTCCGGGGTCCATACCGGTGATAAACGTGGACCAGGCCACTGGGCTCAAGGGAGGCATTGTCGTCTCCAGCGGAGACAGACTGCCGGCCGAAGCCAGTCGTTCGAAATTCGGGAGTCGACCCTCGGCGATGAACTGGCTGAGGAGTCGGTAGTCCATGCCGTCGATACCAAGCACGATCACCCGGCGATCGCTTTGGGCTTCAATGGGACCGGTGAGCGGTCTGACCAGGAGTGTTCCGAGCGTCATCACCACAAGGACGATTGGGATGACACGTGCTTGACGTACGATCATTGGACTTCCGCCTGCCGCGCGGCCGGCTCGGCGACCGCCTTCTGAGTTCTTGGGGGCACGGCGGGCATTAGCGACTCGCCATCGCAATAGGGCGGGACAGGCACACCAAACAGGTCGAGCACCGTCGGACCGATGTCCATAATGCTTGGGTCGGTGGCGTCGAGCTTTCGGTTGACGAACAACATGCCAGGGACGTCCGGTGGGTTGAAGTTGTGGTCGCCGCTCCACGGCCGGATGTTGTCCTCAATCTCGTCCTCGCTGACACCTCCGGTCACCGATGACCAGCCAACGCGGTGACCAGGCCTGAACCCGACGATGAGGTCAGGTGCTTCGCCGACATACGGGCCCGAGTACACCTGGCTCGAGTCGTAGACTGCACGAACCGGATGCGTCCCCTCTTTGTCATCGTAGAGCTGGCGAAGTCCTTCACTGATCTCGTGCTTGACCCGAGCGGTTTCCTCACCGGGAGCGACAATCCCTTGCGCTTCTCGCCCGGCCTGATTGATATAGATGCCACCGAATCCCACCGCATAGGCTTTCGACTGTGACCAGTCGACGTCGCGGAAGTAATCGGCACCTGTAGGGCCGTTGTTTTTGAGGGCGAGAAAACCGTGCCGGTAAAGCCAGCTGTTGAGATTGACACTGCGTCGAAACGGCTTAAAGCCGTGATCGGACATAACCATGAGCACCGTGTTGTCATCCAGTCGGTCGATAGTCCGGCCAACAAGATCGTCCATGTCCTGATACAGCTTTCGAATAGTATCCCGATGCGTTGTGGTGTCACGACCCTGATTGGCCGGATGAGCGTCGTCGAGGTGCCGAAAGAACATGTGCTGGACACGGTCCGTGATGTCGAACACACACACGACCGCGCCACGAGTTGTCTTGTCGAGCGCGTCGAAGAACATTTTCTCTCGCTCCGCGTGAATCAGATAGGTCAGTTTTAGGAACGCGTCTTCGTCGACCACTTCTTCGTTTAGCGCGGACGTGTCCTCTGCCAGACCCAATGTCGAGTAACGCCCCTGTGTTTTGGACAGATATACGGCATAGGTAAACGGATGAGAGATCGGAAGTGCTGGCCTGTTCGGGTCGATGTTGATCGGCGTCATATACAGCTTGATGTGCGGCGAGGTATCGAGCAAGTAAAAGCGGACGATGCCACTCACAGTGACGCCTGGTGCGGCCTTGAAACCGAGTTCGATCCAGGGTGTGTACTCGCGATGGGTGATCGGGTAGCGCGCGCCATCGATCGACAACTCGGCATCCTGGCCCTTTATGTGGATCTCAAGTGGGATCTTGAGGGTCCCTCCGCTCTCGCGGAAGCTGTTTTCCGGACCGGGAATCAAGGCCCGGCCAACAGTACCCTTTACGTCGATCCGAATCCGCTCGCCACTGGTCATCTGTGCCGCGAGGCCACCCTCGTCTTCCTCGGATCCGTCATTGCTGAAGTAGCAGTACGTCCCTTGGCTGCCTTTCAGGTCTGGCACGCTCATCGCAGACAGTAAAACGCCGCGAAATTTTTCTGCGGGAAACGTGATCGGAACTCGAAGCACGGTGCTAAAAATGCCGTGATCACCCAGTATCTTCCAGAATGGCTGACTTCGACGACCCGCACGAATCATCGGTTTGCCAAGCGGAATCCGAAATGGTCCCAACCGGAGTGTACGTTTGGGAGGCTCGACACGGGCTGAGCACAGCTCTGGGAGATGGGACTTTCGGTTGGGTACCAGAAAGTCAAAAATTCGGTGTTTGCCAGGGTTGCAGCCGGTCTGGAATGACGTCCACGCAACCGGTGACTCGGCCAGGAGGGTCGTCCGTAAAGGCACGAACGTGCCTCGCTCCTTAAGACGGGTAAAGTTCGGGAGTAGACCCTGACGCATGAACTCTTCAGTGAGCTCAGGGTCCTGTCCGTCAAGCCCCAGAACTACGACCCGACGCACCCGTGCCGCGGCGAGAGCCTTACTGCCACGGATACGCTGAACCATCCACCGAATCGGCCAGGTCAACAGAGTCAGAACTGCAAGAAACGTGGTGAAGATGATAATGAAAATCGAGGAGACGAATGCGAATCCTGCTCCCGGACCGACGTACGCGTGCGCTACCGCTGGTGTGGCTAGAACAAATACTGCAGCGAACAGCACCACGTTCGTCGACACCCCCGTCATTGCAGAGGTTGGTCTCATGTTCGATTTCGATAAAGTTGTGGATCCACCACGGCGGTCATCGCTCGGGTGTCGAGGTGTCCGCCGAGAAAGCCGTTGATCGCCAGGGTAACGGTCGAGGGATCGTCAACGGTGTCACGGTGTTCCACATAGAGGACGTCACAGTTCTTTCGACTTGCGAGCACTTTCTCGATTTTTGTGAGATGCGCGGCAAACACACGGGACATCTCATCATCACTGACGCCTCCTGCACTCTCTCCGCGGCCCTCCAGCATTTTTTTCTGTGATGCCAGTACTTCCGGCAGGTGCCGCCGTACGAAGATGATCTTGTAATCGTACGTGTCGGGCAGGTACTGCAGCAAGAACGAGATGATCTTCAGGGCCTTCCCACGTGCGTCGCCGAGCCAGGCCTTGTCCCCGGGTTTGTCGAGGGCCTTGACCTGTTCGAGCTCGTGGTACCCCTTCGGGTTGTCCTCGTCCGCTGTGCGGATGCCATCAGCTACCAGCTCGATGCCACCGGCTGAGAGCATCCCCATCAGCATCGATGTGCCCGAGCGCGGCAACCCGGAGACAACAATGACCGGGTTCTCGAAACGCTTACGCCTCAACAGGTAGGCGAGAAATCCAGCTGTCAACCGCCTCAGTTTCGACCGATTTCAAGTGTGGGTCAAGGCGATGAAAGCATCAACCCGAGCTCGGACGCTCGGGAGAACCAGGTACACTGGCGGGCGTGCAGACGAGCGAGATACCGCTGGCGACGGTCAAAGGAATCGCGGTCCGAGCTGGCGATGCGGTCCTCGAAATCTATCGCGCTCAGGACGCGTGGGTGCAGGAAAAGCCTGATGGCTCCCCTCTTACCCAGGCCGACGTGGTTTCGGAACAGTTGATCTCAGCGGCGCTTCGCCTTTTGGATCCGTCCATCCCATACCTGTCCGAGGAGTCAGTACAGCTCGGCTATGAAACGCGTCGCGAATGGCGACGTTTCTGGCTAGTCGACCCATTGGATGGCACAAAGGAGTTTCTCAAGCGGACTGGCGAGTTCACGGTGAACATTGCGCTGATCGAGGACGGCGAACCGGTAATCGGTGTAATCGTGGCCCCAGCGGTTGGGGCGGTGTACTACGCATCAAAGTATCACGGTGCCTGGAAAGAGCAGGGCGGTAGTCAACCCCGGCCGCTTCGGTCCCACCTCGCTAATGCTAGTCGGCCGATCCGAATCGTCGAGAGCGTGTCTCACCCAAGTCCAGAGCTTGAGCAGTTTCTTGAGAGTTTCGAGGTTTCAGACAGACTCAAAATCGGAAGCTCCCTAAAGTTTTGCCTGTTGGCCGATGGGAAAGCTGATGTCTACCCGCGGCTCGGTCCGACTATGGAATGGGATGTCGGGGCGGGTGATTGCATTTATCGATACTCGGCCGCCGATGGAATACCTCACCCGAGCCCCCTTGTTTACAACAAGGAGTCGTTACGAAATGACCGCTTCGTACTCGGGCTGCTCCCCGGGACCTATAGCTTGCCCCGGCCATCCGACGAGGCTCGCTCGTCTGGCTCGTGATAACGTTTAAGGTTTGTCAGCTTGACGCCATACCTCATAGGAGACCTTTTCTTTGACCGACAATCTCATTGCTCCCCATGGCGGGACGCTTGTCAATCTCATCGCAGACGCTGACCGGATCGGGGTGATCAAGGCCGAATCGAGAGATTGGCCGTCGTTTGATCTGACTCCGCGCCAGCTTTGTGACTTGGAGCTGTTGATGAATGGAGCGTTCTCTCCTCTCACCGGGTTTTTGACCCGTGCCGACTACGACCCGGTGTGTCGTGACATGCGGCTGGCTGATGGCACGCTCTGGCCGATTCCGATCACCCTGGACGTACCGGAGGAATTGGGGACGACCCTCAGTGTTGGGTCCAACTTGGCCCTGCGTGACGAGGAAGGGGTGATGATCGCCGTGCTTCACGTTGAGGATGTGTGACAACCGGATCGGGAGGCCGAGGCTTCGGCGGTGCTCGGTACGACCAATCGTGAGCACCCTGGTGTAGCCCAGCTGTTCGACCGCACTAATTCTTATTACGTAGGTGGCACGATTACAGGCTTGAGCCCGGTAACACATTACGACTACAAACTGCTTCGGCATGCGCCGACTGAACTCCGCTCTGAATTCGCAAAACTCGGGTGGGCCAAAATTGTGGCGTTCCAGACCCGGAACCCTATGCATCGGGCACACCAGGAGCTGACGTTTCGCGCCGCAAAAGAGGCCGAAGCTAACCTGTTGATTCATCCGGTCGTCGGCATGACCAAACCGGGTGATGTCGACCATTACACACGCGTGCGGTGCTATCAGTCGCTGGTCCGTCGTTATCCGCGGAAGACCGCCATGCTATCGCTGCTGCCACTGGCGATGCGGATGGCCGGTCCACGAGAGGCGATCTGGCACGCGATCATTCGAAAGAACCACGGGTGTACACATCTGATCGTGGGCCGCGACCATGCCGGTCCCGGAAGTGACTCGAGTGGCAAGGCTTTCTATGGCCCCTACGATGCGCAGGAGCTCTTGCACAAGCATGAGGCCGAACTAGGTGTGGCTATGGTGCCGTTTAAGCTGATGGTTTATGTCGAAGAGCAAGACACCTACACCCCAATCGACGAGGTCCCAGCAGGGACGCGGACGCTCAATATTTCGGGAACGGATCTTCGTGACCGTTTGGCGATGGGAAAGGAGATCCCTGAGTGGTTCACGTTCTCGGATGTGGCGACGGAGCTTCGCCGAAGCCATCCACCCCGTCACCAGCAGGGATTCACCATCTTTTTCACCGGTCTCTCGGGTTCCGGAAAATCGACGATCGCCAATGTGCTTCTCGTTAAATTTCTCGAGATGGGCGGCCGACCGGTGACTCTCCTAGACGGCGACTTGGTTCGGAAAAATCTTTCGTCTGAGTTGGGTTTCTCGAAAGAGCATCGTGACCTCAACATCAAGCGGATTGGGTATGTTGCCTCTGAGATCACAAAGAACGGCGGCCTCGCGATCTGTGCACCGATCGCGCCTTATGATTCGGTCAGAAAAGATGTTCGAGCCATGATTCAGCCGGTGGGCGGTTTCTTGCTTGTCCATGTAGCAACCCCGATCGTGGTGTGCGAGGAACGCGACCGCAAGGGCCTTTACGCAAAAGCACGGGCGGGAATCATCAAGGAATTCACCGGAATTTCAGATCCGTACGAAGAGCCGGCTGACGCCGACCTCGTGATCGACACGACGCAATTCACCGCTGAAGAAGCCGCGCAACAGATCATGCTGTACTGCGAGAAGGAAGGTTACGTGGTGGAAAATGTGTGAGATGAAGAGATAGAAGACGAGGGGAATGTGAGGCGCTTTACCGCACCGCCCGTGTAACCAGCGTTTTCAGGTCGACGGGAATATCTAGAGCGAGGGCAGCCACCCGTCCCCTCTCGGACATCTTTCGCCAGGTCTTCCCAAGGACTTCGACCACCGTGGTCTCATCGCGATTTAAAGTGAAGTCCGAAAGATAGTGCTCAAGGAAGACCAGACACGCGACGTCCTCAAGCGTCTGAACTTCTTGGTCGCTCTTGAGATTGTCTTTCCGCAACAGCGTTTCGACGCGACCGACCGTCGCCTCGTCGTAGCCCACGGTCCGAAGAATGTCAGCGGCCGTCTTTGCGTGGAACACACTAAGCGTCTTTCTCCACAATCGGTAGCCGGTTCGACCGGCCGGAAATGTGGCTCGTGGGATCGTCCAGCGGCGGATGTGCTGGCACCGCGCCGCGAGACGGAGTGGTTCCGAAGCCTCGGGCGCGAACTGTGTTAGTCGGTCAGTCATCCGGATGGCATACACGAGTGCTTTCGGCTGGGACAACCCGTCCACGATCAGTCGGTCAGGGTCTTTCGCGTTGGCGTGGTCGAATCGTTCGAACGCGTCCTCGTATCGTGACCGGCCGCCGCGCAGTGGTTGTACGTCCATCAACGCACGGCCGGTTGGCTTCGCCAGATGGCTGCTGCCGCGCTGCCAAGTATCGAGTGAAAGACAGCGGAAATGGCAGAAGGGATCGCCACGAGTGGGCTCGCGAAGTTCTGCTGGGCTAGCACCACCCCGAGTCCCGAGTTCTGCATTCCGACTTCGATCGAGATCGTCCGTGCGGTAAGCTCACGGCCTAGGAGCAGGCGTCCTGCTAGATACCCCAGCAGGAATCCTCCCACGTGCAGGCAGAAGACTGCTGCTACTAGTCGAAGCCCCGCTTCAAGGACCTGGGTGCGGCCGCCCCCTATAACCGAAGCGACGATCAACGTAATGGTAAGGACGGCGACAAGTGGAGCGATCGGAAGCACCCGCGCACTCACCCGTGGAAACCTCCATCTGAGGATGACGCCGGCACCAACGGGGAGGACGACAACCTCAACGGTGTTGACTAACAATCCGGCTGCAGGCACTTCGATCCGACTCCCGGCAAGGATTTCGGTGAGCAGCGGGGTCATCAAGACCGCAAGAAATGTCGACGCCGTTGTCATAGTGACCGACAGCGCTATATCGGCCCGGGCGAGGAATGAGATCACGTTTGAGGCTGTACCACCAGGGCAGCAGGAGACAAGAATTAGGCCGACTGCAAACGGTGTGGGCAGATCGAAGAGAACCGCCAACGACCACCCGAGTGCCGGCATCAGCGTATATTGGAGCGCCAGACCAGGCAAGATGTTGGCCCGTTCGCGCCCGATTCGTCGGAAGTCGTCGAACCCGATCGTCATGCCCATACTGAGCATGATTACCCCGAGCCCTAACGGGATGAGTGGGCCGCTGAACCAGCTAAAGAGTCCGGGTTCGAGAAGGGCGAGACCGCTGGCGAGCAGCACCCAGAGCGGGAAGGCATTAGTGAGCGCGGCGAGGAGCTTCAAGGTGCCGAGATTGTATACGGAGGCAGATGACTTTTCGACCAGATCTGCTTATCGGTAAGACGGCCCTTGTTACGGGTGGGGGTACCGGGATTGGGCGTGGTCTGTCACTCGCGTTGGCCGCCCACGGATGTGACGTGGCCATCATAAGCCGAACAGCGTCGCACCTGGAACAGACCTCGGGTGACATCGAGGCTCTCGGGCGCCGGTCGTTTACTGTGGCGGCCGATGTTCGGGACCCGGCGGCAATTGATGAGGCGGTGGGTCAGACCGTGGCGGCACTTGGTCGGCTGGACATTCTTGTGAACAACGCAGCGGGCAATTTCCTGTGCCTGGCGGAGAACCTGTCTCCGAACGGGTTCGGGGCTGTCGTCGACATCGATCTCAAAGGCACGTTTCATATGTCGAAGGCCGCTCTTCCGTATCTCAAAGCGACGGGCGGGACCGTGCTCAATATCAGCGCGACGCTTCACTATGTAGGCACGGCGGCACAGCTGCATGTCTCGGCGGCAAAGGCTGGTGTCGATGCGCTCACACGAGTCCTCGCGGTCGAATGGGGCCAGTATGGGATACGTGTCAATGGGATTGCACCCGGCCCGGTGGATCAGACCGAGGGCGCGAGGCGTCTCCTGGTTGGGACTTCGCACGAACGTGCGGTCAAGAGTACGCCACTGGGACGCCTAGGAGCGATCGCCGACGTGAGTGATGCCGCCCTCTTTCTCTGTTCTGAAGCCGCCGCGTTTATCACAGGCGTTACCCTGGTGGTGGACGGTGGGCTCTGGCTCGCGTCAAGGTCGCTGGTCGACGAGTATGTCAAGAATGTGGAGGAGTAGGGTTAGCCTCCTGACTCCTCTGGTTACAGCCTCTGATAATCCGCCCGCCAGGTTGGGATCATCCGTTTGATCGTCTTGCGGTCGCCGATGCCATCGTCCAGGACCCTCTTAGCCAGACTCGGAAGCTCCTCGTTACTCGCAAACCGAAGAGCGGCAAGTTGATCCATGGTGAAATCGTCAATCTTTACTTTCAGCTCGTCGGGAAAGAGCCGGCGCATCCGGAGTCGCTCCTCGAGACGAATGACGCGATCCTGCGCGCCCAGCGCAAAGACACGTGCGAAGAAGGCGACCAGAATGAGTCCGATTGCCATGGCTGCGTCCCATCCGGTGTACAACGAAAACCCCGTGAACATACGGTAGAGGGCTAGGAACAGATTAATGAGAAGCATCGGGAGTAGGACGTAGTGAAACAACGGAACCAGCTTGGCGTGGTTCTCGAATGTCTGTGGCATCTTTTCAGCCATGCATCCTCCTGTGATAGCTGGGCGGGCCAAGTGTATTACTCTGTTTCAGAGGATATACAGTTTTTGATCAGGAAGTCGGCGACCTCGCCGGCGACGAGGGGAAATGATGAGCGAACTTGCAAAGAGGGAATGTGTGCCGTGCCGCGGTGGGGTTTCACCCTTGAAGGGGCCCGAACTTGAGGTACTGCGTCGGCAGTTGGTTGAGGGATGGACTGTCGCCGATGAGCATCATCTTGAGAAGGAGTATCGGTTTGATGATTTTCGGCAGGCACTGGACTTTACCAACAAAGTCGGTGAGATGGCAGAGGACCAGAACCACCACCCAGACATCCTGCTGGCCTGGGGAAAAGTGAAGGTCACCATCTGGACACACAAGATCGACGGATTGACCGAGAGTGACTTCGTTTTTGCCGCGAAGGCGGATGCTCTCTGACTCGCGTCCCACCCGGGGACATTGTTCTCGGCGATCACCTTGACGGCGCCGGCCGTCGTGTGCCAAACCCCGTAAGACACTAGTGTAAGATCGAAAATTAATGAAAACCGATGTCATGCCGGTCGAAGGCGATGTGGAGGCGGCGCGTGACCGGCTCGACGCATGGGTCCAAGAGGTGGTTGCTTGGCATTTTAACCCGGCCACCGGTTGTGCGTTCTGGTTAAGCTGGGCCGACAAGGCGGGTTGGGATCCGCGGACGGAGGTCGGTGGGTTCGACGACCTGGAGAAATTCGGACACTTCGAGGATGATTGGCTCCGCGGTGGACCGGTAAGGCGCTGGGTTCCCAAGGAGTTTATTGATCGTCCCGTCTACGTGTTTGAGACCGGCGGAACGACCGGTATTCCCAAGAGCCGCATCTCCATTGAAGACTTCCGCATCGATTACGAACTGTTCTCCGAGACCTTACCAGACGAGCACTTCCCTAGAGGAGCCAACTGGCTTATGCTCGGGCCGAGTGGTCCGCGGCGTCTCAGGCTAGCGGTGGAGCACCTCGCCCAACATAGAGGCGGCATCTGCTTCTGTGTCGATCTCGATCCACGCTGGGTGATCAAGCTGATTAAGAAGGGCTGGATGGACCATCTAAAGGCGTATCAGGATCACGTTATCGACCAGGCAGTCACGATTCTTTCGGCGGGCCATGACGTCAGGTGCTTGTTCTCGACACCTAAACTGATCGAAGCTTTGGCGAATCGTCTTGAGGCGGATGGGTCGAGCATTGCCGAAGCCGGTATCACCGGTATCTTCGCTGGGGGGACCGAGTTCACGCCACAATGGAACCGTTTTGCGCAGGAGGAGCTGCTCGACGGTGTCTATATGACTCCGACCTATGGCAACACTCTGATGGGGTTGGCCGCCAGCCCACCGAGTGGTGCCGAGGACGGATACAAGATTGCGTACTACGCCCCCCAACCTCGGGCCGTGATCCAGGTGGTTGATCCAGACGAGCCGGGTCAGCTTAAGGCGTATGGCGAGACGGGACGGGTTATGCTGACGACCTTGACCAAGGAATTCTTCGTCCCCCGGTTCCTCGAGCGTGACGAGGGTGAAAGAGAGCCGCCGTCTGGTCGGTACCCGTGGGATGGTGTCAGCGGAGTTCGTCCGTTCGGTGGTCTGGCCACCGGGACGGCGGTCGGCGTGTACTGAAACCGCAAAATCTCACGGTAGCGGTGTAGCTTGCTTACGTAAGACTTTTTGGGAGAGAGGATTTGAAATGAGCAAATACAGGATTTTTCTGATGCAGCGGAGTTGGTTGGCAGTGGTGACAGTACTGGCGGCGACGGCAATGGCGTGCGGCGGCGGCGAAGCACCGGAGCCCGAGGCGGAGGAGATGGAGATGACAGAGCCTGAGGCCGCCGCTGAGCCAATGGACGAGCCTCGCGTTTTCTTTGTCGCGCCCCGGGACGGAGAAGAAGTATCGGTTGATGTGCCATTAGTGTTCGAGTTCGGGATGGAGCACTTTGAAATTGGCGCCGTCCCGGAGACGGTCGAGCAGGTGCGCGAGGGTGTTGGACACTACCATCTTGGTGTCGATGCAGAGTGCCTCCCGGCCGGAGAGATCGTGCCGCAGGCCGCTCCTTGGATCCATTTCGGTGACGGCTCAAACACAATTGAGATGTCGCTCGAGCCTGGCGAGCATACATTCTCTGTGCAGATGGCTGACGACGAGCACCGGACGATTGAGGGACTGTGCGAGACAATTTCGGTAATGCTCGAAGAAGGGATCTAGGTGATCCACTTTCCGATCCTTCGGTGGGGTCGGCCTTATAAAAGCCTTGAGTTGAACCAGGTCGTCCACTTCCAGACGGGCGAGCCTGTGGCCGAGGTGAGCCAGGCGAATCCGGGCCTGGTTGCTCGGGACATGCGGAAAGCCGTCCGGGCACGGGAGGTTCTCCGAGAGATCCCGATCTCCGATCTAGTCGCGATGGTCAAGAAGGCTGCAGAGTTCTTTTCGTCTGCGGCTTTGCCGCTGGGAGACGGAACGCAGACGCCAGAGGATTTCGTTCGCCAGCAGTCGGCAACGACCGGTTTGTCCGAGCGTATGTGCCGGATGAATATGGAGAAGCTCCAGTTCGTCCTCGAGCATCTCGATGAGATCCTGGTGTCGCTGACGCGGCGTCTTGACCCCGACATCTTGTCACGCGGATACGGCGAGGAAGACGGTGTAATGCGCAGCTATCAGGCGACAACGCCTGTTCTCGGCATGGTGTTACCATCCAACTCGCCAGGCGTCCACAGCCTGTGGCTCCCGATCATTCCATTGCAGATCGGACTGGTGCTCAAGCCCGGACCCCAGGAGCCGTGGACACCGTGGCGCATGACGCAGGCTTTCTTCGCGGCAGGAATCCCACGCGAGTCGGTGTCGGTCTATCCGGGTCTTGGCGAAGTTGGTGCAGCGGTGCTCAACAATTGTTCCCGGAGTTTGATCTTCGGTGGCACCGCGACGGTCGAGCAGTATGATGGCCACTCCAGTGTGCAGGTGCATGGGCCGGGATTCAGCAAGATTCTCCTTGGCGACGACCAGGTCGACCGATGGGAACAGCACCTCGACCTGATGGTCGACAGTGTCTTGGTCAACAGCGGGCGAAGTTGCATCAATTGCTCGGGTATCTGGGCGTCTCGGCACACGAATGAGATCGCCCAAGCGCTGGCTGAACGCCTTGGTCCGATTGCCCCGCTGCCACCGGACGATCCGAACGCCGAGCTGGCCGCGTTCACGGTGCCGGGACAGGCCAAGGCGATTTCAGCCGATATCGACAGCGTTGTTGGAGAGGCGGGTGTCGGCGACATGACGGCATCGTTCTATGATGGTCGGCTCGTGGAGCGCGAGCGTTGCGATTATCTCCGTCCAACGGTATTGCACTGTGAGTCCCCAGAGGTTGCCGCGTCAAAGAAGGAGTACATGTTCCCCTTCGTGACAGTCGTGCGGTGTCCACAAGAGAAGATGCTGTCCTCGATCGGCCCGACGTTGGTTGCCACGGCGATCACGGAGGACGAGCCCTTCAAACGCAGCCTGCTTGATGCCAGGAACATTGACCGCCTCAACCTCGGTCCGATACCAACCATCAAGCTCAACTGGCTTCAGCCTCACGAAGGCAACATCGTCGACTTTCTCTTCCGCCCGCGCGCGTTCCAGGTCGCGTCATAGCCGGATGCCGTGAGTCATCGGACCTCCGGCGCGGATTGCGGTGGTCGTCGGGGAGTGTGTCGTGCTCGAAGTCAAAAATCTGAGCAAGCAATACGCCACGCCCCACGGGGCGTTACCAATCCTCTCAGACATCAGCTTCAGTCTGGACGGCGGAGACTCCGCTTCGATTGTTGGGCCGTCCGGCAGTGGCAAGAGCACACTGCTGTATCTGGTCGGTGGGCTGGAGCCACCGACATCCGGCACGGTGACACTCGACGGGCAGAACCCGTACACCCTTCCCGAGCGAGAGCTTGCAGTCTTTCGAAACACCCAAATCGGTTTTGTTTTTCAGGATCATCTGCTCTTGCCCCAGTGCTCCGTTCTCGAAAACGTTCTCGTGCCGACTTTGGTGACTGGACCGGACCCGAGAGCGACCGACCGTGCCGTCGACCTCATTGAGCAGGTCGGTCTAAAGCCCCGGCTTGAGCATCGTCCTGCCGAGTTGTCCGGCGGAGAGCGTCAGCGGGTGGCGCTTGCTCGCGCACTGATTCGGGAGCCGCGGGTGTTGCTGTGTGACGAACCGACCGGTAACCTGGACCGTGACTCGGCGGACATCGTGTCCTCATTGCTGTTCGAGTTACACCAACGTCAGAAAGCAATTCTGGTCATCGTCACGCACAACACGACCCTGGCGCAACGGTGTGCCGCCCAGTACCGGTTGGACGGCCAACACCTCGACTCCACTAGACCATGACGCTACTCACCCTCGTGCGCCGAAACGTCCTTCACTTCTGGCAGACGAACCTCGCTGTTGCGGTCGGCGTCGGTGTGGCGGTAGCCGTGCTGGCCGGCGCACTCCTTGTCGGGTCATCGGTCCGGGCCAGTCTGCGGAGCCTCGCACTGGAAAGGTTGGGCTCGGTTGACATCGTCGTGACCAGCGCAGGCTTCGTGCGGGAATCTCTTGCTGACGAGTTACTCGACGCGGGTGAGACGCGCGAGGGGTTCGCCGGCGCTGCACCGATCGTCGCCGTCGAGGGATTCGTGACCCATCAGGCGAGCGGCCGTCGCGCGTCAGGCGTCCAGGTTTATGGCGTCGACGAGCGGTTCTGGCGATTCCACGGTATCGATTCCGACACAGTCCGATTGGACCGCAACCGAGTCTTCGTCAGCGAGGGTCTGGCCCGCGAGCTGGAGGCGGCTGTGGACGACAGCCTGCTTGTCCGGGTGGAGTTACCGTCGGCAATCCCGATCAGCTCGCTGCACGGCCGACGAGACGACGTCGGTCGCACGCTTCGGCTAGGCATCGAGCGCGTTCTCCCTCCCGGCGAGCAAGGCGAGTTTTCGTTTCGACCGCAGCAGGGTCTGGCGAGGTCGGTGTTTATCCCACTGACGCGGATCCAACAGGCGCTCGAGCAGGAAGGACGCGTGAACACGGTGCTCCTGGGAGTAAAGGACCAATCCGGTGACGGCGGCGTCGATGCGATAGAGCGTCTCGCCACGGCTGAGGCGGCTATTCGTGCCGTCGCGACACTGGATGACCTCGGTCTGCGTGTGCGCGTCGTGTCAGACCAGCAGACATTTACCGTTGAGTCGGCCGCCGGTCTCATCAATGACGCAACTGCCGCCGTGGTCGACTCCACAGCTAGGGCGAGCCGAATCGATACACGACCAGTGCTGACCTATCTGGTCAACCAGCTCGGTCGAGACGACCGGGTGATGCCATACTCTCTCGTCGCTGCGCTCGACCTTGGGGTCGTCAGCAATTGGGAAGACGGTCTGACCGACTCTGATTCTGGAACACCGCCGGTCGTGCTGAACGAGTGGGCCGCTGATGACTTGGGTGTTGTTGTCGGCGACACGCTGGCAGTCGAGTATTACGTCTGGGAGGACGAGGGTCGCCTCGAGACCCGCGGAACGGATCTCCGTGTGGTCGACGTCGTTCCGATCGAGGGCGCGGCCGACGATCCAACGCTCGCCCCAGACTATCCCGGCATCACGGAGGCGGTGGACCTCGTCGGGTGGGACCCACCGTTCGAGATTGACCTGGGGCTCATCCGCCCGCAGGACGAGGACTATTGGGACGAGTACCGTACAACACCGAAGGCGTTTATCCCCCTGGAAACGGGTCGACAGCTGTGGGGGTCACGCTGGGGTTCGCTGACGTCGATTCGTCTCGAACCGGAGGGGGATCTCGAGACGACAGCCGAACGGTTCCGCCAGGACCTCCGCGCTGCGGTCGATCCACTCGCTGTCGGGTTCGTCGTTTATCCGGCCAGGGCGCTGGCGGTGGAAGCTTCGGCCGGGGCGACCGACTTTGGCCTGTATTTTATCTACTTCAGCTTTTTCCTCGTCGTCTCCGCACTCCTGCTTGCGAGCCTGTTCTTTCGCTTGGGTGTGGAGCAGAGGCTGGCGGAGATCGGGATCCTTCGCGCCACCGGGTTTCCGCCGGCGAAGATTTGGCGTGTCTTTGGTGCTGAGGCGCTTCTGTTGTCTGTGGTCGGAAGTGTCATCGGTGTCATCGCGGCGGTTGTCTACGCGGAACTCATCATGTGGGGGCTCCGGACATGGTGGCTTGATGCGGTCGGTACGACACGCCTGAGTCTTCACGTTTCACCAATGGCGCTAGCGTCGGGCACGGCGGGTGGTATGCTGGCGGCGTTTGTCTCGATCACCTTGACCCTGCGGTCGCTCTCACCGGCATCGCCACGCAGTCTATTGACAGGCGTCACGGCCGAAAGCACGCCGACCGAGGTCGCATCATCTGGTTGGTCACGCGCGGTGGTTACCTCGGTGGCCCTCTGCGTTCTTGGCGTCGGGCTGGTCTTGATCGCGGCGGTCGGTCCGTTGAGTCCGACGGTCGGCTTTTTTGGGGGCGGGCTCCTGTTGCTTTGCAGCCTGCTTACCGCGGCGTGGGTCTGGCTCCACGGCCGACCGCGCTATCACACAAGCGGCTCCTGGACCGTGACGCAGCTGGGCTTTCGAAATGCAACCTCCCGCCCTGGCCGCAGCGTGCTGTGCATCGCGTTGATCGCCTCGGCCGCGTTCATCATTGTTGCAGTTGATGCGTTCCACCGAGAGGGAGGGGCGGGCGAGCTTGATCCACTCTCGGGTACCGGGGGTTACACCCTCGTCGCTGACACACTACTGCCGATCGCACATGATCCGTCGACGGCGACAGGGCGCGATTCGTTGAATCTGTTCGACTTCTATGAGCCGGGCGGACCGCTGGAGGATGTCACGCTGACACGATTTCGCTTGAGACCCGGGGAGGACGCGAGTTGTCTCAACCTGTACCAGGCCAAAGACCCAAGGGTTCTGGCTGTGACAGACGCGTTCGCGTCGCTGGGTCGCTTCTCGTTTACGGGGACCTTGGCCGAGACCCCCGATGAGGTAGATAACCCGTGGCAGCTGCTGCACCGTGAGTTCGACGATGGCGCCGTTCCGGCGATCGCCGACGCCACCTCGCTGACCTATGCGCTGCATCTCGCGGTCGGTGATGACTTCGTGCTCAATCGGGATACCGACAATCCGATCCGTCTGCGTATTGTCGCGGCCTTGTCGGATAGCATCTTCCAGCGAGAGCTACTGATCGCAGAGGACCACTTCACACGAGTGTTCCCACAATATGACGGCTATCGGTTCTTCCTCATCGACGCGCACCCAGAGCGCACCGGCGACGTGGCCGCAGCCCTCGAGGATCGACTGGCGGACTATGGGTTTGATGTCGTCTCGGCTGGCGAGCGGTTGGCGGCGTTTCATCAAGTCGAGAACACGTATCTCGCCACGTTTCAGACGCTAGGCGGCCTTGGGTTGGTGCTCGGGACCTTCGGACTCGGGGCGGTGCTGCTCCGAAATATACTCGAGCGTCGCCGTGAGCTAGCGCTCTTGCGTGCGGTCGGCTTCAACGCCGGGCACCTGTCCCTGATAGTGCTGGCCGAGAACGCCTTGTTGCTGTTTGCCGGTTTGTTCGCCGGTACCGCCTGCGCGCTGGTTGCTATCGCGCCGGCCTGGATCTCACGCGGCGGTGGACTGCCGATTCTCTCGTTGACGGCGCTGCTCGTTGTCGTGGTCGTCGCCGGCTTCTCCGCATCGCTCGGCGCAACGCTGGTTGCTGTTCGATCACCTCTCCTCCGTGCGCTCCGCACGGAATGACGCGGCGAACCCAACATGCCGGCGCCCCTTGCACCCAAGCGACCACATCGTCTCGAGTCTAACGGCGATGTTCGTGTCGATGACTATTACTGGCTCAGAGAGCGCTCGGATCCAGACGTGCAGGCGTATCTGAAGGCCGAGAATAAGTATCTCGACGAACGTCTAGGCCACACGAATGACCGTCAGGACACACTATTTGAGGAAATCAAAGGGCGGATCAAACAGACCGACGTCTCGGTGCCATACCGTGAGGGAACACATCTCTATTACTGGCGCTATGAAGACAGCCAGGAGTATCGAGTGCACTGCCGACAACCGGCAGTCGACGGGGCGGAACAGATCACGCTCGACGTCAACGCCGTGGCCGAAGGACACGAATACTGCGACGTCGGTGGGCTCGTGGTCAGCCCGAACGAGCGGCTGCTCGGCTTCGCGGTCGACACGGTAGGTCGTCGTCAGTACGATATCCGGTTCCGCGACCTCGCCTTGGGGACGGCGCTCGACGATGTTATTCAGGGCGTCACAGGTGACTTCGTCTGGGCCAACGACAACCTCACCGTCTTCTATACACGCCAGCACGAGACGACCTTGCGGTCATACCAGGTCTATCGTCATCGTCTCGGCCACGACGTGTCGTGGGACGAGCTGGTCTATGAAGAGAGCGACGAGACGTTCGCGTGCGGTGTTGGCAAGAGTCGCTCCAAGCGGTACGTGCTGATCGGCTGTTACCAGACACTGACCACGGAGTATCACATTCTCGACGCGGACCGCCCCGACGACCCGCCGCGCCCATTCATACGCCGCCAGTCCGGACACGAGTATCACATTGACCACTACGGCGGTCGATTCTTCATCCGGAGCAACGCAGGGGCCCGAAACTTCCGTCTGCTCGAAACGGGCGCCGACCCTGACCAGTGGGCACAGGCGCGCTGGCGTGAGCTCATACCCCACCGCGACCACGTCCTTATCGAGACGTTCGAGTTATTCGAAGACTTCCTGGTGCTCCAGGAGCGGACCGCCGGTCTTGTGAGGCTTCGGGTCCGGCCTTGGAACGGTGACGGCGCCCACGACATCGCGTTTTCAGAGCCGGCATACGATGCTTTTATTGACGCACACAACAAGGTAGCCGAGTCGACGGTTCTCCGCTTCGGATACAGCTCGCTCAGCATTCCGGCCTCCGACTACGACTACGACATGGTCACCCGTGAACGGACGCTGCTGAAGCGCGAAGAGGTTCTGGGTGGCTTCGACCCGGACAACTATCGGACCCGGCGGTTCGCCGCGACAACCGCCGACGGCGTTGAGGTCCCGATCTCTTTGGTCTCACGGGTCGACACACCGCTGGATGGGTCGAGCCCGCTGTTGCTGTACGGATACGGGTCGTACGGCATCAGCATGGACGCCGACTTCAGGTCGCCCCGATTGAGCCTGCTCGACCGAGGGTTCGTGTTCGCGATTGCGCACGTCCGTGGTGGTCAGGAACTCGGACGGCAATGGTATGACGCCGGCAAGCTGCTCCAGAAGAAGAACACGTTTACCGACTTCATAGCCTGTGCGGAGCATCTCGTGGCGGAGCGGTACACGTCTCCCGCGCGACTGTTCGCGATGGGAGGCAGCGCTGGCGGTTTGTTGATGGGTGCGGTCTGTAACATGCGCCCGGACCTTTTTCACGGGGTGGTCGCGCAGGTGCCCTTCGTCGACGTCTTGACCACGATGTTGGACGACACGATCCCGTTGACGACCGGCGAGTATGACGAATGGGGGAATCCACACGACTCGCGCTACTACGATTACATCAAATCGTACTCGCCCTACGACAACGTCACCTCCAAGGTTTATCCTCACCTGCTGGTCATGACGGGGCTCCATGACTCACAGGTGCAATACTGGGAGCCTGCTAAGTGGGTTGCCCGGCTCAGAGCCCTAAAAACGGACGATCGTCTTCTGCTCCTCAAGACCAACATGGAGGCCGGTCACGGCGGCGCGTCTGGCCGCTACCATAGGTACCGAGAGACTGCGCTCCAATACGCGTTCCTTTTGGAGGTCGCAGGCGGCACCGATGCCATACCGTCTGGAGACGCTCCATAAGAGTGCGTCGTGGTTTCTGATCTACGATTACGATGCATGTTCATGACTCAGGCCTTCTAGAGGCGACATGGTACCGATACCTCGTATGACCGGCCGTCAGAGGCGTCGAGCCGGTCTGGTAATCCTCGTAGCCGCCCTCGTTCCTCCGTCGACGGCAGCTGCCGACAACTGGCCCAACTGGCGCGGTCCGAACAGGGACGGCGTGACCACCGAGGCTGTGCCACTCGAGTGGGATACGGAGACGAACGTCGTCTGGAAACTCGAGATGCCGGAATGGACGGGGTCGACTCCGGCGATCTGGGAGGAGCTGATCTTCCTCAATGTCGCGGACGGCGACACCCTCGAGCTGTGGTGTGTTGATCGCAACACGGGGCGGCCGATCTGGCAGCGCTTCTTGAGCGCCGGAAATCGCCGGCAACGTAAGCAGAATATGTCCTCGCCATCTCCCGTCACGGACGGTGAGCGCGTGTGGGTCATGACCGGCACGGGGATTCTGAGGGCGTTTGATTTTGAGGGGAACGAGGTCTGGATGCGGGACATTCAGGCCGATTATGGCCCGTTCGGTTTAAATTGGGGCTATGCCTCGTCGCCGCTGCTCCACGAGGGCGGGCTGTACGTGCAAGTGCTCCACGGCATGAGAACCGACGACCCCTCGTATGTTCTGCGGATCGATGCGGCCGGCGGAGAAACCGTCTGGCGACAGGAGCGTCCAACCGAGGCATTGCGTGAGTCACCCGATTCCTACACGACGCCGGCCCTGCTGACGTACGACGGCATTACCGAGATCGTGATCACCGGTGGGGATGCCGTCACGGGGCACGATCCCGTGACCGGCCAAGAGCTCTGGCGCGCCGATGGGCTCAACCCAACGCGAAATCGGGCGTACCGTATCGTGGCTTCACCAATCATCGCCGGTGATCTCATCATTGCGCCTACCCGCGTGCGGCCGCTGCTGGTTCTGCGGGCCGGCGGCCGGGGTGATGTGCTCGATTCTCACGTAGTATGGGAGGCCGAGCATGGGCCAGATGTGCCGACACCGGTCACTGACGGTCAGTATCTGTACCTCGTCAACGACCAGGGGATCGTCTACGTTCACGACCTCAAGACCGGTGCGCTCGTGTACGGGCGTCAGCGATTGCGACCCGGTACCTACAGTGCGTCGCCAGTAATCGCAGACGGTCGAATCTACGTCACGAACGAGTCCGGACTAACGAGCGTGTTTCGAACCGGCCCCGAGTTCAAGGTGCTAGCTGAGAACCCGCTGGACGATTACACGCTCAGCTCGCCAGCGGTCTCGGACGGGCAGATCTTTATCCGCACGACTCAGTATCTCTACGCCATCGGAGAACGTCGACGGGTCACAGGGCAGTGAGCACGACGGTCGAGTAGGTTTCGTGCCCATGAAGAACTGGCTCCTCGCACTGGCCGTGGTCGCTCTGTATGTTCTGCATCAGGACATCTGGTTCTGGGATACGGCGCGGCCGATGGTCTTCGGCTTCCTCCCGGTCGGACTCTTTTACCACGCGGTGTACTCCGTCGCGGTCGCTGTGCTGATGGGCGTCCTTGTCAGCTACGCCTGGCCGGCGGCGCTTGAACGCGAAGTCGAGGGCGATGCGTCTGATTCCGGTGGGGGACGCTCGTGATCCCGGCGCTGGTCGTCTTCACGTACCTCGGCGTGGTGCTCTATATCGGGATCTTCGCGTCGCGCCGCTTCGACCAGGGTTCCGCGGAAGGGTACTTTCTCGCGGGACGGTCATTGGGCCCGGCGGTGTTTCTGCTGTCGTTGTTCGGCACCAACATGACCGCGTTCACGATCCTGGGCTCGGCCGGTCACGCCTTCTCGAACGGTATCGTCACCTTTGGTTTAATGGCGTCGTCATCGGCCCTTATCATCCCGTTGACACTGTTTCTGATCGGTACGCGGATGTGGGCATTGGGCAAGCGTCATGGGTTTATCACTCCGGTGCAAATGTTCCGCGATCGTTGGGAGTGTGGTCACATCGGGACGCTTATCTTCGCCCTCCAGGCGGCGCTGCTGCTGCCGTACATCATTATTGCGGTGATGGGGGGCGGTACCACTCTGAACGCCGTCAGCGGGGGCGTGGTGCCGTACTGGCTCGGCGGCGCCGTGGTGGCCGTTGTCGTGATGAGCTACGTGTTCTTCGGGGGTATGCGTGGAACAGCATGGGTCAATACCTTTCAGACCGTGCTCTTCTTAGTGTTCGGTACTGCCGCGTTGCTGCTGGTCGGGTCCAGTATCGGCGGCTACTCGCAGGCGATGGAGCGTCTACTTGACTCCGAGGTGACCGCCGCACTCCTGACGCGTGAGCAGGTTTCACCGCGGTTTTTCTTGAGCTACACTTTTATCCCGCTCTCAACGATCGTCTTCCCGCACATCATCATTTTCTGCTTCACCGCACGCCGGATGGTCCAGTTCAAGAAGACCGTCATTTACTACCCGCTGTGCATTATGGCGATCTGGCTGCCCTGTGTCTTTCTCGGTGTAGCCGCCAACGCGATGCTCGATGTTCCCGACATTGCTGCCAAGCTCGATGCACGCGCCCTGCTTGCGTCCGGGAGCACATTCTCAGCCGGAATGGCGGCTGAGTTGCAGCAGGCGGCGGCCGGGGACGACGTGATCATCCTCATGCTCGAACACTACGCGCCGCTGTGGATGGCCGGCCTGCTCGGTGCGGGCATCATGGCGGCGGTCATGGCGAGTGATTCCCAAATCCTGGCGTTGTCAACCATGTTCACCCAAGACGTGTTCGCGTTCTACGGCGGCACCCGTCGTTTCGGTGAGCGCGTTCAGGTACAGACGGGCCGTCTCTTTGTGGTGCTGATCGCGGCGCTGGCCTACGGCATCGCACTCCGGGCCTCATCCAGCATCTTCAACCTCGCAGTGCAGTACGCCTTTTCTGGCTACGCAGCACTCTTTCCACTGCTGGTAGGTGCGCTCTTCTGGAAGGGCAGCACGAAGTGGGGAGCACTCGCCGTGACGGTATGGACGACGGCAACGGTGGGCGCGGTCGCGCTGTTTCAGGCGCTGGTGCCTGCGACTCCACCGGGGACGGCCGTGTCGTACTGGACCGTCGCCGGTGTCGACCTGATCACGCGAACACCTGGCGGCACTGACGTCCTGGGTTTCATGCCAGTGGTTCCGATGACCATCGTGTCGGCACTGCTCATGGTTGTCGTGTCGTCGCTCACGCCTCGCCCGAGCGAGGCCACCTTGGGCCGATACTTCTGAGGGCGTCGCGGCGCGACGTGTGGATGCGGCGATGTCGCATAACCGACGGAATCACATTCTCTGTGAGGAGTCTCAGCTGTCGGTCGGCACCACAGCCTGCCGGAAGCCTCCCAGTCCGGCGTAGCGCGCCGCCGCGCCGAGATCGTATTCGATCTCGATGAGCCGGTTGAACTTTGCGATCCGCTCGCTGCGGCATCCCGACCCGGTCTTGATGTGTCCACAGCCGGTCGCAACAGCGAGGTCGGCGATAAACGTGTCCTCGGTCTCACCGGACCGGTGCGAAACGTAGACGCCGTAGCCATGCTGCTGGGCCAGCTGTACACACTCCAGCGTCTCGGACACCGTTCCGATCTGGTTTAGCTTGATCAGGATCGAGTTCCCAACGCCTTTGTCGATTGCCTGTTGGAGAATCGAGGGGTTGGTACAGAAGATGTCGTCCCCAACCAACTCCACTCGATGGCCGAGGGTGGTGGTCAGCTTCTTCCACCCGTCCCAATCGTTCTCGGCGAGGGCGTCCTCGATCAGCACGATCGGGTACCTATCAACCCACCCCTGCCATAACTCGATCATCTCGTCGGTTGTCTTGGGTGGTTTGTCCGATTTGAGGAACACGTACGAGCCGTCCTTCCACAGTTCGCTGGTGGCAGGGTCGAGACACAGGACGATGTCCTCACCCGGACGATAGCCTGCTCGCTCGATTGCGCGGAGGATGAACTCGACCGCATCCTCGTTGTCGCCAAGGTCCGGTGCGAAGCCACCTTCGTCGCCGACACCGGTCGCCTTTCCCTCGGTATGGAGAAGGTTCTTGAGGGCATGAAACGTCTCGACACCCATGCGAAGCCCTTCGGTAAACGAGGGAGCGTTGTGAGCCGCAATCTGGAATTCCTGAAAATCCACGGTGTTGTCCGCGTGACGGCCGCCATTGATGACGTTGAGACAGGGCACAGGGAGCGTCGCTCGCTCGCCTCCTCCGAGATACTTGAACAGCGGCTGGTCCGTTGCGTATGCGGCGGCGCGCGCCGCCGCCATCGAGACACCGAGAATCGCGTTCGCACCGAGCCGCGACTTGTTCGGCGTACCGTCAAGCTCGATAAGGCGGGAGTCGAGCCCCTGTTGGTCGGTCACGTCAAAGCCAACGAGCGCGGTGTGAATCTCGGTTCGAACGTTCTCAACCGCCTGCCGGACACCCTTGCCGCCATACCGGCTCTGCTCGCCATCGCGCAGCTCAGCTGCCTCGCGCTCGCCGGTCGAGGCGCCCGAGGGGACAAGTGCCGAAGCGGTGGTGCCATTCTCTAGCTGGATACGGGCCGCGACCGTGGGATTGCCACGTGAGTCGAGAACCTCGAGCGCGCTTACCGAGCGAATCTTCATCTGCGGATTGTCTCCTTCTATCGTGCGGTGCCGGATATCGGGCCCTATTGTTTCTCGAGACTGCCGAACGCCGCAATTCAGCCAGTGTCAGGGATCGGTATGATCGGGGGCCATATGTCGGAATATCAAGACCCTCTTCAATTTTTCACCGCCCGCGTCCGATACCAAGATCCACGCGGCGTCGGTTCAGTTCGTGTGCAAGCTGAGCGGCTTCACACAGCCGTCCAAGGCCAACGCGGCGGTGTTTGACCGCGCTGTCGATGACGTAGCGGTTGTGGCTCGACAGCTGATCGATTCGCTGGTGACTGCCGCACCACCACGCGACCGAGACGAGGTGGCCGCACGCACGCGCCGCACTCAGATTCGGAAGTGGGCCGCGGTGATGTTTCGGTGTTCTTGAGGAGTCTGTCATATCCTCGCACGTTCGGGGTGGGACCGCACAATGAAAGAAACTGAACTTACTCCAATACGCGACCGACTCCAGCAACGACTCGCTCAGCTTGCGGAACGGGCCGAGAAGATCGAGAGCGAGGGTGTTGACTAGTTATGAGCTGTTAACGCCCTCGCTCTGATCTATGTGAAATGCTAGAGCATTGCGCATGCGACGAGATCCCACCGAAAGACCACGCCGCCCGGTTCGGCTTTCTGTTCCTTGCGTGTCACGTCCTGCCTCGTCCGACCATCACATCGTCGTCGGCTTTCCCGACCCACAGACCGAAGGCTCGGAACGACCATGCTCTAAAACGAGCGCGTCTTGCATAGAAGAGCCCCGATCGCCTTCGGTCTTATCTGTGCAAACCTCATGCTCAGAAAACACGGACAAGAGACATTCGAAACGGCGGGGAAATTTTGCTCGGCGGAGGCTTTCGTTCGTTGTTACGCAGGCAATCGTCGGGTAAAAAAAAGACTCTAGCTAACCTAGATCGGTCACTTTGATCTTTGTTCGTCGGGTCGTCTCTTGACCATCGATCGGCAACACTGAGGACGCTTCAGTGAAGCGCTCTCGAGAACCATTGACATCGGAGGGTGGAAAACTCAGCCTGGCTGGGTACGCAGCCCTTATCGATTGGCAGCGAGGATGCCAGCAAAAAGGACAACGCCCGCGACGTCGACGATCGGGATAGAGAACCCGACGAGCGAGATCGAGGGTCCCGGTGCAAGCAGCAGTGCGGCGGCAGCGAGGACCGCCACACGCAGGCCCAGGCCGAGAGGGTTACGGAGCTGGCCGGCGATTCCGGCAGCGAAGCAGGTGACACCGAGCGCGGCGATCCCGACCGGTATCAGCATGTCGAGCCAGCTGGCCGAAGTTCCGTCGGATGAAAGCATCAGCAACTCGGGCCGGTAAACGAACATATACGGAAGCGTGAACCCGACCAGCGCGTACCGGAACGAGGCGAAGGCCGTCGGGATGATGGCGGTGCCCGCGATCGACGATGCGGCATAGGCAGCAAGCGCGACCGGTGGCGTGACCATGGACATCATCCCGAAGTAGAAGATGAACAGATGGGCCGCGAGTGGAATGACGCCAAGGTCGCCTAGCACCGGTCCGATCAGTGTCGCCATCAGCAGGTAGCAAACAGCAGAAGGCAACCCCATCCCAAGAATGATCGACGACACCATGATGAGCACGAGTGCCAGAAACAGGCTCTGCTCAGCCAGCGGGATAATTGTGGCCGGGAGTCGGGTCCCGATACCGGTCAACGTAACGGTCCCGATGATAATCCCGACGCAGGCCGCGGCCGCGATCAACGGTACGACTCCGCGTGCAGCCGTGATCAACCCACGGACGGTCTTCCCGATCTCGAGACGTGTGCTCGCATGAAAGCTGCTGGTCACGACGATCGTTGCGAGTGACAGGGTCACCGCTCGGAAGGCGGTGTACCCCATGATGAGGAACACGATCAGGCTACCGAGCGCTGTCGCGAAAATGATCCCCTCGAAGCCCGTGCTGCTGGGAGGTGACTGGTCGTCTTCGGAGACCCCAGCTGTGGCGCTTGCGACACGCCGCGCGTGAAAATGGACAATCAGTAACAGCGACAAGTAATAGAGGAGCGCCGGAATCAGGGCCGCTCGTACGATCTCGAGATACGTGACCGGTGGCTCGACGATCTCCAACATCATGTACGCGCCAGCACCCATGACGGGCGGCATCAGTGCACCACCAGAGCTCGCCGCAGCTTGAACGCCGGCGGCCGTCACCGGCTGAAACCCAGCACTCCGCATCATCGGTATCGTGAACGTACCGGTCGTGGCTGTGTTGGCGACGGCACTGCCCGAGAGTGATCCCATCAACCCGCTGCTCAGGACCGCGACCTTTGCCGGGCCGCCCGGACTCTTCCCGAATACACGCTGTGCGAAATCAACGATGAAACGGGTGGCGCCGGTCGCTTCGAGGAACGCGCCGAAGATGACAAACAGGAAGACGTAGGTGAACATCACGTTCAGGGCGACGCCGAAGATACCTTGGCTATGGAGGAAGGTCTGCGCGACGATCCGCGACACCGAGTAGCCACGGTGTGGGAAGAGCCACGATGGGAAGGACGCGCCGAGCGACGCGTAGAGCAGAAAGGCCAATGAAAGGATCGGTAGCGCCCAGCCAAGTGACCGCCGCGCTGCCTCGATGACAACTAACAAGCCGACGAGTCCGACGGTGGTATCGATTGCTGTCTCAAAACCCGCCCGGTTTCCAAGTGATTGACCGTCCACCCACAACATTTCGAACAGCGGATCGGTCTGCACAACGATGTAGCCGCAACAGACTGTGGCCAGCAACACCAGCGTCCCGTCGAGGGTCCTCGCCGCTGGGTGTGTCTTGAGCCGCGGGTGCATCGGCACATTGAGAAAACAGAGGATGAGTCCGAATAGAGTGAACACACCCAGGCGGCTCTGGGGAGCCATCAGCGGGTAGTTCACCTCGACTAGCGTGAAGACGCACAGCACCACCCCGAGCACACGGGTGACGAGCTCACGAAGGTCTAGGGCTGAGGAGGCCGAAGGGCTGGTCACGGCGCCAACACTAGGGCCAGACCCCAACCTCCTGGTAGAACCGAATCGCACCAGGATGGAACTCGGTGCCGGTGTCGCGGACGACATTGTTGGGATTGATCGCGCGCCCGGCGGCGTGTTTCTCGACGACGAGCTCGCGATTTTCGTATAGCAGACGGGTGACGGTATAGACGAGATCGTCCGATGCCTCGGCTGACGTAATCAGGTGCATCGATCCGACATCGAGACCGTCGAATGGTTCCGTCTGATTGCGATAGGTCTCGGATGGTATCGTGGCCGGCCTGAAGAACAGAAAGTCGTTGACCAGTTGCTGCTTTTCGGTATCACCGTATGGAAGAAACGTGAGCTCCATCGACGCCGAGGCCTGCGTGATCGATGCGGTCGGCACGGCCCCTCCGAGGAACGCGGCATCTGACGATCCATCGGTGAGCATGTCGACGGCGGCCTGCTGAGTCGCATTCAGTGGGCTGAAGTCGTCATAACTGACACCGTGTGCCGCCAGAAGCGGTGCGACAAAGTACTCGAAGCCCGCGCCGGCAGGTCCAACCGTGACCCGTTTCCCTTTCAGGTCGTCAATCGATTCGATGCCGGAGCCTGAGGGTGCGACAAACAGGGCCACGTTGGGTGCGAGCGTCATCACCGACCGTACCGAATAGGCACGGTCCCATCCTTCGGTGCCACGCGCGGCAAAATACGTGATGGCGGCGTTGGAGAGGGCAAAATCGAGCTCACCGGTCGCCAGGCGACGAATGTTCTCCTGCGATCCACTTGTTGCCTCGGCGGTCACGCTGAATCCCTCGGTCACGTCGGTCTCGTTGACGACCTGGGCTAACGCGCTGCCGACCACAAAGAAAGCGCCACCTGGCGGGGCGGTACCGATGCTGAGAAACACAGGAGAGGGACTAGAGTCACCCGGTTCGTCCCCCCCCCCGCACGCGACCAGCACACACGAGACGAAGATTACGAACGACATCAATAGCGCGCGGTGCACACACCCTCCCTGAAAAGTCTTCACGGATTAGCCGCCTATGGTACTACGGACGGTGGGTGCTCGGGGCCGAAGATGGAGAAGAGATGTCCGTCTGGGTCCCGGAAGTTGGCGGCCCATTGGTCGCCCGTCACGACCCGCGGGTCGTTCAAGAACGTGACTCCGCGAGCACTGAGTTCCGCGTGCGTCTCACGCACGCCTTCCACGACAAAGACGACTTCTGTCGCGCCTGCTACCGGTGTCCTGAGCCGTGCATGCGCGGTACTGAGACAGAGCGTGATCGCCCCAGCATCAAGGAAGGCCATTTCGGTCGAGCGAAAGCACTGGGAGCCCCAACGTGGTGCTGTAGCAGGGAACCGCACGTTCGAGGTCGGTTGTGCCGAGCATAATGTTGCCGATACGGGACACTGTCATCTGCTGTTCTCACTCTTCTCGACGATGAATCGCTTGGCCTTCATCTCGAAGCGAGGGAGCGTCCCCGGCTCTACTGCGCTCACCGGCACTGTCAGTCCGAGCGCAGCACGCAGTTTCGACTCCACCTGTTTCGTGACCGCAGCCGGGTCTGACGCGCTGGCCTCGACCTCGATCGACATCACCCGCAGGGCGCTGTCTGAGCGGACCGTGGCCCGGTATTCGGCGACCTCACGCACCGTCCGAACGATCGCTTCGATGGCGGCTGGATAAATATTGACGCCCCGGACGCAGATCATATCGTCGGCCCGCGTCAGGATTCCTCCCTGTAAACGCGACAGGGTACGACCGCAGGGACATGGCTCCTCTACCCTGACAACGATGTCACGTGTGCGGTAGCGGATGACCGGGCTCGCCAAACGACCCAGGTTTGTGACGACAAGCTCCCCCTGTTGGCCGTCTGGCACGCGGACTCCGGTTTCTGGGTCCAGCACCTCACAGATGTACTCGCACTCGTTCAGATGCACGAACCCGGGGTTCTCCCAGCATTCGAAGCTAATGGGGCCGACCTCGGTCAGACCGTGATGGTCGATCACCCGTGCCCCCCAACCGGTCTCGATCTGCTGGCGGGTCGCCGGAATGCTTCCTCCGGGTTCGCCCGCGACGATCAGAACCTTGACCGAGCTGTCGGCCAAAGTACCGCGGCCGCCATCGAGCTGCCCCGCGACCTCGACCAGCCGCTGCGCATAGGTTGGCGTACAGCAGACAACGGTCGGTTCGAGCAGATCGATCAATCCCAGCCGCATTTCACTCGTCATCCCACCCGCCGGCACGCAGTGGGCGCCGAGCTGAACTCCGGCGTCGAACGCCGTCCAGAAACCGAGAAATGGCCCAAACGAAAACGGAAAGAAAATTCGATCGGCCGGTCCAATCCGCGCTGCCCGGTATACGGCCTTCCAGCATTCGAGCATCCACTGCCAGCTGTCGGTCGTGTCGAGCCAGCGCAGCGGGTGTCCGGTCGTGGACGACGTCTGGTTGTACCGCGTGTAGTTGGCGAGGGGTTCCGACAGCGCCGTGCCCCACGGCGGTGCGGCATCCTGGTCGGCAACCAGCTCGGCCTTGGTGGTCAACGGCAGCCGGCCCAGACCCTCTGGAAGATCCAGACCGGCGACCTGGATGCCCGCGCGAGAGAACTTCTCGGTGTAGAACCGATTACGGCCGTCGACGAGCTCAATGAGCGCGTTGAGCCGAGAGGCCTGAACGGCCTCGATCTCGTGTCGGGAGCGCCGTTCGGCGACCGGTACCTGGGCAAGATTCATCACACTTCACTAGTCCGCTGCCTGAAATCGGTCGGCGATCTCCCGGGGGATCTCGATCGCTTTCATCGGTTCTCCCGGCCTCTTACTTACACAGGCGACGGTCATACTTCCGGTCGCGATATCGGTCTGGCCGCGACTCACCGCAGTGGTATACCGGATCGTCTTGGCTGTGATCTCTGCCACCTCGAGCGCGATCTCGAACTCGTCTTCGAAGTACAAGGGACGACGGAAGTCGAACGTAGCCGACACCCGCGGGAACCCGATCGTGGCGCCGCGTGGCGCGATGCTGAGTCCGGCCTCGCGCCACAGCGCGTGCTCGGCTTCCTCCATATATCGATAGAACCAACTGAAGTGAACGATGCCGGCAGCGTCAGTCTCATAGAATCGGACCTGGCGCTTGAGACGGTAACGGCTCCCCACGGCCTATTGTCGCATGGCCCGGACGTCAGACCGGGGTCTCGGCATCGCTGGTCCGCGCGGAGAACTCCTGCAGCGCATCGAACAGCGGCTGAAGATCTGCGAATACGTTACCAACGAGCGCATCGACGAGTCGGGGATGCAGATCGGGGTAGGTCCGGATGAATGTTCCAAAGTTGAACTTCTCGCTGTAGAAGGCGAGCACGAGCTGGCGGAATTGGTCCAGTGCCCAGCGCAGGTCACGCTCGTAGTCCGCGAACGTCGCTGCCGTGACGTAACCTGTTTGCTCGAGACCGCGATGGATGGCGTCTGCGGCCATCTCACCGCTCTTTAGGGCTAGAAAAACCCCTGACGAGAAGACCGGGTCGAGAAACGCGAAGGCGTCACCGACCAGGCAGAAACCGTCGCCGGCCGTCCGGGTTGCGCTATAGCTGAATTCGCCGGTTACCCGGACCGGACCGAGACAGGTCCCTTGATTGATGTGGTCCGCGATCCAAACACAGTCTTTGGCTTCACGCCAAAAGATAGCAGCCGGGTCCCGAATGGTTCGATACAGATAGGCCGGCTCGGCCACCACTCCGACGCTGACCACATCGTTGGGTAGTGGGATATACCAGAACCACCCTTTTTCGGGAATATAGGCGACTGTGGTGGCTCCTTCGTCCAGACCGGGATCTCGTTTTGCGCCCTTGAAGTAGGTAAAGATCGCGATCTTGTTTAAATCGGCATCCCGCCGCTTCCAGCCAAACTTCGAGGCCAACAATGTGTCGCGACCAGTCGCGTCAATCACAACCTTGGCCCGGTGAGTCTCATCTTTGCTCTCCGTGTTCGTGCGAACGCCGACGATTCGCCCATTGTCGGTGACGACATCGCGCACCGCGACGCCGTGGTGCACCTCGACGCCGTGCGTTGCCGCGTTGTCGAGCATCATCTGGTCGAAGTCACTACGGAGCACCTGCCAGGTAGTCGCGCACTCATGTTTGATCGTCTCGAAGAAGTAAAACGGTTGCGAGACGTGACCAGTGGCTGACACGAATTGAACCGACCGCTTCTGTGGACACGCGGCCGTCCTGAACCAGTCGAGCACACCGAGCCGTTCGAATGTGAACCACGTATATGGCATCAGCGATTCGCCGACATGGTATCGGGGGAACTGCTCCCGTTCGAGCAGGAGCACGGTCCGACCATGCTGACCCAGTACGGTCGCGGCAGTCGCGCCGCCTGGTCCGCCACCCACGACGATCGCGTCGTACTCCGCGGCCATCGCTATCGAAACACCAGCGGCAGCACCTCGACGATATCGCCGATTTTTGTGCCGTGATGAATAACCTCGGTCCGCCTTCCGTAGAGCATTTGCGGTTTACGCATCCAGAAGACGCCCATCATCTCGGCGTTAGGCGTCACGCTGAAATACGACTTCACCCGGCTCTGATACTCGACCTTGCCGTCCCGTAGTAAACGCCCGAGTGGGATCTCGTTCCGAAGGATCTTCGACCGCAGTTCGGGGTTGAAAACGTCCAGTCGCATCCGGATGGCGCCCATTTCAACAGGGTGTCCCGAATGTTGCTGTACGAGCAGGACTCGGCGAAAGTAAGACCTTCCGCTCGTGAACGTCGACAACGGGCGTAGTGCGACCCTGCCACCAAAATGGCGCTCCAACGTCAGGGTCATATCGTTGTCGTGGACCAGCAACACGTGGTAGGGCAGAGGGATTTCGTCCGGCTTAACCACTTTGGCCTTGGGCGTAGCCACGCCGGCGCGCATATACACGAGGTCGAGCGGATAAAGCAGGCCACTCTGGTTCGGCCGGGAGGATCCACCCGCGGCCCTACGAGTCTGGTGCGACCGAGAGCGTGTGTTTGCCATGCGTGAACCGTTCGCGCTACGTGTATCGGATGTCGGTGTGTTCTGGGAGAAAAAATCTAGGGAGCAGGCTATCGACTCTGAGTAGTCCCGCGCGAGTCAGATCGATCCGGTCACCGCTGACGACGGTGAGGCATCCATCGGTAAGAAGCGTGTCCAGGGGTCCCACAAATCGCGTACGAACATCGACATGATACTTCTGCTCGAAGTACGATGGCCGGACCGACCCCAGCTTGAGTTGCAGCACGAACTCACGGATTAGCCGCTCATCTTCGGTTGGCCGATAGGCGCGGTGCAGCGGTATGCGCTCCTCTCGGATGGCCGCGGCGTACGCACCCCACGAGTCGAGGTTCTGCATATGCACGCCGTTGATGTGGCCGAACGACGCCACTCCTAGTCCGGCGAGGTCTGCGCCCTGCCAAAGGCGATCCCGGTAGATAAACTTCGTTGTCGCCGGGTCCTTGATCGCCGTGTAGGCGCTCCCGATGGTATACCCGGCGCGCTCGAGCTGTTCGAACGCTTCCTCTACCCATCGCCGCTTCGTGGCCCACGTCGCCACGGTGTCAGCGAATTGCCCGTGGCCGTGGAGAACATCGGCGCTGATCGTCGTGTTGAACGGCAGCTCCATCTGGTAGACCGTGATACTGTCCGGTTCCAGTTCCAGCGTCTTACTGACGCACCGTTGCCAGTTCTCATCAGTTTCCCCGAGCATGCCCGCGATGAGATCGACATTGATCTGGGGAAAATTGATCGCGCGGGCGTATGTATACGCGCGAAAGATCTCGGCGGAGCGGTGTGCTCGACCATTCAACTCGAGGATCCCGTCGTCGAAGTTCTCGACACCGAGACTCAGGCGAGTGACACCCAGGTCCCGAATCGCCGCAAGCTTCGGCTCAGTCAAGGTGCCGGGCTCGCACTCGAAGGTCACTTCTTCCGCGGTCAACCAGGAGGTGACGCTGCTTAATCGGTTAACCAGGCCCTGCAGCTGGCGGACCGAGAGGAACGAAGGTGTACCTCCGCCGAAGTACACGAAATTGAGTGGTCGTCCAGCAATTGCCGGTTGCTGCGCGTACAGCTCCCATTCCTGGCCCAGTACATCGAGGTAGTCCTGCACCTCGTTCGCGTTCTTGTCGGTGTACACCCGAAAGTAGCAGAAGTGGCAACGCTTACGACAAAACGGGATGTGCAGATAGAGTCCGAGTGGCGTGTCGGTCGCCGCGGCGGTAAGCGCGGGAATCGCATCGTTCTGAACGTGGTCGGTCGTCCAGACCGAGAACGGCGGGTAGTTTGCGACGAAGTAGCTACCGACCTCGGTCTCTTCGACGGTGACCGACTGCGCGGACTCGCTCATGGGTCAACTATAGCGGAAGGCGTCGGGTGACACACGGTATCAGGCTGCTAGCCAAAGCAATACAGCACCCCATCCTGGGACCCGATCACGACCTTGCCCTCGGCGAGGGCCGGCGACGCGAACAGCGGCGCTGCGGTGTCGAACTCCCAGAGTTTCTCACCGGTTTCGAGGTCAAGCACGTAGAGTCGACCATCCCCGGAGCCGACATAGACGCGGCCATCGGACGCCGCAGGGGAGGAGTCGACACGCGCCCCCGTCACGAAGGTCCACACCTCCTCACCGGTCTCTTCATCAATGGCGTGCACCATGCGGTCACGCCCGCCAATGATCACCTTACCATCGATACTGAGGGCCGATGAATAGAAGGGAAAGTGTCGGGTGTGATGCTCGTAGCGCCACAACACTTCTCGGTTGACGAGGTCGAGTCCAAGTACCTCGTTGTCAAACGTGCCAAAGTACACGCGAGTGCCGCTCACCGTGGGTGATGCGGCCGTATAAGCACCGGCCGACAAACTGAACACTTCCTCGCCATCGGCGACTCGAACGCCTCGAAAAACCTCGTCGCAGCCGCCGAAATAGGCGACGCCGTCGGCGACGGCTGGTGTGGCGTGGATGTAATTGAGCGTTTCATACTTCCAGACGAGAGTACCGTCGGTGACCGAAAGGCTGTACAGATATCCATCGTAGGACCCTACCAGCACCTGTTCATCCACCACGACCGGAGAGGACTTGATCTCACCCTCGGTTTGGAATGTCCAGACGCGCTCGCCGGTGTCGATGGCGACCGCGTGCAGGAGTCCCGACAGGTCACCGACAAATACCAGTCCGTGTCCGACCGCGGGCGACGACTCTCCGATCCCAACTTCCTGACTGGCTTGATATCGCCACTTTGATTCCCCCGTTTCGAGATCTACGGCGATCAGTTCTCCCAGGTACGTGCCGATATACACGGTCCCGTCGACGATCGCGGCAGACGAGTCGATCGACTCCCCGGCATCAAACGTCCAGAGCAGCTCTAGGTTCTCTGGGATCTTGGAGGCCGACACGCCCGTGAGCGCCGGTGTTCCCCGAAACTGAGACCACCCATCCCTCGGGGCGACCGCTGCGTCGCGCCCAGGTTGGCCCAGCACAAACCCCGTCTGTCCGACGACGAGCCATGCGGCGATCATGATCTTTACTAGTAGGCGCATTCGAATACCTCCAGAGCTTCCGGGGTGCTGAACGGCCTCGGGTTGAACGAGCCGGTCCATTGCTCGGCTGCGACCGTCGCCAACCTCCCTAGGTCACTCTGCACGACTCCGGCGTCACGGAGTCGGCTCGGAAACCCACAGGCGCTACCGATTTTGACGAGCCGAGCTGCCAATTGGTTCCCAGTGTTTGTCTCTTGGACCTGGCGGTCGTGGTCCTGGTCAGAGGCATCGCTGAAAAGACCGCGATAGAGACCAGCACTCGCCTGCGCGTTCCATCGGACGACGTGTGGCAGGAGGATCGCTAGCGCAACCCCATGCGTGATCTGGTATTGAGCCGTCAGAGGGTTTGCACATGCGTGTGCGGCTCCGAGCATCGATTGCTCGATAGCGACGCCCGCGTAGAACGCCCCCAAGTGCATCGCCGCCCGGGCCATGATGTCATCTGGGTCTCGAAGCACCGCTTCGAAGTGGCCGTTCAGTAACTGAAAGGCTTCGCGTGAATACAACGCTGATACGGGGTTCCGGCGGGTTGTGACGGCCGTCTCGACGGCATGGGCGATCGCGTCGAATCCCGCTGCGGCGGTGACGGCGGTTGGCTGCGAGAGGGTCAACTGTGGGTCGAGGACCGCGATACGAAACGCCGCTTTGGGGTCCCCACACGCCATCTTCAGCTTCGTCTCTGCGTCAGCTATCACCGCGTAGCTCTGCGCTTCTGACCCCGTGCCGGCCGTCGTCGGTATTGCCATCATCGGGAGCATCGCTTTTGCGGCCTTTCCGTAGCCGCGATAGTCCGCCATCACTCCGCCGTTGGTGAGGACGAAGTTGATTCCTTTGGCGCAGTCGAGCGAGCTGCCCCCGCCGAGGCCGACGATCGAATCGATGCCGTGCGGGTGAGCGAAGGCGGCCCCACGGTCGACCATCTCGGTGTCAGGGTTGATATCGAAATCGTGAAACGGCACCGGGTCGCAACCGGCGTCGCGTAAGAACCGGCTCACCCGGTCGACGTGACCGGCTTCTTGTAGTCCATGGTCGGCTACCAGCAGCGGTCGGCTGAACCCGAGGTCTTTCGATAGTGATCCGACACGGGCAACCGATTCGACTCCGAAGACGAGACGCGTACGGAGATCGAAGTCAAACGATTCCATCGTTGCGCGCGTGTCAGAACAGAAGCCTGACGCCCAGTTGCATCCGTCGCGCGTCGCCCGCAGAAGAAATCTTTCCAAACGTCGGTGAGCCCAGAAAACTGTCGGGGAGACCCAAGTTGAGGCGGTCGAAAAGATTGAACGCCTCGATCCGGAACTGAAGCCGTGCGCCACCCGCAACGGCAGTATGTTTGACCAGGGCGAGGTTGACGTTCGCAAAGCCCGGACCGTCTACGCTGTTGCGTCCTGCATCGCCAAAGCTGCCGAACGGTGGACGTTCGAACGCATCGGTATCGAACCAGGCGTCAGCGGACGGGTTCTGTATGTCAGGGTTTCCCACGACGTTTGGCCGGTCGTTGAATCCGAATCCCAACGCGGCGCGACCGGTGTTGCTGTTGTCAAGCTCAGACAGAAGCGCCACCGTGAATGGTCGTCCGCTCTGAAGACTCACGATGCCAGCCGTTTGCCAGTTGCCGAACACAGCAGCTGCCCATCCGCGAGTCGCGAAGGCCCGACCTGCTCCGAACGGGAGGTCATACGAGAAACTCATAGTGAACCGATGACGCACGTCGAAGCCAGAACGTCCGAATTCGTCACCAGGGTTGTTGCTGTCTTGCGGGAAGTTGGGATCGCCGGTACTGCTAAAGAAACCGGACGCATCGTCTTGGGATTCGGCCAGCGTATAGGCCGCGAAGACCGACCCGTGGGTCATCCGTTCTTGAAACAGAACCTGCAGTGCGTCGTACTCGGACCTGGCCTGCGATTCGACCGAGATGATGTCCGCAAAGAAAGGGTTCGGTCGGACATTGAACGGAGACGGGCTCGGGTCGGCCTGGTTGATATCGCGTCCTCGAATCAGGTTCCGGCCCCGCGAGCCGACGTAGGCCACCTCGAGTGTTCGCCCCTGCCCGACCTCCTGCTGCACGCCGAGATTCCACTGGTGCAGATAGGGCGTGCGTAGATCCCGCTGAAAGGTGAGAGCGGACGGTGGAAACGGGAACGGGAAGTCATCTGGAAACGGGTCGCTCAGTGTCAGAAGTCGGGTTGGGAGTGGGAAGAACAGGTTGAAGTCGAAGAAGGGCTGGTTGAAATACAGCCCCTCGCCTGGAGCGAGAGCCGACTGGTCGTAGTGGATCCCGTATCCGCCTCGCACGACCGTGCGACCATCGCCGGTCGACCACGCCGCGCCCACACGTGGCGCGAAGTTGTTCTTGTCGGTGGAATAGCCGCCTCTCGGGATGCCGTCGGTGCCGACCGGGACCAGCGACCCCGTTTCCGGGTCATAGATATTGGCCCGATCGTCGGCGTCGACCGGTGGTGTGTTGATTTCGTATCGCAGCCCGGCTGACAGCGTCAGACTCGACGTGACCTGCATCACGTCATGTACGAAGAAGTTGTAGCTCTCCGTCCTCAGCTTCTGGGGATTGTCGAGTTGAGCACCGCCCGTGGTGATGGGGAGCCCAAGCAGCATGTCCGCCAGCCCGTTGCCGGTAAAGCCGAAGTCCGAGAATGTCAAGAAGCCCCGCGACTGGATGTCCCGAAAACCGTTCTGCCGCGTGAAGCGGAGGTCGGCGCCGGCCTTGAGGACATGGGCGTCACGGGCCCAGGTCACCGAGTCCAACACCTGAATCGTGGTCAGGTCACTGTCTTGAGGATTGTTGAACTCGTCGCCGAGCGGAGAGAGACCCGTCACCGTAGTGAAACTGAGCCCCCATGTACGCGGATCATCCGACAGGTCGCGTAATCCGACCTGGCGGTTCAATGACTGACCGAAGTTTTCTTGTTGCACACGACTCGATACCCGATTGAACACGACCCGTGCATCGTTGATAAGGTTCGGCGAGAGGACATGCGTCTCGCTGACGAGCAGATTCTGACCCCGCCGTGGAACGTCGGCTCCGAAACCGGGTATCGCCGCGAACCCGGCGGCTGAGTACGGTTCGAACAGTCGGCGGTCGTTGAAGCTGTATCGCGCGGTCAGCCTCGATGAGGTCGTGGCGTTGTGGTCGACCCGCACGTCAAAGTGGTCGATGTCGTCGTCGAGTATTGGTGATGCCACGAAGTTCTGAAACGGCACGTCCCGGTTCGGCAACGGATAGAGATTGGCCAGCGCTGAGCCCACTGGGTGGAGAAGAAACGAGGGCATCTGGCCGCCTGAAAACGGTTGACCGGTGAACGGGTTGACCGGCGCTGGCAGCAGACTATTCGAGAAATCCCCCTGCCGCTCTGCGGCCGTCGGCACGTTTGTGACGCGCGTGATGCCCTCGGACAGTCGCGTTGCCTCGTAGTCCAAGAAGAAGAATGTCCGGTTCTCGACGAGGGGACCGCCAAGCGAGAACCCGGTTTGCGACCGCTTGTAGTCGGGTGCTGGTTCGTTGGCCGGCGCAAAGAAGTTTCGCGCGTTCATCTCCTTGGTTCGAAAGAAGCCGTAGGCCGTACCCGAAAGACTGTTCGTTCCCGATTTCGTGATCACGTTTACTTGGGCACCGGCATTGCGCCCAAACGAGGCGTCAGACCCGTTGGTCAGCACCTTGAACTCTTGGATGGCGTCCACGGGAGGCCTCACCGCAGGTGTGTTCAGTTTCGAGTCGACGTTGTATGCGCCATCCAGTAGGTAGCTATTGGCGTCGTCTCGTCCACCCCCAGCGTTGAATGTGAAGTCTCCACGGACCGAGCCAGCCGACCCTGGCGCAGCGGGCGAGGTTCCAGGCGCCAACAGGGCGAGCTCGAGAAAGTTTCGTCCGTCCAACGGCAGGGCCAGCAGTTGTTGATTGTCGAGGACGGTGCCAAGGCCGGTTGAGACCCTATCGAGTGCGGGCTCCGGCGCGGTCACGACTACCTGCTCGCTCAGCGTTCCCAGATCGAGCCGAACGTCGAGGCGCAAGCGCTGGTCGACCGCTAGCGTCGCCTCGCTGACGGACAGCTTGTACCCGGAGACCTCGACCTCGAGCCGGTATGACCCTGGTTCGAGTTGTGGCACGTTGTAGCGACCGTCGGTTCCGCTCGACCCGGTTCGCGTCACGCCCGTCTCCTGTGACACGAGGCGATAGACCGCGTCGACGACGGCGGCGCCAGATGGGTCCAGGATCACGCCGCGAATCGTTCCCAAATGCGTCTGGCCAGAAGCCAGTGTGCCCGCCAGGCCCACGACGCAGAACACCGTCAACGTCCGGATCAGATCTCTCAAATAGATTGTTTTAGTCATTTCTTTTTGAGAAGCGAGCAACCCCACAGGTGGTCAGCATGTGGGGCAAAACCTATCTATCCTATCAGCTTGAGCTGTTGAAGATCGGGGGGAAAAGTCCTGCGCCACGAGCCCCGTCCGCGACCCCAACCTAGGGCCGTGGCCGTCCAGACCAACCATGACCACCCGCAACCTGATTTCGAACTGGTTCCGACCGGGTACTTAGATATCCAACCCCTCTGCCTGATTGGCACGGTCCATGATGAAGCGGAAGCGAGCGGCGGGATCCTTACCCATGAGCTTATGGATCGCCCTATCAGTCGAGATCTGGTCATTGATGTCGACCCTCAGCAGGCGACGAGTCCTAGGGTTCATGGTCGTCTCCCACAAGATCTTTGGCATCATTTCGCCGAGACCTTTAAATCGCGTGATTTCAGCTGGTCGGATTCCGTTGTGCTGGGTGAGGACACGGTCGCGGTCGTGGTTATCGAGCGCCCAGAAAGTCTGTTGGCCCACGTCGATCCGATAGAGCGGTGGCTGTGCGAGGAAGACCCGTCCGTTCGTGATGAGCGGTGCCATCTGACGATACAAGAATGTCAGGAGAAGCGTTGCGATATGGTTACCATCCGAGTCGGCATCAGCCAGGATGATGATCCGTTGATACCGCAGTCTGTCGAGCGTGAACGACTTACCGAGCCCACAGCCGAGTGCGGTGACCAGATCCGAGAGCTCTCTGTTGTCGAGAACCTTCCTAAGCGGCACGCTCTCGACGTTGAGCACCTTACCGCGGAGCGGCAGAATTGCCTGCCCTCGCCGGTCCCTGGCCTGTTTGGCGGATCCACCGGCGGAGTCACCCTCCACGATGAACAGCTCGCGATCGTGGGTGGCCCTGGCAGTGCAGTCGCTCAGCTTGCCCGGTAGAGTAAGTCTGGACGCTACGCTTTTTCTAGTGATTTGCTGATGTGCGGCACGACTTGCCTCGCGCGCACGTGCAGCCAAGATAATTCGGGCGACGATCGCTTCGGCCGCACTGATGTTGTGATTAAGCCAGTGCTCAAGAGCCGGTCTCGTGATCGAATCAACGACCGACGCGACATCCGGATTATTGAGACGCTCCTTGGTTTGTCCTTGAAACTGTGGGTCTCGGATGAACAGGCTGAGAACCGCAGTCAGACCCTCACGAATGTCGTCGGAGGTGAGGGTCACGCCTTTTGGCGCTAGGCCGTGGGTGTCGATGAAGTTTCGAACCGCCTTTCCGATCCCTGACCGAAGACCGTTCTCGTGCGTGCCACCTGACGCGGTGGGGATGCCGTTAACGTAGCTCTTGACCTGCTCGTCCGTTGCCTCGGTCCAGCGCAGGACCACTTCCAGTTTCGAGCCGGAGTCTTCGTGGTCGCGTCCTACCGTGAATACTGCGTCGTGAATGGGTTTCGATCCGCGCGTCCCTACAAGGTGAGTGAGGTAGTCAACGAGTCCTTGGTCATGATGAAAGGCGTGGCACAGACTCTGGGTCTCATCGTTGAACGTGACGTGTACCCCCTTGTGCAGGTAACTGGCAATTTCGAGACGTTCCGCAATCAATTCAGGTTCAAACTCGCATCGAGGGAACACCTGAGGGTCTGGACGGAAGAAAACCGTGGTCCCCGTGCCTTGGGCACGCCCCAGCCGCTTGAGACGGCCGGACGGCTTGCCGCGCTTGAACGTCTGTTGCCACTCGAAGCCCTTTCGCTTCGACCGTGCGACGAGGTCCTTCGAGAGAGCGTTAACGACGCTGGCGCCGACTCCATGTAACCCTCCTGCGGTTCGATACGTAAGATGCTCGAACTTTCCGCCGGCGTGCAGTGTGGTAAAGATCACCTCCATCGCGCTCTGCTTCGTCTTCTCGTGCCGGTCGACAGGAATACCTCGGCCGTCATCCACGACGGTGATCGACGAACCGTCGGCATGCAGCGTCACCTGGATGTTCCGGGCGTGACCGTTCATCGCCTCGTCGATCGCATTGTCGACGATTTCCCATACAAGGTGGTGAAGACCGGTCGAGCCGACGCCGCCGATGTACATGCCCGGATGTTTGCGGACCGGCTCGAGACCTTCGAGAATGGTGATGTCTTTCGCTGTGTATGAACGTCCTCCCACGTATAATTCCCCCGTGCCTGACGATTCACGTGCAGTGGCCGTCGCGTCCCTGAGGCAGTTGTGCGACTGTCTGCGTCAGGGCCCGGGTGACCTGTCAGGCTTCGTCGAGCAGACCGAGCAGGTCATCACAGCCGTCGAGGCCTCCCATATAGAGGGTGTCAGGTTTCGGCTGTTTGGCTTCCGCCGCCAACTTGGTGCCCACACCGGTATCCTACCGGACCAAGCCGTCGAGCTTTTGGACCAAGCGACCGCCGCGCTCAAAGCGGCGGGGTTCCGCACGTGATGTTCGGCTCTGTCCCAGTAGGCGCTCAAAGCCCGGGCCCTTAATCGGAGTCGTCTCCGAGTGAGGAGACGACCACCGCGGCCGGCACCACACGCAGGAACTGGCCTCGCTGAAGCAGTTGTCGCCCTTTGCCTCCGCGCCCGCTGACTTCGTATTTCACAGTACTAATTGTTTGCGTCGCTCCCCGACTCGTTTCGACCGTGAGCATGTCGCGGGGCCCGCCCGACACGACAAAACCCAGCACGTCGTCCCTCCCGGTAGGACTCTTGGTCAACTTCAGCAACATGACGCCTTTGCCGGGCCCCGACAGGAAGTTGATCGCGTCGGAGTGACAGAGAATCGCGCGGGCTGATTTCGTCGCGGCGATCACGATCCCTGCCGTGTCGACCCTCGCGACTCCAACGATCTTGGCGTTTTTCGCCGGCCGTGCGAACCGTCGTCCGGAACGGGTACTGGGCTCCGTGAACGGTTCGAGGCTGAAACGCAGTGCGTATCCGTCGCTACTGACGGCAAGGGCGTGGGTTCGGGGGACCGCGCCACCCCGTCTGGCTGCGATCGCTGGAGTCACCCGAGGGTCAAGACTGAGTGCTGCGACGACCTGTTCGCCGTCCTTGAGCTTAAAATGACGCTGGATCGGCTCACCGTATCCGGTCGAGGCTGGTACGTCGACCAGACGACAGGTGTATGCGGCACCGAAGTTCGTGAAAAACACGCATGTCGCCCGGGTGCTGCCGGCCAGGGCGGCTAACAGCGCATCGCCCTCTCTTAAGCGAGTCGTGGTAGCGTCACGAACCTCTTTCTGTCTCTTGATCCAACCGTCCCGGGACACCAGCACGACACAGTCTTCTTCGATGATGAAGTCGTCCTCACGATACTCGACCTCGCTCGCCACGCTCTTGATTCTGGTCCGCCTTGGGTCCTGCTTGAAGTTGCCATAGGCGTGCTGCACTTCCTTGATTTCGTCACGCACGACGTTCCATCGCCTGTTTTCGTGTCGTAGGACCGCAGCGATCTTCCGTGCGCTCTTCCGCTTGTCGGCAAGCTCGTCCCTGATGGCCAAGATTTCGAGACGAGCCAGACGGTACACCTTGAGCTCCAAGATCGAGTCGGTCTGTTCGGCGTCGAGGTAGAAGCGCTTCATGATTTGCGCTGCGGCGTCCGCCTTGCCGTCGGAAGCTCGAATCAGCTTAATAATGGCGTCAAGGGAATCGAAGACTTTCTCGAATCCTTCGAGGATATGAATACGTCGTTTGAGCGCGGCCAACTCGTGCTCAAGTCGGCGGGTGACAACCTCAAGCCTAAAGCGGAGAAAGTACCTCAAGATCTGTCTAAGGTCGAGCCGCTCGGGCCGTCCGATGTCCTCCCGATCGCTCGGGACGAGACAAGTCATGTTGACCGCAAAGTTAGTCTGGAGTGAAGTGTGTTTGAACAGATACGCCATGACCATCTGCTCGTCGGCGTCGGCCTTCAGCCTGAGCGCCACCCGTACGCCATCGGTCGACTCATCGTTAATATCTAGCAAAGGCGGCAGTTTGCGAGCTAGGACAATATCGGCGATCCGTTCGACGATTTGAGCTTTGTTCGTGGCGTACGGCACGCTGGTTACATAGATCGTCTTACTGTCCCGGCTGAACGTTCCTTTTTCCCACGTCGCACGAAGCCGCAACGTGCCGGATCCTGTCTGGTAGATCTGCTTGAGTTCAGCCGAGGAATTAAGCAGGTGCCCCCCGGTCGGAAAGTCAGGACCCTTGATGTAATTGCATAGGTGATTGCTGCTGAGTTCGGGATTGTCTATGAGTTTGAGTAGCGCCGTGCAGACTTCGCCCAAATGGTGAGAGGGGATATTGGTCGCCATGCCGACGGCAATGCCAGTCGCCCCGTTGACCAGAAGTGTCGGCAGTCGAGACGGAAGGACGACCGGTTCCTGCCGAGTTCCGTCATAGTTCGGTCTGAAGGCTACTGTCTGCTTATCCAACGAGGCCAGTAGCTCGGTGCTTGGCGAGGCAAGTCGGCACTCGGTGTACCGCATGGCAGCGGCGTTGTCGCCGTCGATTGACCCGAAGTTACCTGAGCCTTCCACGAGTGGATATCGGAGGGCGAATGGCTGCGCCATCCGCACTAGTGTGTCGTAGATCGCGGTGTCGCCGTGTGGGTGATAGCTGCCCATGACATCGCCAACGACTTTCGCGCACTTCCTGGGTTTGGCGTCGGACGTCAGGCGTTGCTTCCACATCGTGTATAAAATCCGTCTCTGAACAGGTTTGAGTCCGTCTCGAACATCTGGGAGTGCCCGGGCAGTGATCACCGAGAGCGCGTAGTTCAGGTAGCGTGATTCCGCAGCTTCCTGGAGGGTGACGACGCCGACACCAGGGGTTCCGGATCCAGTGTCGATCGGATCCGCCTCGAGGGCGTCCAGTAGCGGCGCGGAATGTCGGGTCTTTCTACGTTTCGCCAACCGGGTCTCTCCAGACTAGGTCTTAGGTTCCTCGACGTTCCCGTGATCCCAGGGATCCTTTGACGTTGCGTCGATTACCGCCATGAGCTCAGCCAGGATCATGGCGGTCGCCCCCCATACCCGCTCGCCACCGACCTCAAAATACGGCACTTGATAGAGCTGGTCCTCGTCCAAGCGATAGCCGCGGTGTGGCCCCGCCGTGGTCTGGAGCTCGGCCAGTGGGACTTCCAGAACCCGCCAGACTTCTCCGGCTGCTGCCTGCCACGTCTGGGGGCGGTGGGTGATTCCAACGATTGGATACAGAGCGAAGTCGCTGACCGGTATGTACAGGGGCGATAACGGGCCGATCAGTCGAATCTGGTTGGGATCGATGCCTACTTCCTCCTGGCTTTCCCTCACCGCGGCCTGGTGGATTGTCTCGTTCTGGTGCAGACCGCCCCCGGGGAACGAGACCTGCCCGGCGTGCTGGGACAGCTGACCGGCACGCACCGTGAGCAGTAGGTAAGGTTTTTTGGCAACGGGGTAGAGTAGGATCAGCGCCGCAGCCGGTCTGGCACTCGCTGGGATCTGTCCGGGATGCCAGCCACGACGAGGGCGAGGGGCTAACGCGAGATGCATCTTGGAACCGGGAAGCGGCTGACCAAGCGCTTCTCGAATGTTTTCTTCGATCTGATAGAGTGTCCGGAACTCTCGTGTCACTACGGTGCACTAGTGTAGCGATCGCAACGGATCTTTATATTCGGATGCCACTGCATCCCGGCAAGGGTGGCGCTGAACTTCCTTCTGGCGGGCTCAATTATGCCCAACAT
>CAUZDY010000015.1:0-66960 GCA_963578805.1 Vicinamibacteria bacterium | reverse complement strand
AAAACCGGATCTTGTTCTCAAGGTTAACGAACCACTGAATGCCAAGCCCTGTTGGACATGCACTCGGCGGTATCGCCGCTGGCTACCTTCTGGGCGGCGGTACGGTCGACACACCCACCACTCGGTCGAGCCCGTGGTTGACAGGGCGTAAACTCCTGTTCGAGCAGAGGGCTTTCGTGTTTGGGTTGCTCGGAGTCCTCCCGGATATCGATTTTCTGTTCGGTGTTCACTCCACCTATACTCATTCGGTCGGAGCGACCGTCGTTGTCGGTCTTTTGGGTGGGTTCGTCGGAAGACATCTGGGATCACATCCTTATCTGAGTGTTGGGGCGGCGTACGGCTCACACGTCGTACTCGATTGGCTGGGGTCAGATACGGTGGGTCCTCTCGGTGTCATGGCGCTCTGGCCACTAAGTTCAGACTTTTATCTTTCTGACCGCCATTGGTTCATGGCGGTGTGCCGTGAGTACTGGGTAGCGGAGTGTTGGTGGCACAACACCTGGGGGCTAATGAGAGAACTGATGGTGCTCGGCCCGGTTACATTAGGCGCGATCGTTGCCAGTCGCGGGTTAAAGCGCTGACGGCTGTTAACTCCAGAAGCCCGTCTGTGTTGACCAGCGGCCGAGCCGCTGCGATCTTTTCGACTTCGTTAAAAGTCCAGGTCTTCTCCGAGCACCTCTGCGAGCCTGAGTATTCCTTGCTCTCGACTGAACGAACCTCAAAAAAACCCTTAAAATATTCGGTCTCGACCACAACCGCCGATCGAGGTAAGGTCATTCTGATCCCAATAGAATCTCAGACCAGAGGCTGACATTGCGTGACTAAGAAAAAATACCTAATGTCATCAGCTCAGATGACTATAATCGCTGCAGTTCAGGAGGAAGCCGTGGTTCAAGGATCTCGGATTTTACGAAGTGCGTTTATTGTAGTCGCCTCGGTCATATACCTGGTCGCGCCGTCGGCCCATGCCCAGGTACAGAACAACGCAGGCGGCGCAGGTCAGTCACCGCGGACACCGTGGGGTGATCCAGATCTCCAAGGGCTCTGGAACAACGCTACCATTACCCCACTCCAGCGTCCCGAGTCTCTCGGCGACAAGGCGTTTCTTACAGCCGAGGAAGCGGCTGCAATGGAGCAACGGGCCGCCGAAGGCTTTAGTCAAGCCAACACACCAAGAGAGGTGCGAACCGAACCACTACCGGTCGGCGGCGATGTCGGCGCTTATAACAGCTTCTGGACGGAAGAGGGGACAGCAGTTGTGCAAACCGGGCGGACGTCACTGATTTCGGACCCGCCGAATGGCCAGCTGCCACAACTCACCGCTGAAGCAGAGGCACGGATTGCATCGCCGGCGTACCGGCGGCTTGCGGACGTCCGAGACGGCCGGGTGCCAGCGGACGGACCAGAGGAGATGGGACTGAGCGAGCGATGCCTGTGGTATCGCGGGATCGGTCATATCTCGCCCACCGGTTACAACAACAACTATCACTTTTTTCAAACGCCTGACGCTTTGGTGATTCTGCAAGAGCACATTCACGACGTACGCTACATCTTCCTCGACGGACGCCCACATTTACCGTCGTCCATTCGTCAATTTGCCGGCGATTCCAGAGGTCGGTGGGATGGAGAAACACTCGTGGTCGAGACTACGAATGTTCGAGAGCCGTTTATTAGGCGGTGGAATCTCCCTCAACACTCGCTAGGACGGGGGGATCTCAGTGACCAGGTTTTGCTTGTCGAGCGATTTACGCGCACGGGGCCTGACACGTTGAACTACGAGTTCACAGTGAATGACCCAAATACCTGGACGAAACCGTGGACTGGATCCTTGCCCATGGCGAGAACTGACGGGCCCATGTTCGAGTTTGCGTGTCACGAGGGAAACCATGGCTTGATGAACATTATGGCCGGTTCCCGTGCCGAGGACGCCAGGTAATTTCTGGGCGCGGGTCTACACCGCAGCGGCCTGGTGTTGCTACGAGTTTGGAGTGACAAGTCCTCGACAGGAAAAACATTGAGGACTTCGGTTCGAGGAAAAGTGCGACGCCGTACTGGAATCCTACTCGTCGTCTTGATTCTTCCTTTGGTCACATAGTACGGTTGCCTGCTTGCCGGTCGACGTTCCTCCGGTAGCCCTCCCAGAACCAAAATGACCCACGCGCCGGACGCTGATCTCAAGCGGACCCCGTTACACGCACGACACCGGGCACTGGGTGCGCGGATGATTGCGTTTGGCGGATGGGATATGCCGGTTGAGTACTCTGGTATTACGGACGAACATATGGCCGTGCGCACAGGAGTCGGACTGCTCGATGTGAGTCACATGGGCGAGGTCGAGATCGCGGGTGGCGATGCGTTGGAGGCAGTTCAGAAACTTACCAGCAACGATGCAAGTCGGCTAGATGTTGGCCAGGCGCAATATTCGGTGTTGACGGCTCATGATGGTACGTGTGTCGACGACCTACTTGTGTTTCGGTTGGCGGATGCCCACTATCTCCTCGTGATCAACGCGGCGAACATCGCGAAAGACGCAGGATGGATTAAACAGGAGATCGCGTCGTTCGGCGATGCGGTTTCGGTCAATTCGAGTAGTCGCTATGCGCTGCTTGCGGTGCAGGGGCCTCTAGCACGCGACGTCCTCCAACCGCTGACCGGCGTGGAACTCGACTCCATTGGATACTATCGGTTTGCATCGGGAGAAGTGGCGAGTGCTCGTGCGACCATTTCTAGGACTGGCTATACGGGTGAGGACGGATTTGAGGTGTTTGTGTCACCGCAGTCGGTGGAGCAGGTGTGGGATGCCGTGCTCGCGGCCGGACACTCGGCAGGGATTAAACCGGTCGGACTTGGAGCCCGTGACACGCTGCGATTGGAAGCTTCCATGCGTCTTCATGGAAACGACATTGATGAAAAAACAACCGTTCTTGAAGCCGGACTGGACTGGGTGGTTGGGTGGGATAAACCATTATTTAACGGTCGCGAGGCGTTGATGAAACAGAGAGCTGAAGGCGTATCTCGAAAGCTCGTCGGGTTCGAAATGGTCGATCGAGGGATCGCACGCCATGGGTATGCGGTCTACGTCGGCGGTGACAAGGTCGGAGCAGTCACCAGCGGCACGAGAACGCCGTATCTCAAGAAGGCAATCGGGATGGCGTATGTGCCGGTTGAGGCAAGTGTAGTGGGAACCGAGATCGCGGTCGCGGTTCGAGATCGACATGTCACGGCTCAGGTGGTGAAGATGCCATTCTACAAACGCACGTAAGAAGTTTTACTGAGCAGTATGTCCTGCTGGTGAGGAGTCAATTTGTATGTACCCTGCGGATTTAAAGTACAGCACGGACCATGAATGGATCAGCGTAACCGGTAAAATTGGGCGTGTCGGAATTACGGACTACGCACAGCAACAACTGGGGGATGTGGTCTACGTTGAGCTACCGGACGTCGGTAGGAGTTTTAAGCAGGGAGAGCAGTTTGGGTCAATTGAGTCGGTGAAGGCGGTCTCCGATCTGTACTGCCCCGTATCCGGCGAAGTAGTCGAACTTAACACGGTCCTAAGCGAAAGCCCTGAGTCGGTGAACAAACAGGCACACGAGACGTGGTTGATCGCCATTAAGCTATCCGATCCCGACGAGCTGTCAAGGTTACTCGACGCCGACACGTATTCCGAGTTGGTGGCTTAGTTGGGGTCTGGAATGTCCCACCCGCCAAAAGCATCACCGGATGTTACGAGGATCGATTTTCGACCCAGCGACACGTTCGCTCGTCGTCACATCGGGCCCGGTCAGGATGATATTGGCGACATGTTGGGCGTGGTCGGTGCGTCTTCGCTGAGCGCTTTGATGGCCGAGGTTGTCCCGGCCGGGATTCGCTGTGAGGCGTCACTTGAACTTCCGCCGGCCGAGTCGGAGTCGGAATACCTGGCACGGATGAAGGCCATGGCCAGTTGTAACGCGGTTTACCACTCGTTCATCGGGCTGGGGTACTACGGCACGATCACGCCGAGCGTTATCCTTCGCAACGTGCTAGAGAATCCAGGATGGTACACGCCCTACACGCCCTACCAGGCCGAGGTGGCGCAGGGACGTCTCGAGGCGTTGTTGAATTTTCAGACGATGGTCAAGGACTTGACGGCGATGGAGGTGGCCAACGCCTCTCTACTCGACGAGGCGACAGCCGCGGCGGAGGCGATGGCGCTCCTGCATCGAGTTGGATCCCAAGGGACAAAACGTGGTGATCGCTTTGTGGTTAGTGATACGTGTTTCCCACAGACGATCGAACTTGTGCGCGGACGCGCCGAGCCACTCGGGGTTGAGGTGGTCGTGCAGTCGGGTGATGTGCTCACGGTTGACGACCAAACGTTTGGTGTCCTACTCCAGTATCCGGATGCTAATGGAGCGGTTCGACCGCTTGAGGATGCAATCGCAAGCGCCCATGAGACCGGGGCGTTGGTGGCGGTGGCAACCGACCTGTTGGCCCTTACAATGATTAAACCACCGGGTGAGTTAGGTGCGGACATCGTTTTCGGTAGCGCACAGCGTTTCGGGGTTCCCATGGGATATGGAGGACCGCATGCTGCGTTTTTCGCGAGCCGAAAAAATTATGTACGCCAACTGCCGGGCCGGCTAATCGGTGTCTCTGTCGACCGACGCGGGCGCGGTGCGTATCGGATGGCTTTACAGACGCGCGAACAGCACATCCGCCGCGAACGGGCAACGTCGAATATCTGTACAGCGCAGGCGTTACTGGCCAACATGGCTGGTCTTTACGCGGTCTACCATGGGCCGGAGGGATTGAGGGTCATTGCGCGCCGAGTTCACGGACTTGCGGCAGAGCTGGCCGGTCGGTTATCGGCGCTGGGTATTGCGCAGCGAAACGAGTGCTTCTTCGACACCTTACACCTGTCGATGGAGTCGGTTAATGCCGCTGACCGGGTCCGACGTGTGGCGGAGGCGGCAGGGATGAACTTCAGGTACTTCGCTGAGAGCGAGATCGGAATTTCGTTCGATGAGACTACAACGATAGCCGACGTAGATGCGATCCTTGCCGTTTTCGGCGGAGAGCATGGAGTCTCTGCTGGGGTGCCCGCGAGTGGACCATCGGAGCTACCGGTGACCGTTCGCCGCACCAGCGATTTCCTCAGTCATCCGGTCTTTAATATGTATCACTCAGAGCTTCAGATGATGCGGTATCTGAAGCAATTGGAGCGCAAAGACCTCGCGCTGGATACATCGATGATCCCACTCGGGTCATGCACAATGAAACTGACCGCTGCAACAGAGCTTCGGCCGCTTACGTGGGCTGAATTCGGTGAACTTCATCCGTATGTTCCGCCGGAACAGGCCGCGGGGTATGGGAAACTGTTTGCTGAGTTGGAGGCAGCGCTCCAAAAGATCACTGGGTTGCCCGCTGTCTCATTGCAGCCAAACTCGGGCGCACAGGGCGAATTCGCTGGGCTGATGGTCATTCGCGCCTACCATTACGCCCACGGTGGCCAGCAGCGCGATGTGGTCTTGATCCCCTCGTCAGCCCACGGGACAAATCCGGCGAGCGCAGCGATGGCCGGTATGCGAATCGTGATAGTTGCCTGCGACAAGAACGGTAATGTCGATGTCGACGATCTGAAGGCGAAAACAGCGGAACATGGTGACCGACTTAACGCGTTGATGATTACGTACCCGTCAACCCATGGTGTCTTCGAGGAGTCGGTCAAGGAGATCTGTGCCACCGTTCATGCCGAGGGTGGTCAGGTGTATATGGACGGAGCCAACATGAACGCACAGGTGGGACTAACCAACCCGGCGGCCATCGGCGCCGATGTGTGCCACCTTAACCTCCACAAGACGTTCGCGATTCCTCACGGAGGCGGAGGGCCGGGCATGGGCCCGATCGCCGTCGCTGCTCACCTTGCTCCCTATCTGCCCGGCCATCCGGTGGTGCCGACTGGCGGGTCAGATCCGATCCGGCCGATTGCGGCGGCCCCGTGGGGTAGTGCCAGTATTCTCTTGATCTCTCACGCGTATATTTGTCTGTTGGGTGCGGAGGGCATGACTCAGGCGACGAGCGTGGCGATGCTCAGTGCGAACTACATGAAGTCACGGCTCGAATCATCCTTTGACGTGCTCTATACAGGTGCGAACGGTAGAGTGGCGCATGAGGTTATTTTTGATTTGCGGCCCTTCCGTTCAGCGGCGGATGTTACCGAGCAGGATGTGGCCAAGCGATTAATGGACCTTGGATTTCACGCACCGACGGTATCGTTTCCTGTCCCTGGCACGCTAATGGTTGAACCGACAGAGAGCGAACCGCTGGAGGAACTCGACCGGTTCTGTGACGCGATGATTCGGATCAGGCAAGAAATCCAAGACGTGATCGACGGTGCTGCAGACCGGGTGGATAACGTGCTCAGAAATGCTCCTCACACCGCTGAAGAGCTCACCGCGACAAAGTGGACCCATCCGTATTCACGGGAGCAGGCGGCGTTTCCACTCCCTTTTGTCCGTGGGCGTAAGTACTGGCCACCGATAAGCCGGATTGACGATGCGCACGGCGACCGCCATCTCATCTGCGCCTGTCCGCCGACTGACGTATATGCCGACACCCAGGAAGTCAGCTAGCCACCCATTTACGGGTCTGAGCCACCTGAGAGAAGCTCTGCCTGACGACGAAACGCAGCCGCTAGGGCTAGCGTTACCGGCCCCGGTGCACCTGATCCAACGGTGCGGTCTTCTACGCGTGTTACGGGAAGGATTTCACGAGTCGTGCTCGTAATGAAGATCTCGTCAGCCTCGTGCACATCCGAGTCTCCTAAGACTGTCTCGCGAACCGTGAAGCCGGTATGGGCACCGATCTCGAAAACAAAGTTCCGCGTAACCCCTTCCAAGAGACCTGATTCGAGGGATGGTGTGAGAACCTTACTCTCCTTAACAAGGAAGATATTGGACTGCGAGCATTCTGAGAGCTCGCCTCGGTAATTGCGCATAAGAGCCTCCTGGGCGCCCGCTTGAATCGCTTCCTGCATGGCGAGGGCGCTGTTCAAGAGATTATTGGACTTGATTCGAGGGTTAACAGCCTCGGGATGATTCCGCAAGATTGATGAAATGATGATCCGGATCCCGTTCTCCATGTTTTCTGGAGAAGTTTCGCGATGGGTCTTGACGATGATTATTACCGTCGGTGTGGGACAGCCGGCCGGATCGTAGCTAAGGTCGCCAACGCCGCGGGTGACGATAAGTCGAACATACTGTTCACCCTTGAGCGCTGCGTGACGCATTGTCGTGGTGATCGCAGCGGCTAATTCGGAGTCGTCTTGCGGGATTGTCAGGTTTATGAGTGATGCAGAAGTTCTGAGACGAGTCAGATGCCGGTCCAGGAGAAAAGGAGACTGACGGTAGGTTCGGAGGGTTTCGTAGACCCCTTCGCCGTACAGGAATCCATGATCGAACACCGGAACCACTGCGACTGCGCCATCGCTAATCGTCCCATTCACGTAAACCGTTGAGTTGAACGGTGATTCTTCCACGTCCTCTATTATCGCCTAGACGGACATATAATCCGACCGATGATGGGTAACCGGTGATGAGGGTGCTTACGTCGGAACAGATGCGGGAGGCTGATCGACGGACGATCGAGGAGGTCGGGATCCCGTCAATGGCGCTGATGGAGAATGCCGGGCGCCAGATCGTCTCGGCAATGAACGCGACGATCGACAACTTGGAGCGCCGGTGCGTCGGGATTATTTGTGGACGTGGCAACAACGGCGGTGACGGTCTTGTAGTAGCCAGACTGCTGTCGCAGCAGGGATTGACCGTCCGCGTATTTCTACTGAGCAGAGCCGAAGACGTCGTGGGAGACACCGGCAAGAACCTACATGCCGCTGAGAACCTCGGGTTGTCAATCATCGAGGTTCCGGATCGTGACAGCTGGTATGGCGCGCGGTCTGGGATTGACGAATGCGAAGTGCTGGTCGATGCCATCTTCGGGACCGGGCTGAACCGACCGCTTGACGGTCTCTCAAGCTTGGTGGTCGGAGACGTTAATGCGCAGGACGTGCCCGTGGTCGCCATCGACCTGCCCAGTGGGCTGTCGGCCGACCTAACCAATCCGATCGGCGAGGCAATCAAGGCCGATGTTACTGTGGCGCTTGCCGCCCCAAAACTGGCACTGTTATTAGCTCCGGCTAAGTCCTTGGCGGGTGACGTAGTGATAGCCGATATCGGCATTCCGGCTGGAGTGATCGATGCCGTGCCAGGGAAACAACTGGAGCTCCTCATACCTGAGGAGGTCGAATCTCTCATACCTCCTAGACCTGACGACACGCACAAAGGCCAGTTCGGTCACGTCCTTGTGGTGGCTGGCAGTGTGGGTAAGTCCGGGGCTGCGGTGTTGGCTGGTCTGGGCGCGTTGCGGTCGGGCGCAGGATTAGTGACCGTGGCGACTCCGTGTGGCTGCGTCACGTCGGTATCGACAGCGGTGCCGGAGTATATGACACTGCCGTTACCAGAGAACGAAGAAGGCACAGTGGCTGCCGAGGCCCTCGAGATGATTCTCGAGTTTGACTGCGACGCGATTGCGGTGGGACCAGGACTTGGGGCGTCGGATGCGGTGTCGGCTCTAGTTCATGGACTCGTCGAGCGATCCAGTGTCTCGCTGGTTCTCGATGCCGATGCACTCAACGTCTTTGAGATGGATCCGAGCCGTCTCGCGGGTCGTGACGGCATTTCGATCATCATCACTCCGCATCCTGGTGAGATGGCGAGACTCTGTCAAGTCACTTCGGCTGAGGTTCAGGCTGACCGATTGAATACTGCGCGTCGCTTTGCCACGGAGCACCAGATTTTTGTAATGCTTAAAGGCTCTGGAACCGTCATTGCTGATCCAGAAGGGGCTATGTGGATCAATCTTACCGGAAATCCTGGGATGTCGACCGGCGGTGTGGGTGACGTGCTGACCGGCATGACGGCTGCATGGCTCGCACAGTTGAGGCGGCCAGAACACGCCTGTCAAGTCGCTGTCTTTCTTCACGGCCTAGCCGGTGACTTGGCAGCCGATGAGCGCGGAGAAATAGCTCTGGTGGCATCTGATCTGGTTGCCCACTTGGGTCAGGCGTCGCGCGAGGTGACCGAACCATCAGTCAGCGACTGAAAGCCTCCTGTCGGGAGGACTTTCGCGCGCAGGCTACGCGCCGTAACGCGTGCATGGTTCTTGCGGTGATTGAGGCAATGAATTGAACTGCGGGGTTCGTCTTGTGGCGTTTTCGCCTGCCGACAAATCAGCAGCTCTGTTGTACGGTGTTAGAGTTCCGTGTGCTGCTCGTGGAGCCGACTGCGAAGAGGTCGGTGTGACTTTCAGCGAGCCGGAATCAGAGTTCTAGATGTGATGATGGCCCATAGAGGACGTGGATACTTTCTACCTAAGTCATAGCGAGGAGGAAACGATCCGGATCGCCCGTCAGCTGGTAGCTGAGCTGGAGGGTGGGACGACGATTCTTCTGTTCGGCGAGCTTGGCGCCGGGAAGACGGCGTTTGTTCGAGGCTTGGTTGAAGGTGCTGGAGGAAACCCAGACGACGTCTCGAGTCCGACGTTTACGCTCCTGCAGCCGTACGCAGGACGCCTGACCGTGCACCACGTCGATCTCTACCGGGTGACATCTTTCGAGGTTGACGAGCTGGGCCTGGACGAACTCGCGACACCGTTAGCACTCGTTGCGATTGAGTGGGCTGACAGACTACCGCTGGTGCCGGTGAGGTCGGTCGCCGTCCATATTGATGACCAGGGGGCTGACAAACGGGAGATTAGAATCAACACGAGTGGCTCTGACATCGAGGCTCTTGACCCGGTTGTCACTCGCTAACACGGTCGTTTCTGCTGTTTTGTTATTCGCTATGGTAGTTTGGAGCTTCCTTTGAAATGATCACGTCATGCACATGGCTTTCACGGATGCCCGCTGGCGTGATTCGGATGAGTCGCGCGTTCTGCCGAAGCAAGGGGATCGTTTCAGCACCACAGTAACCCATTCCAGCCCGGAAGCCTCCGATCAGCTGATGGATCATCGCACCGACGGACCCCTTGTACGGCACTCGACCCTCTATCCCCTCCGGTACAAGTTTTTGGCTCGTGTCGTCATTCGAAACTTGACCGTCGAGGTCGAATTCCTCCTGAAAGTATCGGTCACGACTTCCGCGGCGCATCGCGCCAATCGAGCCCATCCCCCGGTATTCCTTGAAGCTACGGCCTTGATACAGGATGAGCTCGCCGGGTCCCTCGTCAGTCCCTGCAAACAGACTCCCTATCATCACGGCACTGGCGCCTACGGCGATTGCCTTGGTGATGTCTCCCGAGAATCTTACGCCACCGTCGGCGATAATCGGGATGTCGTGGTGGGCCGCAGCCTCCGCACAATCAGCGATAGCGGTCATCATCGGCACACCGATGCCGGCCACCACACGAGTGGTACAGATCGACCCTGAGCCGATTCCAACCTTCACGGCGTCCACTCCGGTTTCGATCAAGGCCTCCATTCCTTCTGCAGTGGCTACGTTCCCAGCAATTAGATCTACCGACGGAAACGCGCGGCGAAGACGCTTGGCAGTGTCGAGAACGTTCTGGGAATGACCGTGCGCGCTGTCGAGTACGAGCACGTCCACGTGGGCGGCCACGAGTGCCTCGGCCCGCTCCATTGTGTCGCTGACGATCCCGACTGCCGCTCCGACCCTTAGACGCCCTAAGCGGTCTTTACAGGCGTTTGGGTACTTAATTGCTTTCTGTATGTCCTTCACGGTGATTAGTCCGCGGAGATTGAAGTCTCCATCCACGACCAGCAGTTTTTCAACGCGATGTCGGTGGAGAATCGCCTTGGCTTCATCGAGCGTCGTTCCGACCGGCACTGTAATTAAATTCTCGCGAGTCATTACCTCTGATATGGGACGGTGCACATCACCCTGGAAGCGCAGGTCACGGTTGGTCAGGATGCCGACAAGGCGTCCTTCGTTACGGCCGTCGTTGGTAATAGGCACACCAGAGATTCGATACTTCCGCATCAGATCGAGTGCTTGAAAGATGCTGCTCTGAGGTGACAAGGTGATCGGATTGACAATCATGCCACTCTCTGACCGTTTAACCCGGTCGACTTCAGCTGCCTGGTCGGCGATCTTGAGGTTTTTGTGGATGACGCCCATACCACCGAGTTGAGCCATGGCGATCGCCATTCGAGACTCTGTGACGGTATCCATGGCGGCGCTCATCAGCGGTACGGTCAGAGAGATGTTACGCGTGACTTGGGTCGAGACGTCAACGCGGCTTGGCAAGATCCGTGAATGGCGTGGTACAAGCAAGACGTCGTCGAATGTCAAGGCGGTTTTGATGGATAATGCGGATGATGTTGCCGTCCCCTCAGTTTTGGTTTGCATGATCAAGCCCCATGACATTTCTTGTATTTCTTACCGCTTCCACACGGGCACGGGTCGTTGCGTCCAACCTTGGCGGCATCCCGTCGGACAGTCCGCACCGAGGCGTCGTCGCCGCCGACCCGCGCAGGGTGAGGCGCGCTGCCGACTCCAGCCAGTCTCCCCGCGGCTGGCTGAGGCTCGTTGTATGAAAGCGGTGTAGTACGGCGAATCTGTGGCTGGAAAGAGGCGTTGTCACCCTCTCTGACCACCGGACGCAGTCGCCAGAGATACTTGACTGTCTCCTCGTCGATCCGCTCCTTCATAGCCTGAAACATTCCAAAGCTTTCGCGCTTGTATTCAACGAGGGGATCTCGCTGGCCGTAGCCTCGAAGGTTGATGCCCTCTTTCAGGTGGTCCAGGCTGTATAGATGGTCTTTCCACTGCACATCAACGACCTGAAGCATGACGTCGCGTTCGACACGCCGAAGGACCTCCTCGTCGATCGCGGTCTCCTTCTCAGCGTATGTCGTACGGGCTGTATTCCAGATGTTTTCGTGCATTTCATCGATGGTCTTCTTATCGAGGTCGATCGATGAAAGTTGGTCGGTGCCCAACCCAAATGTTTTTCCAGAGGATAGCTTGAGTGCGCCGAGATCCCAGTCCTCTGGCTCGACCTCCTCGCCACAATAGGACTCAACAAGGGTGTCGACTTGTTCCTCCGCCAGCGTCATCAGGTAGGCTCGGAGATCGATGGTTTTGCTACCTGATTCTTCGGTCTCGTCCTCGATTTGGATTCGACCCTCTAGCAGTTCCCGGCGCAAGCCGTAGACGCTCTCGCGCTGCTTGTTCATTACGTCGTCGTACTCGAGCAAGTGCTTTCTGACCGAAAAGTGCTGCGCCTCGACTTGCTTCTGGGCTCGCTCGATCGCACGGGTGACCATCTTGTGCTCGATCGGTACACCTTCTTCCATCCCAAGACGTTCCATTAGGCCTGAGATGCGCTCGGATCCGAAGATTCGCATCAGGTCGTCCTCAAGCGAGAGATAGAATTGTGATGAACCGGGGTCGCCCTGTCGACCCGCTCGCCCGCGCAGTTGATTGTCGATACGGCGTGCTTCGTGGCGCTCGGTGCCAATGATGTGGAGTCCTCCCGCGGAGACTACCTCGGCGTGCTCGGAGTCGGTCTTCTGCGTAAAAAACGAAAGGACACGCTGCCAGGCCTCTCGGGGTATTCGGTAGTAGCGATCGCCGTGAGAAAAATAGACGTACGTCTCGTCGTCGACTACGCGAAACTCTGTTTTTGCAATCTCCTCCGCCGCCTCTTCTTTAAGCGCTTGTTTCCGGGCCATATACTCGGCGTTACCCCCAAGGAGAATATCGGTGCCTCGCCCGGCCATGTTTGTCGCTATTGTGATGTTGCCCTTTCGACCCGCCTGAGCAACGATTTCCGCCTCCTGCTCGTGATACTTGGCGTTGAGGACGACGTGTCGTACGCCGCGGCGCTTCAGCAGCTTTGCGAGGCGCTCCGATTTCTCGATCGAGACTGTACCGCACAGAACCGGCCGGCCAAGTTTCTGCTTTTCCTCTATATCTTCTGCGATCGCTAGGTATTTTTCATCGCTGGTGCGGTAGATAGCGTCGGGTCCTTCGACACGTAATAGTTCGCGATTGGTCGGAACCGCGATAACGTCTAGGTCGTAAATCTTGGCGAATTCCTGGGCTTCCGTCTCGGCGGTGCCAGTCATGCCAGAGAGCTTGTCGTACTTGCGGAAGTAGTTCTGAAACGTGATGGTGGCGAGCGTTTGATTCTCTCGCTCGATCTTGACCTTCTCCTTGGCTTCCACCGCCTGGTGCAGGCCGTCGCCCCAGCGTCGCCCCGGCATCAATCGACCGGTGAATTCATCGACGATGACCACTTGGTTATCCTTAACCATGTAGTCAACATCGAGCCGAAAGAGGCTGTGCGCACGCAGGGCCTGGTTGACGTGGTGAAGAAGCGGCATGTTCGTGGGGTCATAGAGGCCGCCGGGTTGAAGGCGCGCTTTGAGCAGCTGCTCGACCTTAGCAATACCGCTCTCGGTAAGCGCGACGGTTTTGTGCTTTTCGTCTTTGAGAAAGTCACCGGTCGATTCGAGAGCCTCGCGCTCCTCGGCAGGAACATTGCCTTGAGTTACGGCACCGGCCTGGAGTTTCGGAATGATCCGGTTGACCTCGTTATAGAGTTCGGTGGACTGCTCGGCGGGCCCAGAGATTATAAGCGGCGTTCTTGCCTCGTCAATCAAGATACTGTCTACTTCGTCTACGACTGCGAAGTTGTGCGGCCTCTGGACGAACTGCGAAATATCAAACTTCATGTTATCGCGCAGGTAGTCGAAGCCAAACTCGTTGTTGGTTCCGTATGTAATATCGCACGCATAGGCTGCCGTCCGCTCGGCATCCCGCAGGTCGTGCTGGATCACGCCGACTGTCATGCCTAAGAAACGGTAAATTCGCCCCATCCATTCCGAGTCGCGCCGGGCGAGGTAATCGTTGACCGTCACTGCGTGAACACCCTTGCCAGAAAGTCCGTTAAGGTAGGCTGCAAGCGTGGCGACCAACGTCTTGCCCTCTCCGGTTTTCATCTCAGCAATCTGGCCAGCATGAAGCACCATCCCTCCGATCAACTGAACGTCAAAGTGGCGCATGCGTAGCGTGCGCCATCCTGCCTGACGGACGACGGCAAAGGCATCGGGCAGTAGATCGTTGAGTGACTCTCCCTGCTCGACCCGTGCTTTAAAGTCACCTGTCTGGCGTTGAAGCTCAGCGTCGGAAAGCGCCTGGATACGGCTCTCGCGCGAGTTAATCTCAGCGACCAAGGGCCATAGCTGTTTGAGCTCGCGCTCGTTCTGGGTGCCGAAGATCTTCTTCAGGATGGTATCGAGCATCAGAGTGGACAGGAAATAATGACCGCGAGATCCGGGTAGATTATGCAACCGCAAGGTCGCCGGCACCGAGTGCTTGTGCTGTGACTCATAAGGTTGGGTCTGATGAGTGCAGCTATTCGATGATTCTAGTGTCCCGTCTCTGCGATACGCAACCCGTTCCTTCCGGAGTACGCGGGGACAAAAGCTTTGACACTCGATCGGATCCACCAACCGACGTGGCGAAGCGTCACGGCAATCGGTGCAGCATGGCGCTGTGCGGACTCAGGACGCTAGTTGGCAGCGGTCGCAGGGCGCTCTAGTAACAGCTGCTTCGGATTGATCGTACGACCGTTCGACCAAACCTCGTAGTGCACGTGGTACCCGGTAGCGCGACCAGTTGCACCCACGTAGCCGATCACGTCGCCACGCTGGATCGTATCGCCCACCGACGCACCAAACTTTGACAGGTGGCCGTATCGTGTTGTCAGTCCGAATCCATGGTCGATCTCGACGAGATTGCCGTACGCTCCATTCCGTTGAGCAGAAATAATCCGGCCGGTTGCCGTTGCGTACACGGGCTGTCCTTTTTGAGTGGAAATGTCAACCGCGGGATGGAAGTTACGCTTCCCGGTAAATGGGTCTGTCCGATAGCCATACGTCGCAGATATCCACCCATCGGATGGCCAGATGATCGGTGTCGCCGAAGCCAGCGCTTCCCGATAGGCCACAGCTCGCCGAACACGCGCCAATCGCGCGGTAAACGAATCGAAAAGGAGTCGCAACCGGCCGAACGCATCCAGTTGCCCTTCCACCTCGCTAACAGTTCGCGGCACGTCGAGTCGTAGGCTGTCTGGTAATTTCGACATCGACCGTAGCATGGACGGATCCATATTGACTCGCCCGGTCAACTCAAGCATCTCGTCATCGAGTCCAGACAGATGGCTAGCCACTTCGTTTGCGGCCGCTCGATAGTCAACATTTTCAAGCTCGAGACGAGCGTTCTGGAGTTCGAGACGCGTGACAGCGAGTGACTGGATCCGTTCCGCGTAAACCAAGAGAGTCACCGGCAGTACGAAAAGCGCCAAAAACAGAACACAGGCTGGTCCGAGACCAACCGTGAATCGGCTCGTTGCGCCGGTTGTGCGATTCGCGATGAGGAAAGAGTACCGGGTTCGAAACATGTAGGGGAGTGTCGCAGCAAGCTGACAACGGAGTCTAACACACCGTTGTTTACATGGAAAGAGAACGGATTTCGACGGTCACGAAGAGTATATAGAGTTGAAAACTCTTCGCTTTATACTCTGCGACATTTAGCGACCGCGCGACCACCTCGATTATTGTTCTGCAGTTTACGCAGATATCAAGCATCCCAGATGCGGAGTGTTTTGGGTGTCGGGAAGGAACGTCTCAACCGGCCCGAGGAGTCAAGCTCAGTGCCTCGTGGAGAGACCAGTGTAGGTGAACACGTGATGGAGCTCAGCAAGGTCGCGTGCGGACGGTGTAACGATCGTCTTATCGTTGATGACGATCGACTGAGCGCCTTCGATCGCCTCGCGTACATCGTCCTCACACACAAATTCAACCGGTGTCGCCTGCGGCTCTGATGGTTTCGCCTGGGAGATTGGTGGAGGGGCGGCTTCCTGTGTCTTGGTCACACCTCTCGTCGATAAGAAAAGATCGATTCGCTGCGCCAGCGTCACTGGGTCAATGGCAGGCTTCTCGGCCCGGGGTGTCTCCGCTGGTGTCATTGTCGAGGTTCGAAGGTCGGCTACGGAGCGGGTTTCGTAAGCAAGACGTTTTATGTTGAGTAAATGCATCGGCGAGATATTGTCCGACGTAATATTTCCACCGTAGCCTCCACAGCCAAGCGTCATGGATGGGTCGAGACCGGTGGTCATTCCAATTGACCCCAAAGTCGTTGGGGTGTTGACGACAATTCGAGACGCCGGCTTCCTAAGGCCAAACTCTAAGATGATTCCTTCGTCACGGGAGTGAATTGACATGGTATGTCCCATGCCGCCATGCCGGAGAATTTCTATACATCGTTCGCACCCCTCGTTCCAGTCGTCGACGACATAAAACGAGAGGACGGGGCACAGTTTCTCGATCGATAGCGGGTAATCACGACCAACCCCGTCGAGTGGAGCGATTAACACACGAGTGTCGGTCGGCACCGTAATTCCTGCCGCAGCCGCTATCTCCGTGGCGGGCCTCCCGACCAGGGTCGGGTTGGGTAGCCGTTCCGATGTAACGAGGACCTTAGCCAAAGCCTCACATTCGGCGGCAGAGAGAAAAGAGCTTCCGTTGTTTTTGAACTCACGTTTTGCATCGTCGGCGACCACACGGTCTACCACCACCGAGTTCTCCGAAGAGCAGAGCAACCCGTTGTCGAATGTCTTACCGGCTACGATATCCTGCACCGCCTTGGGTAAGTCGGCGGAACGTTCGATGTAGGCCGGTGCGTTTCCCGGACCGACGCCGTAAGCTGGTTTCCCGGCAGAGTAGGCGGCCCGCACTAAACCCATGCCACCAGTGGCCAGAATCACCGCGACGTCGCGATGCCGCATCAGCTCTTGGGTGCCTTCGAGGGTCACGGTCTGCATCCAGCTGATTGCACCATCAGGGAGCCCGGCACCGAGACCCGCGCGATTCATCAACTCAGCGGTTTGCGTGATACACCTGACGGCGGCAGGGTGTGGGCTGATCACCAAAGCACACCGCGCCTTGATCGCGATTAAAATTTTGTAGATCGTTGTCGACGTTGGATTAGTGGACGGGACGACGGCCGCAACGACACCAAACGGTTGAGCAATTTCCAGTACTCGTCGGTCACTGAGGGAGCGAATAACTCCAACCGTCTTCATCGGACGGATAAACTCGTGCACGGTTCGGGCCGAAAATAGGTTCTTCTGGACCTTGTCGGCAACCACACCGAATCCGGTCTCGTGAACGGCGAGCGCCGCGAGCGACTCAGCTTCGCCCGTGACGGCAGTGGCCATCGCGTCAACGATCGTATCGATCTGCTTCTGTGTAAGTTGTTCGAGCTGAGGCTGGACCGCCTTCGCCCGGCGCGCCTGCGCACGAGCCTCACTGATCGAGATGAGATCGCGATCCAGCGAAGAGGAGAGAGAGGAGGGTTGGCTCATGCCCTCTCGGTGCTACTTCGACGCGTCTTTAGCCTTCGGGAGAATTTTTTCGACCTCACTATGAGGTCTCGGAATAACGTGGACGGAGACGAGTTCGCCGACACGCCTGGCCGCTGCGGCACCGGCGTCGGTCGAGGCTTTGACCGCACCCACATCTCCGCGCACCATAACCGTGACGTAACCCGCACCGATGTACTCCTTGCCAACGAGGACGACATTGGCGGCCTTCACCATCGCGTCGGCCGCTTCAATCGAACCGACCAAGCCTTTCGTCTCTACCATACCAAGTGCTTCAAGCGTCATTCGATGGTCCTCCGCGGCGGAAGGGCGCAACCGCGTCTGCAGTCAAATGCGCCGGAAGCGTACCATATTGCCGTAAGTGCGACAACACGTTACCATGGCGACACTTATCCCAACGTAGTTCCGAGCGAAGGAGGATTCTACACATTGGCCTGTTTACCGCGCCGCTGGCTGTCCCGGCTCGCGCCGGCTGCCGTCGGTATCGCGATGATAGCCTGTAGTTCGGGGTTGTCCGACGATCCCGTGGCCGTTGTGACCCTTCAGCTGGACCGGAAAGTCGTACCGCTCGGTGGACCGGTCAAGATGGCAATTCAGTTCGTCGTGTCACCGGATCTGAAACCGCTTGAGGAAGACCTGTGGGTGATGGTGCACTTTCTTGATGTGAACGGAGACATGATGTGGGCTGCCGACCATGAGCCGTCCGTGCCGACCAGTCAGTGGCAGCCTGGCCAGACAATCTCGTACACACGACGGGAACGGATCCCGATGTATCCCTATGTTGGTGACTCGATAGTGACGGTCGGGTTGTACTCGCCGGCCACGGGAGAGCGGTGGGCGTTGACAGGTGATTCGATCGGCGAGAAAGCCTATCGAGCCACGTCGGTCGCTATCGCACCCCAAGCGGAGAGTAGTTTTGTCTACTATCAGGATGGCTGGCACGGCAACGAGACCGACCCAGAGACCAAGGTGATGTGGCGTTGGACAACCGAGAAGGCTAGTTTCTCATTTCGAAACCCTAGGTCAGACGCCGTGTTTTATCTTGAGCTCTCTGGCCGTTTCGATTATTTTGAGACCCCCCAGGAAGTCGAGATTCGGATCGGTGAGCAAGTGATTTATGAGATTAGGCTCGACAGTCTGGAGAATCAATTCCACGAGATTCCGCTAGGTGTCGCGCAGTTAGGCGACGCCGATTCTGTCACAATCGATCTGTATGTCGATCAGACATTTGTGCCGGAATCGGTTTCAGGCGGTTTGAGTGCAGATCTGAGAAGTCTTGGCGCACGAGTCTTTTACGCGTTTCTGGAACCCCTGTCACCCTAGGTCAGTTTGTGAAGGTCGTTCGACCTGTGCTACGTTCGATAGAATGGCTACACTTCGAACCACCACCTTGGCGGGCTTCTTGGCCGTGGCTTGTTTCAGCGCTCCTGCTGCAGCACCAACCGGCTTCGAACTTGTACACTTTGCGTCTGGTCGTGTGATGACAATTGCTAGGCATCATGTCGACGGACAAACCATCGTGCTTGAGCTTCACGGAGGTGGGTCGGTGCGCTGCGATCCCTTGTTAATCGATCGGATCGAACTGGATGAGACACCACGCAGCGATCAGGAACTCGTCGTGGCGGTTTCACCCACACAAAACTCAGGTCTGCGGATGCTGGAGCGACCGTATGGTGCCCTGATTCAGGGGGCGTCGAAGCGTCATGGCGTAGATCGATACCTTATCCACGCACTGATCGAAGCGGAGTCCAGCTACCGTTCGAGAGCGCTATCGCACCGCGGAGCGATGGGGCTGATGCAGCTGACACCGGCCGTAGCTGACGAGTATGCCATTGGCGATCCATTTGATCCGGTTCAGAATATCGAAGCCGGAACCCGTCACCTGCGTCGCCTAATTGAAAAATTCGGTATCGCCGGAGCGCTGGCTGCATACAATGCTGGTGAAGGATCGGTTCGGAAGTTTGCAGGGGTGCCCCCGTTTCCAGAAACCCGTCGCTATGTCGCCAAGGTCTTGGACCTAGTCGAAGCCAATCAGAGTGACTAATTAGGTTCGAACTTAACCAGGCGTATCAAGATCGCCATCGACATACTCACTCGTAACCGCAAGGAAACGTGTTGTTTAAGGCGTTCGGATCCGTATTGTTACAGGGTCGGCGCCGATAATCTATTGTCGGACAAATAGACTGGGACCGCGACGGGGGAGCGAGTATGGAGTTTCACTGTCGACTCGGCTCGTCTGGCGGTGAGATTGTTCAGGGGATCTACATCGCCGAGGACGAGGCGAAGCTCCGACAACAGCTGAACGAGAAGGGCCTGTGTGTCCTATCTCTCCAGCGAAAAGGGACGTTTAGCTCACTCGCGCGGTCGCTTTCACAGGGGCGGCGGGTTAAAGCCCGTGATTTCATCGTTTTTAACCAGGAATTAGCGACCCTGCTAAATGCTGGCATACCGGTGGTCCAATCACTCGACATTCTCCGCCAGCGGGTCGAAAACTCGGTACTGAAGCTGGTCCTCGATGATGTACACGACCGGGTGCGAAGCGGGGTGGCTCTGTCTGATGCCTTCGCAGCGCACGGAGATCTATTCCCTGGGGTGTATACAGCGTCGCTGCTGGCTGGAGAAAAGAGCGGAAGCCTGAACGAGGTCCTCCAGCGGTATATTGCCTATTCGCGTGTCATCGGCACCGTCCGTCGTAAGACGGTCTCGGCTCTGATCTACCCGGCGATTCTGTTGGCGTTGTCGACCGTCGTAGTCGGAATCATTGTGCTCCGCGTCGTCCCAGAATTTGGGAACTTCTATGACGGTCTTGGTGCCGAGCTTCCGTTGAGTACCCGTGCCATCGTGGCAACATCCGAAGCACTGCATCAAAATCTTCTAACCATTGTGGTCGTCATGGTTTCAGGCGCGGCACTCGGGTGGGCGTGGCTGCGAAAGTCAGGCAGTCCAGCCATACTTGACCACGTTCTATTGGAGATACCGGGTGTCGGAAGCATTGCTCGGAAATTTGCAACCTCTCAGCTGGCGCGAACACTGTCCACGTTACTAAGGGGTGGGATTCCGCTCGTCACCGCGCTTGATGTTGCCGGTGAGTCAATTGGTAACCGGTATTTCTCTCAGCAGCTCGTTACCGTGTCTCGGGAGGTGAGGGAAGGACAGTCTCTGTCGACAACATTGTCGAAACACGGCATCTTTCCACCGGTCGCGGTCAAGATGGTCGAGGTCGGCGAGTCAACCGGAGCGCTGGAGCAGATGCTGACCAGTGTTGCGGATTTCTTCGATGAAGAAATCGAAACCGCGCTGTCCCGTTTTATGACTTTAGTGGAACCGCTGCTCTTGGTAATTATGGGGATTATCATCGCGGGCCTGCTTCTTGCATTGTACATGCCGCTTATTCAGCTCGGGTCGATCGTCTGATGCCGGATTCAAGGAGTACCGAGACGTCCGTGCCAACCAGGCCGGACGTCGTCAAGCTCACAAGCTCGACACCAGCGCCGACCGATCCAGACCTTTCTGAACAAAGACGTAACAGCGATGACGAGGTAGCCCACGCACGACGACTCGCCGAGCGATATCGACTTGAATATGTCGACATGGATCGGTTTTACATCGATCAGGAGTTGTTTCGCTCGATTCCGACCGACGTGATGTTGCGATACGGATTCGTCCCGCATCGGCGCGAGGGCGGAACGCTAGTGGTCGTGGTTGCCGATCCGACCGACGTGCCCAAACTAGACGAGTTACCCCTGTTGTTGGGCTCAGCGATAAAGGTGACCGTTGGGACCCCGTCTTTGATCGAGTCTATTTTAAAGAAGAGCGAAGGTTCCCAGCGAGTCCTGGATGAGGCGACCGAGGGTTTCGAGATCCAGCTTCTACACGATGACGAATCGAGCGAAGACAGCCTGAGTGTAGAGCGACTAACGAGTGACATCAGTCCGATAATCCGTTTAATCGACTCGATGATTTACACCGCGATCCAGCGACGGGCCAGCGATATTCATGTGGAAACACAGGATGACGCAGTCTACGTCAAGTATCGCGTCGACGGGGTCCTGCAATCGGCCATGCGACCGATCGACAAGCAGTTCCATAGTCCGATCCTGTCCCGGATCAAAGTGATGGCAGAACTCGACATCGCCGAGAAGCGCGTTCCTCAAGACGGCCGGTTTAAAGTGCGGCTGCCCGGGAAGGCGGTTGATTGTCGCGTGTCGATTATGCCGAGCATTCACGGAGAAGATGCCGTCATTCGGATCCTTGATAAGGAATTAATCAGCGAGCAATTTCGTGAGTTACGTCTGGATATTTTGGGCTTTCCAGACGATGAACTCAAGCGGTTCAGAAAATACATCGCCGAGCCGTATGGGATGGTACTCGTGACGGGACCGACGGGAAGTGGAAAGACCACGACGCTTTACGCCGCGTTGTCAGAGATCCAGTCGTCTGAAGACAAGATTATAACGATTGAAGACCCAGTAGAGTATCAACTACAAGGCATTACACAAATTCCGATCAACGAGCAGAAGGGTCTGAGCTTCGCTCGTGGTCTCCGTTCGATTCTACGTCACGACCCCGACAAGATCATGGTGGGTGAGATTCGTGACCCCGAGACGGCACAAATTGCGATCCAGTCGGCGCTCACGGGACACCTGGTGTTTACGACGGTGCATGCCAACAATGTTGTTGATGTGTTGGGTCGCTTCCTGAATATGGGTGTCGAGGAATACCAGTTCGTGTCGGCGCTCAACTGTGTCTTAGCTCAGCGATTAGTCCGGACGATCTGCTTGGAGTGCAAGCATAGCGTCCAGATTGAGCGCAGTGAGCTCATCGAAGCCGGTCTCGATCCTGAGTGGACTGACCGGTATACGTTCTTCGAGGGCGGTGGCTGCATCGAATGTGGCGGGACGGGCTACAAGGGACGTACGGCCGTTTGTGAGCTCCTTGATCTTAGCGACACCATCCGAGAGATGATTTTGGACCGAAAGGCTACTTCGGAGATCAAGAAGGCGGCGCGAGAGGAGGGGATGCGTTTCTTGCGAGAGACGGCCGTTGACTGTGTCCTCGCAGGCGTGACGACGCTCCGAGAGATCAACAAGGTGACTTTTGTTGAGTAAGTTGGGCCGTTTTCTCCGGACTGCGATATCGACCGGGGGGCCATCGGTTGGAGTCGAGATTGCTGCAGACGGTGTGACAGGCGCTGCTCTTACTTGGGTCAACTCGACACCAAAACTGATCAGCCACGTCCGGATTGACCTCCCAGGCGGTGCCCTTGAACCTACCGCGGTGGCGGCTAACATGATCGAACGGGACGTTGTCGTCGAGGCCGTTCGTGAGGTGCTCAGGCAGCTACCACGCCGGACGACACGAATCGGTCTCGTGGTGCCAGACCGTATCGCAAAAGTGTCATTCGTTAGCTTCGACGAGCTGCCGTCTCGACCGGATGACCTTGCCCGTCTCGTCGGGTGGCAAATTCGTAAATCGCTTCCGTTTCGTGTAGAAGACGCGCAGCTTGCTTATACCCCGGGTACTCTCGGGGGAAACGGAGGAAGAGAGTTCGTCGTGGCGGTGGCTCGCCGTGACATCGTGGAGGAGTATGAGGAAGTCTGTTCGGCCGCGGGCGCCTACGCCGGTCTGGTCGATTTGGCCACTTTCAACCTAGTTAACGTCGCCTTGGTCATGGCACCAGACACGGACTCCGATTGGCTTCTCCTACATATCTCGCGTTATGACAGCACATTAGCCATCATGAGGGGACCCGACCTTATTTTTTTTCGGAACTGTCCAACGCTGAGCGAAAGCGATGTGAGCGATCTTGTGCATCAGAGCGCGATGTACTACGAAGACCGGCTTGAGGGACAAGGCATGGGGCGAACAGTTCTGGTGGTAAGCGCCGATACGCCGATGGCGTCCGATGCCGCACGTCAAACATTGGGAGAGCGTCTTGGTATCAAGGTCGAGCAATTGGCTTCGCCACAGGTGACGTCGTCATTGAACGTCAATCCGATCAAACTTGATTCGTTGGCTGCACCGATCGGACTCGTGATGCGCCAACGGCTGTAGGCGGCGTGAATAGACGGCGAATCTGATTCTGAGATGTTGCGGACAAATCTTGCGACGAGACCGTTCTACAACGAGAGAGCGATCCACGTGGTCTTATGGAGCATCGCCCTAGTCGCAGCATTTTTTTTGATGACTGGCTGGATAGCGTTGTCTGATTTGCTCCAGGAGCGGGCAGCTCTGATAGAGGCGTCCAAATCGAATGAGGAGCGGACGCAGGAGATCCTTAACCAGACGGCGATACTCAAGCGCGGGGCGGGAACAACGGAGCTCTACCGGCTTGTCGCTGCCTCTCTTGAAGTGAATCTCCTGATCGACCAGCGGATGTTTTCGTGGACTGGCTTCCTTAATCAAATCGAGGCCACACTTCCGAACGATGTCATGCTGACATCCGTGCGTCCTGATGTAATCGACGGCACTGTCGGTGCGCAGGTGGGTATTGTCAGTCAGAGCGTCGATGCGATTGGCCAATTTATCGAGCGACTGGAGGGGACCGGCGCGTTTACTGACGTTTTATCCCGCGAGGAGGAAGTAACGGACGACGGCCTCTACCGAGCGGTTCTCTATGGACAGTATGTACCGATACCCAGTGAGGCGTTCGACGGTGAAGCGCTCGAGGGGGTGACGCAGTGATTCAGCTTCGCAGGATCGTCGCTGAGAAGCGGCTTGCGTTCTTAGCGGTCGCAGTGTCGGTCGCTGCGGTTGTGGGTTTGCACGTGCTCGCAGTATATCCCCTGACGATTGGTGCGGCTCAGGCACGTCAGCGCGAAGCAGCCTCGGCACAGACTCTCGCGACGGCTCAGCGGAGTTACCGGGCTGCGCGAGGGACGACGGACGAAATGAGTGTTACCAGTGAACAACTTGAGCGCTTCTATACTGAGATTCTCCCGCGAGACCTGGCAAGTGCTCGTGAAATCACGTACGCAAGACTCGCCGCATTTGCGAGCGCACACGACCTTCGGATAGAGCGACGCAACGGTTCGTCTGATCACGAGGAAGGCAGCAACTTGATTCGTTTACGCCTGACAATGCTTTTGACCGGCGAGTGGGCAGACATTCGTGCGTTCATCGCGGCGGTTGAAGAAGCCTCGGAGTTCATCGTCATTCACGAAATCGTGCTCATTCAAAGTGAGGAGGAAGCAGCCTTGGGGCTAACCCTCAGTGTGTCGACTTACTATCGGGCTGCGCTCGGAGCCTGACCGGAACTAACGATGAAAATGCCATGGACACGGGTCGTGACCTCCTGTGCGATGTTTCTTGTGTGCGGAGCGTGTCAGGACGTGCAGGTCGACTCGACTCTGGGTGCTCCAATGGAGCAAACTGACATAAGCAGTGGGTCGTCACAGGATACAGTGGAGCAGGCTGAACTGGCCGTGCAGCTTGAGGCGATCGATCAGGTCCGCCCGCAGATGTCGCTGCGGCCTCGGAACCCGTTTCGATTGGGTGGATCGAGTTTGTCCGCACCGTCCGTTCTGGATCAAGCGCTACCGTCAGGGACTGGTGAACCAGTGGTAACGGCCTCTTCCGTCGCCGAGGTCGTATCCGGTGATAGGCTGCGCATGATCGGTCTCGTCGACGGGCTAGGAACCGGCGAACGCATCGCTGTATTGACTGATGGTGACGTCGTATTTCACGGGCGTGAGGGAGAGATTCTTGAAGGCCGCTACCGGATTGTGAGTTTGGGTCCGACGTGGGTGGAAGTCGAATCTGTGGACGACGGTCGTCGGCAGGTATTGAGACTCGGCGATTCCTAGACATCAGGTGTGCGGGTAGGAGACATGTAGTGAGAAACCTGGGGCGACATCTTCGGTGCGGATCGCTCGCTCGCCTGACTGGTTTGCTATTGGCGGTGACGTTACTCTCTGGCTGCGCTTCAGCGGGAGCATTTCGGGAGGGTAACGCCGCAGCAGACCTCGAAAATTGGGAAGCGGCCGTCGAGTTCTACAGGCAGGCTCTCCAGGATAAACCCGGTGACCCCCGGTATCGAATCGCTCTCGAACGGGCGATGCAACGCGCGGCGGCGGTACATTTCGCGCGGGCTCGTGAGCACGACAGCCGTGATGAGCTCCCAGAGGCGTTGGCTGAATATCGCCGCGCAAGCCGGTTCGATCCCACGAATGGCCAGCTCATCGCCATCGTGGCGTCTCTTGAACGACGAATTCGAAGCCTCGTCGAATCGTTGCGACCGCCTTCGGCGATGGAGCTTCTGCGCGAACAGGCGCGGGTAGACTCAGAACCTCCACTCTTGGATCCGGCGTCCGGTGATCTCCTGGGTTTTCAATTCAACAACGCGAGCCTTCGGGATATCTTAGATTTCATCGGTAGCGCTACAGGAATCAATGTGACCTATGACCAGCAGTTTCAAGACCGTGCGTACACGGTTCAATTGGAAGAGGTAACGATCGAAGAAGCGTTAGACCAGATTTTGAGGGCTAATCAGCACTTTTACAAGGTGCTTAACAAACGAAGTGTGATCATTGTGCCCGACACACCCCAAAAGAGGGCGCAATATGAAGAACAGGTGATTCGCACGTTCTACGTGTCGCACGCCGACGTCGCTGAACTGGCAACGCTTCTGACCCAGGTTGTCCGGGCCCCAACGCTGGCAATCCAACCACAGATCGTTCCAAATACCACGTCCAACACCATCACAGTTCGAGCTACGACTCCGGTCGCGGCCATCATCGAGCAGGTGATTGCGGCGAACGACAAACCACGAGCAGAAGTGGTGGTTGACGTTCAGATTTTGGAGGTGAACCGCGAACGCGCACGGGAGTTTGGACTCGATCTAACGCAGTACTCGATTGGTGGGCTGTTTTCGCCCGCGTCCGTGCGGTCAACCGGAACCGCACCGAATGCGGTGGCGTCGTCGCCATTTAATGCAAACCTGCTCTCGAATGGAATCAGCCCGTCCGATTTCTACCTCGCAGTACCAGCCGCGATTATCAATTTTCTGGAATCGGATTCAGAAACAAGATTGGTCGCAAAGCCGCAGTTACGAGGACAGGAAGGGACTCAACTCACGCTGAACCTTGGTGACGACATCCCGGTGCCGTCGACGTCGTTCACCGCGATCGCAACCGGTGGTGTGGCAGTTAACCCGCTGACGTCATTTGAGTATCGATCCGTCGGTGTGAATCTGCTCATGACACCTCGAGTGACCTACGATAATGAGATCATCCTGGACCTGGAGGTCGAGAACAGCACGCTGGGCGCGAATATCGATGTGGCCGGACAGGCGCTGCCAACATTTGGGACACGTCGCGTGATCACTCGGCTCCGGCTGAGAGACGGCGAATCGAATCTCTTGGCCGGGTTGCTGCGGGAAGAGGATCGCCGCTCGTTACGCGGATTTCCTGGCATACTGAATTTGCCGCTCATCCGGCAGCTTTTCTCGTCGAACGACCAGTCGATCAGCTCGACCGACATAATTATGCTGCTAACACCGAGAATTGTTCGAACCCATGAGGTGACACAACGGGATGTCAGTCCGATTTTTATCGGAACACAACAAAACATGGGTGTCACTGGACCGCCACCGCTCATCTCACCAGCGGATGGTGCGGCTCCTGACCCGATTGATTCTGGAGGTGATGACGTCACCGCGACACCGACGCCTGGACTTGTATTTGGAGCTGACCCTGCGACGCTTCGGCCACAGGTCGAGATTGTGCCCGTGGCCGGAACTCAGGTAACACTCGGAAGCGGGAACTACACGGTTCCGATCTCAATTAGCGGAGCGTCTCAACTGTCCACGTTAAGCCTCAGTTTGACGTTCGATCCCGAGGTGCTTCGCGTAAGTACAATCGAGGAAGGAAGCTTTATGAAACAGGGAAGTGTGGACGTCACTTTCGCCCAGGACGTAAATCCTGAAACAGGACGAATAGATTTAGCGCTGACAAGAATGGGTGATCGAACGGGGGCGGCGGGATCAGGACTGGTTGCTCGTGTGATGTTTAAACCGGTCGCGCAAGGCGTATCCATCCTGTCGACGAGCGGGCTTGGGTTGACATCGACGGGAGCTCCGTTGATGTTGAGCTTTAAACCGACGACCGTGAGCGTACGCTGACTGACTAGCCGCATGATGGGATGACATTACATTTTCGGCCCCGGTCTTTCCACTCGTCGAGCGAGCGCGGTTATTCGTTCGTTGAACTACTGGTCGTCACCGTAATTCTTTTGATTCTTGCTTCTGTAATTGTTCCCCTGAGCCAGCTCACAGTTCAACGCCAACGGGAATCTGAACTGCGTCGGGCGCTCCGCGAAATACGAACGGCGATCGATGCTTACAAGGACGCTGACGACTTAGGAGTGATCGGCGGGACAAACGTGGACTCAGAAAGTGAAGGGTACCCACCTGATTTGGATATTCTCGTCGAGGGGGTCGAAGCTAGAAACGACGCTACCGGGCGGAAGATCAAATTCTTGCGTCGCATGCCGATCGACCCGGTCACGAAGAGCACTGATTGGGGGCTAAGATCCTATCAAGACTCCCCGACGGCGACCGCGTGGGGCGGAGGAAATGTGTACGACGTCTATTCTCGAGCACGCGGAACGGCGCTAGATGGGACGAGGTATCGGGAGTGGTAGCAGCGCACTGCTGGGCACGCCGTCACGGTGGGTTTACGCTCGTCGAACTGACGGTCGTCATGTCGCTGATTGTTATTCTGTCGACTATCGCCGTGGCCGGCTATCGTAACGCAATTACTCGTTCGCGCGAGGCGGTGCTTAAGGTAGACCTGTTTCAGATGCGTGACGCGATCGATCAGTATTACGCCGATAAGCAACAATATCCTTCCGCTCTAGGGACGCTGGTGACCGATGGGTATTTACGGGCGATGCCGCTTGATCCATTCACAAACTCAGAGGACACGTGGGAGCCAATTCTGGCCGAACTGGATCCGAACGATCCGCTGGCGCAGGGTGTCTTCGATGTCAAGACGACCTACGAGGGAACGGCGCTCGACGGAACGGTGTACGTAGACTGGTAGCGGGCAGCTGTGTGCTCGGTCTACGGCGAGGGAGGGGGTATCGGTCCGATTCGGACCGATACAGCTCTGGATATCGATTGACCGGAGAACGCGGTAACCGTAGCGGTGCCGACCGTCTTCCCATCCAATAGTCGGGTCGTGGCCCGACCGTCCTGGGTTTGGCTCTCCTGCGGATTCACGGTTCCGAGCGTGGTCGAGAAGGTCACTAGGGTGTCATTTTGTACCGGCGTACCGACCGATTCCGTCACTACCGCCGTGATGACCGCTTCTCCATCGACAGGGATCACGGGATCGCTGACCACGACAATGATCGTCGATTCAGTCGGCGCCAAGAGTGGGAGGTTCTCGCAGCCCTGCACACCGAACAGGTAGGCCAGAATGAGCGCAAGAGCGGACCATGAAAAAGAAAATCGCATATGCGGCGAACACGGCCAGCGCTCCCGACATTCGGAAGATTGAGATTCATTCTATAGACATGTGTCGACTTTTGGTACGGGGACGATTGCGTGACGCGAGAGGGTACGCCATGGCAGGACTTCTTGTTCTGCTTGGAATGATGGGAGTCCTGTCGTCAATCCTCCTACCGGTGTGGAATCAAACAGTGAAACGTGAACGTGAAGCTGAGTTAATCTTTCGAGGCGAGCAGTACGCACGAGCGGTAGAGCTATACCAGCGGCGCTACGTCGGAGCCAATCCGTCAGATTTTGAGACCCTCGTCGAGCGAAGATTCCTTCGAAAGCTCTATGCCGATCCGATGACCGATGGCGGAGACTTTCGCGTCGTTTATTTCTCTCAAATAGCAGACATACGAAATGTGCCGGCAACGGGCGACCGGCCCGGTGAGTCACTAGGCGATACCGGTGGCGGAGCGCAAAGCACCGAACGGAGCCAATTCGGAGAGGACCGCTCAGGTGGCGTGGTCGGAGTGGTCAGTCTGAGCGAGGAGGCATCTTTGCGGAGCTATAACAATCAAGAGCAATACGACGAGTGGTTCTTTGTCTACGCACCGAGTGCGACTGAACCTGACACCGGTGTCTTGGACACCGGAATTCAACCATCTCGGCGCGGATCGGGTAGAACCGGATCGGAGGCAGAAGCCTCACTATTTCGTCCGGGTCGAGGCGTTGATGGAATCAGAGAAGCCGATCGAGCTAGAGGGTCGAGAGACGTCGGGACGTCGGGATTGATCGATAGGTAACCGCTACAACCCTGAGGGTGACAGCCGGAACGATTCAGGGGCTCTGACTGCTGGTTTTAATTCTTCGTTGTCAGGTCTCGATACAGCCAGATGCCGGCGAGAAATGCTCCGAAGAGCGCTCCGCTCGCCCGAGCCGGCGAACCGAACAAGAGACCGGCTACGCCGAAGAGCATGCCGTATACCACGATGCATCCAGCCACCCAGTCCAGCCACATCAGAGTCAGTGACTCAGGTCTGGGAGAGCCTCCATTTACGACCGCAACGACCGGAGCCCATCCTGGGCCAGCCGGTCTGACCTTGGTGTAGAAGGCAGCGAGATGCGACATAGGTTCGGCAGGGGTCAACCAGGTAACGGTGAGCCAACAGGCCGTTGTCCATGGCACGAGATAGAGTAGTGAATCGGGAAACGGGATATCCGTAAACACGCGAAGCCCGACAAATCCGATTGCCGCCGCGAGGAGCGCCGAGAGCTCTGACGCAGCATTGATCCTCCACCAGTACCATCGAAGAATCAGAACGAGCCCGACCCCTGCCCCCGATTCTAAGGCGAACTCCCACGCTTGGCGGACGTTCTCCAAGTAGAACGTTACGACGGCACTGAGAGCCATGATCGCCAGCGTAGCGATCCGAGACGCACGTACGAGCTCTAGGCTGGATGCCGCACGATGGAGAAACCGCGAATAAATGTCATTCACAAGATACGAGGCGCCCCAGTTTAACTGGGTGGAGACCGTCGACATGTAGGCAGCAAAGAAGGCACCGACCAACAACCCGCGCCATCCGATCGGAAGGTGATCACGCATGACCAGAGCGTATCCAGACTCTGGATCAACCAGGCCAGGGTAGAGCACGAGAGACGCGAGCGCCACAAGCACCCACGGCCATGGTCGGATGCAGTAGTGGACTACGGTAAACCACAGCATTGCAAACAAGGAGTGACGCTCGTCTCGTGTCGACATTATCCGCTGGGCGACATAACCCCCGCCGCCGGGTTCCTGGCCGGGATACCAACTGGCCCACCATTGGACTCCCAGGTAGGCCATGAATGCAGCGACCGGTAATGCAAGTGTCTCGCTCGCCGAGCCGCCGACTGCAATTCGGGGGAGAAGCTCAAAAGTTGATGAGGGTAACCGGGCTATCAGTCCGTCGAGGCCCCCGACGTCAGCATGAGTCAGTGCAAACCAAGCGAGGGCGACGGAGCCAGCCATCGCGAAGCCAAACTGTATGAAATCCGTTATCACCACTCCTCGTAGGCCGGCCAGAGAGGCGTAGAGACCCGTGGCCGCCAGACCCAGGAAGACTGCTGTGAACTGATCCCATCCAAGCGTGATTGATAAAACCTTTGACATGGCCAGGTTGACCCACCCAATGATCAGGCAGTTGAGTGGTAGGCCCAGATAAAACGCACGAAAAATACGAAGGAGTGCTGCCAGGCGACCGGTGTATCGCAGCTCTGTAAACTCGATGTCGGTTACGATGCCGGCGCGACGCCAGAGCCTCGCGAAGAAAAAGACGGTCAACATGCTGCCCAACCCCGCGTTCCACCAGAGCCAGTTCCCGGATATGCCGTTTGTCGCGACAAGACCCGTCACGACCAGTGGGGTATCGGCCGCGAACGTCGTCGCTACCATTGACGTGCCGGCTAGCCACCATGGGAGGTCGCGTCCAGAAAGAAAGAATTGCCCGAGGTCTGAGCCGGCGCGCCGGTAATGCCAGAGCGAGACAACCATCGGGATCGCGAGCATCGCTATGAGCACGAACCAATCGAGAAGCGTAAGACGCATCAGATGAGCGCGGCGATAACGGCATCGTGAAATGCCGGCCGGACATCAAGAATAGCGTCGTTCGTACGGGAAGGGCAGACTCGATTCGTCAACAGCACCACATACAGGTCGGCCTCGATATCGATCCACAGTGAGGTTCCTGTAAAGCCGGTGTGTCCGATTGCAGTGGTTGACATTCGGGTCCCGCATGACGAGGTCGGCAACATGGTGTCCCAGCCGAGTGCGCGGGAGCTCTTAGGCACGGTGGTACGGGTGATAAACCGGTGAAAAGTTTCTGACTGCGAGAGCGGCGTGCCGCCTCTGGCCTGCTGTAGAACTGTTTGCGCGAATCTCCCGACCGCAAGCGCCGTTCCGAATAGGCCAGCATGACCGGCGACGCCGCTCAGTGCCCAAGTGTTCTCATCATCGACCTCTCCAATCAGGAGACGACCGCGCCAGGAGTCAACCTCCGTCGGTGCAATACGGTCACGGAACGTAACATTTGGCCTAAAACAGAGCTCACCCCATCGGTGATCTTTCACAAGTTGATCGAACTGCGCCTGCAGAGAGGTTCCGCCGGCGTCTTCGAGAAGGAAACCAAGAAGAATGAACCCGAGGTCACTATAAATTGACCGTGACCGCGGGACATATTCGAGCGGCAATGTGCAGATAGCATCTTCAAACTCAGCCCGTCCCCGATGGTCACGATAAAAGGGCAGGTGTCCTGTTAAGCCGGAAGCGTGCGCTAAGAGGTCGCCAACGTTAACGACCTTTCGGTCTTGACTACGCCATCCTGGGATCCAGTGACTCACGGGATCCTCAAGCGCGAGCCGCCGGTTGTCGACTGCGGTCATCGCGACGGTCGCCGTGGCGAGTACTTTCGTCAACGAGGCGAGATCAAAAATGGTTTCAAGTCGTGTCGCCGGCGCCTCAGGTTTGTGGCTCAGTACACCGAATGGCTCTTGCCAGAGAACCTCATCGTGGTGTCCGACATTGACCACCGCTGCAGGAAATGCAGTGGGTACTGCCCTCGAAATCACCTGCCGGGCTAGCTTGAAATCGATCATTGCGTCGTTGGATCCGTCTTTGATGGAATATTGGGTACGACTTGGCCGAGCACCCAACCAATCCCGAAAGTCGTGAGCGCTCCAACAAGCACATACCACTGCCACGATACCGCGGTCAGAAGTTTGAGCGCGACCAGCACTGCAGTACCAACCATCATGCCGATTACAGGTGCGGCACTTCGGGGAACTGAAGAGAGAGCCAGCAAAAACACGCCAAGGAGAAGACCTCCGGTGAAAGACTGAATTCCCAATACTTCGTCAACAACACGTTTCGAAAATGCTACAGCGATAATCGCCACCGCTATCTGAACAACAGCCCATACGACCGTGGCCCAGCGAGCAGCACAGAGATAGTGCCGGTCGGATCGGGTTGCACTGGTTATTGGTATATAAAAGTCACCCACGGTTGAGGCGGCAGAGGAATTAAGAGAAGAGGATAGTGTTGACATCGCGGCCGCAACGATTGAGGCGACAACTAGTCCGCGAATGCCGACCGGTAGATGAGCCATCATAAACAACGGAAAGATACGGTCGGTCTGAACGACACCGTCCACTGTGATAGTTGCGAGGTCGTCCGGGGCGTAGGTCGTGTAATACACCCAAAGCATTAGTCCAATCGCAAGAAATAGAGCAAACTGAAAGAAGATCACCACACCGCTCCAAACCAGTGCTCGGCGTGCGTCGTGTGAGGTGCGAGCGCAGAGGTATCGCTGGACGAACATCTGATCGGTACCGTGTGTTCCGGCCGTCAGAAACATCCCACCAACCAGTCCAGACCAGAACGTGTAGCTCTGGGTTGGGTCGAAGGCAAAGTCGAAGATGGTGAGCTTGCCAGCAGGCTGACTTAGAGCTATTAACTCACTCCATCCGCCTGGAATTTCCATGAGTAAAATGAAACCAGCGATTAACGCACCTAACATGTAAACAATTAGTTGAATAACATCGGACCAAATCACGGCCGCCATACCACCGAGCAGAGTGTACGCAAGCGTGGTCGCGCCGACCAGACCGATCGAAAGAGCCAGCAAACCGGTGGCGCCATTGATTCCAAGGAAAGCACCGTGAGAGACGATTCCATTCGCCGGAAGAGTGGAGAGAAACGCCGCCAGCACAAGTCCAGTTGCGAAAAGACGAAATCCATCTGACACTGAGCGAGTCAACAAAAAGATCGACGCGCTGAGTCGTCCCAGCTCAGGACCGAACCGAGCTGCGAGTGGCTGATACGCAGTCATGAGATTGCCACGGAAAAGGCGAGGAATGAGTACGCTGGCAACCACGATCCGGCCGAGGATATAACCGAGCGCTAACTGAAGAAATGTAAGATTACCCCCGAAGGCATAGCCCGGGACGCTGATTAGGGTGACTGTACTAGTTTCGGTTGCAACAATTGATCCCAGAAGCGCCCACCATGGAACCTGTTTACCGGATAGAAAATAGTCTCGAACATTCCGCTGCTGACTGGAGAAACAGGCACCGAAGGCGACCATCGCTACCAAATACACGCAGAGTACGACTAAATCGAGTGGATGCATTTCTGTCAACGACTGCGCGGTAGTCCTTTGAATGTTGGTTCGACATCCTCGCCTGCAATGGCTCGAGCCGATTGATAGGCCTTTTTGAGTAGAGACAAGACTGCAGCGTACGTGTCATCGGGCTGAAGGCCGTTCCATTTCGGCGACTTCGACATAATGCGGCGGTATTGTTCAACGAGATACTGTTGTCGGGTCAGGCCGGACGTTTGACTTCATCGCGGGGCCCGCTGTATAAGTTAAAACTGGCTTTCGGTCAAATGACCACCATGTCTAATTGGTATATCGCACTCATACGTGTCATGTTCGTGACCCCCACTTGGGAAATGACCGATCCGACCAATTCAACCGGGCCGGAGACATGTGGCGGATGATGTAGCCGATTGTGCCATAGGGGTTAGCAAGGCCATCATCCGAATCCGGGTGATGGCTTTTTTCATTAGCGTCGAAAACAACTGAGGAGGTTGAAGGTCCGTGACGGAGCAGCACAGCTCGCTTGGAGTTGCAATAGTGGGGTTCGGGACGGTCGGGCGGTCGGTTGCCAAAATCGTATGCGCGAGCGACCGTTCTTCGCTACGTCTCACCCATATCTGCAATAGGCGGATCGATAGCAAACGGACGGAGGCAGACTGGGTGCCCTCCGATGTCGTCTGGACCGACGACATCGACGCTGTCCTGTCCTCCGATACTGATGTTGTGGTGGAGTTGATCGGGGGCATCGATCCCGCTACAGACTGGATTCGGCGCTCTTTACGGGCAGGTAAATCAGTGGTCACCGCAAATAAACAGGCCATTGCGCACCATGGGCCCGAGTTGATAAGCGTTTCGGTTGAACAAAAGGTGCATCTTTATTTTGAGGCGGCGGTGGCCGGAGGAATTCCGATTATTCACGGCGTACGAGAAGGCCTGGCCGGCGACTCCCTAACTCGCGTCCTTGGGATTCTAAATGGTACGTGCAACTACATTCTGACACGGATGGAAGCTGACAAGGTGACGTTTAGCGAAGCACTTCGCGAAGCAAAGGTGTTGGGATATGCCGAAGCTGATCCAACGGCCGATGTCGACGGCCTCGACGCACAGGCGAAAATTGCAATCCTATCGGCGGTGGCATTAGGCCGACAGATTAATGTGGGTGATATTCCACTGCAAACGATAAGAACGATCGAATCGGTTGACTTTCTGTATGCCGAGCGACTCGGATACACGATCCGGCAGGTGGCGCGCGCGGATGCGGATAGTAGCGTGGGTGACGGAGTGCGTGCCTCGGTGCACCCGACTTTGGTTCCGCGGTCGTCTGCACTGGCGCGTGTTGTGGGAGGTCGAAACGTTGTGGTCGTAGAGGGTACATTTGGCGGAGAATCTGTATTTTCAGGATCCGGTGCGGGCGGTGACCCGACGGGCGTGGCCGTGGTGTCAGATCTTGAGGCGATTGCGCGTGGCGCGGGTGACATACAGAGCTACCGCGGTATTAGGAGAGCCGCTGTTATACGCGACTTCGTGGCGCCACATTACCTCCGGTTTGTGGTCACTGACCGTCCGGGAATCATTGCGGCTCTTGCCGATGTCTTTTCCGCTCACGGAGTCAACATCGATGCGGTGCTACAGGAGCCAGGGTGGTCAAAAACGGAACTTCCGTTCGTCGTGACTCTCGAAGCGTGTGAGTCGTCCACGGTCGAGCGAATCTTGCAGGAATCTTCAGCGCTCGATTTTAACGTGCGTCCACCTCTCTGGATGCCCGTTCTGGTGTTGGGAGAACGCCGTCAATGAGTTATTTCACCGGTTTACAGTGTTCGATGTGCGGAACCACTTTTCCCGCCGAGGCTCTTTACGTTTGTGATCAGTGTTTGGGCCCGCTGGAGGCGACCTATGATGTCGCGAAAATTCGGGCAAGTGTGAGCCGAGAGTTGATCGAAAGGCGACCGCCGAACCTGTGGCGGTATCGCGAGTTTCTTCCTATTGAGGGGGAGCCGAGGACTGGTTTCTTTTCTGGATTCACGCCGCTTGTTCGAGCCGATCGTCTGGCTCGAGAGCTTGGGTTGTCGGAGCTTTACCTTAAAGATGACTCCATTAACCATCCGACGCTGTCCTACAAAGACCGGGTAGTGTCGGTCGCTGCGACCCGCGCTGTCGAGTTGGGCATAAAGATTTTCGGCTGCGCGTCGACGGGCAATCTAGGTAATAGTGTGGCGGCACATGCGGCGCGCCTGGGCCTCCAGTGTTACGTGTTTATTCCACGAACCCTGGAACCGGCAAAGATTCTTGGGTCAGCCGTACCAGGGCCACACGTGGTGGCAGTCGACGGCACCTATGACGACATCAATCGACTCTGTACGCAGGTTGGAGACCGATATGGCTGGGGTTTCGCTAATATCAATTTGCGCAGTTACTATGCGGAGGGAGCGAAGACGCTTGGATTCGAAATTGTCGAGCAGTATGGGTGGCGGTTTCCGCAGCACGTGGTATCACCGGTAGCTGGTGGCACCTTGCTTCCACGTATCGGTAGAGGATTTCGAGAGTTTCGGGAAGCGGGTTTGGTTAGCGGTGATCTGCCAAAAATCCATGCGGCGCAGGCTGAGGGATGCGCGCCGGTGATCCATGCACTCGACGAGGGTCTTGCGCATCCGGATCCCGTGAAACCCAATACGATCGCATCGTCGATCGCCATCGGCAACCCGGCGGATGGCTTCCAGGTGGTGAAGACCGTGCGTGAGACCGGAGGATCAGGCGCAACCGCGACGGACGCTCAGATGATTGATGCGATTCATTTACTCGCTTGTACTGAAGGAATTTTCACCGAGCCGGCTGGAGGTGCGACGCTTGCGGCCACAATCTCCCTCGTTGAACGCGGAGTGATTCAGAAGAATGAGTCGGTGGTTGTCTGCATTACGGGGAACGGTTACAAGACGTCGACTGTCATGGCCGACTCACTTCGTAAACCGACGGAGCTGGGACGATCGCTTAAGGAGTTTAAAGAGTTCTTTGCTCGTTGCCACGAGCAGCATCAGGCGGATGAGTGAGATGACTCGCGCGACGGAATACACAGAGATCATTGAAGCCACCGGCCATCTTGTCGATTCTCAACTACTCAATGCCATTTTTGACAAAGTGATCGAGCGGGGTGGAGAGTTTGACGTTCTTCAATTTGAGTTGGGGCGGACAAATGAGGCATTCTCTCACCTGAAGATGAAAGTCACGGTGTCCGACCAGGCCGGACTTCATCAGCTGCTCGAGGACCTCATGCCCCTCGGCGCTCATCCGGCCCCGGAGCATGACGCTGAGCTGAGACCGGCCGAGGTAGATGGTGTCGTGGCCTCCGATTTTTACTCGACAACGAACCACCACACCCATGTTCGGCATTGTGGACAGTGGGTGGCGGTCTCGGCTCCGCGAATGGACGGCGTGATCGTCGTCGACGGCGGCCGTGCATCCTGCCGAAAGCTACGCGACGTCCGGAAAGGTGAGCAAGTGGTGTGCGGTGTGGATGGCATTCGTGTATCGCCTGAATTCAGAGAGCGCGACCGGTTCGGCTTTGCCTTCATGACCAGTGATGTCTCGACCGAGCGGCGGGTCGAGGTAAGCGTTGCCAAGGTAGTGACGATGATGCAGCACGTTAAGTCCGAAGGCGGCCGGATAGCGTTTGTGGCCGGTCCGGTGGTGGTGCATAGCGGTGGCGTCGATTACTTCTGCGATCTCGTAGATCGAGGCTACGTGGATTTGTTGTTGTCAGGCAACGCGCTGGCTGTTCATGACGTAGAGCGTGCTTTGTATGGAACGTCGCTCGGAGTTGATCTCGACGCAGGTGTCGCGGTGAAGGAAGGTCACCGGAATCACATGCGGGCAATTAACGTCATTCGAAGAGCTGGTGGGCTGCGCGAGGCGGTAGCGCAAGGCGTACTCCGCTCCGGCATCATGCATGACGTGATCGTACGAAACGTGGATTATGTTCTGGCCGGTAGTATTCGAGACGACGGACCCCTTCCCGACACGGTAATGGATCTGGTTAATGCGCAGGATCGGTATGCCGAAGCACTTCAGGATGTCAGCATGGTCGTAATGCTTTCGACGATGCTGCATAGTATCGGCGTTGGTAACATGCTTCCATCGCATGTCCGAGTCGTGTGTGTCGACATTAATCCGGCCGTAGTTACCAAGCTCGGTGATCGCGGATCCTCGCAGACAGTCGGAATTGTAACCGACGTTGGCCTCTTTCTTCACCAGCTGTCGACTCAACTTGCAACGGCGGATGATAAAGCAGCGACTCAGGTGGCGGCCACCAGGTTATGATCGTAGGCCAATCAGATTCGGCGTCAGTCCCGATTGTTGTTCAAAAATACGGTGGGACGTCGGTCGGTACTACCGACCGGATTTGTGCGATCGCTGAGCGCGTGGGGCGATGTCTGAAGGATTCTCCTCGTGTGGTCGTCGTCCTTTCCGCGATGGGAAAGACCACTGACCAGCTGGTCGCACTCGCCCACGCTGTAACGCATGATCCAGCAGGGCGAGAGATGGATCTTCTCTTAGCCACTGGAGAGCAGATCTCGGTGTCGTTGCTCGGCCTTGCCCTGCAGGATCTGGGAATTCCAGCCGTGTCACTAACAGCCTCGCAGTGCGGGATTCGAACCGATAGCGCCTTCAATATCGCGAGAATTGAATCGATCGACACTCGAAGAATCATGCAGGAATTGAAGGCCGGCCGAGTGGTTATTGTGACAGGCTTTCAGGGTATCAGCCATGATCACGAAATCACGACGCTCGGGCGGGGAGGGAGCGACATCACCGGGGCGGCCCTGGCCGTCGCGCTCGGTGCCCAAGTGTGTGAAATCTACACCGACGTTGACGGTGTTTTCTCGGCCGACCCGAGCATCGTGCCTTCTGCACACATGTGGCCTGAGATCAGCTACGAAGAGGCAATTGAAATGGCGTCGAGTGGCGCTAAGGTGTTGCACCCGCGTGCAGCAGAAGTGTGCATGGCATACCAAGTGCCTATCCACGTGCGGTCGAGCTTCAAGGCGACGGATGGGACATGGATCCGGAAAGGCGAGGAAATGGTAATGGAGCAGGCCGCGGTCGTAGGCGTTAGCAGCGAGAAGGAAATCGCGAAGGTGACCTTGCTCGACGTCCCCGATTCTCCGGGTCTTGCGGCAAGGGTATTCGGGGACCTTGCGGCCGAGAACCTCAGCGTGCGGTTGATTATCCAGAGCGCAAGCTCTGACGGCCGTGGGCGGATTACATTTGTGCTGGACAACGCAGACAGCGAACCCACGGCGCGGCTGACGGAGCGGTGGAAGCGCGAGAAAATCTGCGGAGACGCGGTTGTGGAACACGATGTCGCTAAGATTTCGATCGTGGGGTCTCGGCTGGTATCGACTCCTGGTCTCGCAGCCAGGATGTTCTCCGTACTGGCGCGGGAGGGTATCAACATCGACTGTATTAGTTCCTCCGAGATGAAGATCGCCTGCGTGATCGGTGCCGAGCATCTCGACCATGCAGTACGAGCGGTGCACAACGAGTTTTTTCCTCCATCTGAGAAGACTGCCAAGGCAAAAGGTAATCGTAGAATTGGACATGGCGCGGAAGCGGATTGAGGTCGGAGTGCTCGGAGCCACGGGAGCGGTGGGGCAGGAGTTCGTCGCCCAGCTAGCCACACATCCATGGTTTAGATTGACGTGGGTGGCGGCGAGCCATCGCTCGGAGGGGCGGCGCTATGGCGAGGCCACGGCGTGGCGGTTGCCGGAACCCTGTCCGGATGAGGTGTCGGATATGGTCGTCGATTTAGTTGCACCGGGTCGGGCTCCGCGACTGGTTTTTTCTGGGCTCGATTCGACCGTGGCCGGCGAAGCCGAGGGGGTGTTTGCCGAAGCGGGTCACATTGTCGTGAGTAACGCACGTAACCACCGGATGGAACCTGACGTCCCGCTTCTCGTGCCGGAGATCAACGCAGATCACCTGGCATTACTTACTACCCAGGCGTCGGAGCGAGAATGGCCGGGACGAATCGTGACAAATCCCAACTGCTCTACCATCATGTTAACGATGGCCTTGGCCCCCCTGTGCCAGTTCGGTCTAAAGACGGTCAACGTGACCACACTCCAGGCTGTTTCAGGTGCCGGTTATCCAGGTGTCGCGTCCATGGATATCGTCGGCAACGTAATCCCTTATATAGAGGGTGAAGAAGAAAAACTCGAGACCGAGACCAAGAAAATCCTGGGGCGGCTCAACGATGGACACGTGGAACTCCATCCCGTCGTGGTCAGCGCCCATACGACCCGAGTTCCGGTAATTGAGGGACATACGGAGATGCTGTCGGTTGGATTTGACACAGCGCCGAAACCCGATGAGATCTTGACGGCGTTTCGCGAGTTTGTTGGGCGTCCGCAAATCGAGCAAATGCCGACCGCGCCGTCCCAGCCGATCGTCTATATGACCGCTCGCGACCGACCGCAACCTCGACTCGATGTTAATCGGGAAGGGGGAATGGCGGTAACCGTGGGCCGCCTAAGGCCCTGCAACTTACTGGACTACAAGTTGGTTGTGCTCGGGCACAACACGGTTCGAGGGGCCGCGGGTGCCGCAATTCTCAACGCTGAGTTGATGAAGACAGACGGCCTACTCGACTAACTACCAACCTCGACGCCTGGCTTGGCCGGTGCGAAATCAATCGGCCGTCAGCAGCCCTCTAACGTACTCAACGGAGACACGGATCGGCGCGGTGTCATCACCGAGTAATGTGGACTTTTCCAGACGCTGCGCGGCTGGGTCGAGCACAGCTCTCACTTCGATCTGACTTCCCGCAGGCAACGCAATGGGCGTGTTGAACCAGTAGCGGGTCGGCCATCCCGCGTCCGGCTCGCGCAGCCAGAGCATAGGTATCCGGTCGCCACCGGGTGTCACTCCTTCAACCTGGAGCTGTGAGGACTCGATGTCGACTTCTGGGAACAGAGCCAAAACCGTCATATCGGTGTCGAAATTGTGACTGAACATGACGGGGTCTCCGGTGTTCACGCCCGGTGATGACACGAGTATCGACTCGATGGTCGCCGCGTCGCCGTCAGCGAAATGCAGACCAACTTGACTCTGATCGGAGAAGTCAGCCCCTTCCGTGATCCACGTCTTTTTGTAGTGTATCCGCACCACAATATCGGCTTCAGTCGGCACGAGATATCCACCAACCTCGTTCAGGATCGACGACTGTCCAGGTGTCCAGATCGCCACTGGTGGGACAGCGGGAAATCTGTGCTCATCGGTCTGGCTAAAGCCTACGCCAGTGTCCGCGTTGTCGAGGGCGCGGGCCGTGCCGGTTGAGTCGATAAAAATAGCGGCACCGCGCACGACGGCACGTGCATCCGGCTTGAACTCCGCGCCAATGAGCACGCGTTCCTCGCTGAGACCAAACGGCATTACGAAATAGTGGACTGTCTCACTCGTATCCGCATCGAGCAGAAAGGCCTCCGGAACCTCAATTACTAGATCGGGTTCTCCAAGAGTCCAATCCTCGACCGAGGTGACTGAGATCGGGGTCTTGGCCAGAGGACCTTGCGGGTACCCACCAGCTGACCATTCGAGAATCATATCTATCTCGGTTGCCGTCAGAGCGTGACCGTTTTGAAAGTCGCCGAATCCATCCTCGGCCTGCCATGGCGGCATGCGCAGACCCAAAACTTCTTCTCGGATCGATTGTGCCCATGGAAATGCCGATCGGTAATCAAGCAGTGACATCGGCGCAATGCCACCCTCTACGTGACAACTACTACATCGGTCTCTGAACACCGGGTAGAGGTGCTCGTTAAAATTCCATCGTGATGCGATTGGTGTGTGACCGTGAGGGCTTGACTCCATCACGCCGAGAACACCCACAACTAGAACGCCCACCCACCATCTCCGTTGCATGTCGACTACCCCAGAAGTTTCGTCCGCTCCCCGATACCGTCAGGGCGCACCCTCATACGCTCGAACGATCTCGTTGACCGAAGCAAAAAAAATATCGTAGGCACCACCGACCTGTTGCTTGTTGCCAAGGTCGCCATACCAGTCTAGGAGGTATGCCGCGCGGACAAGATGACGGACGGCTATCCGTAATTCGTTTTGTCGTCTCGCTGGCAGGTTTTCGAGATCTGACCGTCTGTCCAGTTCTAGCGCCAGGGCTTTCCCCTGAAGGGCCGGAACGAAGATCTCGGTAAAACGTCCGGCGGTGACGAGCTCCTGTAGCTGCTGAGCGCGGACGCCGATCTCAGATACCAGCTCGATAGTAAGCTCTGGAATCTCCGGCTGAATACGGGTGGCGAGCGGGACCGCCGCCTCGGTTATTTCAGCTGTCAGGCTCAGCGCCGGCGGCGCTGTATTGCTGGAGTAATCCGAAAAGATAAAGTCGAAGCGCTCTTCCGGAAATTGCTCGCCATCGACGCCAAAAATTACTTTGGCAATAAACTCCGCCGGCGGTGCCAGGTCTCCCACCACCGCCTCAAGATACTCTCCTGCCACGCTAGGAATAAGGTTAAAAGCCGTAAGTTCTGTGAACTCGTCGGTGTCGGCGTTGTACTCCTCTTCTAGAACCAACCGCCCCCCCCACTCGCTCAACGTGACCGGGTTGCGGTAGTTGTCGGTGGCGTAGAGCCGGAAGATTCCCGCCTCTGGATACGTACCTTCAACATGGTGGAAACTGTCTGGTGCCATGAAGACGGTTCCCCCATGTCGTGGTGAGTGGTCCATGTGCGCCCCGGGCGCAGCATCGACAACACCACAAGTGAGCATCACCGAGCCGTAGTACGGATTACGGACCGGACCATCAGTTTGAACCCAGGTCGAGCCACCGTCATACATCGGACAATATGCACGGGCGTAGCCCGATGGGAGGTCCTGGGCAGCCAGGTACTCTGAGAGCGGTTTGAAGCGAGCGCGCATCGTGGCGATGTCCCCGGCACTGGCCGCGGCCCGAATCAATGGTGATGTCCTGGCGTCTGCAATCGGTAGCAGCTGTTGAAATGCGCTTTTCGCGTCGTCAAAGTCATCGGCTGCCAATGCCGTCTGGACGCCAACGTATTGCGCGATTTGAGTGTCCAAATCCCCTGGAGTTATTGAGGGTAGAGCAGGAACAGTCTCGGGGGTCTGGTGGCTCACGCAGGCAGGCGACAGGAAGAGGCAAAGCCAGCCAAAAACTGCACTGAGAGGTCTCGGTCGAACCATACTCCTCCGTCCCGGTGGCAGGTGGCGCGTTAGCCGACGAAAATTGTGATAATTGACTCAAAAATGAGTATACAGCTCCAAGATCTTAGGATGCAATGCCGGTACCCGCAGTGAGTCCTCGTGTACCGTAGAGTCTATGGCTGGTCCGAACAAAGCGTTGGTGGACGCGTATCTCGACGAGCTTCGCGGCGTTCGCCGGCTATCGGCGAACACGGTCGAGAGCTACCACCGGGATCTGAAAGGATTGTTGCGTTTCGCCGCTCGGCGACGGATCGTGACGCTGACACGGTCGGATCTCGAAGTATTCGTTCGACAACTGATGGCAACCGGTCTATCTCCGCGCTCGGTTGCTCGGGCGGTGGCGTGTCTGCGCGGCTTCTTCCGATTCCTGGTTGGTGACGGTCATCTTCGGGAGAACCCAGCCCACGAGATCAGGGCTCCGCGCGCATGGCCGAGTCTTCCAAAGTTTCTCTCGTGTGATCAGGTGGAGCAATTACTCGATGAGCCTGATCCTTCGACAGCTATCGGACTAAGAGACCGGGCACTGCTCGAGTTACTCTATGCCACCGGCATGCGGGTGTCTGAACTGGTTTCCGTTAAGCCGCTGGATCTTAATTTGAAAGGTGGGTATCTCACGTGTATGGGGAAGGGATCAAAGGAGCGTCTGGTTCCGATTGGCCGCTCTGCGGTGAAATGGATTCGTCAGTATCAGCGTACTTCACGTCCAATCCTCGCTAAGTCTAACTCGCCATGGCTGTTCGTCAACGCACGCGGAGGACCACTTAGCCGGGTAGGTTTCTGGAAGATCTTGAAGAAGTATGGCAAGCAGGCGGGCCTACCATACCAATTAAGTCCACATGTCGTACGCCACTCGTTTGCCACTCACCTCCTCGAGCGGGGTGCCGATCTCCGCTCGATCCAGACCCTATTAGGTCACGCGGACCTCTCGACGACCCAGATCTATACACATATTCTCGAGGCGCGTTTAAAAGCGGCTTACGATAAGTTTCATCCGCGTTCCTAGATAGTATCTCGTAAAACGCGACGAATGGGTCACATGGATAGTTCGCTAAGGTTCCAGATTAATTGACCGGTTCGTTGTACCTCTGCTACCGTTACCCGGAATCTGGGCCTGGTTCGGTTTTTAATGTTGCGATCCAGGGCCATTCTGATATCGAGCATCACAGACTTTAGGTCGACGGCTCTACCCAAACGCTTAACCTAAAAGGAGCTTTCTTCGCATGCGTCGTACAGGTCGTTATCTATTTACGTCCGAGTCCGTTACTGAAGGCCATCCGGACAAAATTGCCGACCAGGTGTCGGACGCGGTTCTCGATGCCGTGTTGAGCCGCGATCCGATGGGACGTGTCGCCTGTGAAACGTTGCTCACGACAGGGTTGATCGTGTTGGCCGGTGAAATTACCTCGAGTCACGCTTGTGATTTTAGCGATGTCGCACGCGAGGCGGTGCGTGAAGTTGGGTACACTCGCGGCAAGTTTGGCTTTGATGCCGACACGTGCGCTGTGTTGTCCGCTTTGCACGGACAGTCGCCGGACATTGCCATGGGGGTTGACCCTGGTGGCGCGGGCGACCAGGGTCTGATGTTTGGGTATGCCTGCTCCGAGACGAAGGAACTGATGCCCCTGCCGATCATGATCTCTCATCGCCTCGTGCGTGGTCTGTCCGAGGCGCGGCGGACCGGCGAGCTCGACTATCTGCGCCCAGACGGAAAATCTCAGGTGACGGTTGAATACGAGGGTAATGTACCAATTCGAATCGACGCTGTCGTCGTCTCATCTCAACACAGTGAGAGCGTATCAATCGAACAGATTCGGGAAGAAATCACAACACAGGTCATTAAGAAAATCGTGCCCATGGACCTGCTCGATGCCAATACAAAAATCTATGTAAACCCCACCGGCCGCTTTGTGACAGGTGGCCCGCATGGCGACTCCGGACTGACGGGTCGAAAGATCATCGTTGATACCTACGGTGGCATGGCACCGCACGGCGGCGGGGCCTTCTCCGGAAAAGACCCAACAAAAGTGGACCGGTCGGCTTCCTATATGGCTCGCTATATCGCCAAAAATTGCGTAGCGGCCGGGTTAGCTGATCGGGTCCAAGTTCAACTCGCCTACGCGATCGGTGTTGCCGACCCGGTGTCGGTCTTGGTGGAAACGTTCGGTGCGGGTCGTATTGACGAGGCAACGATTTCGGACCTAGTGCGGGAGCACTTCGCGTTGACGCCAAAGGGGATTATCGAATCGTTGGATCTTCGACGACCGATCTATCGCCAGACCGCCGCGTTCGGTCACTTCGGTCGAACCGAGCCGGAGTTCACGTGGGAGAAGATCGACAAAGCTGACTCGCTCCGGACCGCGGCCGGCTTATAGACTGGCTCTCAGTGGTAGGGAACAGGAGATGGACACCCAGGGCAAGTCGGTCCTGACGGCGGTCGTCTGTGGGCTCGTTGCCGCGATTGCCTGGATACTGTTGACGCTTCCGGCTAACCCCCGGGTGGTCGACCGGTCTGACTCGTCGATCGGGTCGAAGTCAACGGTGGCTGGAGCCTTTCACGTCCACACGACACGGTCCGATGGCGGAGCACCGATGGACGAGGTCGCTGGCGCCGCCGGGGAAGCGGGGCTCCAGTTCCTGATCGTCACCGATCATGGTGACGGCACACGCCCCCCAGAACCTCCCCAATATCGGTCTGGCGTCCTGACACTTGACAGTGTCGAAATTAGCACTTCCGGTGGTCATTACATCGCCATTGGTCTCCCGCAAACGCCGTATCCGCTAGGCGGTGAACCGGACACGGTCGTCGAGGACGTTCGTCGGTTGGGTGGGTTCGGGGTGGTCGCGCATCCGACATCACCGAAGAGCGGTTTAAACTGGCGGGACCCGGAGTTGGTTGTGGACGCGGTCGAATGGCTGAACGCCGACAGTCAGTGGCGGGACGAATCGACTGTGCATTTATTGACCACGGTTCTGCGATATCCGTTCCGACCCACTGTGACATTGGCTTCGTTGCTAGATCGGCCGGATGATGCTCTGGCTATGTGGGATCGAGCATCCTGGGATCGTCAGACGGTCGGACTGGCGGGCCACGATGCCCACGGGCTAGTTGTGACCGGAACCCATGAAAAACAACCCGTGTCACTTGGATTGACGTTTCCAGATTACGTACATCTCCTTCGGACCTTCTCGTTGCGTGTCGACGTTGGCCGTCAGTTCACTGGTGACGCGGAGGAGGACTCCAAGCTTTTGTTGGATGCCATCCGTGCCGGGCGCGTGTTCACGGTCGTCGATGCGCTTGCTTCGCCGGCAGCGTTTGAGTTTGAGGCGATCGGATCGGCTCAAAACTATTCGATGGGGGAGAGGGTCCCCACCGGAACTGCTGTAGAACTTCGAGCGGCTACGGTGGCACCACCGCGCACCGATATCGTGCTCTTGGCCAATGGCTTGACCGTTCACACCGTTACCGATGCTGAGCTTCGGTATCGTGTAGAAGAACCGGCGGTCTATCGGGTGGAGGTTCGCGTGAGAGGGGTGGCAGGGAAGTCTCCTGTGCCGTGGATTGTTAGCAACCCGATCACCGTGGGTAATTCGCCGATTGTCCCTTCTGTCGCGGCTCGTAGACCAACCGCGAGGCGGTCGCTGATGGGACGAACCAGGGCTCGAGGTGGAATTTGGTCCGTTGAGCACGATCCAAACAGCGACGCGGAGGTAATGATCGAGTCACGTCAGTTGAGGTTTCGTTATCGGCTCTCCGACTCGGCGGCGGACAGTCCATATGCGGTGGCGAGGCGACCGGTCCGTGGTGTTGAGCTGGAGTCATTCGATGCGGTGGCATTTGATGTCGTCGCCGATCGACCACTGCGACTCTTTGTGTACCTCCGGGCCGGGGCGTTAGCCTCGGAGCAGCGCTGGCGGTCGTCATTTTACGCCGATACCACTCGACGCCGGGTAAGAATCGCTTTTGATGAGTTCAAATCGGTCGAGCCAGACCGATACGGAGCGGTCGATCTTGCCGCAACTGATTCGCTGCTGCTAGGAGCTGAACTCGTCAACGCCCAACCCGGGAGTATGGCGATGGTGACGGTCCGGCGGCTCCGTCTTGAGAGCTGGTGATGTGGAATATCTGGCCTCAGGTTCGCACCGTCAGCAGCAGGTATGTAGCGGATGCTCCAAAAAGAAGGTTAGGTGCCCATGCTGCCAGTATCGGCGCTAGTAACCCGGCGGTGCCAATCGCCCCAAACACACTCATCACGATCCAGTAGCTACAGGCGAGGGAGATTCCTACACCGACACCGTAGAGGGCGCCACGTGGACCCATGGTGACGGCGAAAGGAACGGCAATCAGTGTGAATACCAGCGTGACGAACGGAAATGAAATCTTGCGGTGCAATGCCACGACAAGTTGTACGACGTCGAAACCGCTTGCGCTCAGCTCATCGACATAGGTGTCAAGCTCACGCACGTTCATCAGTTCCGCGTCCGGCGGCTCGGTTTTGAAATAGTCGGGAGACTCGAGGAGTGGCAGGAATTGCACGGCGGCGGTGACGAGAGCACTGCCGTCCTCAGCGGTCGAGGTTAAATCACGCACCCAGACCCCTTGGCCCTTCCAAGTGGCCGGTTCTGCCTCAAAGGTAGCCTTCTCGATAAATGTTCGTCGCTCTAGCTCCCAGGGTCTTCCGCCAAATTCATAAACCGATAGATTCTCGAATTCGTCACGCTCTGGCTTAAACGACAGATAGTGATAAATTGACCCGTTCTTGCCGACGATCCATCGGCGGTTCATCACGTTGATGGTACTAAGTCTGCCGATCCGAATCTCGTGATTGATCGCTTCGGCCTGACGGTTGGCGCGCGCAAGAATACTTTCGCTCATGCCAAACAGTACGCCGCTCCAGAGAAGGCTGATCAAAAAGATAGGCAACACTGCTCGATAGAGACTCACTCCGCACGCCTTCATCACCGTGAGCTCACTGTTTCGCGTAAGCAGTCCCACCGTTACTAAAGTGGCGACGAGTGCGGCAATCGGAAGGACGTAATACGCAAACTGTGGAGTGGCGTACCAGAAATACTCCAGCAGACGGAAGCCGCTTGTCTCACCTTTGAATAACTTGTCCGAAAGGTCGATGAAGGTCGAGATATAGAAGATCCCAAGCAGACCGACAAAAGCGAGACCGACGACACCCAGATACGTCCTCGCAACATACCAGTCGAGGATGTGTAGTCTAAATGGACCCAGACGCGGAGAGTTAAAACCTAAAGGCGCAGTATTCGCTTTCTCTTTGGTTTTAGCTGCCTCTTTAGACACCACCGGTATTCCTCTAGAAAAGAACGAAGGGAGGACCCGCCTCTCAACCGACCGCGATCGTAAAACTACAAGACCAACCCCAAAGAGCCCGAGCACTATATTTGGCAGCCACATCGCTAGTTGCGGGGATACCAACGCACCTTTGGCCATTGCCTCCGCGCCATACATAACGACGTAGTAGCCAAATACGACACAGGTACCCAGTGCGAAGCTGGCAAGCTTTCCGTCTTTTCGGCTCGTTACACCCAGTCCCAAAGCGATCAATATGAAGACGAGACACGCCGCCGGAATCGCGAACTTTCGATGAATCTCCATGATCGGTGGGTGAGCCGACAAACCAGCAGCCGTCATTTGATCCGCCTCACTCCGTAATTGCGATATGGTGAGCTCACGGTAGCCGCGCTGCGGACCGGTAAGTGGGAAGACCGTGTCTGAGTCAAGCCCGATCACGATTTCGTCAAATTCGTGCGCTTCATAGGTTTCAGGCTGCAAGGGGTCAACTTGATGTCCGGTCCCCTGGGTTAAAACGATATCGACTCGACGCTGCTTTTGGTCAAGTATCAGGCGACCACGTTCGGCCACATAGATGTCAGGTTGTTCCGATCTTCGCGTATCGGCGACTAGGACATCGGACCAACCTTCATTAGCTGTTGAGACTTCCCGCACGTACAGTACGACGCCTGGAAAGTACTCGTCGAATACACGTGGTTTAATTTCGCCTTCCGCCCGATTAGCTACCGTTCGAAACGTTATCTCTCTGAACGCTTGGTTCGCGTTGGGAAGCAGCGTGATCAGAACATAGGCTGTCGCCAACGTCGACACTACAGCGAGCGCTGTGAGCGGAGCGAGTATCCTGAACAGGCTCACGCCGCAGGCCTGGAACGCGACCATTTCCCGATCACTTGAAAGTCGACCCAATCCCATCAGGGCGCCGAGTAGCAAGCCGATCGGGATCGTGATGCCGAGGCCCTGCGGAACTAAGGTTCCCATCAGTTGAAGAATCGTGATGGTATCAACGCCCTTCGCGATTAGATCCTCAGCCACCCCCATTACTGGAGGAATCATGAGTAGGAACGTAAGCACGAAGACCGCCAGACAGAATGGCGGGATGATCTCCCGAAGAATGTAGCGGTCAATGATACGTAGCATGTCCGATGATGTCTGGGTTAATTCTAACGCGGTCCGATAGAGGAAAATCTGAATCAGACACGGTCTTTAGGTCGAGGCGAGGCGCCTGGAGAAGCGGGGCAGTTAGTAGGAACAAGTGCACCTCGTTCATTCAAGCTGCATAGATCCCCGTATTATTAGAGTCTGATAATACATGTTATGTTAACTTGTAACTCTTCAGCCTGAACGGAGCTCGTCGAGAATACCCTCGAGGGTCTTAATGAGTTCTGCTCTTCCGACCTCAGCCTTCCGGAAGTTGAGCTGCAGCTTAAAAGCCTTCGATGGCGCCGAGTACTTAAACACGTATGGCCTCGACCGTCTTCGCGACCTAGTGGCAGTGACCTTTCTGGCCTCGGCCCTTGTAATACCACCGGCGAGAACGATCCGCTCCACAAATTGCGTCATCGCCTTCTCATCAGGTTGCCTGGCAACCTGAACGAGTATGGACTTCGACTCGATCTCCGCCAGACGACAGAGGCTCTTAATCGCCTCAGGTATTGCATTGAGCGTAAGCGATTCCGTAATCGACGTGCGTGATTTTCCAAGTCTTCTGGCAAGTTCTTCGTGAGTGTAGCTAAACGTGTCGCCGAGAGAGTGAATCGCTTCCGATTCCTCCAATGCCGTCAGATCCTTCCGTTGAATATTCTCAATCAGCGCAATCTCTATCAACTCACCGTCATCGACATCTCTGATGATAACCGGAACCTCTCGAATACCGACCTGGCTGGCGGCTTGGTAGCGCCGTTCGCCGGCAATAATTTGAAACCGCTCACCGCGCTGCCGAACAATAAGTGGTTCGATAATGCCCTTCTCGGCGATCGAAGCCATCAACTCTGACAGGTCACCCATTACTTGTCGTGGCTGATCGGGATTTGGGTCGAGCTGTTCGATACGGATCAGTCGCCCAACTGGCGCTCCTGACGAGGCTGCCAATGCCTCCACATAGTGTGCGTCATGACGCATTCCGACAGTCTGTGGTAGTCCGCGTCTAGGCACGGTCCATCACCTCCTCACAGAGTCTGTAATAGTCTGCAGCGCCTGTTGAGTCTGGCGCGAAGCTAAATATTGCCTCCCGATACGCGGGACTTTCCTCGAGCCGAACGTTCTTTGAGATCACAGTATCGAACACTTTGGCGCCGAACACTTTTTGAATTTGATGTTGAATATCACGTGCTAATGACGTCCGGCGGTCGTGCATCGTAATCAAAACACCTAAAATTTGCAGACTTGTATTAGCCCTCGATCGAACCTTTTCAACAGTCTCAAGAAGGTCGTCGGTCCCCTCCAGGGCGAAGTACGATGATTGAATCGGAATAAGAAGATGCGTTGCGGCGACAAGAGCGTTCACCGTAAGCAGTCCGAGGGTTGGTGGGCAGTCGATCACCACAAACGGGAATCGCTCACGAACCGATTCGATACGGTCTTTAAGTCTGAAATGTGAGTCGAGTTCTCCGATCAACCTCGCCTCAAGTTTGGCGAGCGATATCTGTGCCGGCGCTATCCAGAGATTGTCCTGATTAGCTGCAGGTCTGATGACGTCGCAGAGCCCACACGATGGATCTGCGATCACGTCGTAGACGCTCTGTTTAACCGTTTCGCGCTCGATGAACGACAGGGTGCTATTAGCCTGTGCATCGAGATCGATCAGAAGGGTTGGTTGCCCTCGAAGCGCAAGAGCTGACGCCAAATTTATAGCGGTCGTGGTCTTACCCACTCCGCCCTTCTGGTTGGCTATCGCGACGATCATGGGAGCGCTGTGCCCAGAGTGATACTTGAGCGGAACAAGAGTGCCAGTACTGATATAGAACTGTGATATTTTAGGAACGCACGGGAGACCTGTCAAGAACGAGCGAAGTATGGAGTGGCCAACACGAGTTAAGCAGGTTGGCTAAGTCATTGATAATGAATAGCTTGTAAAAATTGTCGGCCGGCCGACAATTTGAGACGTTACATCTTATATTTGCCGAACTCTTCAGGGGCGAGGCCTTCAAGCCACTTGGAAAGCTGCTCAGAATCGGCCTTACCTGGCGAGAAGTTAAGTGTTTTTGCGCCGTCAATGACGGTTTCTTCAACGAGAATTGGCGCGCGTACACGGAGCGCGAGCGCGATGGCATCGCTTGGACGTGCGTCGATAGCGACAACTTCCCCGCCGAGGCGGAGATGGATAAGGGCGTAGAAAGTGTTCTCCTTGAGGTCACACAAGGTGATCTTGTCGACGTCAGCGTTGAGGTCTGTAATGACATTACGAAGCAGATCATGGGTCATCGGCCGTGGGGTCTCAATGTTCTCGATCTGAAGTGCGATCGCGTTCGCTTCGAAGACCCCGACCCAGATCGGTAAAACCCGTTTCCCATCCTCGTCGCGAAGGATAACGATTGGCATATTTGTGATCGGGTCGACCATTAGACCCTTAATTGTCATCTCGATTAGCATGGCCTGGTTTCTTCCTCATGGGGTTTTAGTTCTACTTCCGCAGCAGGCAGGTTCTCTGATGTCTTTGACCGATGAGCATCCAAGGCTAATACCTTTCCTGAGAGGCTATTTGGACCCGCTCTGAATACAGACACGTCTACAGTATGCCCAATCCACTCAGCCTCACCTGGAAAGTTGACAACGGTATTCTGGCTGGTTCGTCCAGAAAGCTCCTCATGTCTCTTTCGACTCCTTGAGTCGACCAGAACTCTCACCGACTGACCCACTTTCCGCTTATGTAGTGAGGTCTGGATCGACTTCTGAATTGCCTGGAGTTCCATGATTCGAGCGGTCTTCTCAGATTCTGGCACATTGTCTGGAAGGCGGTGTGAGGCCAAGGTGTTAGGTCGTTCCGAGTATTTAAAGGAAAACATGCTGTGATAGCGAACCGTTTCGGTCAACGAGAGAGTTTCCTCGAATTGCTCCTGTGTCTCACCTGGGAACCCAACGATCATATCGGTCGATAGAGCGATATTCGGGATAGCTCTTCGAATTTTTTCTACGAGTCGCAGATAGTCCCCTCGGCTGTGCCTCCGGCGCATAGCTCGGAGGACCTCAGTGGATCCAGATTGTACCGGGAGGTGTAGATGTCGGCAGACTTTTGGCAGGTCACGCATTGCGTCCAGCATCCGCCCGGTGACATGGCGTGGATGTGGGCTGGCGAAACGAATGCGCTCCACATTAGGTACATCGTGGACGAGTTCAAGTAACTTGGCGAAGTCGCAATCTCCAAGATCGGGTGCCTGGTAGTGGTTGACGATTTGCCCCAGTAGGTGGATTTCGACATGGCCACGGTCTGCTGCCTGACGGACCTCTTCGACGATCTCTTTTGCGGGTCGCATTCGTTCATGGCCCCTAGTGTACGGTACGACACAGAATGAGCAGAAATCATTGCAGCCCTCAATGATCGTAATGAAGGCCCGTACTGGATCGTGTCTGACAGCGACACCGAGAGGGAAAGACACATTGTCGTAGGGGTTGATGTCCAACCGATGAGTTTTTGAGAGCTCGGCCTCCGCGATAAGTACCGGCAGTCTCTCGAGTGCTTGGGTGCCGACAACCACGTCGACCCCAGGGGCGCGAGCAAAGATGTTTTTACCCTCTTGCTGGGCGACGCAACCGATAACGGCGACCATCGGTTTAGTGCCTGGTGATCGCTTGGCGCTAAGTACGGCTATTCGATTAAAGAGCTTGTCTTCGGCGCGCTCTCTGACACTGCAAGTATTGACAACTACGAGGTCCGCCTCTTCGACGTCATTCGTGAGTTCGTATCCAGCTTGTTCCAGGAGTCCTCCGACACGCTCTGAATCGTGAACGTTCATCTGGCACCCGAACGTTTCAATGCATACTTTTCTAGCCACCAACCTTCGCCTTTCGCCTTTCGCTTTCGCCTTTCGTCTTTTCTTTGCCTCTTAGCATTTCTCTCGCACCTGCGCGGGCCCCAATCGAATCTGCACCAGTCATCAGCCGCGCTAGCTCTGTCACTCGAGCCTCTTCGGCCAGCTCCTCGATCCGTGTAACCGTCCTGCCCTTCCGGACGACTTTTGATACGTGGTGGTGAGATGTTGCGTAGGCCGCGATCTGCGGCAGATGGGTCACACAGATAACCTGATATTCTTCGCTAAGCCGTTTCAACATCGCGCCTACGCGATCTGCAACAGCACCTCCGATTCCCGCATCGATCTCGTCGAACACCAGCGTTTTACCCAGCCTGTCGGTGGTGGCTAGACTCTTAAGCGAAAGCATCACCCGCGAAAGTTCACCACCAGACGCCACCTTGGCAAGCGGCCGAACCTGCTCGCCTGGATTGGCAGAAAAGAAGAATTCCACCGTGTCGACACCACGTTCGGTCCACTGACGGTCGGCCACCGGACCTCGGTAGAATCGCGCTTCTAGTTGAGCATCAGGGACAGCCAGGTCTGCGAGCGTTCGTTGCAGCCCCTCTATTAGTCTTGGAGCCGCGGCCTGTCGACTGCTGGATAGCCTCTCCGCTACACGTTCAAAGGTGGCCCGTCGTTCCTCCTCCTCCCGCAGCAGTATTTCTAGTTTCTGGTTCCCCGTTGTCAGCTCCGCGAGTTCATCCTCGACCTGTTTCCTGTGCTCCGCCACCTTTTCAAGACTCGGCCCATATTTCCGCTTGAGATCCTCCAGCTCAGCCAATCGCCCCTCGACCGCCGCCAGTTTCTCAGGAGAGGTCTCGATCTTCGCGGCGTACGACCTAAGGAAAAAAGCTAAATCTTCAAGCTGCGACTCCACGGCCGTTCGACCGTCCGCGTGAACGGAAAACTGTTGGTCCAGCTCGACCAGTTCATCGATTTGTCGCCACATTTGACCGAGATTAGAAAGGATGGAGTCGTCTCGTTCATACAAAGCGGTATAGGCCTCGGCGCATAACGAGGCCAGTCGATCGGAGTTCACAAGTTTCTGGCGAGTGTCGTGCAGTGTCGTGTCCTCCCCCACCGTTGGAGCGATGCTTTTGATCTCCTGGTACTGAAATGCTAAAAGTGCGACTCGGTCAGTTCTGTCCTGGTCGTTGCGCTGTAGCTGCTCGAGTCGCCCCCGAACCGCGCGCCACATGCGATACGCTTCGCCCACAACAGAAGTCTCCTTATCCAGGCCAGCATAGGCGTCCAGCAGCGCTAAATGGTTCGCCGGGTCAAGCAGCGCCTGATGGTCATGCTGGCCGTGAAGGTCAACAAGCCGGCGGCCCAGTTCCTTAAGCGCGCTTGCCGTCGCCAGAGTGTCGCCGATGAACCCACGACTCCGACCTTGAGCCGTCACTTCTCGCCTGAGGATTATTTCCTGTCCCTTGTCGTCCTCGATCGTTGCTTGAACTCGCGCACGAACCTGACCCGTTCGAACGAGGTCGCTCGTGGCGCGACCGCCGACAAGGAGCCCTAGCGCGCCAAGGATAATTGATTTTCCCGCCCCGGTCTCACCAGTCAGAACCGTCAGGCCAGGATGAAGATCTAACTCCAACTCATCCACCACCGCTAGGTTTTGAATGCTGAGGAATTGAATCATAGGCCGTTAGTCTGATCGCGAGCGGTGACTAGAACTAAGAGAAGAACTTCCATGCTATCATACATTTGACAGCATTCAGATGGCATGGCATCTTCACAAAACTGCGCTATCCCAGGGCGCACCAGTGGCACTTCGGAGGGGATTAGGTGCGTAATGTTTTCTTCTACGCCCTTTCCTTTCTTCAGACGCCAGGTGTCGTCGAAGCGTCGGGAGAAGGGTTTAGCGGCGGCGTTCTTGGATTGATACTTAGGGCCTCCCTCCCATCTCAAGTTGTTCTTTTTATCCTGATCGTTTTCTCGATCGTTTCTTGGGCCGTCATTTTACTCAAGCTCATACAGTTCCAGTCGATCGAGCGTCAAAACTCTAGCTTTATCGAAGTCTTCCGCCGAAGTGGAAAGTTCTCAGAAGTCCAGTCGGTGTGCAGGTCGCTGCCCAAGAGTCCGCTGACCGGTGTGTTTCAGGCAGGGTATATTGAGCTCAACACACAACTCCGGCAGCAAGACCCCTCAAAAGAGTCGGCGCGGCAATCTGACGATTCGGCGGTACGCCCGAGCCTGAAAAGCTTTGATGCCCTTGACCGCACCCTACTAAGAGCGTCGACTACGGAGGTCGCAAAACTGGAACACCGGGTCCCGTTCTTGGCCACGACGGCCAGCATTACGCCTTTTATCGGGCTCCTGGGCACCGTCTGGGGGATCATCATCGCCTTTCAGGGAATAGGGGAGACCGGTTCGACCAATCTTGCGGTCGTGGCTCCAGGGATTGCCGAAGCCCTCGTCGCTACGGCCGCAGGACTTTTCGCCGCGATTCCAGCCGTATACTTTTACAATCACCTCACCCAGAAGGTGAAAGAGATGGCTGCATCGCTTGACGACTTTTCACTAGAGTTCCTTAATATCGCCGAGAGGAACTTTTCGTAGGACAGAATAATGCCAAGCGTTCAACCGCAGGCTAGCCACGGCATTGGACGGAGATATCGTGGTCCGCGCGTTGGAACGGCTCTGTCGGAGATCAATGTCGTGCCGCTCGTCGACGTCATGCTGGTTATGCTGATCATCTTCATGATCGCGGCACCAATGATGCAACGGGGTCTAGACGTAAGCCTTCCTGAATCGCGCCGCGCCGACCAGATCAGCTCCGAACGGATCTTCGTCACTATTCCCGTCAGCTTTCGTACCGACGGCGTCCTTCACCTGGACGACAATCCGATCCGCTTTGAGGTGTTACGCGACTTAATACAACAGGTCATGGAGAGCCAGAATAGCCGCCAGGTCTTCGTGCGTGGCGACGGGGAAATCACCTATCAAGAGTTAATCAGCGTGATGGATGAACTCAAGGCTGGAGGAGTCAACGAGGTCGGACTTGTCACCGAGATCACGGCGCGTTGATTTGAGGTCGCACAGAGATCACTAGCGTCGTGAGAAAAACAGCTTCACAGTTACTGTCCGAGCGTGCCGGGAAAACCGACGGCTTAGAGCGAACTCTCGCCGTGTCGGTGGTAGTGCATCTTGTCGCAGTCGGGGCTCTTTTAGCCACACCGGGAACGTTCCTCGACAGGGTAGACGAGGAGCCAGCCTCAATGAGTATTCGACTTGGAGGTCCAGACGGCCCAGGAAAAGGAGGCCTAACGCCACTGGGAGCACGCCCGATCCAGCAGGTCATCCCGCTGATGGAGTTACGGAGACCACAGTGGATTCAGCCACCAGCGGACACCGCTCCAGAGGTTGTGATTCCGGTCGAGGATGCGCCGCGCGTGGAACCAGAGAGCGAGGTCGAAACCGCATTTGACGAGGCTCGGGGGCGACAGCTGACGCGTGGCCCACAGCTACAGGAAGGCAACGCCATGTCCGACACCGGCGTCGATGGGATCGGTGTTGGATTGTCCGCCGGCGGTCTTGGGGGCAGCGGCTCCGAGCTGAGTCTAAGTGACTTCTGCTGTCCCGAGTATCTTGCGACCATGGTGTCACTGATCCGGGAACGATGGGACTCAAATCAGGAAACCGCAGGGGCGGCTGTTGTTCGTTTCACGGTCCGACGCGATGGCAGGATCGATGCAGTGGGCGTCGACCGAACTAGCGGCTATATCGCGCTCGATCAGAGTGCTCGTCGCGCGATTCTTTTAACTCGCGAGCTCCCGCCTTTGCCGAGCTTGTTTACGGAAGAGAGCCTGACCGTTCGCCTGACATTCGAGTACCGACGATGAGCCGAATTCTTCGCAGCGTGCTGGCTGTCAGCCTATTCAGTACCGCTGTTCTCGTGTCCGCTCAACAGCCGAATGAGGCTCCCCAACTGCCGCGTCCACGCTCAGAAGTTTCACTGATCATCGGCGACCGTATTGGCACCCAACCGCGAATGGCGGTACCTGACTGCCTCGCCCCCTCTGGCGGTGCCGAGACGAAGGCCATTGCGGAGACTGTCGCGGAGGTGCTTTGGGACGATCTGGACTTTGAGCGTGAATTCAGAATGGTGGCCCGTGACACTTACGAATCAGTTCCCCAGGCGCGGTCTCTCACCGATTTACCCCTGAATGCCTGGCGCGAGCTCGGCGCCGAGGGCATCGTGAGCTGCTCTGTCGAACGAGTTGGCGACGACCAACTCAGGGTGACGGCCCGGTTGTTCAATGTGCGGTCGATGACCTCGCCATTCGGCGTGGAGTACACCGGGTCAATGGGCAACGTCCGAACGTATGCCCACCAACTCTCTGACGAGATTCACCGCCATCAGCGTGGTCTCCGAGGCGTCGCGCGGTCGAAGATCGCTTACATTTCGGATCGTGACAGCGAATCAATGCTCGGCCTCGTCGAGAACCGCGCAACGAAGGAGGTGTATTTCTCCGACTATGACGGCGTCAACGTCAGACGGGTCACCATCAGTCGGGCACTTAACAACAATCCGGCCTGGTCTCCGGACGGACGTTCGATCGCCTACACGGCGTGGCGCCCGTATATGGATGTGCTTGTCTCTCATATCTATCAGGGGCGTCTCGAATCTCCCGCGAGTGGCACCTGGGACAACCAGAACTGGCTGCCCGCATGGTCTTCGGATGGGACCCAGCTCGCGTTCACATCCAATCGCGACGGACAGCCAGAGCTCTATGTCAGCAATGCTGACGGGAGTGAGTTGCGCAGGTTGACAAATCATCCCGGGATCGACACTAGCCCAACCTGGTCGCCGCAGGGGCATCAATTAGCCTTCGTCTCTGATCGCACGGGTTCACCGCAGGTGTACGTGGTCGGCGCTGACGGCACGGGCCTGCGACGGCTAACGTTCGAATCGCATTGCGATCGTCCGACTTGGTCGCCTGCGCCGTACAACGAGATCGCATATTCGTCTCAAACCGGCCCTGGGCATGACATCAAGGTGCTCGACCTGGCAACAAACGAAACACGACAACTCACATTCGGTCTCGGAACGAACGAGAGTCCGAGCTATTCGCCCAACGGTCGACACGTCGCGTTCTCGTCTACCCGCGGGAGCGGAACGAAGCAGATTTGGATAATCGGACGCGATGGACGAGGGCTCCGTCGCATCACGAGCGTGGGGAACAACGAGATGCCAAGCTGGTCACCGTGATTAAGTGTGGAGACCTTGCAGAACGGTCTCAGTCTTCGGTGCACTGACGGGGTAATAATCAAGCAATCTACGAGGAAGCATGAAACATTGTCTCGCGGTAACGTTTCACAAGGGAAATTCGATGCGTACTATCAGATCGATATCAGTGACCCGCCTCCTTGGGATTGGCTTGACCGGCATTGTCTTAGCGGCCTGCGCCCGAAACCCTCCGCCGGTCGAGCCTGATGCTCCTCCGCCTCCCCCTCCGACGAATCAGACGATCCGCACACCACCACCTCCTCCAGCGCCCCCCCAGGAGCCGCAGACGCCACCAACGATTGTCAATGAGGATGGGTTTACGTCACGAAGCTTAGAAGATCTAAACCGAGAGTCACCACTCCAACCGGTGTTTTTTGAGTACGATCAATTCAACATGAGCCTGCAGGGGCAATCGGTTCTACAGGCCAATGCCGAGATTCTCAGACAATATACAAGTTGGGTGATCACGATCGAAGGGCACTGTGATGAGCGTGGGAGCCCGGAGTACAACTTATCTCTTGGTGAGCGCCGGGCGTTGACGGCTCAGGAGTATCTAGTCGTGATGGGAATCAGTGCCGATCGGATCAACACCGTGAGCTACGGAAAAGAATTCCCGTTCGACCCGGGGAGTACACCCGAAGCGTGGGAACGTAACCGACGGGCCCATTTTGTTATCACTAATCGGTAGTCCGACTTTCACGGCGTAGCGGTTTGCGTTAATCTGGATCAGATGAGGCATATACAGTGACGCGGAGCGTTATCGTCCCGTGGCTAATGGCGGCAATGCTTGTGACGTTTCCGGGACGGGTCAACGGCCAAAACCGCGAGCGTCAGCAGATAATGGCCGACCTGCGCATGTTGCACGAGCAGACCATGCGGCTACAGCTTCAGATCTCCGCGCTTGACGAATCGCTCCAGAGCTTGACGACGCAACTGGCCACACAGGCTGAAGAGACGGTGCGAGCATTTGCCGACCAGCGACTTCTTGTGGATGGGGTCGCGGGCGATGTGAGAATTCTACGCGAGAAAATTGACGATACGAACGTGCGTATTTCGTCGATGTCACAGGAGGTTGAGGCGCTCCGGGTGGCGATACCGCCGATGTCGATCCCTGTGACCCATTTATTGATCGACCCAGAGACAGGTTTACCCCTCGAGACTCCTGCTGATTCGATCGAGCCGCCACCCGTGGTGCCTGTCAGCGCGGGCGTGTCACCGCGTCGCATGTATGACACTGCTTGGGCTGACTATACGAACGGGCAGTGGGTGTTGGCCGTTGAGGGCTTCGAGGCGTACCTGAAGACGTTCCCGCGGTCAGAGTTTGCGGATGACGCGCAGTTCTATATCGGGCAGACGCATTACGCTGACGGACAGTTTCGTAAAGCGGTAATGGCATTCGAACAGGTTATCTTGACCTATCCAGACGGTGATGTTGTTCCCGAAGCCTCCTACAAACGAGGTTTGGCTCTCGACCGATTGGGCGAAACAGAGCGCGCCCGCCAAGCGTTTGAGCTCGTTTTCACCAACTATCCAGACAGTACGATGGCCACACTGGCAGAACAGGCACTCGACCGAATAAGCCAACCCTAGAAAGCAGAGATTAATGGGCAGCGTGAACAAGGTCATCCTTGTGGGCAACCTCGGCCGTGATGCCGAGGTCCGACACACCTCCGGCGGGACTGCAGTCGCCACGTTGAGTCTCGCCACGACTGATGTCTGGACCGACAAGGGCGGGCAGCGGCAGGAAAAGACGGAATGGCATCGGGTCGTGCTATGGGGTAAGACGGCCGAGACACTTCAGGAGTATCTGCTCAAGGGCCGACAGATCTATGTCGAGGGACGTCTTCAGACTCGACAGTGGGACGATCGGGACGGGAATAAGCGATACACCACAGAGACTCGCGCCGATCGAGTCGTACTGCTAGGCGGACGTGGTGGCGGTGGTGGGGTATCTCGCGGCGACGACACTGATGATCCCACCCTGTCCTCTCAACCTAGTGGCTCGAACCAACCCAGTGAACCGTCTGAGTTAACCGAGGACGATATTCCCTTCTAGTCGCGAGCTCCTCTCCTCACCTACTGTATCGCTGCGACATCGGCCCGATGGACTTTGAATCTGGCTGGAGGTTGAACTAGATCGGGTCGGCGCGACCGTAGCGATCTTCAAGCCTCACGACATCGTCAAGCTCCGGAGTGGAGACCTCGATAATATTGCAGTCCTCAATAGCGGTCATTCTATGGGTGGTCTTTGGGGCGATGTGGATACGTTCGCCCGGTTTCATCTCAAAGGTGGTCGTTACTCCATCGTGAATGATCTCAAACTCCAGGCGACCGCTCCACAGCAGAATCGTTTCATCCTTCACATTGTGATACTGCAGACTAAGTGCCTGCCCGGCATCGACGTGAATGACCTTTCCGACGTAGCGGTCCGTCTTGGCCCAGTGCAACTCGTAGCCCCACGGTTTCTCAACTCGTATCGTGTTCGCTTCGGCCATGGTTTTCCTCTCTGGGTCTACGACTCTAGGAAGATATCTCGATGTTTTACTCGGAGTCGAATCCCCTTGATCCTGGGTAATCGTCGTCGTAACCGTTCAGCGATCGCGACAGATCGATGACGCCCACCCGTGCATCCAATACCGACCGTCAGATAGCTCTTTCCCTCGCTCGAATACTGAGGGAGTAAAAAATTGAGCAGCTCGATAGTTTTGTCGAGAAACGTCCCGGTGGCCTCCGCTTTGTCGAGATATTCTTGGACGTCCTGGTCACGTCCGGTGAGCGCCCGAAGAGCCGGGATAAAATACGGATTTGGCAAAAACCGCACATCCAGGAGCAAATCGGCTTCCAGCGGAATACCTTGTTTGTAGCCGAAACTAAACAGCGTCACGACAAGCTGTTTGTCGGTTCCACCGTATGAGAGTTCCATGAAACCCCGTCGCAACTCGTGCACCGTGAGATCGGATGTGTCGAACACCTTGTCGGCCAGCTGCTTGACGGACTCAAGGCGTGATCGCTCCTGAAGAATACCGTCAAGGATCTGGTCAGCACCGATTGGATGCGGCCGCCTGGTCTCAGAGAAACGTCGGACCAGCGCGGCATCGCTCGCCTCCAGGAAGATCACGACGGTTCCCAGTGTTTTCCGGCGACGGAGGTTTCGGAGGCCACGAGGAAACTGGCGGAGAAACTGCGGATCACGCATGTCGACGACCACCGCGGCATGTCCGATCGGTTGGTCCCGACGACCCAACATGTCGGCAAAGGTTTCCATGAGGGAGGTAGGTAGGTTATCGACGCAGAAGTAACCCAAGTCCTCTAGCGCTCTAATCGCTTCGGACTTCCCGGAACCAGATAACCCCGTGAGTACGACGAAACGAGCCTCCTTGCCGATCAGGTTCGTCGTGCGGTGGCTACTGTTCATGAATAATGACTGACGGCCTGGTGAAATCGCCGCGTACTATGTGCACGCCACAGGCATGCAGCGCAAGTCCCGCTGGGAAGGAGAAATGCCTAAGTTTTGAAATAGGGTAAGCCAAGACCTCAGTGTTGTTCAGGGTACACTTGAGCTCACAGCACATTAACTCCTGCAAATCGGCTCGAATCTCAACGTGACATCCGGTAGCCATTGTCTGCATTGCTCACGGGCTCCGCGAGCGGTCAGGCCTGGCGGCTCGCCCGCACACGGAATACTAGTAAATAACTTTTCGTTGACTTGATGGCGGAATCTTTAGTTCTTCGCGATATTTCGCAATAGTCCGTCGTGCGAGAGCTAAACCTTCTCCTTGTAGAATACCCACGATACGAGAGTCACTCAAGGGTCTTTCTGGGTCCTCGCGTTTAATAATCTTTTTAATCCGCTGCTTAATCGTTACCGACGAAATGCTTTCCCCATAGGAGCTATGGATCCCACTGTGAAAAAAATATCTCATCTCGAACACACCCTGAGGTGTGTGCATGTACTTGTTGTTAACGACCCGACTCACGGTCGACTCGTGCATCCCGATGTCATTGGCGACATCACGAAGGACCAGTGGACGCAGGTACTCGATGCCCTGGTCGAGGAACTCGCGTTGGAAGTTGATAATGCTCGTCGCCACCTTCTGAATGGTCTTTTGACGCTGATTGACCGACTTAATCAACCAGAGAGCTGCCCGACACTTCTCTCTAACATACGAGCGGGTTTCATCGCTGTTCTTGCTGTTCTTGTCCAGCATCCGGCGATAGACCGGACTGATCCGTAACTGCGGCAGCCCTTCTTCGTTGAGCGTCACCACATACTTATCTTCTATTTTTGCAACATAAACGTCCGGGATTACGTACTGCGACTGCGACGGGCTATGCCGCATCCCCGGCTTAGGGTCGAGACGGCGAATGATGTCGATGTGCTGTTTAATTTCGTCGATCGTTACGTCGAGGTGGCCAGCCAATTCTCGTAGCTTATGCTGTTGGAGTAGCGTAATGTGGTCGCGAATGATCGTCTCGCTGTGCGTGTTCTCCATTCCGAGGTGCCTGAGCTGAAGGAGTAAACATTCTCTAAGATCACGCGCGGCGACCCCTACGGGGTCAAATCCTTGGATGATAGCCAGTGCTCGTTCCACATCTGACTTGGACCACGGACCCATGGCAAGGATCTCGCCGGTCGAAGCCACCAGATAGCCGTCGTCATCAATGTTGCCGATAATGGCAATGCCAATGGTTCGAGTCAGGTCGCCATCGCTCACCGCCGAAAGCTGCCACATCAGGTGCTCGGAAAGCGACCCACCGGCGGACAATGTATTTTCGATTAGTGGAAGATTCTTGACCTCTCTAGGAATTCTCGGACGGTATCGCTCGTCGAGATATTCGCCAAAGAAGTACTCGTAGTCCGCGTCATCCCACGTGTCTTGTTTTTCACTTGACGCCTCAGGTGCAGCTTCAAGACTCTCTATTTGAGTTTCGCTATCGACCTGTTGAAGCTCCTCTGTGGTCACTTCCTCCAGCAGAGGGTTTTCGACCACCTCCTGGTTCAACTTGTCCATCAGTTCGAGCGTCGTCATCGGCAGCAACTTTATAGCCTGCTGCAGCGATGGCGTCAGAATGAGCTTCTGGGATAACCGTGTCTCGAGCCTCTGAGTTAATGCCATTTCGTGTCCGGATCCCGAGCACCACGCTGCTCTTTCAATTCAACGCGTGATAAGTCTTTTTGATCAAACCAGACAAAATTCCATTCTAGTCCAAGTGGAAATCTGCGCCCAAGTAGATCCTCTTGACTTCGTCATCGCTCGCAAGATCGGCTGGCGTTCCTTTTCGGAACACGGTTCCGTCGTGGACAATGTAGGCTCGATCGGTGATCCGAAGTGTCTCTCGGACGTTGTGATCTGTGATCAAAGCACCGATGCCGCGTTCCTTGAGATGAGAAATAATGGCTTGAATATCGGTGACGGCAATGGGGTCAATGCCGGCGAAAGGTTCATCTAAAAGAATAAAGGAGGGGGACATGACTAACGCCCGGGTGATTTCAACCCGACGCCGCTCTCCACCCGATAGGGTATGTGCTGGCGACTTGGCGAGTGGCGTCAAATTGAGCTCGTCTAGCAGTGCCGCGGCGCGTTCACGACGCTCAGTGCGTCCCAGGTTCAGCGTCTCTAGAATGGCCAGGATGTTCTGCTCGACCGTCAAGCCTCTGAAGATCGAGGGTTCCTGCGGCAGATAGCCGATTCCCTTCCTGGCTCGCACATACATCGGCGCATCTGTTACGTCGACGCCGTCCAGAATTACGGAGCCTGAGTCCGGAGTTGTCAGCCCCACGGTCATATAAAAGATCGTGGTCTTCCCGGCTCCGTTAGCCCCGAGAAGTCCCACCACTTCACCGGAGTGCACGTCGAGACTCACCTCACGGACGACGGTCCGTCCGCCATAGGACTTGATTAGCCTGTCAGTTCGAAGAATGGCCATTTACGGAACAAGGGCTGAACAGATACCCCGAAGAGTCTCCGTACGCTCTTCGGATTCCCCATCAACCGAGACGGCGTCATCGGTCAGGAAGAACGTCAACGTACGACCGGTGGTCTCTCGACACTGCTGGTCGATCTCTTCAATGATATGAACTGGTTCACCCTCCATCTCGTACCGTCCTTCGGCATCGTGGTACACCAGTGTTTCGCCGGTTATGGACCGCCCTGGCATGGCAAGCTCAACATGGCCAATCGCCTCGATGCGCTCGAGCGTTCGGCTGTCAGACATGAGGAACAGAGAAATTTTGTCAGCCGTCAGATCGCCACGAGGACCGAGAAGACTGGCATCCGTTGTGTAGATCGCCTGGTGAAGGGTGTCATCATACATGAACTCATTAGCCCTCCCGGTGTTGATCGATTCTTCTTGAAGTCCCGTTTCATCGTTGACTTGCTTGATCATCGAGCGAGTCCGGACATCACCGTCAGCAGTGATGTTTCCGTTGTCCTCGTCTAGCACAATCGTGTCGGCCACAAATTCGGTCGCGGCCTGCCACAGTCGTGCACCCTGCGAATAAACCGCTGTGTTCGTCATTCCGCCGTAGACAAGCCGACCAGCAGTGACATAGGTCGGTTCGCTTGGTTCGAGCAAGCCCGGTCGGCGTGCCAGGCCCTCCGTCTCCATTTTCGCCGGATCGGTCACTAGTACGCTCTCGACCTCCCCTTCGGCTGTGATCTCGCTTTGGTTTAAGCTGAGAGAAATCAGGTTAGCCTGCACCGAACCCCGACTATCATTGACTCGTGGCGTACGACCGGCTCGATCGCTGGTTATCAGCTCGACCCGACCCTCCTCGAGTGCATAGATCGCCTCGTCGGTTACCCCGACCAGGTCTCTGGTTTCGAACCTCACATTTCCAAGAAAGCGTGTCTCGCCAATTTTTGTCATCTCGTCTATCAGCGTGCAATCCAGACGGTCCGCATGGGTGACCATCTCGACCTGGAGGCCGTTGTCGTCTAACGAGACCTCTCGAAATGTTACGTCGCCCTCGAACCGCGCCTGTTCGGGTTCACCGTCGCTTTGCCTGCTCACGGTTAGGGAATCGGCACTGATCGTCTGTGCTACCTCGTCCAAAGGTGTCGAAAGTCTGAACACCACGCCAGCTCGAGCCACTAGCTCGACCACCTCAATACCGTCGCCGGCAAACAAGAGTCGTATCGAGCGGCCATGGATCGTGCTGCCGGCCGAGCCATCGGCACCGGCCATCTCGATCTGCGACCCGCCAGTCAACACCGCGGTCTCGAGGGCTACACCAGTATCGTCATAGACGAGCCCTATAGCGCGCGCAGTCATTTCCCGGAGGTTCCCTGCCTGGGGGGCGATGCCGACAATCCGTGCGTCGCGCATCAGGTTGAGCGACTCAACGGTTGTTCCCGCATTTTGAAGCGTAGCTCGAGCGCGCCCAGCCGTCATCCGCTCGTTATCGGTCTCGATATTAACGTCGTCACTGAACTCCATATATAGGTCGCTCTGCGCCAAGGTCGCGGCCCGAGACAGAATACGCGTGCTGGTTGTGTCAGTTGTCAAGTCGACCTGCGCGTTGCTCAACAGACGCAGGATGTCGCTCTCACGGTCGTACTTAGCGCTATCTCCGGCGGCATCCATGCCATTGCGTCGGAAGGTCGTCGGGCCGGGCATCTGTACTACCCCGTCATGCTCCGTATACGAGGCGTAATCGGTTGACGCCGAAAGTCCATCTGACGACTCCATTTTGACATCCCCGGTCAACTCGACGGCCGTCTTGCCGGCATCGAGCGTGGCTTCGTTGCCAGTGAGTGTGAACCCGGCCCGATCTCCTCGGTCCGCCATGGTCACCCGAACATTGTCAACGAGTCGAAGGCCACCGTCCCGGTAAGTGTCTTGGCGGTCGGCCACGACACGTAGACTCTCCCCCAGCGCGTCAGCCTGAACAACCCGACTTCCCCGAGTCTGAATGACCGCTGTGGGATCGATTCGCTCGATCACTACTGAGCGGGTGGGCTCCTCCCGCTCTCGCAGGCCCATCACCACGGCCACACCGACGCCGACGATGGCCAAGATGAGCACTCCGCGTAGGTTGCGCCGCCATACGACCATAGGAATCACTTTACATCAGCGACGCTCAACTCGATAAAGTTCTCGCCTCGGTAGGTATTCTCGGTCAGGGAAAAGGCGATATTCAAGGCCGA
>CAUZDY010000014.1:0-67602 GCA_963578805.1 Vicinamibacteria bacterium | reverse complement strand
GGCCGGGTGGACCCAGAAGTCGCTCCTTCCACCTGAGTTTCTCCCATTGGTCAATCTGCTTCGCTACCTCGTCTCGAGTACCAGACGTGGCTAGTTTTAAAGGCAAGAGACAGGCATCGATTTTGCAACAAGTCACTAATGAGATGCAGTGCTTGATCCGAAAGATCACGCGACCTAGTAATAAGAAAAACTATGACGGAAGGAGCCGTCATCATGACCGTTAAGACACAGAAAAAGATACGGCACGGTAGATACGATGAGTTCAGACAGAACCTGGAAGAGCGTCGTCTTGAGATCATCGGCGAAGTGCAGCACAAGATTCGCGACGTTCGAACCGAAGGGGCGGCAACGAGCGGTCAAGGTGTTCGTGACGAGGCCGAGAGTTCTGAAGCAGAGATTCAGGATGATATCGAGTTTGCGCTTTTGCAGATTAAGGTTGAAACCCTGAGCAAGATTGCAGAGGCGCTTGAACGGTTGGAGGCCGAAACTTACGGGCACTGCTACGAGTGCGGCGATGAAATCGGGGAGCGACGCTTACGAGCGCTGCCGTTCGCGGTTTGTTGCACCGACTGTGAAGAGGAGCGAGAGATCGCCCAGAACCGCGACCGGGTCGCGACGGGACGTCGGGGTGCAGGATCCCTGTTTACGGATATGATTGGTTGAAGTGGGTCGGCCGTTTTGTGAAGAGTATCAGCGACGCCCCCGCCCTCGTGCGGGCTCGTCCTGTTTTATGCTGTGATTTAACGGGAGCGGAGAACAGAGTAGATGAGTGACGAGCCTTCCCAGTTTGCGAGTGATGAGGACGGTGCCGCCGAGTTGCCGGTGTCAGTGCCGTCGCAGCTGCCAATCTTGCCGCTGCGCGACACGGTACTGTTCCCGAGTTCTTTCATGCCCTTGGCCGTGGCCCGCGAGAGTTCGATTCGCCTGATCGACCAAGCGGTGGCTGATGGGAGTCCGGTTGGCGTGTTCACTCAACGCGATGCATCGGTAGAGGAACCGAATCGCGACGACCTGCACTCGATCGGAACACTGACCCACATTCACAAGATGTTCAAGCTGGCTGATGGGAGTCTCCGGCTGATTGTGCAGGGTCTCACCCGGGTCTGTCTCGATGTCATTGTTACCACCCACCCGTACATTACGGGCGATGTCCATGCGGCAGACGAAGCGTTGGGTGACGAGGACGAGCTCGAGGTGGATGCCCTGCAGCGAAATATTAAGAACAATTTTCAGCAGGTCGTGTCACTTTCACCTCTACTTTCCGATGATCTGCAGTCGTTGGCGGCAAACATCTCAGAGCCAGGCAAACTTGCCGACTTCATCGCGTCGAGTCTGACGACGATTCCGACGACGACAAAACAGGAAGTGCTTGCCACGCTTGAGATTCGAAAGCGGCTCTCCGACTTGAATCGGCTTTTGATCAACGAGCTTGAAGTGCTTGCGCTTGGTTCGAAAATTCAGTCCGAGGTTCAGTCCGAGGTCGGCAAGAACCAGCGTGAGTACTTACTTCGGGAGCAGCTGAAGGCTATCCAGAAAGAGCTGGGTGAAACAGACGAGCAAACGAAGGAGGCCGAAGAACTTCGAAAAAAAATCGACGCCGTTGGCATGCCGGAGGCAGTGAAGAAGGAGGCGCTCCGTGAGCTGGACCGACTATCCAGGATGCCGGTGGCTGCCGCCGAGTACACCGTGTCTAGGACCTATCTGGACTGGATGGTCGCGCTGCCGTGGAATACACGAACCGAGGAGATGATTGAGCTCAAGCACACCAAGGAGGTCCTTGACGCCGACCACTCGGGTCTTGAGAAGGCGAAGGACAGAATCCTCGAATATCTCGCAGTGCGAAAGCTGAATCCGGACGTCAAGGGGCCAATCTTGTGCTTTGTGGGCCCTCCGGGTGTTGGTAAGACCTCGCTGGCTAAAGCGATCGCGTCATCGATCGACCGAAAGGTCGTTCGCGTATCGCTTGGGGGTATGCGCGACGAAGCCGAGATTCGAGGTCATCGCCGAACCTATATTGGTGCGCTGCCAGGACAGATCATTCAAGGCCTGCGCCGGGCGGAGTCGAAGAACCCGGTCTTTGTTCTCGACGAGATCGATAAGCTAGGCATAGATTTTCGGGGCGACCCGGCTTCGGCGCTGCTTGAGGTGCTCGACCCTGAACAGAACTCTACGTTCCGGGATCACTATTTGGACGTGCCGTTCGACCTGTCGGAGGTCTTGTTCATCACGACTGCCAACGTGCTTGATCCGATTCCCCCGGCTCTCCGCGACCGAATGGAGGTGCTGGAACTCCCGGGATACACCGAGGACGAGAAGTTGATGATTGCGACCGATCATCTCGTCGGCCGCCAGATCCCGAACCACGGACTCACGGCGGATCAGATTCAGTTCACCGAATCGGCGCTGCGGGCCATCATCCGCGGGTACACCCGTGAGGCTGGCGTACGCAACCTGGAGCGAGAAATCGGCGCGATCTGCAGAAAAATTGCGCGGCGCCGGGTGGAGGGAATCGAGGACTCGGTCGAGGTCGTACCAGAAACGGTCGTGCAAATGCTAGGTGCTCCTAAGGTTGTGGACGAGGAAGTCGTCGAACGCACGAAGAATCCAGGCGTTGCGCTGGGTCTTGCCTGGACCCCTGTCGGTGGCGAGGTCCTGTTTGTTGAGGCTACCCGGATGTCGGGCAGTGGCTCACTCACGTTAACAGGCCATCTGGGTGAAGTGATGAAGGAGTCGGCAAGGGCTGCGCTGTCGTGGTTCAGGGCCAACGTCTCGACTTACGACGTCGATCGAGCCTTCTATCAAGACGCTGAGATCCATCTCCACGTGCCATCTGGAGCGATTCCCAAGGATGGGCCTTCGGCCGGGGTTACGATGGTCACCGCGCTCGCTTCGGCACTGACCGGGCGGCCGGTCAGGTCTGACTTGGCAATGACCGGTGAAATCACCTTGTCAGGTCACGTCTTGCCGGTGGGTGGGATCAAGGAGAAGGTCCTGGCGGCACGGCGCTTGGGTGTCTTTAATGTCGCGCTGCCAAGACAGAACGAGAACGACGTCAATGAAGATCTGAGTCCACATCTCAGACGCGAGATCAACGTCCATTATATCTCGACGATTGATGAGGCGCTGCAGCTTGCCCTCCTCCCCGTGCCAGGCACCCAGCCTCCCGACGAGGCGCCGCGTGATGGTTCGCAGGTGCATGGAACGGTGCAGTGACTCCACACCACGTATAAGAGTCAGGAGTCAGGGGTGGGTAGCATCCTAATGCCGAGTGCCGTCTTCATATCTCGAATTTCACCTCGCTCGATGCGTGTCCGGACGTCGGCCAACGTGAACAGCTGCGGTTCGAGGATCTCGTCCTCGTCGAGGCGCGCTGGCTCGACGGGTATCGAAAGTCCGACGAGGCGAAAAAAAACCATCACCTCATCAGAATAGCCAGGTGTCGGATAGAGTTCTGCGAGCCGCTCAATACGGTCTGGTACCCGACCGATTTCCTCGTGGCACTCACGCCGCGCTGCCGTCTCAATATCTTCACCCGGCTCGACGTTTCCCGCGGGTAATTCCCAGATCCAGCGGTCGATGGCGTAGCGATACTGTCGAACCAGCACGATATGGGCACTGTCGGGCATAGGAAGCAGTATGACCGAGGGCGGGTGTCTGACGACATCCATCGTGGTCTCTCGCCCATCCGGTAGCCGTATCCGATCGCGGGTAGAGGCGAAGACTCTACCCGCGTGGACAGTCTGTGTCCTGAGTACGATTGCCGAACGTTCTGACATCGAGGGTCTCCTGACGGTTTGAGCTTACGAGCTCTGGTGGCCCAGTTTGGCACCGCGGGTCTTACTGGCCGCTTGCAGCTCGTCCAGTACGTTCTGTAAATCTGTCGGTAACGCAGCGTTGAAGGCCACGACACGCCCGTCCGATGGATGTCGGAAGGACAGATACGCTGCATGCAGGAATGGCCGTTCCAGACGCTGCACCGCGCAAAGGTGCGGTGGCGGATGCCGATGCGTACCGCCATAGACTGTGTCACCAACCACAGCGTGGCCGATTGCGTTGAGATGGACGCGGATTTGGTGGGTTCGACCAGTCGCAATTATCACCTCGATCAGAGACACACCCTGGAGATGCTCTGCGGATGTCACGCGCGTCACCGCTTCGCGGGCTCGTCTGGAGCGGGTTGAGATCTTCTTTCTTTCCACAGGATCACGGCCTAGCGGGAGGTCGATACGTCGGCCCACCTGCACATCCCCCCAGACGAGGGCAACGTAGCGTTTGTCCACTTCGCGATCCTGAAACTGACGGGCGAGCTCGGCGTGCGAGCGATCGTGCTTGGCGACGACCATTAATCCTGATGTTCCGCGGTCCAATCGATGAACAATACCGGGTCGGCGCTCACCGCCTACTCCACTCAGGTCCTTGACATGATGAAGGAGTGCGTTGACGAGCGTTCCCTGGCTGTGACCGGCGGCTGGATGCACGACCATGCCCGCCGGCTTATCGACGATCGCGAGGTCGGCATCGTCATAGACGATCGTTACCGGAAGGGCTTCGGGTTGCGGTATGGCCGGTTCCAGGGGAGGGATCTTCAGCGTAATGAGGTCGCCGTCACGGCACACGGTGCTGGCGCGACCAACCTTGCCGCCGATGTGGGCCATGTCCCGTTTGATCAGGCGCTGGAGCTGCGAGCGTGTGTGGTCCGGGATCTGCGCGACGAGGACGTGATCGAGCCTCTGGCCGGAAAACTCACCTGTGACGTGCACGTGGACCACGATGGCAGCATCGTCTGAAGAGACCGTCATGAGTGTCTCTTCGCGCGGCACCAGAGCGGTAATTGGCTCTCCATATTCCTATCCGGATACGGAGTTCTCGTCGTGCCTTTCCAACTACGCGTCTCGCCGGCTTCGGCGGCACACGGGACCTTCATGACGGGACTGCTAGGCCGCCCGCTCGTGCGCTTCCGTTTGAGTCGGCCCCGGGGTTCCGGACCGGCTGAGCACGATTAGCATCGCGATACTGGTCGGGATGAGCAGCAGCGATACGAACTGTGATGTCGATAAGAGATCGAACACGGCCCCCCGAGGGTCCCCTCGGTAGAACTCGATGATGAATCGTGCCGTTGGGTAGAGAAGCAAGTAGGTCCAAAAAGTTCGGCCTGCCAATCTTTTCCCCCCGCGCTCGGTCAGCAATAACGCTCCCAGAATTAGGATTGCTGCACCGGATTCATAGAGCTGCGTGGGATGAAGGCTCACGTCGAGAGGCGTCCCGACGTTTGTCGCTGCCAGTGGATCAGTGAAGGTGATAGCCCACGGTAAGTCGGTCGGCTTACCGTAGCAGCATCCTGCCATGAGACAGCCGAGCCGGCCGATCACCTGCCCGAGCACGATGCCTGGGGCGAACGCGTCACAGGTCGTCCAGATGGGAAGACGGTGGCGGCGGATGTACCAAAAGGCAACACAGACGGATGCGATCAAGCCGCCGTAGAACACGCCGCCTGAGCGAAGAATCGTCACAATCTCGGCAGGATTCTGTCGGTAATGATCGAACTCCACGATGATCAGAAGGAGCTTGGCGCCGACCAGCGCGCCGATGATGATGTAGATGCCAAGGTCCATGATGCGGTCGCGGTCAAGCCCCCGCGCCCCTGCTCGCACCGTCGCATACCACAGCCCTGTCAGATAGGCTGACGCGAGCAGCACACCGTAGGTGTAGATGCTAATCGGACCGAGATCAAACAGTTTTGGAAACATACCGGTCCATCCAAATCATGTCGAGGATGAGCAACGACGCGCCAATCGTGATGGCCGCGTCGGCCACATTAAACGCCCAAAAATGCCATCCGTGCCAATATACATCGACGAAATCGACTACGTAGCCGAACATGATTCGGTCGATGAGATTGCCTGCGGCGCCGCCGATAACAAGAGCGAGACCGAGCCGGGTGGCTCGTTGCGGGATAGCCGTCTTCGCCGCGTATACGCCGATGGCAACTAACGCTGTCAGGGCGACCATGGTCATCACGGCTGTCTTGAGCGGGAAGTTAACGTCGTTCAACAGCCCGAACGCGGCACCGGTGTTACGCACATACGTGAAGCTGAGAAAGCCTGGGATAAACTCTACACTGTCGTGCAGGGGAAGCGTGGCGCGGACCACTGCCTTAGTGGCTTGGTCGAGAGTCACGACCACGCCGGCAAGTGATGCCAGTATTATCGTCGACCGGGTCAACCGGTTGGTTGGACCGCTAGAGGCCACTCGGAGCGACTCGGCAGACTCGTTCACAGCTTCGGAGGCCGGCGAGTCGGTGTCACTAGCGTGCACCGACAGTCTCCGATAGGACTCCTATGCAACGTTCGCACAGTCCCTCGACCTCGGTGTCGGTCGACACCGACCGCACATACCGCCAGCAACGTGCGCACTTCACCCCATCGACGCGACCGACCGTGACTTGGAGTGCGCCATCGGACTCTCGCCACACGGTTCCCACCGTGTCCGATAGATCTAACTCACCGGGCACTTGAGGATCGGTCAACAGCTCAACCTCCGATGTGATCAGCAACATAGGGAGGTCTTCTCGATACCGCTCGAGTAGCGTTGCCGTGGTGCCCCACGCTTGCAGTTCCACGCGTGCTTCGAGGGAGGTACCCACGGTCTTTTGTTGCCGTAGGTTTTCAAGGTCGACGTTTACCACATCCCGAATCGCTCGTAATCGAGACCAGCGGCGCAGTAGGTCGTGGTCGACGAGTTGCTTTGTCTCGGTCGGAAATTCTGCGAGGTGCACGCTGTCATCTCGTCCGCCAGGCAGATGCTGCCACAACTCATCGGCCGTGACCGGAAGGAGTGGAGCGAGAAGTCGCGTCAGTCCATCGGTGATCAGATAGATCGCCGTCTGTGCTGACCGTCGCTCGGGAGAGGTATCGCAGAACGTGTAGAGTCGGTCTTTCGAGATGTCGACGTAGAAGGCGCTTAAATCGACTGTCAGGAGGTTGTTGATCGTGTGCGAAATCGTCTGAAAGTCGTAGATAGTGTACGAGCTGAGAATCTTCTGGGTTGCTTCGCCATATCGAGCCAGCGCATACCGATCGACTTCGGGAAGGCGGTCAATAGATACGAGGTCTGACGCGGGGTCGAAATCGTACAGGTTCGCAGCCAAAATCCGTAGGGTATTGCGAATTTTTCGGTAGGCTTCGACGACGCGGGCGAGGATCTCCTTTCCGATTTTGATCTCTTCCCGGTAGTCGACCATGGCCACCCACAGTCGAAGGATCTCGGCGCCGCTCTGCTGAATGATGCTGTGTGGCTCGATCATGTTACCGAGCGACTTTGACATCTTTCGGCCGGACTCATCTACGACGAATCCGTGAGTGATTACCTGCTGGTACGGAGCACGACCGCGTGTGCCAACGGCGATAAGCAATGAGCTTTGAAACCATCCCCGGTATTGGTCGGAACCTTCGAGATAGAGAGTCGCCGGCCATCCGAGTGTCGGATTGTCGGTCTGAATGGCCTCAAGGCTTGTGCCTGAATCAAACCAGACGTCGAGAATGTTCTGTTCACGTTCGAAGTCGCGTCGCCCGCAGGCTGGACACACCAGGTCGGCCGGGATGAACTCCGACAGGTCGCGTTCGTACCAGGCGTCGGCACCATGCTCTGCGAAGACGCGGGCCGTACGGTCGATCACCGCCTGATTTAGTATCGCCTCGTGGCAGGCGTTACACTGCAGCGCCGGAATCGGCACACCCCACGAGCGTTGTCGCGAAATACACCAGTCGGGCCGGGTCTTGAGCATCCCACTGATCCGCTCCTCTCCCCAGTGCGGGAACCATTCGACGTCGGTGATGGTCTCGAGCGCCTGTTGGCGCAGGCCGCCGTCAGAATTCGCGTCGGTGTCCATGGCGATGAACCATTGTGGTGTCGCCAGAAAGATGACCGGTCGGTGGCAGCGCCAACAGTGCGGATAGGCGTGCTCAAGGTCGTCTCGATGCCACAGGCGTCCTGCGTCGAGAAGCGCTTCCTCGACTTTTGGATTTGCGTCGAAGACCTGCATGCCCGAAAACCGTTCCACGTCGTCGGCAAAGCGTCCGGTCGGGCCGACAGGAGCGTAGACGTCGAGGTTGTACCGTTGTCCGGTTAGGAAGTCGTCGGCACCGTGGCCCGGAGCTGTGTGCACGGCACCGGTCCCCTGCTCGAGCGTGACGTAGTCGGCGAGCACGGCCACTGAGTCGCGCTCGTAGAGCGGATGGCGGAACCGTAGCCCCTCAAGTTCGTGGCCCTTAAAATTTGCGATCGGTGAGGCGAGCGTGCGCCCTCCGATTGCGCCAACTTGCTCGGCCAACGGCTCGGCCAGGATAAGGATGGTCCCCTCAGTCTCGTAGGCCGCATAGTCAAATTCAGGGTGAAACGCGACCGCAAGATTCGAGGGGATCGTCCATGGCGTCGTGGTCCAGATCAGGACTGAGACGGGTTGCCCAGCAAGAGATGGTGCAACGTGCGCCAGGGCTGGCCCGCTGGCCTTAGAGAGTGGAAACTTAACAAAAACAGATGGCGAGGTGTGCGGCTGATACTCGACCTCGGCCTCGGCGAGCGCGGTCCGGCAATGGATACACCAGTGCACCGGTTTCTTGCCCTTGTATACCATGCCCTTCTGGACGAGCGTGCCAAGTGCTCGCACGATACTCGCCTGGTACCCGAAGTTCATCGTAAGATAAGGTGCCTCCCATTGTCCGAGAATTCCCAAACGCTTGAAGTCCTCACGCATCAGGCCGACATACTTCGCCGCGTACCCTCGGCACTCACGACGAAAGCTCGCGACACTAAGCTCGCGCTTCTTCTTCCCGAGGTGACGGTCGACCTGGAGCTCGATTGGCAGACCGTGACAGTCCCACCCCGGCACATAAGGCGCGTCGAATCCTTCCATCGTGCGCGCCTTGACGATGAAGTCTTTGAGGATCTTATTGAGCGCGGTTCCGATATGAATCCGCCCGTTGGCATACGGCGGACCGTCGTGCAGCACAAAACGCGGGGCACCGGCCCGACGCTCCCGGATGCGCTCGTACAGACCGATCGTCTCCCAACGTTCGATCGCCTTGGGTTCCGCTGTGGGGAGGCTGGCTTTCATCGGAAAACCGGTCCTCGGCAGGTTCAGTGTGTGCTTCCAGTCGGTCATTGTGCGAGCGGTCTTCATTGTAGTGCAAAGCCTGAACTGCCCGCCGATGGAGAGAAGTTCGTTCCGGCCACTTGTATAATGGCGCGTGATGACGACGTTACCCGAAAAGAGGTCAACGACGTGACCCAATCGACACTGGATGCAGGTCGTGCGGCGGTCGTGGTTGCTGGTCCGTACGAGGGCGTGTTAGACGTCTAGTGGAGTGTCCTTGTCTGAGTTGGATCGTGGCGTCCGGCTCGCAAGGCGCGACGCGGGAGGGCGTCGTGAGACGATTGTCCCGGCCAGAGATCGCTCCACGAATCACGAGGATGCTCCACTAGTGTCGACGACCGCGGTCTTCTTCGACGTCGACTTCACGCTCATCTACCCGGGCCCTACCTTTGACGGCGGCGGATACCGTCAGTTCGCTGAGCGTCATGGCCTAACGGTCGACACTTCCGCTTTTGCCGCCGCAGTCGCGTCCGCGTCAGTTGAACTCGACCTGGTCCAAGATGACATCTACCGTCCGGAACTATTCGTTCGGTACGCGTGTCGCGTACTGGAGCAGATGGGAGCCGCCGGTCCAGGCATTGACCCGTGCGCGCGTGAAATCTACGACGAATGGGCTGCCTGTCAGCACTTCTCGCTTTACGATGACGTCCAGGTTACCCTGGAGCAGCTTTACGAGGCAGGCGTTCGAATCGGACTGATCTCGAACACGCATCGGTGCCTGGCCGCGTTTCAGAGCCATTTCAAGTTGGAGTCGTACATCACCGCGGCGCTCTCCTCATCCGACCATGGCTACATGAAGCCGCACCCCAGCATCTTCGAGGCCGCGCTCAAGCTTCTTGATGCCACACCGACAGAATCGGTCATGGTCGGTGACAGCCTGAATCACGACATCCGTGGTGCTCGGCAGGTTGGCATGACAGGGGTGTTGATTGAGCGTTCAGCAACGCACGAGTCGGAAGCGCTGGACGGAGTTCGTGTCATCCAAACGCTCACGCAGTTGCCCGAGGTCCTTCGGGGGCTCTAGGCGATACGTGTTTACCCTGGTGGCCATGTCATGGGACGGCCGGCCAACAAATGGAGGTGAATGTGAAACACTGTTTGCCCCCCGTTGGCGTTGCAATTGATCACCGTTCGGTAGCCATGTTCAGCGTGACCGAGATCTTGCGCGATCAGAGACGCTCGTCTCACCATTTCGCCAGCCAGGCTGTCGTGGTCGACCGATAGCTCGTTCAGCGTGGCGATATGTGACCGTGGGATGACGAGAATATGAGTGGGTGCCTGAGGGTTGATATCCTTGAAGGCGACGAGCCGTTCATCCTGATAGACGATTGCAGCCGAAATGTCGCCGTTGGCGATCTTGCAGAACAGACAATCCTTTGACATCGGCGGTTGACCTTAAATTAAACAATGGCGCGCGGTGTCGAACGATCGATACCTTCTGGGTACCCTGAACCCGCCGCAGGACGTCGCATTGACATGACGCGTGGGATACCCCTGAGGTCCTCATGAGTCGCGACAATTTCGAGCTCGGGTCGTGCCTCCAGATACCGGGACAACGCGACGGTTTGTCCCAGACCAAGCTCGACGATCAAGTAGCCGCCGACCGCGAGGCGATGAGAGGCTGCGTCGATGAGCTGGGTAATCAGGTGCAGACCGTCAGGTCCGCCGTCCAGCGCTGTGTGAGGCTCGAACGATCGAACTTCAGGGGGTAGTTTGGAAATGTCAGACCGGGGAATATAGGGCAGATTAGCGACGATCACATCCGGTGTGTCTGGGATACCGTCTAGGAGAGGAGCGCATACCCATCGAATCCGTTCACTTACGTTGTGACGTTCGGCGTTTCGTCTTGCGACGGCGATCGCTGCCTTTGAGACGTCGGTCGCACTCACCCGCGCATCGGTGTGCTGCGCGATAACGATGGCCACACATCCCGAGCCGGTGCCGACATCGACGACGTGCGGAGTGTAGTTGTAGTCCTTGAGCCTGGCGAGAGCCGCTTCGACGAGGATCTCCGTTTCAGGACGCGGTGTGAGCACATCCGATGTCACGTCGAAGTCGAGTCCACAGAACTCACGGTGTCCCGTGATCAGTGAGACTGGCTCCCGTCTTACCCGGCGCTCCAACAATGAACGATACTGGTTCGGAAAGTCACCCGGCGCCTCCGCTCGCCTGTCCGCGAGATAGGTTGCGCGATCCCATCCGAGCGCACTTCGGGCCAGAACCTCGGCGTCGATCACCGCCTCCTGGCGCTTGAGTCCAGCCGAGACGAGGCGTGCTCTTGCCGCATCGACATGTTCGCGGACGGTCGTCATGTGGCGATCTTGTCTTTCCTGAGTTGCGCGGACTGATAGTGCGTCGACAACGTATTGATCATCTCGTTCACATCGCCGTCGAGCATCTGTGACAGTCGATGGGTCGTGAAACCAATTCGGTGGTCGGTCACCCGATTTTGTGAAAAGTTGTAGGTACGAATCTTTTCCGCCCGTTCACCGCTTCCGACCTGCGTCCGGCGGTCCTGAGCGATTTCGTCCTGCTGTCGCTTCATTTCGATCTCATACAGTCGGGAGCGCAACACTTTCATCGCCTTCGCTTTGTTCTTGATCTGCGATTTTTCGTCCTGCTGTGACACCACGAGATTGGTCGGGAGGTGGGTGATTCGGACCGCCGAATAAGTGGTGTTGACGCTTTGACCTCCTGGTCCACTCGAACAGAACGTGTCAATTCTAAGGTCCTTGGGGTCTATTTGAATGTCGACCTCCTCGGCTTCTGGTAACACCGCGACGGTCGCTGTCGATGTATGAATGCGGCCACTGGCTTCGGTGGCCGGTACCCGTTGGACTCGGTGAACCCCACTTTCGTATTTTAAACGGCTATAGACGCGCTGACCCTCAATCAGCGCCACGATTTCCTTGAGCGAACCAACACCCGTCTCGTGTGACGAGAGCACCTCGACCCGCCATCCCTGGTTTTCCGCAAAGCGCAAGTACATGCGAAACAGGTCGGCGGCAAACAGCCCGGCCTCGTCACCGCCTGTTCCGGCTCTGATCTCTAGGACGACATTGCGCTCGTCGTTTTGATCTTTCGGAAGAAGAAGAACCTTGAGCTCGGCGATGAGTGCATCTCGGCGCTGCTCCAGTGCGGTTAGCTCTAGGCGGGCGAGTTCTTGGAATTCGGGATCCTCGCCGGTTCCCTCGGTAAGCTCATGGGCCTGAGCCGCCTCTTCGACGACCGCCTTGTATTCTCTGTAGGTCTCCACGAGGCCCTGAATCTCCGATAACGCTTTGGTGTGCTTGCGGTACTTGTTCGGATTAGACTGCACCGTGACAGTGCTGACCAGGGCCATCAGTTCGTCGTATCGCGCCTCGACCGCGTTGAGCTTGTCTAACATTTTGGTCACGGCCTCACGTGCGAGCGGTGTTGTGATCCTCCTGACACTGGGGGCAAGAATGCCACCTCATCGCCGTCGGACAGGGTGTGGTCCATCTTTGCGTACTCTTCATTAATGGCCGTCGCGACGCCACCTCTATATCCTGCCAAGTCCGCGTGTTCGGTTGCCAACGAATTCCACAGGACTCTCGCCGTCGAGCCGTCTGGAAGCTCTCGATGCAACTCGCTTGCACCCGCAATATCTCTGAGGCGTGCAAACAGTCTGACTGTTACCTGCATGCGCGTCGATACGCGTCTTCACGCGCGCCCTCGTCATCCGGATCTGCCGTGGCACCCTCAATCCACACGTCTCCGCCATCGAAAAACTCGTGTTTCCAGATTGGGGCAATCTGCTTGATCCGCTCGATCGCGTAGCGACAGCCGGCAAACGACTCGCCACGGTGGGGAGAGGCGGCCGCGATTGCGACACTGGTCTCACCGACCGCTAGTGTTCCGAGACGATGATGCAGTGCGATGGCGATGCCTGGCCATTGGTCCCGAGATTCTGCCGCGATCTGCTCGAAGGTCTTAATCGCGAGCGGTTCGTACGCCTCGTACTCCAGTCGCAAAACCTGTTTTCCTAGGTTTTGGCCTCTTACCTGACCTAAAAACGATGTGACGGCCCCGTTCGGGTTCGACGTGTCTTTTACGATTTCGTAAACCGTTTGAAGGACTCGGTTCACGTCAAGCGCCTCCTGTGTAATGAGGAACTGCGAAGTCGCCATTTTTTGAGTATAACAGCCGTTCCTAAACCTACTCCGGCCTCTCGTCAGAGATTGCCGTTGCCGCGGCCGTCCCCACTCCCGTGGCGACCGCTCGGCACACCATTCGCAAAGTGCGCGAGGACGCTCGTTCCGGTACCGACCGCTGACCCGTGCCGAATCGCCTGGCAGACGTAGGACTTCGCGGCATCGACGGCGAGGGCGAGGGGCTGGTTTCTAGACAGGGCCGCAGTGATCGCGGCGCTGAATGTGCAACCACTTCCGTGACTGTTTGCCCGTATGAGACGGGGTCCAGAAAACTCGATGAGGTCATGGCCGTCATAGAAGATGTCAATCACCTCCTCAGTCGGGAGGTGTCCACCGGTGACAACGACCGCGCCGGCGCCAAGGTCGACGATTCGTCGTGCGGCATCTCGTGCATCAGCAAGCGAATCAATCGAGCGGCGGGCAATCAGCTCGGCCTCCATTCGGTTCGGCGTGATACAGCAGGCCCTCGGCAGCAATTTCGTCCGGAGCGCCTCAAGGCCATCGGCGTCTAGCAGTCGGTGCCCACTCGTTGAGATGATCACTGGATCTACAACGACCGACGGGATGTTGAGTTCATCGATACAGGTCGCCACCACGTCGACAATGCTTCGATGGGCAAGCATCCCTGTCTTGGCGGCATTGACACCGAAGCTACCGACCACGGCTGCGATCTGGGCACTGACCACATCGGCCGGTATGTTGTGCACGGCTGTGACGTCAAGGGCGTTCTGAGCCGTAACTGCGGTGATGGCGCACACGCCGTACACTTCATGGGCGGCGAAGGTCTTGAGATCGGCCTGAATTCCAGCGCCCGCGCCGGAGTCACTACCGGCAATCGTCAGCGCTGTTGTCATTGCTGTTCACGAGACGTCACCGGGAGTCACGGCTACAAGGCCGGCCGGTCGGAGCCGGGATGGCCGAAGACTAGAAAGTATTGATACGTCAGGAACTCCTCTCGAGCGAGCAGCTGGAGGCCCGCGCGCTCGGCATCCCGAATAACCGCATTGGGTTCTACCCGCTCGTCAGGAGGAGGTCCGGGGCCTCCTCCTTCAAGTCTGAAATCTATAATTCCGATACGACCGTTAGGCTTCAGTGACGCGGCTGCATTACCCAGGAGGGCAACGGGGTCGGTCATTTCTGGGTATGTGGACACGATCAGGACGGCGTCAAGGCCAGTCGGTAGTCGCGGGTCGTTTGATAACCCGAGGACCGTCATCACGTTTGTAAGTCCTTCTCTCGTCACCCGTCTCGCAATCGATTCGATCATCTGGGGCTGGATGTCTTCAGCGTACACCCGTCCATGCGGACCCACGCGACGTGACAGCCGCACGGTGAACCAGCCACCACCAGCACCGAGGTCGGCAACGCTCGCACCGTCGGCGATACCGAGTGCGTCCATCACTTGCTCAGGCTGCTGCCAGGCGTCACGGTCTGGGCCCTCAAGGAGGCCTAGGTCCTCCGGTGGAAACAGTCGTCCGTGCGGTACGAGGTAGCGTCGTGCCCTGACGAGCGCAGGATCGATGTCTGTCTGAGCGACGGCTCGCGCGGACCAAGACGAAACACCCACCAGCAGCACTACGGCCGCGACTGCGGCGGCGGCCGCACGGCCTGGAAGCCGATCTTTGCAGTGTCGCATTATCGTTCTCACCGTGATACGAATTATATGGTTCTTGAGACGGTGAGGAGACCTATGTCACGACAGGAGGGGGGCAAGGTAGATTGGCACCCGTTACAAAGGTGTGCATGGCGGGGCGGATGTATCCCTGTTCGACCGCACTGACGTCCAGATCGCAGGTTGAGAGATCCTCGACCGGGAGCAGCGCGAACGCCGTCGGTCGCCGGACGGCGATGCACTTGAGATAACCACCACACTGCCGGCAGAGCTCAAGGTGTCGCGACGGTTGTTCAGGCTCAACCGCGGCGGTGATCAGTGAAGCGCCGGCCTTGTCGCAATAAATGCAGTGCCGGAGTCTGGGTGTCCATGCAGAGCCACAGAAGGAGCATCGGAGCGACCGTCTCGTCGTTGGTTTAATCCGTTCGCCGAAGGCAGGCCACGACCCGCAGGCGGCACAGAATCCGTGATCCCACCTATCAGTTGCCAGACGGAGCTTGTCCTCTTGCTCGGGGAGATCGGTGAGGAGTTGTCGTTGGAGACGGTACGCGATCGGTCCGGATGCCAGCTCGGCCACGAGCCAGAGCAGGTCCGGCGCAACACCCACATGATGTGCCTTGCTACGAATCGCTTCCTGCTGTCGTCCGAGCGAAGCCGCCATGAGTGACCCGATGTCAATCTCCCCGCGTGCGAGGGTTTCCCCTAGCCGGCCTGCCGCCCCTCCGGCCTCGCCTGATAACAGGTCCTCGCAGAAGCCCAGCACGAAAGGAACCATCGGTTGAGCATCGACCACGATCGCCTCACCTACCAGAATGGGAGTATGACGGCGCAGCTTTTCGGCACTCTGTGCGGGGGTGAGGTCGAGCGTTGCAGGGAGTTTTTTGTTGACGATTGCTGCCAGCTCCTGGCTTCGAGTTACAAGCCGACGCTGCAGCACGATCGCTGGCTCAAGGTCAGGCCGCCGGGCGAGGGTTGCGTGCCATTGGTGTTCGGCTGCCTCGAGATCGCAACATGCAGATAGTCGGTAAGTCATTTTCGGAAAAGAACTTAATACGATGACGGCGTCTAATGTTTAGCCGTGGCCTTGTGGGTCTTCGAAGACCGTCAGTATAATCATAAGGAATCGAAGAGGAAATAAAATGACAGTGACAGCGATAGAGACACCGATCAGTGTGACCGATGAGGCAGCGAGTAGGATCTCGCAGCTGCTGTCGGAGGACAACAAGTCGACCGCCGGGCTCCGGGTGTTTGTGCAGGGTGGCGGATGCTCTGGGTTTCAGTATGGCCTGATGATCGAGGAGAGTGTTGGCGACGGCGACACCGATCAAATTTTCGCCTCGAATGGGGTCAAGGTTTTCGTCGATCCCATTAGCGTCCGGTATCTGGCCGGTGCAGAGGTCGACTTCGTCGACAACCTGACCGGCGGTGGGTTCACAATCAAGAACCCTACCGCCAAGACGACCTGTGGTTGCGGTCAGTCATTCGGAGTATAGCGCGCTTTTCGGCGAACCTTTCGTTGCCCGGAGTATGGTGCCGGCCACGGCTAGGTCCCACTGGAGGTGCTCGCGCCGAGCGTTGGTCGCTCGATGACCTTTACTATCAAGCGAAATGGAACCGCAGTCGGAGTACATTGAGCGTCTCAGACCGCCCGGCAGTCGGCGGTCGACAAAGCGTGAGTTAATCGTCGATGTGTTCCTTCGTCAGGAAGGGCACCTGAGCGCCGATGACCTTGTCGGTCTGATCAAGTCAGAGGACCAGAAGATCAGCCGCGCCACTGTCTACCGGACACTCCAGTGGATGGTGGAGGCCGGAATCGCGCGGAAGGTCGATTTCGGCGAAGGACGTTTCCGTTTCGAGCATTCTTACCGCCATCCCCGTCATTTTCATCTCATTTGCAAGACTTGCAATCGGTCATTTGAGTTTCTTAGCTCGGATATCGAGTCATTAATCGAGGAGATATCGAGCGCCCGGCGATTTGCTTCACGCCAGAGTGTTGTCCAGGTATACGGAACCTGTGACGAGTGCCAGACGGGCCGGAGTGAGCCTGGAGGACCGGTGCCGACCGAGCTTCTCTTTGCGCGCGATGCCCTGAGGATCGCGATAGCCACAGAGCGCAGCGGCCTGGAGTTCTACACGCGCGCAGCTCAAGTGACGAAGGACAAGCGCGGACGACGCGTTTTTAAGCGGTTGGCCGAAGAAGAAAAAGATCACCTCGGCAAGCTTGAGTTACGGTACCAGGAACTGTTGGGCCAAGACCCTGGGCTTGAGTCTCGCCCGACGTTTCTTTTCTTCAAAGGCGCCGCAAACGGACTGTTCGCGGCCGGTGCAGACGAGCTAAAGAAGGGCGTAGACGACAGGGAGGCACTGCTGATCGGGATCCGATGCGAACGTGGTTCCCACCGTTTTTTTCGACGTTACGGTGAGCGGTTCGAGGATTCCGAGGGGAAGCAGATTTTTCTCGAGTTTGCCGACGAAGAGCGCGAGCATCTCGAACTGCTCATCCGGGAGTATCGGGCGCTCGCCCAGCGTCAGTCGAAGGACCGGCCTCGGCCCACCAAGAGGAGGCGCCGCGCCACGGCATAGGTCCGATAATGTGATCGATCTTCACCTACACACAACCGCCTCGGATGGCCGACTCGCTCCTGCCGATCTTGTCGCCCGGGCTCATGATGCCGGCGTTCGGACTCTGAGCGTTACAGACCATGACACCATGGCTGGGGTTCCGGCCGCTGCCAGGGCAGCCTCTGAACTCGGACTAGAATTTCTGCCCGGCGTCGAGATCACCGCAGTGCTCGATCAACGGGATGTCCACCTACTAGGATATTTTTTGGACCCTTCACCTCCGGCGCTTGAATCGTTTCTACACTCTCAGCGCGACGACAGGATTACGCGTGCGCGTGCGATATCCGAGAAACTGGATGAACTCGGCGTTCCGATCGCAATCGAACCGATAGTCGAGTCAGCCGTGGCAGAAGGGCGATCGGTGGCACGCCCACTGCTCGCACGCGCCTTGGTCGCCGCGGGCCACGCGAACAGCCTTCGCGAGGCGTTCGATCGCTGGATTGGGGATGGTCGGACCGCGTACGTCCCTCGGACTGGGTCGTCACCCGCTGACGTCGTACGCCTTATCTCGAGAGCCGGAGGGGTCTGCTCGATCGCCCACCCGAGGCTGCTGAATCGAGACCATCTGGTTCCCAGCCTTGCCAAGGCCGGTTTAGCTGCCATCGAGGTGTATCACCCCGAGCACGACCGCTTGGCCAAAAAACACTATCGGCAACTCGCGGTTCAGCACGATCTTGCCGTCAGCGGGGGCTCAGATTTTCACGGTGACGACCATCATCGTGCGTCCAGCCTCGGGTCGGTCGGTGTTCCACAAGAGGCGTTCATTCCGTTGCTTCAGCGGCTGGTCGTTGCCCACAGTGTTATTCATGGGGGGCAGTGATTCGCGGACGGCCTCACCATTCGTTCTGCGCTGTCTGAGCGATCTTCGTCCAGCCCTCGGTTCTCGACCTACGGCGCTGGATGTCGCGATGGGTTCCGGTCGGCATGCCGCGGCTCTCGCGGAATCCGGGTTTCGTGTGTTCGGCGTCGACTGCGACTACGAGCGAGTCGGTCAGGCTCTGCGCCGGCTTCGAGTGGGAGGGTATAACCCATGTTTCTGGGTAGCCGATCTTGAGTTGTGCCCCCTCCCCAAAGGTCGCTTCGACGTGGTCCTCTGCACGCGATATCTGCAGCGAACGTTGTGGTCTCGACTCCAACAGGCCGTCGCGCCACGCGGCTTTGTACTGTATGAGACCTTTACGGCTGAGCAATGCTTCTACGAGTGGGGGCCGCGGTCATCCAAGCATCTCCTACGACCAGGAGAGTTGCGAGGGGTGTTCGCCGACTGGGACCTCTGGGTTTATGAGGAGCGCAGCGCCCCCGCTGCGGAGGCCGGTCTTCTCGTGCGGCGCCCGGGCGGTGGCTGATATGATCGACAGGTGTCCGCTGCCCTCATCACTATCACTGTACTCGGTCTCGCAGGACTGATTTTTTCCGCCACTATCGGGTTTGTGGCTGCGAGTTCCGTTGAGGTCTCCCGTCACGTCAGCTTCGGCATCTTCTTCACACTGATCACGTTACTGGCCCATTCGATGACGATGTTCTATCTCATCGGTAAGGGTAAGGCAGTCCGCGAAGCCGTGACTGAGGGCAACCTTTCGCCCGAACTCTACGCGAAGGTGGTGCGTGCTCGGAAGCCGGTCTTCTCGATCTCGACGGTCGCCATGCTTCTGACCATGACCACGGCGATCGTCGGTGGTGGTGTCGATACCGGCGTCCTTCCCATATTCATCCACTCCATGCTTGCCGTCTCGGCGATCGCCACGAATGTCATGGCGCTTCGGGCAGAGGTCGGAGCCATGGTTGTGAGCTCGCGCGTCGTGGAGGAGGTCGATACACTTCTGGCTTCAGCCGAGTCGACATCGCATTCGTGAGTGGGCATCGTACGGGGCACCTGAGACTTCTTCTCTTCGACATCGACGGGACGCTGCTGCTGTCTGGCGGAGCCGGTCTGCGTGCGCTCAATCAGGCCTTTCTAGATCTGCTCGGAACTGCGAACGCGTTCGACGGGATCCCAGTCGCGGGCCGGACCGATCCGCTGCTACTCAATGACGCCACGGCTCGGATCGGAGTCGTACTCGACAGAGTCCAGCGACGACGCTTCCATGATCGATATTGTGACCTTCTCGAGCACGAGATCCTCCAGCCAGGGCCGAGAAAGGGCCTCATGCCAGGTGTCGAAGAGTTACTCAAAAAGGTGCATCATCAGCCCGAGCTGTGTGTCGGCCTGCTGACCGGAAACTTCGCGCGTGCTGCACGGATCAAGCTGGAATATTTTAGGCTGTGGCCCTTCTTCGTGTGCGGCGCGTATGGTGATGACGCGGCCCAGCGCGACGACCTTGTCCCGGTAGCGGTGGGTCGCGCTCGTACGGCTGGGGCTATAGTGCGTTCCCCAGCACAAGTCGTGGTCATCGGCGACACGCCGCTCGACATCCGCTGTGCGACAGCGGCCGGCGCGCGGTCGATTGCCGTGGCTACCGGGTTGTTCGATGTGCAGACCCTCGAGCAAAAAGGTGCCACGGCGGTGCTTCCAGATCTCACAGACTGGAAGGCGTTCCTCGCGATTCTTGACGAGTTCTAACGCCATGTCTGGCCGTCACCGACCCGAAGAGTGGAGCGCGAGATGGACACGTGCGACAGCATGCATGAACCCGCCTACCTGTGCGTAGTCATCGCTTGCCGCGGCTCTAATGTGCTCGACTGACTCTTGCCGATTTCCTAGCGCTTCGGCATAGAGACCCAGATACAGATGGGCAAAAAATTCGGCATTCGGCCTGCCGTTGGTGGCAGCCATTACGTCGACTGCAGTTTGCGATCCGGAGAGCAATCCGTACACTTCTTGCATCGGGACCCGTGGGTCTAGCCCCACGGGTAGTAGGGCCGCCCTGGCCGCTCTTGGTGATTCCGCACGGGCGACGCAAAGGAAATGCCAGGCGGCGTTTTCTACGTCGTTTGGGTTGACGGTACGGTGCGACTCGAACTGCTCCCGACAATCCTCGTAACGCCCGGCGTAGTACAAGACGATACCGCGCTGCCAAAGCCTCGGCTTAAAGTTAGGGGCGAGGGACACCAACTCGTCGAAACCGTTCGCCGACTCAGCGATGTCGTGGTTTAAGAAATCGCGGGTCGCCTGGTCGAAGACTGTCTGCGGGTCCGCGTTGGACCGCTGCGCCTCTGGGCTGACCGTCGTCACCAGAATTCCGTAAAGACAGACCGTTCCCAGGCGCCTGGCGAACTGTCGTGTTCCTCGTTCAATCGTGCCCATCATGATGTCGATCTCGTCACTGAGTATGGTACCTTGCGCGTGTGAGGTTCCGACAGAGCTGGTGTTTGACAGTGACGGTTCTTGTTACGGCGTTCGTCATCGTGGCGATGGTCGCAGGATGTCGCGAAGTGAGGCCGCCGGCCGAACACGCGGAAGCTCCGCGTGATCCGACCGAAATGCCATTGGACAACATGCAATACTCGATTCTTAAGATGGCGACCGCACATGGCGCTTTCACGCTCGAAGTCGAGGTCGACAAAGGAGTCGACACTTTCGCGCTTGCCCGTCAGTTGATCGCACCGCTCAAGGCACAATACGCTGAGGTACTGGTGTACTTTTACGATCGCGCCGGCGAGGGCGAGTTGCCGATGAGACGGGTTCAGTGGACGGAAGGCAGAGCGTATACTGAGATCGAGTACTGAGGAAGAACGAATGAAAACAGCGAAGAAGCTCACGCTAGACGATGCTCGCATCATCATGACGGCAGCCGAGACGAAGTCACGCGAGATTGGTGTCGACATGGATATTGCCGTCACGGATGACAACGGAAGCCTGTTGATGTTTCACCGAATGGATGATGCCAGGATTACGAGCATTGAAATTGCGATCAGCAAAGCGTTCACGGCAGCAGCTGCTCGTCGGTCGACTCGCGCCTACGGAGAGGTGAGCGGACCGGGCGGACCCGCGTTTGGTATCCACGTGAGCCATCAAGGTCGTTTTATGATCGTGGCTGGTGGTCTCCCGATTTTTGTCGACGACCAGATTGTTGGTGGCGTGGGATGTAGCTCCGGGCACCCGGATCAGGACGAGGAGGTCGCTCAGGCCGGTATCGACGCACTGTGGGCCGCACTTGCGGGGCAAGGCGCGTAGATCAGACGAGCCTCTACCACTGGTTGGCAAGCTGATAATCTTCCAGGAACCGATCCACGTAGGAGTTGAACGCGTTCGGAGCCGAGTTGACTGCGTTCTGCCGGTTCGTCGTGCCCAGCGCCTATGCCTACCACCTGTATCTAGCACTTGACCCCGGGCGTGAGGTCGAGTGAGGCGACCGAATCGGTCGGCGCGGTAGGCTAGGGCGCGATTGAGTACCAAATCTTAGCATCACCTGTAGTTGACGGCTTGCTCGACCAATTGGGCTGACACGAGAAATGCACGTCCCGCTGGCTGCGTTGACCGCCTAGGCGGCGACCCTGCGTTAAGGATCACCGCGAGTGCTCAGGTCGTCCACGTGGGCCGGTACAAAGCTGTATTACGAAAAGGTCAGGGACCGCGGTAGTTGGGATTTTCCGTTGGTCAATGTCGCATCGGCGATGATGGAGAGCAACGGTGTCATCGACCAAGCCCGCGTCGTTGTGAACGGTGTGGCACCCTACCCGGTAAGGTTGACAGACGTCGAGGATTCGCTCCGCGGGCAGGCGATCAGTGAGGACCTGGCCGAGCGTGTCGGCCAGATTGCCATTCGTGGCGTCGAGCCATTGACGCACAACGGCTTTAAAGTGTCCTTGATGAAGAACCTTGTGAAGCGAGCGGTTCGTGGAGGGCCTGCCGCTTAAGCAGGCCCGGTCAGACTTAGGCTTAGGCGCAGAAGAAGTCAGCCGGCGAGATGGGTGTCATGCTCGTCTCGCCGTTTGTATTTACCCACCCAGAGTCCCTTCGTCGTCAACCCTCCGGGCAAGCTTGTGCTGGCAATCGTCACACACCCATGCCATCTCCTCACCGGTTCCAGGACCAAAAGTCAGGAGGCTGCCGGTGAGACGATGGGAGGCACACAGAGAGCAGATGCGGGTGAAGGCGGCGGCTGAGTTCCGCGCTTCACGCAGCGCTGGCGGTTGGATTAGCGGCATGTGCACCTCCTAGAGAATAGAGAAATTAGGCAATTGGATGTTCGTATTATCCCCGCATTGTGCTTCGCGTAATAGTGTGAATCAACAAGAAAAAATTCCCTATGATAGGGCGGTTAGCCTAACAGTAATGAGGTGAGTAACCTACGGTCGTGACCGACCGGTCCATGAATTGGCGGAAGCGCCTGGGAGTCGAACCCAGCCCCCCCGCGTTGGCGGGGAGCGACCGGTTTTGAAGACCGGGAGGGTCACCGGGCCCCGTTCGCTTCCGGATCTTCATCCGCCACCGATGACGCCGTTACCTAGTCGGCTCTCTGCAAACGGATGTGCTGGCTAGTTTCAGGTCAGAGCCAGGCGACTAACTCGCTCCGCCCCGTGGGCCGGAGGAAGAAAACGATCTTCGTGAAACCGGCTTCCCAGCTTCACGCAGGTACACCTAGCCTTCGATTAACCGAACTTCTCCGGCGCGTGGCCCCTTTTGCGACTCCTCGATGTTGAAGTCTACCCGCTGCCCCTCTCTTAGGAGCTCGAATACGGCACCACGGACCGAGCTACGGTGAAAGAAGTGCTCAACACCACCTTCGTCGCGGATGAAGCCGAACCCCTTGTCAATCAACAGACGTGCGATCGTCCCACTTGGCATGTGGTTCCTCCGAAGCTCGCAGCACTGGTCATCGAGTAGACCACTACTACGCTTCCGTGAGCCATGGCGCCCATTCCCTGACACCCGGCCGAAGCGTTTAGCGGCGCGCCTCGGGCACCAAAGCCTATGTTAGGCTCAGGGTTTAATCCAGGCCCAAAGGCGAACAGTTTATTGAGGTATTTGCCAGAAGTCAACCATTTGCGCACGTTTAGCGGAATTCGAGCCCCGGCCCTACTAGGGCTTCTTAGCGACCGCTCCCGTCTTTTCTTCGGGTGGAAACTCGGGCGACGGTTTTGTGTGAGGGGGTGCGGACGAGACCACAGATTTGGCCTCATTCGCCACGGGTCTTGCCTGCGGCGCGGCCACATCTGACTGAGGCGCCGCCGGCTTGGTGGTCTTCGGTGGCACGGGTTTCTTGGGTGGTGGATATGTGGTCCAGAAGTGCCGCCCGCATGCTTGGCATTCCCAGAATTGCTGAGGGGTCCAGGTGTCGTCAGGTCCAGGGTCCTTGAGCTCCATCTGGTTACCACAACGCTGGCACCGGATCTGAATCTGGACGTCGTGCATGGGCGGATTCTACAGCGCGAGGTTAGACTTGGCTAGTTCCCTGCCGAGACACTGATTTCACGGCGAGATGGGATTGGATTTGTATGAGTATTATCGTTCCTGGCGTCGTGCTGTGCGCCGGCCGTTCCAGCCGTATGGGTCAACCTAAGGCGCTCCTACCAACATCGACGCGTAATGAAACGTTCATCGGCAGAATTGTGCATGTGCTCCGTCAAGGTGGCGTCGATGATGTTGTTGTCGTAGTTGGTCCAGGTATCCCACCGCTCGACGCCGCGCTGGCACACGAGGATCCACCTCCCCGCGTAGTTTTAAACCCGTCGCCGGATCGGGGGCAACTCTCATCATTACTTGTCGGGTTGAGGGCTATCGACCGGCCTGGTGTAGGCGGGGTTCTCGTCACCTTGGTCGATGTGCCATTGATCGATGTCGAGACCGTGTCTCGATTGAGGGACGCACACCAGCGAACCCGTGCGCCGGTCGTCAGGCCGGTCAAAAACGGACGGCATGGGCATCCAGTGATCTTTGATCGCGTCGTCTTTGATGAGTTGAGGTGCACCAACCCAGACGGCGGCGCAAAGACTGTGGTCCACGCTCATCTGACTGACACGGTAGAGGTTGCCGTGGAGGTAGACGGCCCGTTTCTCGACATTGATACACCGTCGGAATACAAGCGGATCTTTAACCGGGAGCTTCCACCCGTGTCTGGTACCTGCCTCGGCTGATTCGTTGATCATCGCCAGTGGTGCGCATAGAATGGCTCGGTTGGGCCAGTGGCGCAGTTGGGAGCGCGCGTGAATGGCATTCACGAGGTCGCCGGTTCGATCCCGGCCTGGTCCACCACTTCGTTTCTCGCCCGCTCAATACTCCAAGAACATCCTCTGGATTTCTCGCAGGTCGGTGGTCACGGCCAGAGCCAGCATCAACAGGATCCGGGCCTTCACTGGGGAGAGATCCTCACCACCGATCCGCGGGGCTGTGAGCGATCCTTGTCCGGGCGTCACCTTGCGCCCCGCTTGTCGTTCGGCGGGCACCCGACCACGGCCAGTCCGGCTGGTGACGACGACGGGCGTGCCGGTGTGGCTGACCGCCGTGATCGCCTTGCGTTGCTCGCGACTAACCGACCCGGCCCCCGCCCCAGCTTCGACTGCCCGTGTGATCAAATCGCCCGGCGCATCTTGGTAGCTAAGCAAGACATCGACCCGTGGCAGCCGGTCGATCGATGTCACATCAAACTCGCTCGAAGCGGTGTGGCGACGTTCAGTTCGGCGGTAATATACGACCCGGTCGGTGTCCACCAGGCCGAGGACACCATAGCCTGGTGCGGAAAACGCTTGCAGGCTCTGGGTGTTCGTTTTCGAGACCTCGCGTGCTGAGTTGATCTCGTTGTTGAGGACGACGAGGACCCCTTTTCCACGCGACGCGCCGTCTGCCGCGACCCGGAAGCCTTGCAGGAGGTTGGCCGCGCCGTCGTAGCTCAACGATTGAGGCGGTCGCATGGAGCCGACGACAACCACTGGCTTATCGCTGCGGACGGTCAGATGGAGAAAGTACGCAGTCTCCTCGAGGGTGTCCGTTCCGGTTGTAACTACGATGCCCGTAAGGTCGGGACGGCCAGACAGAAGCTCGTTGACCCGGCGCGAGAGCTTCAGCCATTGGTCGAGAGTCAGCATGCTGCTCGCGACGTTGTCAAACTGCTCAGCCTCGGAGACGGCATACCGATCGAGGAAGGGAATCAGTTCGATCAGTTGCTCGGCGGTCAGACGTCCGCCGGGTCGATTCGATATAGTGCCGCCGGTGGCGATCAAGCGTATCGTTGGGAGCGAGTCCGGCTGACCGGCAAAGACGCACGGTGCGTCTAGCAGGAGCGGAATCACCAAAACCGCGAGCAGTATAGCTGTCGGACTTGGCGGCAACGGCTGCAGGCTGTCAGCATCTGCCTAGGACCACTGGATGTCACACCAGCAGCCTACTATACCGGGCTAAGCGGAGTTAGATGCCACCTGGTGGGCCCTCGTGAGGAAGCTGACCAAAAGATCGGCAGCCTCAGACGCTGTTCGGCCGTAGAAAGGCATCAGAGCGGTTGGGCCGCCAGGCAGTGTCACGAGATACGCCCGCCAGCGGTCAGGCCTTAGGGCCGACACTTCGATTTCGTAGACACGGCCGTTGATGGTCTCTTCGAAACGGTGTAACTTCACGTCGCCGAGGTCTCTGGATATTAAGGGCTTGAGGCTGCCTTGGCGACAGACCTCAATAGACGCCGAATTTTATCGCGATGAGCGGTACCGTCAAGCGAAGCAACACGCGAAGACATCGTCAACACCTGGAGACCAGGCGCAGGCCTCCGGTACAACGCGAACGAAATGTACACCGTGTCTCGCTCTCCACATCACTTACACAGCGTTTCCACATGTTTTACACAGACGGCGGCTGGTTTTGACGACGCCTCGCCACTTCCGCCTTTTTCGTACGCCCGGCCTGGCGTCGTTTCAGCAGGCCATAGTGGCACTTGCCGCTGAGTCTGATCCGTGGCGAGCGCGACAGACGGCGGTTCTCGTCCCGACCACGGCGGCGGCGACCCAGCTCAGTCGCACGATTGAGACAGACATGGTCGCCGCGGCAGAGGCGCCGAGCGTGCGAGTCGTGCCGTTTCTCTTGACCCGCGACCAGTGGTATAGAGAGATGCATACTTGTCTCGAAGGTTCGGTGTCTTACCTGTCGACGCTCGAACGTCACGTCTGCATGCTGGCCTCGGCGCGGCAGGCGCAGGCCCATGATGTGGCGCCCCCGTTCAAACTCAGGCCCGGCCTTATCCCAGCCGTCGTCAGCTTTTATGACCAACTACAACGCCATCGGAAATCGGTTAACGGCTTTGACCGCTCGGTGACGGCCGATTTGGAGCCAACTGTTGACTTGGACCGCGGCGCGCGTCGTTTGCTCCGGCAGACGAAATTTCTCGTCGCCACTTTCAGACGGTACGAGGCGAGGCTGGACTCACTGGGCGGTGTTGACGAGCACGGCCTCAGGTCGCTACTGACAGGGAGGGCGACGACTCCGTTTCGGAGAGTGGTTGTCGCGGTGCCGGACCATGTCGTCGATTCCTCTGGCTTGTGGCCGGCCGATTATGATCTGCTAACCCGGCTGCCGGGTCTCGAGGAACTCGATGTTGTGGCGACGGAGCGTGTGCTCGACTCCGGCTTCTACGAACGGATCACCGATCTGCTCCCAGGTCTCCAGGAGGAACGCGTCAAACTTGACTCCGCTGATCGCGACCGACCTCCGCTAGTCGTTGTCCCCCCGGAGGGTGACCAGAATCATTTCGTTTGGCGCGACCGGGAGGAGGAGCTTCTCGCCGTTGCTAGAAGTGTGAAGACGTCGGCGAGACACGGTCACGGCGGTCCAAGAGACGACGTCACCCTCGACCGTAAGGTCGGCGTGGTGTATCGCCGGCCACTACCGTATCTCTATCTTGCGCGACAGCTGTTTCGGCAGGCCCGGCTACCGTTCGAGACACTGGACGCGTTGCCCCTCGCGGCCGAGCCGTATGCTGCGGCACTCGACCTCGTTTGTTCGTTCGTGACCTCGGGGTACGACCGGCCTGCTGCCGTAGCGTTGCTTCGGTCCCCACACTTCGACTTTGAGAGTGGTGGTCAGCCGCTGGATATCGCGTCGGTCCACACTTTCGATCAAATGCTGAGAAGTGCCCGCTATTTGGGTGGCCGGCCGGCCTTGAGCCGTCTGGTGACACAGTGGCGAATGTCGGATTGCGGCGACGACGCAGGCCGCCATCGACCCGCTGCCGAAGTCGCAAGTTTGGTCCTGGAGTTGGCTGAGCTGCTACGGCCACTCGAGAACGATGGTCCACCCTCTATTCTGCTAGGCACCTTGGCCACGTTTCTCACCCGCTACGCGACCCGACGCATGCCGGCGGCGCCGCTTCGCGAACGAGAAACACGTGCCCGACGCGCCGTTTGGATAGCAGTGGACGAGTTACTGCGAGCACACACCGCGATCGATGACACACCAACATCTTTTACCGAGGTGGTTGCCGGGCTTCGGCGTTGGATCGAGATGCAGACGTTCGAGCCCATGACGGGCACCGAAGGGGTTCAACTCGTTGACGCACGGACCGCGGCCTATGGTCGCTATGACGACCTTTTTATCATCGGTCTGATCGACGGTGAATGGCCGGAGCGACCTGGACGAAGCATTTTGTTCCCGTCGGGTCTACTGATCCCGCTCGGCTGGCCGCGCGAACGTGACATCCTTCGTGGAGCCCGGGCGACGTTTCGAGACCTGTTGGCGCTTCCCGTCGACCGCGTGACGCTGTCGACCGTGTCACTCGAGAACGACGCCGCGGTCACGCCGTCAAGCTTTCTGGAGGAGGCCGACGACCAAACGCTTTCGCGCGTAACCTCGGATGTCGACCAAGCGGTCTGTGTCACACAAGAAGACGCGATGGCGTATGGCGCGATATTACCCGGCGACCTGGAAGGTTCGGCGGCACGATGGCTGGCGATGCGGACCGAAGACCACGACTGGCGAGCCCCACGTTTTCGAGGAGCGACGGGAGCCCGTGAGCCTACCACCTACGCGGTTCGTTCGCTGGAACAGTATCTCGACTGCCCGTTCAAATACTTCGCCGACCACGTTTTAAAACTGGGCGAAGAATCCGATGACGAGCGGCTGGTTGCTCCGCGTCGCCGTGGGTTACTTCTGCATCGTGTGTTTGAGACGTTTTTTCGGCAGTGGCACGACAGTGGTCATCGGTCTATCGCCGTCACCGATCTAGATGACGCGCGGTCGATGTTCAGAGAGCTGGCTGAGGCTGCGCTCCTTCAGCTTCCAGTGGATGACCGGGCGGTGTCACGAGCCTGGATATTCGGGTCGGCTGCCGCCCCTGGTCTTGCCGACCGACTGTTTCAACTTGAGGTGAGTCGACCGGCAGACGTGGTCGAGCGACTGACAGAGTTTCGTGTCGACGGAACGTTTCTGGTCGGCACCGGAGAGCATGGCCGTCGCGTGCGCCTGCGCGGCGTCGTAGACCGGGTCGATCTCTTTTCCGATGGAACATTCAGGGTTGTCGATTACAAGGCCAACCGGGCGCCGAATCGAAGCCGTTCTCTTCAGCTTCCTCTCTACGCTCGTGCTGTCGAGCAGCAGCTGAACTCGCCTGGCAGGAAAATGTGGCGGGCCGTGGACGCCGTGTACATCGCATTTGGTGAGCCGCGCCTGCAGGTGCCTCTGGGGCGCCGGGGGTTCGCGAGGGCCGTCACTGAGGGAGAGCGTCGGGCACTGGATGTTCTTGACCAGATCGAGCGCGGCAATTATCCGGTACGGCCTGCCGAGTTGTATCGGTGCTCGTATTGTCCGTATCCGACCGTGTGCCGGAAGGACTATGTCGGAGAAGAGTGATCGCCAGTCGTCGTTATTTTCCGGCCCGGATCGCGGTCGCGACGAATCGGCTCTGAAATCGCAGTTATCCGATCGTGCCGCCCGTGATTTTGCTACCGATCCCCATCATAACGTAGTGCTCGAAGCGTCGGCCGGCACTGGTAAGACGTCGGTGCTTGTGGAGCGCTATTTAAACTTGCTCCGTGCGGATGTCGAGCCGGTCAACGTTCTGGCGATGACGTTTACCCGCCAGGCCGCTGCGGAAATGCGCGGGAGAATCATCGCGCAGCTACGGTCGGATGCGGCACAGTCATCGTCTGCACGCACACGTTGGAACGTGCTTCGAGATCGCCTTGGGGAGATTTCAATTAGTACGGTAGATGCCTTCTGTCTGGCCTTACTCCGTGAGTTTCCATTAGAAGCAGACCTGGACCCAGGATTCAGCCTCGCGGATGAGACTGAAGTCCCTCAGCTCGTTCAGGCTGCCGTCGAGCGAGCACTGACGATCGGCGCCAGGCTGGCAAGAAACGATTCGGGTGTGGCCGCTTTGCTGGCTCGGCTCGGTCACCGGCGCACGCATACCGCGTTGGCCGCACTGCTCGAGCGCCGGCTCGTCGTGCCGACAGCCCTTCACCGCTTCCTGACTGCGGCGCCACATGCGCGCACAATGGACGGGGTGTGTGGCGATGCGTGTCACCAATTGACCGACTGGATAACAGGGGACCGCCGTCAGCTCGATTTGATGCTCGCGGTGGGTCCCGGCGACGATGCGACGTTTTCGATCGTCGCACGGGATTTCCAGCGCATTGCCACTCTGACTGATTTCGATCCAGGCGTGGCACGGGGAAGTCTGGATCGTATTCGCGAGTTCTTCCTGACGCAGCGAGGCATGCCACGTCGCGACTTCAGTTCTAGCGGGACGCTTTCGGCTCTGGCGAAACGGACGTACCGCGAGGCCGCCACGGCGGTGGCATTACACGTGCGCGATGTCATGTACAGGTTCGACCGCGACGTAAACGTCGTAATGGTCCGGGCGGTTCAGCGGTTGTTTGGTGTTACCGTTTCCGAGTATCAGCGGGAGCTGGAGGCGAGGGCGCAGCTGGATTTTTCTGACGTGCTCCAGAGAGCCATCGAATTACTCCAACAGATGGATGAATTCGCGCGCTCGCGGTATCGTCTCGAATCTCGCTACCAGCACGTATTAATCGACGAGTTTCAGGACACGAGCCGCGCCCAATGGGAGCTTGTATCTCTATTGGTAAAGGCCTGGGGCGAGGGGAGCGGACTGGTCGACGAGGCCCCTGTGCCGCCGACCGTCTTTATTGTTGGCGACCGGAAACAGTCGATCTACAGATTTCGCGACGCGGACGGTTCGGTCTTCCATACTGCTGTTCGAGAAATTGCGTCGCTTCGTCCCGGTGACGAGGTGCGTCGGTCGATTGCCCACAGTTTTCGCGCGGTGCCAGGACTGTTGAGCTTCGTGAATGATCTTTTTGAGGCGATCGCGATGGTGTCCGAGCGGTCAGATGGGTTTACGTATGAATCTCACGACCGTTTCCCGCTCCAGACCCACGACCCGGCGGACACAGCTCTTCCGGCAGAGCCGACCGACGGAAATCCTGTTTCTACTCGACCACTTGGAGTTGCAGTTGCCGATGATGTTGAGACCTGCGCATCGATGGTGGCGTGTGAGATCGAGCGTCTGTTTAGCGAAGAGCGAGTACGGTCTGTAGATGGTTTAAGAGAGCGAGCAATCCGGCCTGGTGACATAGCGATCCTGTTTAGGGCTCGCCAAAGCCACCGGGAGTTCGACCGTGCGCTCGAGCAACGTTCAATTCCGACATATGTCTACAAGGGGCTCGGGTTCTTCGACGTTGACGAGATCAAGGATCTTCGTGCCCTGGTTCGTTTCTTGGCGAACCCAGCGTCTGAGCTCAGAGCTGCTGCGCTACTCCGATCACGGTTCGCCAGGCTGTCCGATCCCGCGCTGGTCGCGCTCGCTGGTCGTTTGTCCGAGTCGCTGATAGATGACGTTGTCCCGGACGGGGTGGGTCAGTTGCCGCCGGACGACGCGGCACGACTGCACGCTCTGCGCCAGGGCCTGCACGATTGGCTCGACCTCGTCGACCGACTCCCGCCAGCGGAGGTCATTGACCGAGTACTACTGGACGCCGCATACACTCAAGAACTGAATGGTCCGCATGTTGCGCAGGCGCGAGAGAACTTGAAGAAGATGCGCACACTGATCCGGAAGCTGCAGAATCGCGGCTACGCGACAATGGCCCGTGTGGCCGAGCAGGTCGACCACCTCTCAAGTGATATTTCGACGGCGGTCGTCGAAGCGTTTGATGCCGTCCACCTGATGACTGTCCATGCGGCAAAGGGGCTTGAGTTCCCAGTGGTTTTTCTTGTGGATCTTGGTCGCGGTACCGGGGCACACACGCCCGCCGTGAGGGTAGTGACAGGCCAGGCCGACAGTCAGCCGTCGGTCACCGTGTGGCCGTATCGTTCGGATGCTGATGAGGAAGAGCGCTGGCGTGACGTGGAAGAGACAAAGCGTCTGCTCTACGTCGCCTCAACTCGAGCGAGGGACCGGCTGTATCTCTCTACGGTCCTCAGCGACGGTACCGCCGCATTCAATCGCGGGAGCGTTGGGGAGGTATTGCCAAATGGCTTTGCGGGCATGTTTGAAGCCGCTGCCGATCCCCAGGTCGATGTCGTCCAGTGGCGAGGCCCGGCTGGCCTTATTCATGAGCTGCGGGCATTGTCGCCTGCCGTCGGAGATCATCCCCCAACACCGTTCGGAATCGATTCCGGTCAGAATCGGACATCGACCGTTGAGGTCGATTTGACCCCTGTCGGTCAACGCGGGAGAGTGACACGCCAGGCGGTCACGGTGTCCGTGAGTCCTGACGCCGGTCCTTACATCCACGGCGCCGATACGGACTCGCTTACTCCAGACAAAACCGAACACAGACGGCTTTCTGGACGGGTCGTGCATCAGCTTTTACAGCGTTTTCTTGGTCGTATCGTTCCTGATTCGGTCGTCTCCGCCTTTGCCACCCAGCGGCTGCAGCTAGAGCTACCGCTTTGTTCCGAAACGATTGAGCAGCTGACCCATCGGTCGATAGGGGTCTACCAGCGACTCTGTGAGGATCCTGAGTTGGCTTTAATACGCGATCGGGATTTCTTGTTCGAGGTGCCGTTCTCCTTTCACGACCCATCGTCACCGTCAAGATCAGGTGTTGTCGAGATCGCCACCGGCACGATCGATTGCTTGGTCAGAGACCGAGATAACCGGGTGACGGTGTTTGAGTTCAAGACCGGTGCCGCTCGACCCGAGCACGGTCGGCAACTGCAAGCCTATATGGCCGCGGCTCGAGTGATGTTTCCTGGCGCGAGCATCGACGGCCGAATCGTGTACGCACCACTGGAAATCAACCGGACGTGATTGGGAGCTAAATAATCGCTAGAGCATCTGCCCGATCCACGGTCGGAGATCGGTAATGAAGAGACCTATCTCCGTAGTCTTGTAAGATTCGTTTCCGTTGGAGTTGCCGATGTTGATGGCGCTACCGTGTGGGTGTGTGGTCGCCGATTACCGAGCGCCGGTCTTGGAGGTAGAGATGGTGTCGCTCGAAGGGAGTGACCCCCACTGCCATCTTGACCATCATTGGGTTGAGTATGTAATCGATCTTAACGAGCTTGGGGAGCTCGATACGCGGCTAATGGTGGAACAGAGAGCTGAGTGAGGACGATCGCGAGAACAGCGTGTGGCAGTGATAGAGCGGAGCTAGTCTCGGAGCAATCGCGGGTCGGCCGCAAGCCTATCCGCCCATTGGCGGGCGTTGATCTCAGCTTCTTCTTGAGTTTGGCCAACAAGGACTACCGACCCGGCCACCGTTGTCTTGTCGTCGGCGGTGACCCACGAGGTCCAGTGCCCAGATCGCTGCTCGCAGTGAACGGTGAAAGTGCGGATACTATTCATCATCAAGCCGCTATGAACCACTTAACAGCCTGATCCTACAACAGCGCCGTTGGTCGGTGCTAGCCGACTGCAAGCGGTCCGCGCAACCCTTCTCAAGCGCTGCAACTAGTCCTGATGACGGGCCGCGCGCCATTTGCGTCACTCTAATGGCATCCCGTACAATCGTAATTTGGCTTGTGATCAAAGCTCAAAGCCGAGAGGGGTTATACACGATGGGGCTCATCTGCCAGAATTGCGGTAACGAGGAGAGCTTTCAAGTTAAGACGCTGCAGATGCATGTCATCCAGGTGGACGGCAAGCATATCGGTGTTTCGGAAGAGGACAGGCCGGCTGTTCTCGAAGTGTTGTGCGATGAATGTGAGTCTGAGCTGGATCTTCGCGAGGCTGACGCCGAGGTCAGACGCGAAATGCTGCACAGCCTAGGAGCCCAGTAGCTGGTGGTTCCTGCTGTTTCTCTTTACCCACGAAGCGGAGTTGGGTCACGCAGATGTTTGGGCCGTTGCTATCCTTGACAACAACCTAAACCGACCCTATCGTAAAATCCCATGTCGAGTTACCACCGAGTTCTTGGAGTTTCGCGATACGCGGACCTCGGCGAAATCCGAAAAGCCTATTGGTCAATGGCGAGACGTACCCACCGGGAGTCTCGGCGGGACGCGTCCACTTCTGATCTGACTGAGATTCAGCGCGACTATGACACTCTGAGTGATTCGGGGCGCCGACAGACGTACGATGCGCTACGTACTGCGACGCAGAGTCCCTCATCCTCCGAGGGTGTATGGGCTGTGCGTGACCGCGTCCCGACTGTTAATGATGACGTCGCCAACAATTTTCCGTCAATGGCGACCATTGCCTGCATCGTGCCGCGGATGAGGGCGGCGTTCTTCAACACCGAGGCCGAGGTCGGCGAAACCCACACGGCTCATATCGAGCTGACCCAGACTGAGGCTTTCGAGGGTGTTCGGATACCGTTTCATCTCTCGGTTAGACCCACTTGTCCTGTGTGTGGTGGTCGAGGAGAGATCGGGACGGAGTCCTGCGGCCTGTGCGCTGGGATGGGGACCGGCCGTTTGTTCCACCAACTCCATTTCTCAATTCCGCCCGGCGTTCGCCACGGTGAATGTCTCAAGTTTTCGGTGACGCCACCGTTTGCGGCCGAGACTCGCGTCGAGCTCCACATCGCCATTCAGTAAGACCGACCCATGTCTTCTGTTTCAGATACCAACGTTTTGCAGGCACTCAAGTCGGTGACCGATCCCGATTTAGGTCGAGACATCGTGAGCCTGGATTTCGTCAAGGACCTTGTCATCGATGGCGATCACGTGTCGTTCGCGATTGAGCTGACAACCCCGGCGTGTCCGGTCAAGGATGAGATGAGGGATCAGGCTCAAGCGGCGGTCTTAGCGCTCAGTGGAGTCGCGAGTGTCGACGTGACGATGACGGCGAGTGTGCGTTCGGCACTGACCCCGCAAGCTGGCAGAGCACCGATTCCAGGTGTTAAGAACATCATCGCAGTCGGCGCTGGAAAGGGTGGGGTTGGCAAGACGACGGTCGCCGTCAACCTCGCAGTGGCACTTGCCCGCTACGGTGGTCGCGTCGGGCTGATTGACGGAGATGTCTATGGGCCCAATATTCCGATCATGCTCGGGATCGAGGGACAATTAGAGAGTGACGGCAAGCAAATTGTGCCGGCGGATAAATACGGCCTGCAGGTCGTCTCGATGGGTTTCCTGACTAGCCCCGATGCGCCGATCATCTGGCGCGGTCCAATGTTGCACGGCGTCGTAAAGCAGTTTTTTCAGGATGTACGTTGGGGTGAGCTCGACTATCTCGTCATCGACATGCCGCCAGGGACCGGAGATGTGGCTCTAAGTCTCAGCCAGACGGTGCCGGTGTCCGGCGCGATCGTGGTGACGACCCCGCAGACGGTGTCACTGGCGGATAGTCGTCGCGCGATTGCCATGTACAAGAAATTAGAAATCCCAATTCTGGGGCTCGTCGAGAACATGAGCCACTACGTTTGCCCGGGGTGCCAGCACGAGAGCGATATTTTTGGGAAAGGTGGTGGTGAGCGGATGGCTGACGAGTTTGGGGTCTCGTTCCTGGGTCAGATTCCGATTTACAAACCGATTCGGGTCGGCAGCGACATCGGGACGCCTCTCGTCGTATCCGATCCGGAGTCACCCGCATCGAAGGCGTTCTTGCACATCGCGGAACGTAGCGCTGCGCAGGTCTCGATCGCGAGCTACCAGACTGTCGCGCCTGCGGTCCCGACGACCTGAACGGCGCTCGCACCGTTAAGTATTGTCACCTAACCCCTGTGTCTCGCCGGTCATCGGCACGAACCGGACCGGTAGTGCCACCTCCGATGTTGAGCGTGACGAATTTTAACTTCAGGATGAACAACTGGTCGATTGGGTTACTAGGCATTTAAATTCGCTACCGCCGACTAAACGTAACCGTCCGCCGGGCTTTTCTTGTATCGTAAGGTTTCACATTAGACACAGAGGAGGTTGTAATGCTCCGTCAAGGCTTGTTGTTTTTGGCTGCATGGGTACTTGTAATCGCGACGATCAGTGTTGTGCCATATTCTGCACTGGCGCAGGGCACACAACCCCTGACGGCCTGGGGCGACCCCGATCTCCAAGGGGTCTGGGATTTTCGAACGATCACACCCATGGAACGTCCGGAGGAACTGGCTGACAAAGCGACCTTGACAGAGGAGGAGGCGGCAGCCTTCGCAGTCGCAGAGAGTCGTCGCGTGAATCGGGATCTCATCGATTCGGAAGCGGGCGGACTCAATTACGCTGCGGAAGGAGACGGTGGAGTGGTTCCCTACAATGAGTTCTGGTACGACCGGGGGGTAAATGTCATTGGAACGAGACGAACGTCACTGATCATCGATCCGCCCAACGGCCGGTTTCCTCCCTTGACGCCTAACGGCCAGAGATACATGGACGCGGCGAGAGAGATTGGCCGCGAAGAGCAGCGTGGACGCCCTCTGGCGGACAAACCAGATGACCGCGGTGTGGGCGACCGGTGCATTATGGGGTTCAATGCTGGCCCGCCAATGGTGCCCAGTGCCTACAACAACAACATTCAACTATTTCAAACGGCTGACTACGTCGTGATTCTGAACGAGATGGTTCACAACGCACGCATCGTCCCACTGGATGGCCGCTCGCATGGAACCATCCGACAGTGGGCCGGAGATTCCAGCGGCCGATGGGATAACAATACCCTCGTGGTTGACACAACTAATTTCAGGCAGGAAACAAGCCTGAACGGATCAGGGCCGGCGATGCATCTAATCGAACGCTTCACTCGTGTAGACGCCGACACACTGAACTACGAAGTGACAATTGAAAATCCAGAAATCTGGACAGGCCCATGGACCATGGAGGTTCCCATGAGAAAGAACCCAGACGACGTCTACGAGTACGCGTGCCACGAAGGCAATTACAGCATGGCCACCATTCTCCGTGGCGCACGGCTTGAAGAAATTGCAGCCGAAGAAGCCGCAAGATAACTGCCGCCCAGGGGCGTTGTTCAACAAGCGTCAATGCACTCCGCCGTGCCATCGCCGAGAGAGTTATTACTGACTAGGCACGTCTAGACGAAGCTATCGCCCCAAGTAGTCATCGTCGGAGACTGGTTCTTCCCAACTAGTCTCCCCGCTGACAAAAGTCATTTGTACCATGTGCTCGTCTGGACCTACACCGTGTCAATGTACGACGTTCGTTCCAGAGTGAATTGGCCGGCCTGGCACTAGTTCCACGATCTCTTCACCGCGAATCTGTGTGCGACCACGACCCTCTTCAGACATCAAGATCTGCCAGTTTGAGTGACTGTGCCCATTGGACCGAGAACTCGGCTCAAACCTGAGGCGAACTAGTCGCATGTCCGATGCATCTGGTCGACTGGGTGCGCCCTCACGAGATTAGTCTGTGCCACCACCATTGCCGAGTGCTGGCTAAATAGAATCCATGCAAATGCCACACTGGCCACAACTCCAAGACGTCAACTGCTAGTCGCCATTGATATTCATCTCGGCGTTGGTCGGCCTGATGACGCCCCCCTCAGCATGCCAGTGATCCGAAGAGTATGGCTGGCTGGGCGACGAAGCCAAGCGTGACTGCGTTGAGCATTGACGTATCTTCCTAGGAAAACTGGCGGCTAACATGAGTTCGAACGTTCAGGGAGTACAATTCCGACAACACGCAACCTATTCAGGGCACAAAGGCGAAGGGGCGGAACAGTGAGTTTCTTCACCGGTCCGGTAATGGCGCCTGGCCGTGAGCAGCAGGATCGAGGGGCGAGGTCAGGTACTAACCGACTTGACTTCGCATTCATTCTCAAGCATCTTTCCAACGGTTTGCACTCCTCTCACTCGTTGTATCCACGAGCATGACGCAGGTATCCGTGCACGGCGATCGAACGTCACTGGTTTCGGCATTCTCTGATCAAGTGGTTGTCTTTACCGGCAAGCTCGCAGCCGTCGGGCGGCGCAAAGCACATGCCGTGGTCCAGCAGCAGGGTGGGGTAGCTGACGACGAAATCACGACACGCACCACGATGCTCGTTATTGGTGCCGGGGGCTCGGCGCGTACACAGAAACTTGTCGACTCGCCAGGCTCGACGTCAGAGACTGCTGCCGGCGCAAGCCACAAGCTTAAGAAGGCCGAGGCGGTCAACGCTCACTCTCCTGGCCGCATTCAGATTCTGAGCGAGGCCGAGTTTTGTCAGCGAGCGGCGCTGCCGTCCAGTGAGTCTCTAGAGCGCCTCTATCACGGCCTTCGCCAAATCCGGGAGCGATATCCGTTGATTCGAGAGCCCCAGTTGCGTCATCTAGAGAAATGGGGTCTTATCCGTCCGGTGACTCGTACAGACATCGACACCTACTACAGCTTCACTGATGTCGCCGTCATCAAACAGATACACGACGAGCTGGAGCAAGATAGCTCGTTTCAGGGAGCAGTGCGGCGGCGTCTGGCGGCCAGAGAAGGCCAGTTGGCACTAGACTTTAGCTCGGTTCGTAGTGAGGCTCGTCCGGCCAAGGTTGTGGCGCTCAGACGGAGAAAGGCCACGAAGATTACGGTGCCTGTGACGGCAATTCCTGCTGCCGATAGCGAGCAGGTGGCACTGGCGGCGCGTTTCTTCTTGGAGGGCTCCGCGCTGGATGAAGGGGGCGAGGCTGACCGCGAGCGATCGCGCGTGGCCTATCGCAAAGCTCTGCTCCTGGACCCCAACCTCGTCCCCGCGATCGTCAACTTAGCTAACCTGCACTACGCGAACGACGATCTTGTCGAAGCACAGGCGCTCTACGGTCGGGCGCTGATGCTCGACTCCGAATGTTTCGAGGCCCATTTCAACCTCGGTAATATCCACCACGATCTCGGTCGGTATCAGGAGGCGATGAGCTACTACCACAGTTCCCTAGGTCTCAATCCGACCTACGCGGACGGCCATTTCTATCTAGCGGTCACACTTGAGAAGATGGGGCGATCACGCGAAGCCAAACAGCACTGGCGTTCTTACCAACGGCTGGCGCCGGACGGGGAGTGGTTTGATCTTGCGAAGGAGTTCAGCGAGTAGCTCCGGAGCAACCGCGGCGGGTTCAGTTTAAATCTCAGTAGTAGTCGCCGTAATCGGTGATTGCGCGTTTCTTAGCGATTCGTTTGACCTTAAAGAACGCGCACTCTGGGCACCAGGCTTCGGCATTGAAACCGTTCTTCCCCGCAAACGGAAGGACGTCACGATGCGAGCAGTAGGTGGCTCCCGCATCCTGAGCTTCGTGCCATCGGCACGATAGGAACCTGGTCACAGCGGGGTTCGCCTTCGGCTCTTGTTTTACTTCTGGAGATGCTGGCCGTTCAGCGGTCTCGAGGTCTGTTTTGGTCTCTGACCCGCTCTCGGGAGCGCCTGCGGGTGCCGATTCAAAGACAGCCTGAGATCTAATCTTCGAAGAAACAACCAGATCGTCGAAAAAGTCGCTCACAGCCTGCAGGGCCCTCTTGCCTCCAGTACCCGCTAGCGAGCCCGGAACGTGAAGATTTTCCGAGTCGGGTCGTAGGGCGTCCCCCCCACGGTAATCCGGTCTCTGGGCACGACTTTGATACGAAAGCGCCGTATCCTGCCGCTCAGCTGAGCAAAGACCTCGTAACAGGGATCACACTGCACCCGACAGAGTCGACCGCTGCGCATCGCCACTACGGTCTCCCGAACGTCGATGAGGTCGTCTTGCGCCACCGCTCTGCACGTTCCTGAGTATAGCAGCTAGTACGCTAGTTTCGTGCCGTCATGGCAACCGGTCAGAGAGACCGGACGGCCTCCTCGACTCGACCGGCCAGATCCCGGTAGTCCTCGCCCTCGAGTCTCAGGGGGGCACCGAATACAACTCGCACCGGCCCAGGTCTCGCCATTCGCCATGTTTGGTGAAGAACACGGTCGAGCCCATCGATTCGAACTGGAATAATTCGCACCTGCAACCGGGCGGCGATCATGCCGATGCCTGGCTGAAAACGGCTGATTTCGCCGGTGTTTGTTCGACGACCTTCTGGAAAAATCAGCACCGAGTTACCGTCACCCAGGAGGTCGCCGAGGTATCGAATAGCCCGGCGTGTACCAGTCTCTCGTTGTGGTAGAGGAAAGACGTTGAACAGGAGACTGCCCAAGTAGTAGTTCAGCGAGTTTGTTGCCCGCTGTCGCCACGAGAATTGCTCGGGATGGAAATGCGCGGCGAAGAACTCCTTGGCAGCCGCCGTGGCCACCCGCCGGCGTCGATTCGCCGGCAGCGCGGCTAGAATGACCGGTCCATCCATGTGACTCTGGTGATTGGCCGCGTAGACGACCGGTTCCGCCGGTGCGGGCAAGTGGTCGAGTCCCTCCACTGTGCTCCATGCGAACATCCGAGTGAGCGGTAGAAGAAACGCCGTGAGTGTTACGCCGCGCACGACCCTGGCTGGCCATCGTTGGTTCCAGCTGGGGAATTCTGAGGGCTGATCGGTCCGAGATGTAGGTTGTGTGGGTTGTGTCGGCGAATCTGCGAGAGCTTCAAGGTCGGCGACTGTCGACGCGGTTCCAAGTGACTGTTCGTCGATTGACCGGTCGAATTGCTGCTCGAGGGCCATTATGAGCTCGATCCGTTCGAGTGAGCTGAGACCGAGCTCTTCAAGAGTGGTGTTGTCGCCTATCTCGCGGTCACCCGCGAGGCGCTGAACGATCGCTCGTGTGCTTCGATCTTCCTGCGCGGATCGCCGCGGTGACGAGGCGCCACCGCTCTCGACCCACCGGCGTAGGTCGCCTCGCTTCAGCTTCTGCGTGCCTTCTGTCCGAGGGAGTTCCTTTCCTGGCCAAACGCTGTACCCTCTCACCGTTTGATGGTCTTCCAGTCTCGCATTCGTGTTGCGCACAACGCATGCGGCATCCGTGCTCGGGTTGAGGACAAGGATGGCATGCACCCGCTCCTTTCCGTCGGAGGTCACGCCAACGACGGCTGCGTCGCAAACGCCGTCGATCTTGAGCAACACTCGCTCAATATCCTCCGGGAAGACGTTAAGTCCCTCCGGGGTGACGATGACCTCTTTTTTGCGACCACGCACAGAGAGCCGGCCAGCGGTGTCGATGACACCGATGTCACCAGTGTGAAACCATCCGTCTTCAAATGCGGCCGCAGTCGCGTTCGGAGCGTTGTAATAGCCGGTCGTCACGTTTCCTCCCCGGACCAGGATCTCGCCGTCTGGTGCGATTTTCACCTCGACGCCCCCGATTGGTGTCCCGACGGTTCCTTGACGAGTACGAAAGGGGTGATTGAGCGTGACAATAGGGGCGGTCTCGGTTAGGCCGTATCCTTGAATCACCAGGAATCCCAGGCGCGACCAGAAGGCTTCGAGCTCGGGGTCAAGAGGCGCGGCCCCAACGACGAACGCCCAGAATTTCATCCCGAACAGACGATGAACCAAGCGGTAACGCCACCATCTGCGCGCGACGTGTTCTGTCTTTGTGGGGTACTCGAAGATATCGGGAACGACGTACCGCAGGTGGTCACGCAGGACCTCGAGCATCTTCGGAACGCAGACCAAAACCGAGATCCGTCCGGTTCGAATCTGTTTGACGATGTCTGACGGGTTGTAGCCGTGCATGAACACCGTGATCCCCGGAAGAATTGGCGGTATAAAAGTGGCCATCGCCTGGCCGAACATATGGCTGAGTGGGAGCAGGTTGAGAAACCGCAGCGGGAAGAACGGTCGTGCGTAGGCGCGGTATTTCACGATCTCACGTTCAACAGGAACAATATTAGCGAGGATGTTTTGGTGGGTAAGCTGCACACCCTTTGGTTCTGCGGTGGCACCTGACGTGAAGATGATCTCGGCCAGTGCGGAGGGCGCGGTCGACCGGTTTGAATGACGCGCCGGAAGCGATGTTGCGCTGTCGATTCGCTCTGGGGTCAGAAGGTCTTTCAAGGGCCACGAATGGACATCGCTTATCGGTAATGAGACCTCGCCGCCGACGAGTACGACCCGTCCCTCGACAATCGATACGACCCGGCCGAGCAACTCGGGGGAGGCACGGTAGTCAACGGGAACGACCACGCAGGGCGCGAGCCAGCAAGCCCACATCGCCACGACCCATTCGGGGCGGTTCTCACTCCAGATGATGATTTTGTCATCTGGCTGGATGCCTGCGGTGACCAGCCGTTCTGAGAATCGTCTGGCGGCGCGACTGATTTCGTCGTAGGTGTAGGTGTAGGTGCGGTAGCCGTCGTCATACACGAGAAAGTCCGCCTCCGAATTGATTCGGTCAGCGAAAAAATCGAGCAGCGTGTCCCGCTTCATAAGAGCAGTCGATCTAGCGGAACGCTGTGCCGATGCTTAACACCATTACGGTCATCCGCGGCGAACGAGGTTCGGTCTCGGTCTGTTCGAGGGGAGTGAGCGCGTAGAAGCGGAGGTCGAGGGAGAGGGCCAGGTGGTCGCTTGTGAACCACCTCCCGCCGCCGCCGTAGTTGAGGCTTCTCGTTTGTCGCCCGGCACTGCCGGCTCCGAGCGGAAAGAGTGACAGCCGGGCGTTTCCCAATCCGCCGCTGATGTAGCTCCAGCCGTCACGGCCGCCAAAATTGAACGACAACTGCGGTGAGACCGCAACCAACCGTTTCCGCACGGTGGGCCCGTCTGGGTTCGGGTCGAGCTCGCTGGCACCCCGGTCGCCGAGTGATGCGTGTACGCTTCCACCCAGGCCGAAGGTAATGACCCGCCATCGGTATAGGTAAACGTGCGCGCCTGCCTCAAATCCGAGTCCAAGACCTGGCGTGAGGGAGCCGTCGAGGCCCCGGAGCCCCGCGAACTCGGTGGTGTCGCCAAACGGAGTGATAGCTCCCCGAACGTCGACCACGAACCGGCCGATAGGCCGGTCGGCTCCCTCCTGAGCGTAGGCGGGTTCTGCGGTTGAGAGCCACGGTGCCAAGACAAGCGCGACGCCGATGAATGGTGACGGCGGTCGCCAGTCTCGCATGGATATGAGTATATGCTCTGGTAGGATGTGACCCGCGTGGCTCCCACTTTTACGTCTCTGTCCGATATCGAACGCGCCGCGGCACGGATTCGCGGCACGGTTGTTCGAACACCGCTCATCGACGTCTCCCGCCAATCCGGCCGTCCGCTGTGGCTCAAGCTGGAGAATCTGCAGATGACAGGTTCGTTCAAGCTTCGCGGGGCGTACAGCATGATCTCCAACCTGACCGCCGACTCTCGGCAGAGGGGTGTGATCACCTACTCATCGGGTAACCACGGTCAGGCGGTGGCCTACGCGGCGCGCAACCTAGGAGTTCCGGCGGTCGTAGTTATGCCCCTTACGGCAACCGATGTAAAAGTCACCGGTGCTCGGAATTTTGGCGCTGAGGTACTGATGGAGGGAACGACATCGATCGAGCGCAAGGTACGAGCCGAGCATGAAGCGAAGGTACGCGGTTTTGTGGTCGTGCCACCGTTCGACCATCCGGACATCATTGCTGGCCAGGCGACAGTGGGCAGCGAGATCCTCGAGGACTGCAGGGGCGTTAACCGTGTTTATGTCCCGATCGGTGGCGGCGGGCTCGCGGCCGGTCTGGGGGCAGCGGTGAAACAGGTCAGTCCGGGTGTCAAGGTTATCGGCGTGGAGCCGGTTGGCGCGGCGACGATGACCGCGTCGCTCGACGCTGGGCGGCCGGTGACTTTCGAGACGGTGAGCAGTGTGGCTGACGGCCTGCTTCCAGTGCGGCCAGGAGACCTCACGTTCGCGCACGCGCACGCATTCGTCGACGCGGTCGTCACGGTGTCAGACGATGCGATCGAGCGGGCGGTCGCCTGGCTGTTTCAATACGCTAAGCTCGTCGTGGAACCAAGCGGCGCCGCGAGCGTAGCCGCAGCGCTCGTCACGTCGGACTCAAGCCTAGATGAGCCAACCGTAGCGGTGGTCAGTGGCGGTAACATCTCGGGGTCCGCACTCATCGGGATTGTCGAAAGGGCCGGGCGAGAGACACCAGGCGTGGACTAGGTACCGTCGGCAACAAGCGACTGTGCGGCGTCGATCGCCTGATCGAGCGTCCGCACGTCACCGTCGAGTTGTCGCTCGTAGACGTGACCGAGAATCTTACCCACCCTGGGTCCTGGCTCCAGTCCCAGCTGGAGAAGGTGTCGCCCGAGCAGGAGTGGTGGAGGGGGCTCATGCTCGACGCCGAGAGCTTGGACACGCTCGAAAAACCAGTCCATCGCCGAGCAGTCGAACGTACCGGTCCGTCCGAGACAATCGGATTTGGCCAGCCGGGCCAGCAGTTTAAGGTCGACCTTCCGGGCCAGTCGACGAAACGCTCCGTCACCGACCCCATCGGGAGCCTTGTGCCACATACCAGGTTTTAGATGGTGAGCGACGAGTCCAAGCACCTGTCGACGGACGTCGTATCCATCGAGAGAGTGAAGGTTGAGGCGGTCGAGGAAGACCTCAGTCGGCTCAATCCCAGCTTCTTCATGGTTATACGATCGGATGCGTCCGTCGAAAAACGCGGTGGTGGCCGGCTTGCCAAAGTCGTGGCTCACGGCCCCCACCATGAGCGCAACCTGCTGCGGATACGGAAGGCCGTCGAGTCGTGCAGCCGCTTGGTCGATCACCATTAGGTTGTGGGTCCACACGTCGCCCTCGGGGTGCCAGTCGGGTTCCTGCTGACACCCGACCAGTGCCTTGAGCTCAGGAAACAGGCGTTCGACCACACCGATCTGCAGCGCGAGCGTAAAACCGATCGACGGCCGCGCTGACCTCAGTAGGAGTTTCTCGACTTCTCCCCAGACGCGTTCGGGTGGGAGATCGTTCAACGGGATGGTCCGGCAGGTTGCCTGAGTCATGCCGTCCATGGTGAGATCAAAGCGCGCGGCGAACTGAACCGCGCGAAGTACCCGCAGGCTGTCGTCACCAAAGGTCTCGGAGTCGACCATACGCAGGATCCCCAGCGCTAAATCGTCGCGTCCCTTATAAGGGTCCCAGTACTCGTTCGCAAACGGATCCCAGGCGATAGCATTAATGGTGAAGTCCCGGCGTCGCGCCGCTTCGTCGAATGAGAGGTCCGGGTCCCCCGTGACGGTGAAGCCACGGTGTCCGTGGCCCGTCTTCGATTCGCGGCGAGGGAGCGAGACATCGAGTGGTCCGATTTTGTACACGGTGAAGCTTTCACCGACCGTGTCAACCCTGCCGATTCGTTCGAGCACTGATCGAAGTGCCTCAGCCCTCAAGCCATAGACTTCGAGGTCGATATCCTTCGACTCGCGCCCGCTAAGTTGGTCGCGTACCCAGCCCCCCACGAACAGGACCCGTCCATTGGCCGTCCGGATCGCCTCGGCGATCCGCATGGCGAGTTCAAGCTCTGGTCCGTCGTGTTCAGCGTGCGAGGCGAAACCCATAGTCGGTGTAGCGGTAGGAGGGGTCAAGTTTACTCCGTGCGGCGTTGCGGCTGATCGTGACAGCGTGGCGCCAGGACCCCCCGCGAGAGGTGCGGCGCTCGCCTGAGGGTGGCCCTGTGGGATTACGGCGTGGCGACTCGCGATAGTATGTGCGGGAATGCCAGTCGGCGCACCATTCGTGGATGTTGGCGGCGATTCCGTAAAGGCCGAAGTCGTTCGGCTCCCCCAATCTTACCGACCATGGCCCCTCAAGTGGTCCGCGGCCCTCGTTGGGAATCCATGCTGGGATGTTGTCTCCCCACGGAAAATCTGACTCGGTCTGTCTTCCTCGTGCTGCTCGCTCCCACTCGGCTTCGGTGGGAATGCGAACTAGTTCCCCATGTGACGAGCGCCACAGGCAGTACACGACGGCATCGTTCCAACTAACGCCGACAACCGGTTGATCCGGGGCGCCGAACGCCGGGTCGTCCCAGCCGCGCGGGTGGTCCCGCTTGGTGGCGTCGAGAAAATCCTGGTAATCGTGTCGGGTAACTGGGAAGACCGCCATGGAGAAAGGGTCGACCCAGACCCGGTGAATGGGGCCCTCGTCGGCTTGGCCGGCGTCGCTGCCCATGTCGAACCAGCCACCTGGGATCAAAACGAACTCGATGACGTTGATCATGACACGAAAGGACAGCCGTTTCTCTCGTCGCCAAAAATCAATGCCCTGGAAGGGCTGTTATGATCGTACCCGGACGTACATAAACTATCTGATCTGTATGCCGCCACTTACAGCCGGTCGTCTACCGACCGCGACCGTTCGGGGAGCCATTATGGCGATGATTGTCCTGAGCTCAGGCTGCTCAATACGGTCGTTAGCGGTGAACGCGCTCTCGGACACCTTGGCCGCGGGTGCGAGCGTCTACGCATCTGACAACGATCCGGAACTCGTTCGCGAAGCGATGCCCTTTAACCTTAAAACGGTAGAAACGTTGCTGCAGTCGTCACCCGAACACCCCGAGCTTTTGCTGATGGCGTGCAGCACCTTTACACAGTACGCGGCCGTGTTCGTCCAGGCTGATGCCGAAGTGGCCGAGTGGGAGAACTTCGACTATGAGCTTTCTGCGCGGGCGAAGCTTCGTGCGCTGAATATGTACATCCGAGCGCGCGACTACTGCCTGCGGCGCGTGGAAGTCGATTACCCGGGGCTTTCGGCTCAGCTGCGTCTCTCGCCAGACAATGCGGTTTCTGAGCTTGACCTTGAGGACATCGAGACGATGTACTGGCTAGGCGTATCGTGGGGGTCCGCGATCTCTCTCGGACTGGACCAGCCCGATCTGGCTGCCGATCTTCCGGTCGTCAGAGCCTTGTTAAGTCGTGCACTAGCCCTGGATGAAGATTACAATCGTGGCGCCTTGCACGGAGCGTTCATCACGCTTGAATCGGTTCCAGAACTGCTGGGCGGGTCGCCAGAACGTGCGCGTGCTTACTTCGACAGGGCATTGGAGCTTTCCGGCGGTCTCGACGCCTCACCCTATGTCGCCTTGGCTACCGGTGTATCGTTGGCTATACAGGACCGTGAGGCGTTCGAGTCGTTGCTCGATGCAGCGCTTGCAGTCGACCCCGAGGCTGATATCAGTATTCGACTACTAAATCTTGTGACGCAGAAACGTGCGCGTCTGTTGCTGGATAATGCAGACGAGCTATTCGAGGTGCCGCTCCCTGAAGAACAGGACAAACAATGAGGTCGTTCCGAGTCGCTGTCGTCGTAACGTTATTGGTTGTTCCAGCGGTACTGTTCGCCCAGCGGCCGATGACTCTGGGTTCGATCGCTCCTCCGAATTCTCTGTGGGACAAGACCCTCAAGGAGATGGCGGCGGCTCTCCAGACAGCAACGAACCGGAGGGTCCGGCTACGCATCGCTTCGAGTTCCCAAGGGGATGAATCAACGATCGTTCGTCGCCTCAAGCTTAATTCAACACAGGCGGCGCTGTTGTCTCTGCCTGCGCTCAGCGAGATTGATGCGGCGTTTAATGTCTTGGGCATGCCGTTCTTCTTCAATTCCGACGCAGAAGCCAGGCACGTCCTCGCGACCCTCGAGCCGACCCTGAAGCAGGCCCTGGCCGACCAGGGGTTTGTGCTTATTGGTTGGGGCCATACGGGCTGGGCTTATTTCTTCACTGCCAATCCCGTTAAAACGCTGGATGACCTTCGGCGCACGAAGATTTTCACGTCCGCCGGCGACGATGCCATGGTGCAGTGGTACAAGGAGAACGGCTTCGAACCCGTTCCGCTCGCCGTAACGGATGTGGCGATGGGGCTGAATACCGGACTGATCAATGCGTATCCGCTGCCGCCATATGCAGTCATGTTGGTGCAGTACTATCGGTCCGCTCCCTATATGCTCGATGTGCCGCTTGCGCCGGTGATTAATGCGCTGGTCGTGACGGCCAAGGCATGGGCTGGGTTGAGCACCGACGACCAGGAGGTGTTTCGGACGGTCGGTAAACAGATTGAAGACCAGCTGTGGGAGGAGGTTCCGCGGCAAGATCGAGAGGCCATTAAGGTCATGCGTGGCCGCGGTCTTACGACCGTTGTTCCTGACGAGGCTGCGAAGACTAAGCTCCGACGGAACGTTGACGAGCTGACCGCGTCGATGCGTGGGTCGATGATTCCCCTCGACATCTTCGATCTCGCTCTTCAGACGCGGAATGCGTACCGTGGCCAGTAGGCACATACCCCAAATGTGCGTGTTTCGCTGAGTTTACCCAAGAATATATGAGCCCATCCGAGCACCCCGAGACGGAGGTGGCGGTAGACTCATTGTCCCCTCGTCGAGGGATCCTCAGAGCCATCCACTTTGGCGAAGACTTCATCGCGGAGGTCTCCCTGGCCGCCATGGTCATCCTTCCTTTGGCGGAGATTGCCGTTCGTCCTTTTCGCGCAGGTGGTATTCCAGGTTCGATCCCTTTTGTCCAGCACCTGACGCTCTGGGTGGGCTTTCTTGGGGCGGCGTTGGCGGCTAGAGAAGGCAAGCTGATCGCCCTGTCAACCGCCATGTTCCTTCCGGAAGGCAGGCTTCGGACCGCGGCCAGCGTATTTTCGGCATTCTTTGGGGCGGCGGTCTGCTCGATCCTTGCACGCGGCGCCATGGACGTCGTCGCCGTCGAGCGAGACCTCGGTTCTGAAATTGCTCTCGGGGTGATGGTGTGGGTAGTGCTGCTCGTGCTGCCCGTTACGTTTTCGGTCATCGCGTGTCGATTGGCGTGGCGTGCCGGTGGGTGGTTCAAGAGGTCCGTTGCCGCGCTGGGAGTGCTGGCTGGTCTGTGGCTCAGCACGGCCTACGAGTTTCTTGACGGCACCTCCGGATGGCCGTGGGTCGGGTTAGTCGTTGCAGCCGCGTTGGCGGGTGCTCCGATCTTCGCGGTGCTGGCCGGTGCAGGCGTCTTCCTGTATATGACTTTCTTTGTGCCGCCGGCTCAGGTTGCCCTCTATGCGTACGACCTGGCCACCGAGCCCCTCTTACCGGCTATCCCTTTGTTCACCCTAACTGGCTGCATCCTGGCTCAGGGGAAGGTCTCCGAACGCCTTCTCCGTGTCTTTCGGACGTTGGTGGGATGGGTGCCCGGCGGGACGGCGGTCGTGTGTGTTGTCGTGTGCGCCTTCTTCACCATCTTCTCTGGCGCGTCTGGAGTGACGATTTTGGCGTTGGGAGGATTGTTGTTACCGGCGCTCCTTAAGGATGGATATCGTGACCGTTTCTCGGTCGGACTCCTGACCGCATCGGGGTCTCTTGGACTCTTGTTGCCGCCCGCACTGCCGCTGATCCTTTATGCGGTGGTTGCGGGGGTGCCATTGAATGACCTCTTCCTGGGTGGATTACTACCCGGGGTTCTCCTCATTGGGCTTGTTTCGGCTTGGGGGATACGCGAAGGGAGGATCACAGGTGCCGGCCGACATGCGTTCTCTGCTGCTGAGGTAGGGCCAGCCGTGTGGGCCGCGAAGTGGGAGTTGGCCTTGCCTGTCATCGTGCTGGTGTCGTACTTCAGCGGATGGGTGACTCTGGTTGAAGCCTCGGCACTAGCGGCGCTTTACGCGGCCGTCGCGACGGGCCTGGTGCATCGAGACTTCCCGTTGTGGCATGGCCTTCACGAGGCCTTCCGTGAGTCGGTCGTGCTGGTCGGTGGTGTTCTGGTCATCCTGGCTGCGGCGAAGGGATTCACTGCGTACACCCTCGACGCTGATATTCCCTTCCGGTTGCTGGAATGGACGCAGTCACGAATCGAGTCACCTCTGCTGTTCTTGCTTGCGCTCAACATATTCTTGCTGGTTGTTGGCTGCCTGATGGACATCTTCTCGGCCATCTTTGTGGTCGTTCCCCTGATCGGCGCAATCGGTATCGCATATGGAATCGATCCGATTCATCTCGGGATCATCTTTATTGCCAATCTCGAGCTGGGATATCTGACCCCTCCGGTCGGTCTCAACCTCTTCTTTGCATCGTATCGATTCAATCGGCCGATCCTCCACGTCTACAGTGCCGCGGTGCCAATGCTCGTGATCCTGGGGGTTGGTGTCATCCTCATCACTTATGTACCATGGCTCTCCTTGGGACTCTTGGAGCTATTGGGCCGCCGGTAGCGAGCGTTTACCGGTGAGTGGCACAACGGGGAGAGTAGGAGGACATCGATGCTGTGGCAGTCGTGTAGAACCGTGGTCGCCGGATTGTCGACGGTGATGGCATTGGCGTGCGGAGCCGCAAGTTTGGATCCGTCCATCGTTGAGCCGTCTGGGGCGGAGACCGGCGAATCCGCACAGGCGGAAGTGCATCTCGCCAACTTGCGTCAACTGACGTTCGGTGGCGAGAACGCCGAAGCCTACTTCTCGTTAGACGGGTCCAAGCTCATTCTTCAATCGACACGTGAAGGCGTGCCGTGCGACCAGATCTTCAGCATGGGGTTGGATGGATCTGACGTCCGCATGTTGTCGACCGGCGATGGGCGGACTACCTGCAGCTATTTCTATCCCGATGGCGAATCGATCCTCTACGCATCAACGCATCTTGGCGGCGTCGAGTGTCCGCCACCACCGAGCTTCGAGATGGGGTACGTCTGGGCGCTCTACGACACATATGACATCTTTCGAGCTGCGCCCGATGGTTCTGGACTCACGCGGCTAACCGACACACCTGGGTACGATGCCGAGGCAACGATTGGTCCGGACGGTCGAATCGTGTTTACCAGCGTGCGGGACGGCGACATGGAAATCTACTCGATGAATGAAGACGGCTCAGACGTTCGTCGACTCACAACCCGACAGGGGCCCGACGGAGGACCGTTCTTCTCCGCCGACGGCTCGAAGATCGTGTTTCGGGGTCGAGAAATTCTTGACGGGCCGGAGTACGATGATTACAAGCGTCTGCTCGATGAAGGGCTGTGGCGCCCGACGGAGCTCGAATTGTTTGTGATGGACGCCGATGGTGGAAATCTTCAGCAGGTCACGAACCTCGGGGGTGCCAGCTTCGGCCCGTTTTGGCATCCCGACGGAGAGCGCATTATCTTTTCGTCAAACTTGCATAATCCAGATGGCCGGAATTTCGACTTGTTCATCATCAACGTCGATGGTAGTGGCCTTGAGCAGATCACCTTCGGGGAAACGTTTGACGGCTTTCCGATGTTCTCGCCAGACGCTCGGCAGCTAGTCTTTGCGTCCAATCGCGATGGCGCCACCGAAGGTGACACGAACATCTTTCTCGCAGACTGGATTGAGTAGTCCCAGCCGGTGAGTGCACCTGATCAGCGTAGTCGGTGCTATCCTCCGCGCTGTTCGTAGAGCACGTTATTGACGACGAACCGGAGATTCGAGAGACACTTAACTGGCCGGCGGATGAAGCATGGGAACCATTCTGATCCGAGCGGCACGTAGACACGAATGACCTGTCCCGCGGCGAGCACCTCGGACTGGAGACCGTACCGGACCTTGAGTGACCGGCTCTTTGAGGCCAACAGGAACATGGCTCGCGACAGTGACTCAAGCATCAGACGTTAGGCCTCGCGCGCGACATCCGACTGGTCCGAAGCGGTCAGCGCGTTAGTGGGTTAGGGCGGACCGACTTCTGTCTTTGAGGAGGTGCTCAATTGTCCGGGCGTAGTAGCGCAGGACCGTTCGCTCACGAACGCGATACCGGTCTCCCTCGACCACGAGAATCTTACGTGTCGTGAGTGGCTCGGTGGCGGCTTCAACGGCTTCTCGTCCGGTCTCGACGGCGAGTCTGGCGCCGTTCGCTCGGAGGATCTCAATCAGCCGGTCTATTTGGTCTTCCAGCTCATCGCGTTGGATTGACGGCCGCATAGCAGCTGCCATCAGGGCGCTCGGCACGACTGTATATAGGCGACCAATGTCGTCCCGCAGACGGCGGTTGAGCTGGACCATAGACCGCCGAGCATTCGGATCGTATTCCGACAACCGGATCGGTTCTCCGAAGTTTACGATCGCTCGGCTGTGATAGCCCACGGCGTATCTGATCATCTCGGCGACTTCACGGGCGAACGGTCGCTGTTGACGTTTGACACGCTGACGTGACAGCACGAAGTCTTCGAGTACCAGGTCGTAGGCGATCGCAACCGGAATTACCACAACGTCGGTTCTTTGCGCCTGGGCGGCGGCGTGGAGCAGGCCCGTCTTGAAACGCTTCAGCTCTCCGCTGTAGCTCCGACCCCCCTCCAAGTAGAGAAACAGATCGTGCCGCTGCAGGACCTCGGCGACATATGCCTTGAGCGTAGCGAGATAGGCCGGGTCCTTCATTTCCCGTCGTATCGGGATTGCTCCGGTCACATGCTTGTGAATCAGCCCTAGGGCTCCGCCAAACAGGTTGATTCCTGCGGCGATGACAGGTGGTCGAATGCCGTTGTTGTCGAGCATCAACGGCTGGACGAGATAATCAATATGACTCTTGTGGTTCGATGCGTAAATCACCCGACCCTGCCGCGTCGCAGTCTGGGCGATGCCGACGTGCGCCTCCTGTAGGTCGATTTTCCTGAGCAACGGGTAGAGCGGGTGCTGAAGGGCGCGGTACATCCGGTACCGCTGTGTCGTTCGGAGCTCTTCGAGATAAGAATAAACGCGTTCTTGAGCCTGAAGCGGGCTCTCGTCTTCGCTTCCCTGGAGGTAGCGAACCACTTCTTCACGTGCCAGCACCGCCCGCGTGATCTCGTCGTGCGGCACGGGCGAACTATACCATGGTGGCCTCGTCCTAATACTCGATCGTGATCGTTACGGGGCGCGAAATCCGAACGGTTAGGGTGGAACCTGCGGGGAGGGTAGCAGGCTGGCCGTCGCCAGCCATGGCCGCTGCTGTGCCGCCGGCTGCACCTGCCGCGCCACCGATAGCCGCACCCTGACGTCCTTCGAAAATGGCGCCCAGGATGGCACCACCGACTGCCGCGCCGCCGATTTTCGCTGCGCTCTTGCTCCCGCGTCCCTAGCCTTTGCGATAAACTGTCTCGCTCCCGATCGGAAGCTCGAAGACGTCATCGAGGACGACGGTGTGAAACCGCACACCGAGCCTCGCCGCGCCCTTGAATTCGCCGGCCCTTTCAACCAGCACAACCGAACCGATTACGCGTGTCCCGGCGGGAACGGCGATTTGATCATCGACGATCACGTCCCGTGTGACGCGGGCCTCTACGTGGTCTTCGACCGCGGCGTCCTCGGTCGAGACCGACGTATCGACCTGAAGGCCGACAACCGAGTTGGCAGCAATCACAAGGTCCCGAACAATGCGCGGGCGCTCTTCAGCTTCGACCGGACGACCGACGGCCGCCGGTTCAATCGTCGCCAAGGCGACAAGGCTTGGGGTCTCGACCGGAAAGGGCGATTCGGAGACCGTGGCCCCGGTGCTCTCGCTCGGTCGTACCGGTCTGGGCTGGGTGGAGCGCCAGGAGGTTTCAGCGGCTGGCGCGTCTCCCGCGTTCGCCCGATCCGCTACCGATGCGTTCAGATTGGATTGATACTTGCTATTCTTGGTCGACGCGGGGACGGCTTCCTTCGTTTGGCTAACGACGTCACGGTCGATAACTTTCCTGCCAGTTAATGTATCGTCTGAAATAAGTTCTTCAATGGTTTCGACCGCATGGGTCGTTGTCCGTACTGTTTTGAACAGTGCACCGAACTGCGTCGATTCGGCATTTGGTGTGATTTGAGATCGGTTATCCCGGACCGCAAGATATGCCCCGGTGCCGGCTCCAGCGACGACGAGGGTCGCAAGTGCCACGAAAGCTATCGGTTTGACTGCCATAGAGAGTCTCCTCTTTTTATTTCCTGTTCGGAGCAAAAGGCGTGCCGACCCTCTTAGGGGATTGTGACTCCTTCTCGGCTGTTCTCCACAGCGGGTTCAGGCTAGGTGTTTTTTTAAGAGACGAAGTTTTCCCTGTGGGACCATGTGATGATAAGTGGCTGATATTAAATGCTTTATTACTATCATCGCCCGGCCTTGATGGACCGACCTGTGGGCTTGTTAACTCGGCTGAAGAACGGCCACGATATCAGTCTCGGAGCCGCATAGACCCATTCCGCTCATGAGCCGGAGTGTCGCTCCGTGTGGCCATGTGACCTAAGGCCCGGACATGAGGCTGCGTTAGACTTGTTACCGCCCGGTACCGGAGAGGACCGGTTTATTAACTCGGTTGAAGAACGGTCATGACGTCAGTCCCGGAGCTAAATTGACCCCCTTAGCTGGGCAACTACCCACGGTTTCTCACACCAATTTTGCCCCACGGCTTTTGTCAGCCCTTGGACTGTTGTTCGTCTTCTTTCTTGGTGTCAAGGGCCTTGGCGATGGATTCAGACTCCTCGGTGAGGACGTCATCACGACCTTCTTTGCGGCAACGGAGAACCCCTTCATCGGTATCGTCGTGGGTCTTCTCGCCACGACGTTGGTTCAGAGTTCGTCAGTGACGACCGCGATGATTGTCGGGCTTGTCGCCGCCCCAGAGAATCCTTTACCGCTCGCCAACGCTGTCCCGATGATCATGGGTGCCAACATTGGAACGACGGTGACGGCGACAATCGTGTCATTGGCCCACATTGGTCGGCGTGATGAGTTTGAGCGGGCGTTTCCGGTGGCGGTGTGTCACGACGTATTCAACTATCTTGCGGTTCTGATTTTACTCCCTCTAGAGATGATGACCGGCTATCTGCGGCGCCTGGCGGGCGCGTGTTCCGCGTTTCTGAGCGGGGTGGGAGGTCTCGAGTATCAAAGCCCACTACGGGAGGCCATCAGTCTGGGTTTTTCCCCGGTCATTACTCTGGCAGAGACGCTTTTTTCAGGGGACGGAATCAGGTCCTTGTTCTTGATCGCGGTCGGTGGGTTTTTTATCTTTTGCTCACTCTTCCTTTTCGTCAAGGTGATGCGTTCGGCCATGCACTCACGTGTGGAGCGTGTTCTCAACAGCGTGTTGGGAACGAGAGCCGTTGTCTTGATCCCGGTCGGGGTTCTGGTCACCGTGATGGTACAATCGAGTTCGATCACGACCTCCCTTCTGGTTCCGCTCGGTGGCGCTGGCTTACTGAAGCTTGAGCAGGCGTTTCCAATCACGATCGGAGCGAATATTGGGACGACAGTCACGGCCCTACTGGCTGCCCTTGCGGTTTCCGGACCGAATGCCGGTGCCGGACTTGAGATCGCGCTCGTCCATCTGTTCTTCAATCTTAGTGGCCTATTGATTATTTATCCGGTTCAGATGATCCGACGTGTGCCGCTTCGTTTGTCCCGTGGACTGAGTCGGCTGGCGCTTCGATCGCGGCGTTTAACGGTGCTATGGATCGTGATGCTTTTTTATGGGCTGCCGGCCCTTTGTATCGCCGTCAGTCGCTTCATCCAGTAGTTGAGAAAGGAAGACACCATGCTTCGTGAACTTCTCAGCATCTTTCGTGCTAGTGACCCCTTGTCTGAAATGGGCATAAATTTTGGTCGAATGTTGCAGCTCACGTACGACATGAACATCGCCGCCGGGCAGATTTTCTTCGGTGAGGAAGACCTTACCGTGGAACGCCAGAATATCTATGGTTGGGACGGGCAGGTCAACGAGCTTGAGCGCACGATCAGACGCCAGGTCATCACCCATTTGGCGATTCCAGGAAATGAAGCCGACCTGCCGTATTCGCTGTTGCTGATAAGTCTGGTGAAGGATGTCGAACGCCTCGGTGACTATGCGAAGAACCTGTCGGAGATCGTCGACATCAGACCGGGTCCGTTTCCTGAGGGCCCTGAGTTGACCAGCCTAGTCGCAATTCGAGAGAGAGTCGAGCGCGCGTTTCGGTCGTGCGCCGACGTGTTCAGCCATTCGCGAAAGGATGAAGCACTGGAGTTGATTCAGCAGGGACGTGAAACCGCCCGCCAGTGCGATCGCCTCATTACTGAAATCGGAAGCGGAAACCACGATGCCGCAACCACAACCGCGTTGATTCTCGGGACGAGGTATTACAAGCGGATCGGCGGTCACGTGCTCAACGTGTTGTCGAGTGTTGTGGTGCCGCTTGACGAGGTCGATTACTACGACGAGGATGGCGCGTCTCCGTCGCAACGGTAACCGTCGAAGAATCAAGGCATTTTGCGTTCGTGCCGAACGCCTTTGTACACTGGCTGGCTGGTCACTTCATCGTGAAAAAGACAACGCACGTCGTCGTCGTCGGCGCTGGCGTCATTGGATGTGCCGTGGCATACGAGATCGCCAGGCGCGGTGGCCGTGTTCACGTCATCGACCGCGGAGAGGTCGGCCAGGGAGCTACCCAGGCTTCAGCTGGTGTCCTGGCCCCCTACATCATGGCCCATGCGGGAAGTCAGTTTCTCGAGCTGGGAGGACGAAGTCTCGGTCTCTACGACGAATTTATGGCCCGGGTCGTGGAGGACTCGGGGGCAGCGGTTCAATACGTTCGCAGCGGCACACTTGAGGTCGCATGTGATACCAAGACCGCCCGGCGGCTCCAGAAGACGGCATGCGCTTACCGTGATCTCGGAGTGACCGCCGATTATCTCGACCAGAGGGCGGTTCATGAAGCCGAGCCCCAGCTGTCTGCAACGGTCTTGTCAGGGCTCGTCGTGGCGTCGCATGGTTTCGTTGGTGCTGCCGACTTGACGAACGCCCTGCGACGGGCCGCGAGCGCCTACGGTGTGATCTTCACGCCGTCAGCATTAGCCGTGAAGGTCTCAAGGAGCCGTGGCGACGGGCTGCAGGTTAAAACGCCGACTGACACGGTGGTGTGTGACGCGGTCGTGATGGCCGCAGGAAGCTGGTCGGGGCAGGTCGAGGCCGAGGGCGAGGAACCGGTGCCCGTTCGACCCGTGCGCGGTCAGCTGCTTCATCTGGGTTGGCCGAAATCGCCTCTCGCGCGCGTGATCTGGACCGACCGGTGCTACCTGGTCCCGTGGACGGATGGTTCCGTGTTGGTGGGCGCCACGGTCGAAGATGTCGGATTCGACGAGCGTGCCACCGTCTCTGGCGTTCAGCAATTGATCGACATGACGTGCGAGCTTGTTCCAACCGCGCGCAAGGCATGGTTTAAAGGTGTGCGGGTCGGCCTTCGGCCTGGGACACCGGATGATTTGCCGGCCATCGGCCCGTCCGAGCGTCTGTCAGGCCTGTTCTACGCAACCGGGCACTTTCGGAACGGCGTGTTGCTGGCACCACTCACCGCTCAGATCGTCGCCGACTACGTGCTCGATGGCACACGGGATGCCGCACTCGAGGCGACGGCACTGAGCCGTTTCGCGGCGGACTAACCGACAACCATGCGGGGAACGCCACGTGAAACTAAAGCGTTCGTATAGTGCACGCGAGGTCGCGGCATTGACAGGCCTATCGGCCCGCCAGTTACAGTGGTGGGATGCTCGCCGTCTCTTTTCGGCAGCGGTGGCATCACGCCCCACCAAGGCGGGTGGTTTCACCGAGCGGCGCTACTCCCCGGTTGATCTTTACGAATTGCTGGCCCTTGCCGATTTGAGGCGCAAAGGGTTCACCGCCCAAAAAATCCGGACGATTCTTTCGGTGCTTCGCGAACGATTCGGCGTGCGACTGTTCGACGCGCTTGGCGAGGGCGGTGAGGTAACGCTGCTGACCGACGGTCATGAGGTCTACGCCAAGACATCGGCCGGTGAATGTTTTAGTCTGCTTCGGGACTCCGATCAGCCGCTGCTCGTCGTCGGCGAAGGGGACCAGCTCAAGGCGTTGAGTGTTCGGGCCCGCAGCCGTCGCAAGAAGGGTAGTCGTGCTGTGGCTGTGCGCAAGACGCGCGACCGGCAGTCATGACAAATGCTGAGGAATCGCTCCTCGATGCGCAGATGACGGCGACGATTTCTACGAAGACGTCACAAAAAGCTGTGGTCACGGCGAGATCGCGCCGTCGTACCGGTGCTCTCGGTCGAGACTTGGCCAAGGGCCGTAGACCCTCCTTCCACGGACGTCGTCACCAAGGATGGGTATGGCGTTACCGTGCCCGTTCCGACAGTTAGCATTCTTCCTTAGAGCCCGACCAAATTCAGACATAGTCAGAACGACAACGTCGTTCATTCTCGCCAAGGTCGGTCGCGAGTGACTCTCAAGGTGCCCTGACCGATTCCTACTCGTCCGCGAGCTGCGGCCACTTTCTTCACGACGCCGTCGGCGTGGGGTCGTGTGATGCGAGAGATGTGTGACTGACATAACTTGATGTAGAAGAACAGTATCGAATATCCTTTCGCCGTCTGGCGTAGAGTCTTCTACGAAACCCACAATGGCTGGATACTCCTGTGACGTACTCATCGTAGGTGGTGGCGGGGCTGGTCTGCGCGCAGCCATCGCAGCTGCTGAAGCTAAACCGAATCTAAACATCGCCGTCGTGTCCAAGGTATATCCAATGCGAAGCCATACGGTTGCGGCCGAAGGCGGTGCCGCGGCTGTCATCAAGCCTGGGGATAGTGCCGAGGCCCATGCCTACGATACCGTGTCTGGGGCAGATTGGCTGTGCGATCAAGATGCGGTCGAAGCGTTTGTCGAAGAAGCACCACGTGAAATGGTGCAACTAGAGCACTGGGGTTGTCCCTGGAGCCGAGAGTCGGATGGGAGTGTCGCTGTCCGCCCGTTCGGCGGGATGAAGGTGAAGCGGACATGGTACGCCGCGGACAAGACCGGTTTCCACATGCTCCACGCGCTGTTCCAGACGTCGCTGAAGTACAAAGCTGTAACGCGATTCGACGAGTGGTTCGTCACCAAGCTGCTTGTCGATGACGGGCGCTGCTTTGGCGTCGTTGCCATCGAGTTGGCCACCGGCCAGGTCCATAGCATTACCGCACAGGCCGTGATCCTGTGCACCGGTGGCTGCGGCAAGGTCTTTTCGTTTACGACCAACGCGAACATCAAGAACGGCGACGGGATGGCACTCGCCTATCGAGCAGGCGTGCCGCTCAAGGACATGGAGTTCATTCAGTACCATCCTACGGGACTGCCGGCGACCGGGATCCTGATCACCGAGGCCGCACGAGCCGAAGGGGGGTGGTTGGTCAACAAGGACGGCTACCGGTATCTCCAGGACTACGATCTCGGCCAACCGGAGCCTCAACCGGTGCTGCGGTCCATGGAACTCGGTCCACGAGACCGGCTGTCGCAAGCGTTCATCCAGGAACAGCAGAAGGGTCGCACGCTGGAGGGTCCGTACGGTCACTATGTCCATCTGGATATCCGCCAGGTCGGTGAGAAAGTCATCGACAAGAAGCTCCCCTTCGTGCGCGAATTGTGTATGAAGTATGCAAACCTCGACCCGGTCAAGGAGATGATCCCGGTCCGACCGGTTGTCCACTACATGATGGGTGGTGTTCACACCGACATCAACGGCGCAACGCCTCTCAGCGGACTGTATGCAGCGGGCGAGGTGGCCTGTGTGAGCTTGAACGGTGCCAATCGGCTTGGTTCGAATTCTCTGACTGAATGTCTCGTCTTTGGCGCACGGGCTGGCCGAGCGGCCGCCGAGTTCGTAGAGCAGGCAGGGCCCGTCGGCAGGTCCGTGGAGGCTCAGGTTCGAGACGAGGAGCGACGGCTACACGAAGACTTTCTCGGAAGGGCCGATGGGACAGAGCGAATTGCTACTTTGCGGACCGAGATGCAGACGACCATGGAGGAAGGTGCGGGGATCTACCGAACGGGAGCGACCCTTGACGTGGCGGCGGAGACGATGGCCGGTTTGCGTCGGCGGGCCCGTCATTTGAGGCTGGACGACCGGAGCCGAACCTTCAACACAGAACTGATCGCGGCGCTGGAACTAGGCTATATGCTCGATTTGGCCGAGGTGATTCTCCGGTCTGCCGCGCTAAGGACTGAATCGCGCGGGGCGCATCAGCGAACGGACTATCCTGACCGGGATGATGAGCGGTTTCTCGCGCATTCCCTGGCGCAACGCGCAACGGATGGTTCAGCGCAGATTGAGTACCTGCCGGTGACCATTACGAAATGGCCGCCTGGTGACCGGGTCTACGGAAGGTAGCGACATGGCAGAGACTATCCAGCTGGTTGTTTCAAGGTACCGTCCCGAGGAAGAGTCGGAACCGACGTTTCAGACTTACGACGTACCGTACAACAAGGATTGGGTGATCCTGGACGCGCTGAATTTCGTCAAGGATCAGCTCGATGGCTCATTGTCATTCCGCTGGTCGTGCCGGATGGGTGTGTGTGGCAGCTGCGGGATGATGGTGAACGGCACTCCGAAGCTCACGTGCGCCATTCCGCTATCCGACTATGTGTTGTCGGGACCGATTCGAATCGAACCCTTACAGTTCTTTCCCGTCGTCCGCGACCTCATCGTCGATATCAATAGCTTTCTGGGGAAGCTCTCCAGTGTTAAGCCGTGGATCGTCAGGGACGACGAGAAGTCACCCGACGAGGGCGAATACCTTCAGACGCCTGCCGAACTCGACATCTACAAGCCATTTAGCATGTGCATCAACTGCATGCTGTGTTACTCGGCATGTCCCGTCGTAGGTCTTGAGCCCGATTTTGTCGGGCCGGCCGCGATCGCTCTGGCGCAGCGTTACAATCTGGATTCGCGTGATCAAGGGGCGGCGGAGCGGATGACCGTCCTGGATGAGCACGAGGGAATGTGGGGCTGTACCTTCGTGGGTGAGTGCACCGAAGTGTGTCCAAAGAACGTCGACCCCGCTGGCGCGATCCAACTGTACAAGATGGCGACAGCGACCGACTGGTTCAAATCTGTGTTGTTGCCATGGGGTTCTAAGTGAGCGACGTGACCGGTAGTCCGTCCGGTCCGCGGCTGTACCATCGCCCGATGTCATTCTGGTGGTGGCTGGAGAAGCGCGCGTACTTCAACTTCATTATCCGGGAGCTTACCTGTGTCTTCGTTGGGATCTTTGCTGTTCTCACACTTTTTCAGATTCGAGCCTTGGCAATCGGTCCGGATGCATATGCGGCATTCATCGACCGGTTGAGGACACCAGGTTTCATTCTGTTGAACACGATCGGTCTTGGGGCCATGTTGTTGCACGCTGTTACGTGGTTCAAGGCTGTTCCTACAACTATGACCGTCCGACTGGGCGAGACACGTGTTCCGGGTCAGGTGATCGCGGGTTTGCACTATGTCGGATGGATAGCGGTATCCGCGGTCGTTGCGTGGATTTTGTTGCTCAGATAGATGACCAGAGGCATTACGCCGTTTCTATGGTTCTTGTTCGGTGCCGGGGGAATGGTTTCCGCCCTCTTGTTCCCGGTACATATGCTGCTGATTGGCCTCGCGTTTCCCCTGGGATGGGTTGACGCTCCGGACTACGAGTCACTTCATAGTCTGGTCATCCATCCGATCGCGCGGCTGTACTTATTCGTCTTCATTTTCTTACCGCTCTTCCATTGGGCTCACCGTTTCCGATACACGCTCTATGATGTCTTTCAGATCAAACACGGAGCCCAGCGGCCAATTGCCCTCCTCTGCTATGGTGCTGCGCTGCTGGGGACGATCATCGCTGCGTATACGCTGTTGACCATCACGTAAGCGCACAGATCTGTCAGACTCGCTAGACTAGCTAGTGCACCCGATATCTTTGGCGGTGTTCCTCCCACGCTTGGTCTTCTGCCCGCTCCTCCATCTCCCACTGCTGTCTCCGTTCGAACCGGCGACGGCGGTGTCGCCAGATGGCGACGAGTGCGAGGAATGTCACCAAGCCCCATAGTGTGAAGGGGTGGCCAGCCAGGGCGATCCACCGCTTCCAAATGGCGTGACGGTTCCAGAACAATCTCACGTGCTCAGAGATCGTCAGCCCCGTGGTGGCGTACAGCGCGGCTTCGAATGAGATGTCGCCGGCCATGCGACTCAAGAGGCGTGCTGCCGTCAAGGGACCGTGGCGCTGAAGAATGTCGCGAACGAGGGCTTCCGACAGGACATAAGCTCGAGCCACGTCCCCACGATCCTGTCCGAACAGTGTCTCGAGCTGGGTCGCCGTCAGCGCGCGTCCGGCCACAAGCTCCCACGTGAAACGAGACCGGTCCTCAATGTCCCAGCTCCGTTCAGCTGCGCTGGCCAGTCCTTCGTTGAACCACCGCGGGACCCGCCTCCCGTTTGCTGCCCGGTTGATCAGGATGTGTGCCACCTCGTGATACACGACACTTTCGAGTGTGCGGTACGGGTATGAGCCAATGCGGGTGGGAAACAGCACCACGAGGTCACGTGCCGAGTCGGCAAAACCAGCTACCCACTCTGGCGTGTTGCGCGCTGTGGTCGACTGTTCCGGCATGAGCAGTATCCGGATCGGTTGCTCAGCGTCCTGGATCCCAGTCAGCCTCATCACACTGACCAGCCGTGTGGTGTCAAAGTCACGGACCTGCGACACGACGCTCTCGAGTTCTGCCGGGGCATCGACCACGAGCCTGACGGGTCCAAGTATTTGCGCGCCGATTGAGCTCGTGGCGCACCAGGTGGCGAGGAAGGCGCCGATGACGAGTGATCGACATCGCGGGGTGGTCATCTCGTCATCCGGTAGCCTCGGCCGGCTGTCGTCTAGTGACGGCTTTCAGGTTAATGAGCTCGACGAGCAGGCTGAAAGCCATCGCAAAATACACATAGCCACGTGGAAGATGCTGGCCCAGACCGTCGGCGACAAGCAACACACCGATCATCACGAGAAAAGCCAGTGCCAATGTTTTCATCGAAGGATGTCGAGCAATGAATCGACTGACCGCCCCAGCGAACGCGATCATCACCGCGACGGCGACGATGACTGCTGCGATCATGACCTCGACGCGGTCGGCCATTCCAACCGCTGTGATAACGGAATCGAGACTGAACACGAGGTCAAGCAGTACGACTTGGCTCAATACGGCACCCGCAGAGATTGCTCCTTTGCGCTGGACGCCCGGTTCATGAGCTCCCTCCATGAGGTGATGGATCTCGAAGGTCGCCTTAGCGAGGAGGAACAGTCCTCCCAGGAGTAGGATGAGATCTCGACCGCTGATGCTGAGCGGCATTATTCCGGTGCCATCGGCAAGGGGTTCTGTGAAAAACGGGACTTCGAAGAGTGGTGTCGTCAGGCGCATGACCCAGAAGATGGCTAAGAGAAGTGCGATCCGCATCACCATAGCGAGGACCAATCCTATGTTCCGGGTTCTGTGACGTTGGTTCTCTGGAAGTCGGTCGGTCAGGATGGCAAGAAAGATGATGTTGTCGATTCCCAGGACGATCTCGATAGTCGTGAGGCTGACAAGGGCAATCAACGAGTCAAGGCTGAAAAGCACTGTGCCGTCCATTCTGGATCCTCCGTCTTAGGCTCTGTGAAGGCGGGGCACTTCTTGCACTAGTTGCGGGGTGTCCTCGTAAGCGTCAGCACGGCGATGGTGGCTCCCAGTTTAGACTCGGGAGCGTCAAAAAAATCGTAAACAGCAGGGTGCCGCGCGAGCGCCGCATGCACGATCGACCGCTGAACGCCTATGCCGCGACCATGAATGAGACGTACCTGTCGGAGGTCCGCTGCCGCTGCTGTTTTCACGTATTCTTCAACGACCGAGTTGATATCGCGCGGGGCGAAGCTGTGTAGATCTAGCACGCCGTCGACCGGCACCTCATGTGCCATTCTTGGTGTAGCGGGCCGTAACCTGGGTGGTGATACCGCCCCGAACGGAGAAGTCCCCAACGACCGTCATCTGTCTCGGCCGACACACTTCCACTAAGTCATCGAGAATTTGGTTAGTGACATGTTCGTAGAAAATTCCCTTATCGCGGAACTCAATCAGGTAGTACTTCAGCGCCTTGAGTTCCAGACAACGTTCGTCTGGGGTATACGTGATCCGAATTTCGCCGAAATCAGGCAATCCAGTCTTCGGACAGATAGACGTGAATTCCGGACAGTAGATCGCGATCTCGTAGTCACGTTCCGGACGCGGGTTGGGAAATGTCTCAAGTGGACCCTCCTGCATAGCCTGATTCTAACCGGGATTTCAGCACTGTTACCGAAGGGGACCAGAGAAGACTTATTGACACGAGGACACCCGCGCGCTAGCATCAGGCGCGTTTTTATTAGGTCTTTTCTGCGGCGGTCGTTTGTGCGCGTGCGGCCGAGTATGCGGATCCTGACAGCGCGCCTACAGCCAGGGGGATGTCGATGGTCGAAGGCCGAAGAATGGGTAAGTCCGAGCTCTTTAACCATTTTGCGGAGCGTTTCAATCTCAAGCGGACACAAGCACGTGAGTTTTTTGACGAGCTCCAGCAACTGTCCGAGAGTGAACTCAAGCGAAGTGGCGAGTTCGTTATTCCGGGAATGGTGAAGCTGGTGGTTCAGAATCGAAAGGCCCGGACCGGTCGAAATCCGGCGACGGGTGAGACCATCCAGATACCGGCAAAGACTGTTGTAAAGGCGCGTATCGCAAAGCAACTGAAAGACTCGGTCTTGCCGAGCTAGCAGTGTTCATAACCATGAGCGTGTCGGCCGGAGCCGGCTGGTGGCGCAATCCCCGGTCGGCTTCGTGGCCGGGTGCTATAGCGCGTCGAAGTCAAGGCCAGGACGCGTCTACAAAACTTTCGGTGCGGAGGCTATGCTCACCGCCATTTCTTTTCCAGCCATGTCTCCAGTTCTCTCCCATCACATCCAGACACTCCAATAACAGTACTGTTTTATAAGGCTTTTTGAGGCTCTATCAGTCTATGGGCGTCTGTGGTTTTCCATTGACATCCACCTGTTTTGTTGGCAACCGCCGATCTTTGTGCTGGAGATATAGGCGGTGGGTTGCCCACATATGCCATTGACCAACACCGCTATCAGAAACGCTCAACCTGGCCTCGAGACGAGGAGACTCGCCGATGATGGTTTTGATGCGGCTGGAATCGTATGTATTCCAGAAACTCAGCACGCAATCGATCGCTGCTGTCAGAGCCCAGAACATCCTTGCGCTGTTCAAGCCGATTCAGGAACAAGAGAAGTACGAGACCGCGAGTCGTGTCCTGATGGTGTGCCGGCAAGTCTGTTGCCACGCCATCGCGACAAGGCGCATCACACACGACCCTAGCGCGTCAGTGAGACCTGCACTGACTCCAGTGACCCCCTTTCGCTGCCGTGACCGATCCCAAGGAGATCGGACCGCTCTTACGGATGCTCGACGGGTATGTGGGAACGTCGGTTGTCATGAGCGCGTTACGTTTGGCACCCCTCGTGTTCGTTAGGCCAGGAGAATTACGGACAGCGAAGTGGGCAGACATTGATCTCGACGCTGCCGAGCCACAGTGGCAGTACCGCGTCACGAAAACACACACAGATCACATCGTTCCGCTTGCTACGCAAGCCGTTGCCATCTTGCGTGCGCTGCATCCCCACACCGGTCACCAGGAGTACGTCTTCCCAGGGACGTGAAACAACGGACGTCCGATGAGTGAAAACACTCTCCCGGCCGCGATGCGCGCCATGGGTATCCCCAAAGAAAAGATGTCGGCACACGGGTTCCGTGCGATGGCGTATACGGTCCTTGAGGAACAACTTCACTTTCCCCAACACTTCATCGAGCACCAACTCGCACATCGCGTCAAGAATCCACTAGGACGCGCCTACAACCGCACGACGCACCTCCAGGAGCGTCGAGACATGATGCAGCAGTGGGCGGACTACTTGGACACCTTGCGAAGCGGGACGCGGCCATCAACACTCCCCACTCCTGTCCCGCACGACAAGAAGAACGACTGTTACACGCCGACTTTCAGCATCAAGCTGACGCATTACCTACGGGTCAACCGCTCCGCTGTAATTACCGCCAAGCCCTTCAAAGAAACTGAAAAATTCTACCCCTGACACGGGAAATGGGGGACACCTCGTCGCGCCACGACAGAAGGAAAAGGACGACTACGTCACCGCAACAAGGGAGTGGACGCTGGACGAAGTTGATGCAATGGAGAGAGTGGCCAGTTACTGCGGACGGACTTCTCAGACCGCTTACGAGGCCTGAGTGACAGAAACTCTAAGCCGACTCATGAATAACGTTGACTTGACAGTATCCGGAAGCGCCCTCATCCTCAAAGCAAACAGGGAGGTGTCCGATGAAACGGTTCACCGTTGCGTTCGGTGTGGTTCTCGCTATCGCAGCGCTCACATCGCTTGTCGGAGAGGCACAGAAACGCGTGAAGGCGTTCGACCGCCTCGATGGTCCCCGGATCGCCCTTCCGGACGATCCGAGAGGAGCGAGCGAAATGAGACAGCTGTGCCCCGAATCGCCCCCCAGCACCGAGACGTGCCAAAGGTACTGGGCGTACACGGGGCACTTCGTCCGTAACGCCACGATCCCGGCCCGCGACCGGGAGGTGATCATTCTTCGCACAGCGTGGTTGAACCGAGCCGACTACATCTGGGGGCGGCATAACATCATTGGGCAGGAAGCTGGGCTCACCGAACAGGAAATCAGCCGGGTCACCCTAGGGGACGACGCGGCGGGGTGGAGCGACTTCGATGCAGCTCTGCTCAGGGCGGCTGACGAACTCTACACGAGTCGATTTATCTCCGAGGCGACGTGGAACACGCTCGGCGAGCGTTACACTGAGAGTCAGTTACGCGAGGTTGTGCTAATCGTTGGCAATTACACGCAGCTGTCGATGTTCCAAAACACACTGGGCGCTCAGCTAGAGCCTGGGATCGAGGGCCTGCCGGGCGACGGGCGCTGATCCACTCGGCTATCTTTTCGTATGGCCGACGTCGATCCAAGAGGGTGTGGCATGGCATGGCACACTTGGCGAAGGGACTAGCTGATGCCCGGCATGTGCGGCGGACGAAGAAAGCCGGAGCCACCCTGCCTATCGCCCGGCACGTACGTGCGTTTCTCAACGACCAGCTGAGAGGCAGCGACTTGGTCAGCTGAATCGCGTGCCGCTCTGGATGCCGAGGCTGACGGCTCGCGGCCCTATCGATTTCCCGGAAAACTTGTTAACCCTGACCCGGTGGCATTATCGAAGGTGGCCGGATGCGGCCCGGTGCCCGCTGCGTAGGCCTCCTCATTGACTCGTGCCCCTTTCAAGAGGGCCGGGAAGCCGTAGTTGCCTTCGTGGCACCGTGGCTCATAGTAGATTCGATTCTCTTGGTCGTTCTGCCGTTGGAGTTCTTGTTTCACGGTCCAAGGCTGAACCCAAACGGTTGGGTCTTCAATAGTGACCTCATAAGCCAGCGTGTCCGGGCCTGTTCGCGTCCAGCGTTCCACTAAATGCAGATTTTCACGAGATCCCATGAGATCTTGTTTGGGGCTGAAATTGGTGACGTCGATCACTAACGTGTCACCGTCCCAGTGAGCCCTTGAGTCCCCAAACCACTGACGAATCGTGTCGGGAAGGTGGGGACTACCATCCATGACGATGGTGCGCTGGAACCCTTGGCCTTGGCCTTGGTCGTAGTACATCGTGATGCCACCTTGCGTCTGGATGATCCGGCGGAAGCTTCCCCCAACCACCGACCCGAAGTCCACCGGGTGGCCAAGCAGGCAGCGGTCCCCGAATGCTCCATCTTCGGGGTCGTCGTGGCGGTTCATGCGATTGGTGTTGTATCGCGGCGCAGGCTCACTCCGGCGGGGCGAGGGAGTCGCGTTATACTCCTGGCCCGAGCACGCGGGTAATGCCAGCTCACAGGTCTCAGTCGAGCGTAGAAGTTCACGTCGCCATGCGCGCTCCGTGTCGGCTAACACCTGGGCTGCCGCGGTCAACGGAGGCACCCTCCCATTCGGAGGATCGACAATCTGAGAAGTTTGACGGCCAAGGTGTTTATACGTCACGTGCGCGTTGCTATACGCGCCGGCGACGTCATTCTGACTACCTGGCGCTGAACGTCTATCTCCTTCGCCGGACGTCTGTGCCGCAAGCAGCCGTGCTCGCACGTTGTCCGCCTCGGCATACTCTTCGTCGGTGAAAAATGCACGGTCTCCATAAGCTTCAGGCCGCTCCAGGGGCGTATCGAACTCCTCCGTCCAAATCCCTTGAAGAT
>CAUZDY010000013.1:0-68072 GCA_963578805.1 Vicinamibacteria bacterium | reverse complement strand
TCCCCACTGCTGCCTCCCGTAGGAGTCTGGGCCGTGTCTCAGTCCCAGTGTGGCCGTCCGCCCTCTCAGGCCGGCTACCGATCGAAGCCTTGGTGAGCCATTACCTCACCAACAAGCTAATCGGCCGCGGGCCCCTCAACAAGCACCAGGTCTTGCGATCCCCGGCTTTGATCACTGCTCGTCCAAGAGCAGGATGTTATGCGGTATTAGCCTTCCTTTCGGAAGGTTATCCCCCACTCGAAGGTAGGTCACCCACGTGATACTCACCCGTTTGCCACTCTACTTGCGGACCGAAGTCCGCTTTCGCGTTCGACTTGCATGTGTTAGGCACGCCGCCAGCGTTGATTCTGAGCCAGGATCAAACTCTCAAGTTGAAAACATACGCCTCTGGCAACCCTCGCGGGCGGCCTTCGGACAACCCTCAACACGAGAGCCGAAAAAATGGCTCTTCGTTGTTCAGTCTGTTTGTCAGGCTGATACTCGGACGCGCTTTCGTCAACGTCCTATCTAGTTTTCAAAGAACCCACACCCGGTACGGCCTCCCGCACGAGCGATCCCCTTCAGCAGTGATCGTTACTTTCCGGTGAACATTTCACTGCTATAAGATCTGCTCACTCTATAGATCTACCTAGGTTGTGTCAACACCATTCACTTAACCTGAAGGCTAAATGGGCAGTCGGTGCCCCGCCCATGCCCTGAGGCTCTAGCATCGGAAATCATGAGCCGATCATTGCGGAGGGTAGGGAGCGCTGTCGAGCCTCAATGGCGTGATTTTTTGATGCTACGAGCTGCCCTGGTCACGTCCTCTCGGACCAGGTTGACCCGAGCGGCCTTCCTCCCGACCTGAAGAACAAGGGACCTGGATGGAGGATACACACGATGCATCCGGTCATTGATGCGCTCACCGTCGACACGCACACCACCCTGTTCGATGACGCGCGTCGCGGCAGACGCCGACGAAGCCAGTCCGGCCCCGACCATTATGGCACTGAGCTTCGTCCCTTCCGTTTCGACCACAGTGCTCCATTCGTCCAGATCAGTTGGGAGCTCTCTGCGAGCGAACCGTCGCTCGAACTCTGCCTCGGCAGATGCGGCAACCTCGGCCGAGTGAAAGTCGGCGGTGATCTGCCGTGCCAGGTCAACTTTGGCCTGCTTCGGATGTAACGTGCCATCGGCAGTCCGCTGTCTCATCGCCTCGATCTCCGCAACCGATAGGTCGGTGAGGAGCTCGTAATAATCCCACATCAAGGTGTCGGAGATTGACATGACCTTGCCAAACATCTCGTGTGGTGACTCCGCAATCCCAATGTAGTTCCCGGCCGATTTCGACATCTTTTCTACCCCGTCTAGGCCGACGAGCAGCGGTGTCGTTAATACGACCTGAGCCTCAACGCCGAAGGACGGCATGATGTCACGACCGACATTAAGGTTGAACAACTGGTCGGTGCCTCCGAGCTCGACATCCACCCTTAGATGAACCGAATCGTAGGCTTGGGCCAGGGGATACAGAAACTCATGGATTCCAATTGGCTGCCCCTTCTCGTATCGTTGGCGGAAATGCCGGCGCTCCAACATCTGTGCGACGTTGTAGCGTGCAGCCAAGCGTATCCAACCCTCGCTCCCCAGGTCACCAAGCCACCTACTATTGAAGTCGATGGTCGTCTCGTCCGGATCCAGAAGCTTAAACACTTGAGTCTTGTAGGTCTCGGCATTCTCCTGAATCTGATCGGACGTGAGCGGCGGACGCGTCTTCGAACGTCCGGTTGGGTCACCGATCAGCCCAGTGAAGTCGCCGATAAGAAAAACAACTCGATGCCCGAGATCCTGGAAATGCTTCATCTTCCGAATGAGCACCGTATGACCAATGTGCAGATCGGGAGCGGTCGGATCAAAGCCCACCTTGACGGTCAACCGGGGCCCGCCATCGATAGCCCTTTCGAGCTTGTGCTGCAGATCGGCGCGGCGGACAACGTCAACGCAGCCCTTGGTGAGGTACGCGATCTGTTCGTCGATTGTCATATTTATGTGGTTCGAACGAATCGCCGACCGACGATGCTCCACTCTCCGTCCAGGATCAGACCGATCGCTTCAGGGTAGACACGGTGTTCTTGCTCGAGGATTCGAGCGGCCAAATCGTCCACCGTATCACTATCATGCACAGGAACGGTCGCCTGCAGAACGACCGGACCGTTATCGAGTTCTGGGGTGACGATGTGAACCGTCGCACCGCTGACCTTCACACCGTAGCTCAGCGCCTGCCCCTGACCGTCCAGACCTGGGAAGGCCGGCAACAGTGATGGGTGCATGTTGAGAATTGCATTCGGAAAAGCGTTCACGAACTCCGCACTTAGCAGCCGCATGAACCCCGCTAAGCAGACCAGGGCTACGTCTCGTTTCTTGAGCTCGGCCACTACCGCGAGGTCGAACGTCTCGCGGGAGTCGTAGTCCCTATGATTGAGGTGCAGACTCTCGATGCCAGCCCGGCGTGCTCGATCGAGTCCGGCAGCGTCGGCCTTGTTCGAGATTACGACCACAATCTCAGCCTGCAGTCGACCGCCTGCGATGGCATCAAGAATGGCCTGGAGGTTACTTCCGCGACCAGAGATCAGCACGCCAATTCTACGATTCATCCGCTCAGTACCCCGCCACACCTCAGCTTGTGTTCGCCTGACACATGCAGTCCGGCCCTACGCATACTCGACCTGTCCATCACCGTCCGTGACCCGACCAATAATTACAGTGCTCGACTCTCCAGCCTCCGAAATCCGTGCCTGGACATCATCGACATTAGCAGGCGCACAGACGAGTACCATTCCGATTCCCATATTGAATGTGCGGAACATGTCGCGATCTGAGACATCCCCGGTTTGCTGGAGATAGCGGAAAATGGGAGGGACCACCCACGCCGCGCGCTCGATCCGTGCGGACCTCCCGGCCGGAAGTATTCTCGGGATATTCTCTGTCAGACCGCCTCCGGTGATGTGGGCGAGTCCCCTAACGGCGCGTCCGCCCGCAGAACGAAGCAGCGGCGCGATCGTGCTTAAGTAGCCCCGATGGGGTCGTAACAGGATGTCGCCAACGGTCGCCCCAGGTTCGACGTTGTCTAATTCGGAGTCGACCGACAAACCTGCGATATCGAACACGATCCGCCGCGCCAGCGAGTATCCGTTCGTGTGGAGACCGGCAGACGGAAGACCAACCAACACGTCACCTGTCTCGATTTGCTGTCCATCAATAAGCCGCGACCGATCGACGAGACCAACGACGAAGCCGGCAAGATCGTACTCACCGTCGCGATAAAAGCCTGGCATTTCCGCGGTCTCGCCGCCAAGCAGCGCACAGTGGTTCTCGCGACACCCTGAGGCCACGCCCTCGATGACAGCCGTCGACACGTCAGAGAACAAACGCCCAGTTGCAAGGTAATCCAAAAAAAAGAGTGGCGACGCCCCTTGAACCAGAATGTCGTTGACACAATGATTGACGAGGTCTCGACCGACCGTGTCGTGCTGGCCGGTCATGAAGCCAATCCTGAGCTTGGTGCCAACGCCGTCGGCACTCGCGACCAACACCGGTCGGTCGAGACCGGTCAGGATTGGTTCAAAGAGCCCACCAAACGATCCAATGTCGGACAACACTCCGCTCGTAAACGTGGTTTGAGCCAACCGCTTGACCCGCTGCACGATCTCATTGCCGGTGTCAATGTCGACGCCAGAGGATTTGTAGTCCATTTTCACCAGGGTCCTAACGTCAAAATTCCAGGATTTGAATCGCCGCCCCGGCAACAGCCTGTGCCCGAGACCCGATGCCTGCGCCCCAATAGTCGCGCCGCATCAGCGTATAAAACCGTTCCTCTCCGAAATCTTCGTCGAGCATGTCGAATGCATCCCGTAAGAGCAGTAACTCGTCCCCGGGGACAAATTGCTGACCGGCATCGACGAGGGAAACCCTGACCAGTTCTGGGTTACGCAACGCCACCGTTCCGAGCGCAAGTGCGATCGGCCCGCGCGCCGAGTCACCGGCCGAAAGCCCAACCTCGAACAAAACATCAAGGGCTGCACGCCGCCCGGCACTGGCTAGTGCGGCGAGCGCTGACGATGCACTGCGGACAAGTTCCTGGCCATCGTCGGCGGCGGTCGTGGCGCCATAGCGGAGCACCTCCACGATATATCGCAGCTGATCTTCGCAATCGAGATCAAGCAAGCAGGCAGCCGCTGAGACGATCGGCTGAAGTGTCGAACCGGCACGCTCCTGGACTCGACGCAGAGGAGCGAGTGTTCGCGGGTCGCCGATCTTCCCAAGTGCCAGCAGAGCGTCGTCGTGAAGTGGCCCATCCTCCGCGATGATCGGGATCAAAGAATCGACGGCATAGACTGCGCCGTGATCGCCGAGCGCTTCGATCACCGCACCACGGAAGTACCCCTGCCCTCGGTCGATGTCCTGCATGAGCCGCCCTTGCACTGCCGGATCGTCATCATTTGCAGCTAGTGCCCGGACAAGATAGGGCCGCACGAACTCAGACGTTTCCGTATCCAGAGCGGCCAGCAGCTTGGGTACCACCGTCGTGGACGGGACCTGTTCGAAGTACTCGTACGCCGCGGCACGAACACGATCATTCGGAGAATCCAGCGCTTCTTCGAACACGGCATGGCCCCGTGGTTCCTCAAGACCGTAAATCAGCACGATCGATCGAAACTGCACGTAGCTGTCCTCGTGGTGCTGCCACGCTTCGAGTAACACGGGAAGTACTGCGTCTGCACCTGCCCGACGCAGCGTCCGCGACGCTTCCATTCGCACGGTATAGTCAAAGTCACCTAGCTGGTCGACGGCTGTGCGGAGATCATCCTGGGCGGTCTGAGCAACGGCGGACTGAGTCAGAAAGACCACCCCGACAAGCAGGCGGACACACAGATTCATGGCTCAACCGGTTCGGCGCCGTCCGGAAGCTTGAAGACCATTTGCATGTACGCGTCAGCGTCGGACGGAGGCGCAACTGGGTAGTCGCGGGTGTAGCACGCATTGCAGTAGCGACTATGGGACGGCCCGACCGCCTCGTGTAGTCCCTCGAGACTCAGGTACGCGAGAGAATCGGCGCCGAGATACTCTTGAATCTCCGGCAAGCTGTGGGTCGCGGCAATCAACTCGTCGCGGTGAGGTGTGTCAATGCCGTAGTAACACGGTGACACCGTCGGCGGACAGCTGATCCGCATGTGGACCTCACGTGCCCCTGCAGCCTTAACCATCCCAACGATCTTCTGACTGGTCGTGCCTCGAACAATCGAATCGTCGACCAACACAACGCGCTTTCCCTCGATAATGCTCCGGACCGTGTTGAGCTTGACCTTGACTTTAAAGCCCCGGATTAACTGCTCAGGCTGAATAAACGTTCGGCCCACGTAATGATTTCGAATTAATCCCATCCGCAGCGGCACTCCAGAGGTTTCGGCGTACCCCGCCGCGGCACACAGGCCGGAGTCTGGAATTGGCACTACGACGTCGGCCTCGACTCCCGCCTCTTTGGCAAGCAAGTGACCCAGATTGGTCCGCACCTCGTTGACGCTTTGTCCAAAGACATAGCTATCAGGTCGAGCGAAATAGACATGCTCGAACACACAGTGCGCAGACGGCCTGGCGGTGAACGGCGAAAACGACCGAAGGCCGTTCCGGTCAACAACCAAGACCTCACCAGGCTCGATGTCACGTTCATACGTGGCACCGATGAGATCCATCGCGCAGGTCTCCGAGCACACCACATAAGCATCACCGAGCCGGCCAAGCGCGAGCGGACGAAAGCCGTGCGGGTCGCGCACCGCGATGAGACTCTCTGGCGTCAGCATCGCTAAAGAGAACGCGCCGCGAACCCTGGAGACGGACTCAACGATCGCGTCCTCCGCGGTGCGTGCGGTCGACTTCGCGTAGAGATGGAGCACAACCTCGGTATCGCTGTTAGTTTGAAAGATCGACCCACTAGAGACCAGTTCGCTGCGCAACTCTGTGGCATTAACGAGATTCCCGTTATGACACAGGGCAATCTGGCCGTGGGAGCATTCGATAAGAATCGGCTGTGCGTTCACAACTCGACTGTCTCCGAACGTCGAGTACCGTACGTGCCCAATAGCTGAATCGCCGACCAACCCGTCTAGTACAGTTTTGGAGAAGACGTCGCTGACGTATCCCATAGCCCGAGCCAATTTGAGTCGTCCGTTACGGGACACCGCGATCCCCGCACTCTCTTGCCCTCGGTGCTGCAAGGCATAAAGTCCGAGGTAGCTTAGGTGGGCGGCATCAGGATGGCCGAAAATCCCGAAGACCCCGCACTCGTCTCGGAATTTGTCGCGATCCCGGGCATCGTCGTTTATCTCACTCATGCGGCTCCACCCCCAAAGTGGCGCGCCAGACCATGTGCCCAGACACGCTCAATCTCATCCAGAGGACAATCGATCGCCGAGGCGCCGTCAACCGACAACCGGAATCGCCTCCCTCCCGTGCTCCCCACAACTCGTGCGGGAACACCGGCATTTATTGCCCGGCTCAGCAGTTCGGCCGCCTGCGATTCCGCGACCGAAGCAACGACACAGGAGGCCGTCTCGCCAAACAGCGTTGCGGCAAGCGTCAGCTCGTCAGACATACCATCGTCAACGCCAACAGGTGGCAATGACACCTCAAGTCCGATCCCTCCACTCTCAAAACAACATTCAGCCAGGGTGACAGCGGTGCCGCCTTCGGCACAATCGTGAGCGGATTCCAGGAGTCCGTCGGCGATCGCCGAGACGAGGAACTGCTGGAGCTTATGCTCCGCCACGAGATCGAGTGTCGGCAGTTTCCCCGCCACCCGCTGGTATACAAGTTTGAGATACTCGCTCCCACCGAGTTCAGCTCGACTCTGTCCGAGAAGCACGACCGTGGAACCGTCGCGACGAAACACCCGACCCAAGGCTCGGGTGGCATTGTCCACCACACCAACCACGCCGATGACTGGCGTCGGCTGGATCGCCAACCCATCCGTCTCGTTGTACAGGCTGACATTTCCGCCCGTGATCGGAAGATTCAACGCTCGGCACGCATCGCCAATCCCTTCGACACACTGGGTAAACTGCCACATGATCTCCGGCCGCTCTGGATTGCCAAAATTAAGGCAGTTGGTGACACCCACTGGCATCCCGCCGGCACACGCAACATTTCGAGCGGACTCGGCCACGGCGAGCATAGCGCCCTGATACGGGTCGAGTAGGCAGTATCGGCCATTGCCGTCAACAGAGAACACCAGAGCCCGGTTGGTGCCCTTGACCCTGATCACTCCTGCACCCATCCCGGCCGGCACGATCGTGTTAGTGCGAACCATATGGTCGTACTGGCGATAGACCCAGCGCTTGCTTGCAATCTGGGGTGACGCGAGGAGCCAACCTAGCACTTGGGCTGCAGGTGGTGATGATCCGAGGGTCGTCAGGTCGAGCGCCTTCCGTTCATCCAGATCGGAAGGACGACGGGTCGGTCGGTTGTAGACAGGACCCTCCTCGGCCAGGGCTCGGTTTGGGATTTCCGCCACGACTCGGCCGTGATTGCACACCCGCAGCAACCCATCATCGGTTACATTACCGATCCTTGCAGCGTGAAGATCCCACTTCTCGAAGATCTTCTCGACCTCCGCCTCGTGTCCCTGTCGCACGACTAATAGCATTCGCTCCTGCGACTCCGACAACATGATCTCGTAGGGATTCATACCGGTTTCACGCTGCGGGACCTTCGCGACATCGATCTCAATCCCGACACCGCCCCGCGAACCCATTTCGCAGGTCGAACAGGTAAGACCCGCGGCGCCCATGTCCTGGATGCCGACGAGGGCGTCAGTCTCCATCACCTCGAGACACGCTTCCAGCAGAAGCTTCTCCATAAACGGGTCACCGACCTGCACATTCGGACGCTTTTCCTCGGTCGTCTCGTCGAACTCCGCCGAGGCCATGGTAGCGCCGTGGATTCCATCGCGACCGGTCTTTGCCCCGACGTAGTACACGGCGTTTCCTACGCCCTCCGCCTGCCCAAGAATGAGCGTGTCCGCCTCGGTAACCCCTAGACAGAACACATTTACCAATGGGTTACCCGCGTAGGTCTCGTCAAACCCCATCTCGCCGCCAACGGTTGGAATCCCAATGCTGTTGCCATATCCGGCAATCCCGGCCACGACACCGGCGACGACCTGTCGCGTCCGCGGATCGGCGAGTGGACCAAACCGCAGCGAATTTAGCAACGCGACAGGACGGGCTCCCATCGTGAAGATGTCACGAATGATTCCACCGACGCCGGTGGCCGCGCCCTGGTACGGTTCGATAAAGGAGGGGTGATTGTGCGACTCAATCTTGAAGACAGCGGCCAACCCATTGCCGATATCAACCGCGCCCGCGTTCTCCCCTGGCCCTTGCAGAACTCGGGGGCCTTCGGTCGGTAGCGTCCGAAGATGCACGCGCGAGCTCTTGTAGCTGCAGTGCTCCGACCACATCACTGAAAAGATGCCGAGCTCAGTTACATTCGGTTCGCGGCCGAGGATCGCGAGTACTCGCTGATATTCGTCAGCCGTCAGTCCATGTTCGGCGATCGTTGCGTCGCTAATCATCCTCACCCAGCCTTCGTTACACCGTCGAGCGCGGTGATCACAGACTCTAAAACGAGGCGGCCGTCGGCACTCCCCACGACGTGTTCGCAGGCACGTTCAGGATGCGGCATGAGTCCGACGACGTTTCGCGACTCGTTACAAATACCGGCGATCGCCGACGTCGACCCATTCACGTTCCAGGCCTCGTCGACGGTGCCGTCCGGTGACGTGTAGCGAAAGATCACGCGTCGATTGGCCTCCAACTCCGCGATGGTCTCGGGCGGTGCATAATAGTTACCCTCGCCGTGCGCGATCGGAATCCGTAGAACCTGACCAGCAGAGGCGTTCTGTGTGAACGGAGTGTCAGTGTGTTCAACGCGCAGACTGACGTGTTCACAGATGAACTCCAAGTGTTGATTTCTTCGCATGCCTCCCGGAAGCAATCCGGCCTCCAGCAGAACCTGGAATCCATTACAAATACCAAGGACTGGACCTCCCGAATTCGCAAACTCCGCGACCCGTCTCATGACGGGGGAAAACCGGGCGATGGCTCCGCTCCGTAAATAGTCGCCGTACGAGAAGCCCCCCGGTAGAACGACGACATCGGCCCCGCGTAAATCCGTATCCTTGTGCCACACCAGCTCGGCCTCTTGGCCCAGCACCTCGGTGATGGCGTAGTGCGCATCGTGGTCGCAATTGGACCCAGGAAACACGATGATTACGAATTTGGTCTTTCCCATAGGCTCATGGAACCTTCCGGCTTGCTTCTAACCACGGCCGGCGGGCCGCTTCGTTATTCCACCTCCACTCGGAAGATCTCGATCACCGGATTCGCCAACACGTGCTCGGCAACTTCTGACACGGTGGCGCGCGCTTCATCAGGAGAGTCGGCCTCGATATCGAACTCAAAAAACTTCCCCTGTCGGACATCCGTGATTCCGCCGTGCCCAAGGGTGTGCAGCGCCTGAGTAATTGTCTTGCCCTGAGGATCAAGAATCGACGGCTTCAACGTTACATACACCTTGGCCTTCATTTCCGCTGGTCTCCAAATACCCGGGCGAAGATTGCGTCAACGTGACGCAGTTGTATCGCCAAATCAAACACTAAGTTAATCTCCTCGGGCCGTATGACACCCGACACATCCGTATCCTTGAGAAGTAGCTCCTTGAAATCGAGCTGTTCGTCATGCGAGCGCATTGCATTCCGCTGAACCCACGTGTAGGCCTGCTCCCGCGACACACCGCGTCGCGCCAGCTCCAACAAGACCGAACCCGAAAAGACAACACCCCGCGACCGCTGCAGATTTTCCAGCATTCGATCGGGGTGAACTACGAGGTCACGAACGATCCCCGTCAACCGTCGAACCATGTGGTCCACACCGCAGAAACTATCCGGGAAAATGACCCGCTCGACTGACGAGTGGGAGATGTCTCGCTCGTGCCAAAGCGCAACGTTCTCGAACCCCGCGAGAGCGTTGGCGCGAATCAGTCGGGCCAGGCCCGTGATCTGTTCGCAGCCGATCGGATTACGCTTGTGAGGCATGGCCGATGAACCCTTTTGTCCCCTAGCGAACGGTTCTTCAACTTCGCCGATCTCTGTTTTCTGAAGCCCCCGCACCTCAAGGGCAAACGTCTCGAGCGACGCGGCAGTAATGGCGAGCGCTGATAAAAGCTCCGCATGACGGTCTCGCTGAATGACCTGCGACGCGACCCTCGCCGGCTGCAACCCAAGCTGGTCGCACACAGACTGCTCAATCGCGGGATCGAGATGAGCGTAGGTCCCGACGGCACCCGAGAGCTTGCCGACGCTGATCGCCTGGCGCGCCCGTTCCAGCCGTTCACGATCACGACTCAGCTCATCGAACCAGAGCGCTAGTTTTACGCCAAACGTCATCGGTTCAGCGTGCACCCCATGAGTCCGGCCGATCATTAGAGTCTGTCTGTGCTCAAACGCCCGGTCGCGAATCGCCGCAGAGAGCCTGTCCAAGTCAGCGAGTAGAAGGTCGCACGACTCGCGCAGTTGAAGCGCCAGGGCAGTATCGAGTACGTCGGACGACGTCAGTCCGAAATGCAACCACCGAGCTGACGGTCCAACGTGTTCCGCCACGGCGGTGGTGAAAGCGATAACGTCGTGTCGGGTGGTGCGCTCGATTTCATCGACCCTCGTCGCCTCGACCTTGGCCCGATCCCTGATGTCGCGGGCGGCATCAGGAGGGATCACCCCGTGTTGGGCCATGGCGTCGGCCGCCGCGCACTCGACCAACAGCCAGGTCTCATAGCGTTGCTGGTCAGTCCAAATATGGCCCATCTCGGGCGGGGTATAACGTGGGATCATGATTCAAAAAGTCGTCGGCCGCGGGTCGAATATCGCAGGTCGCTCGGTCGCACTGATATCAAATGGGAGACTGATCTGGACACGGTTAACCCCGCCACTGCCACCTGGCCACGTGGCCAAGTCGACGGTTCGCGCTCGTGAGTCCTGCAGAGCGACGACGACCTCTACGTCTTTCCGTCCGCTCGCAGCAAGTGCTTCGCGGCAGGTCATCTCGGCGATTTCTGGCACGTTGTTCACGCGGCTCAAGTGCGCGAGGATCAGGCAGCGCACCTCCTGCCCCAAATGGTCGCGAATAAATTCAGCCAGCGCTTCGTTTGAGAGATGACCACGGGCACTGCCGATCCGAGCACGAGTCGACCGATCATACGGGCTCACGCGTAATAACTCCGTTGCATAGTTCGACTCGACGACGAGTAGCCGACATTCGCGAAACCGCTCGACCAACTCGGAGGTCATCGAGCCGATGTCGGTAGCAAAACCGATTTCGCCTTCGAGAGTCTCGATGCGAAATGCAACGGTCTCCGATGCGTCGTGCGGAATCGTGATTGGGTGAAAGCACAGTCCACCCACATTGTGGGACCGGTTCGCCCGCAGCGGACGCCACGTTGGTATGTCGGCGGCACCCCAGTCTGCGTGCGCCTTCTCAGTCGCGTACACAGGCACGTCATGACGGCGACAGAACATCCGTGCCCCGCGCGTATGGTCACCGTGGGCGTGGGTAATCACGATCGCTTCAACCCCCTCAGGACCGAAGCCGATATCACGCATGCGGCGAGTGATCTGCCGGTAGCTCAATCCGGCGTCGATCAGCACGCCGCGGCCGCAATGCGTCAACAGTGTCGAATTGCCGCCGCTCCCGCTCCCGAGTACGGTCAGTTGCACTGCGATGGTGAACGCTCCTCAACACCGACGTTTCGCGAGTCGGCTACAGCCGACTCGCTGGGTCATATCACAGCAAAAGCTGGGACTCCGATACCGACCCGGCGCTCGCCGGTCCCAGTACCGTCACCCCGAGTGATCCATTCGAAAACAAATCGACCGCTAGTCGCTGAACATCGTCGGCACCCACGCCGTCGATCGCCGCAAGGTGCTCGGAGAGGTCGATTTGTCGGCCGAAACAGAGCTCCGAACGCGCCAGCTGTGACATGCGACTGGTCGTGCTCTCCAAACCGAGTACCAGATTACCCTTGAGATGATCTTTAGCGCGCTGTAACTCCGAATCAGGTGCGGGATCGCACCTCAGGGTCCGGAGTTCGGCGACTACCAAATCGATGACGCGCGAGACTGCCGCGGGGTCACAACCCGCATAAACTGTAAGCACGCCAGCGTCGCGATACGACATTAGTCCGCTGCTGACGGCATATGCCAAGCCGTGCTTCTCTCTCACGTTTTGAAACAAACGAGAACTCATCGAACCTCCGAGCACGGTGTTCAGAACGTAGGTCGCATAGCGGTCTTCGTGGTCCTGCGGGTATCCACAGGTTCCAAGGCACAGATGACTCTGCTCCAACTCCCTATCTTTGACAACGAGCCTCGGATTCGGGAGGGGCGGTCGAAGATCGAGAGAGTCAGGATCAACCTGAACCGGGTCAAACGCCTCTTCGATTAGATCGCGTAGACGCGCGTGGTCAAGATGACCGGCCGCGGTGACGACAAAGTTGCTACCGACGTAGGTTCGCGTAAAAAAGCCCCGCAGGGCCTCCTGGGAAATACCGGTGACGGAATCAGGCGACCCCAGGATAGAGCGACCGAGGGGATGCTCGGGCCAAAAGGTCTCGGTGAATAATTCATGGACGAGGTCATCTGGGATGTCCTCGACCATCTTGATTTCCTCAAGAACGACCCTCTTCTCCTTCTCAAGATCGTCTTGGCGGAATTCGGGACGTAACACCAGGTCGGCCAATAAATCGACCGCCCGAGGCAAGTGTTCGTCCAAGACCTTGATGTAATAGCTACAGTACTCCTTGGCCGTGAAGGCGTCGAGCTGCCCGCCGATCGAGTCCACTTCCTGCGCGATATCCTGGGCCGACCGCCGGGCCGTCCCCTTAAAGAGCATATGTTCGGCGAGATGGGCAATACCCTCATGACTCTGGTCCTCGTGACGCGAGCCCCGAGCAAGCCAGACGCCGAGACTAGCCGACCGTGCATCCGGCATCGATTCCGTGAGGAGACGGAGGCCGCTGGAGAAGACGTCGCGAATGATCATGTCGGAAAAATCGCCCTCGCGGCGCCTGGGATCTAAAGCTGAAGCGACACTCGCAAGCTGTTGTACAGAAAGGGATTACGAGAACGATCTGACCGAGTCATGATATCACGATGGCGGCGGCCGTTCAACTGCTGCACGCTTCCCAAAGAGTGTGTGAACACCATAGACGACGTGCTAACATGCCTGTCCTCAGTGCCTTGCGTCACCTCCTGGACTCGCACGATGACGTCACCTATTGACATATCAGAGCTAGAACCCGCCGAACTCGAAGTTGCCATCGGGCAACTCGGTGTTCAACAGTTTCACGCCCGCCAAATATACCAGTGGATCTACCGACGAGGCGTCTCAGATTTCGGTCGGATGACCGACCTCTCGCTCAGCCTTCGACAGCAGCTAGAACAAAGCTTCGTCGTTAGTACGCCCACCATAGAGAAACGACAGCGCTCTGCGGATGACACCGAGAAGCTTTTGCTGCGACTGAACGATGGTCAGCTGGTCGAGTCGGTGTTCATCCCGGACACACCACGACAGGCGTTCTGCGTATCGACCCAGGTGGGTTGCGCGATGCGGTGCGGCTTCTGCCTCACCGGGAAGATGAGCCTCGCCCGCAACCTGACGGCGGGAGAAATCGTCGGCCAAGTCCGGCGGCTCGCGCACACGCTAGAGCTCGCAGAGACCAGCTTCAATGTGGTCTTGATGGGTATGGGCGAGCCCCTCCACAACTATGACGCGACGATGAAGGCGCTGAGAATTCTGAGCGCCGAAAGCGGATTCGCCATGCCGTCGCGTCGGATTACCCTGTCCACGGTCGGTGTGCCAGCCGGGCTCACCCGGCTGGCACACGAAGCAGTCATCCCAAACATCGCCGTGTCGCTTCATGCTGCCACTGAAGATCTTCGCGAGCAGCTCGTTCCTGTCAATCGCACGTATGCCCTGATGGACATTATTGCGGCGTGCCGGAAATTTCCCGTCGCCCGGCGGCGTCGAATCACATTCGAATACGTCATGCTCGACCGCGTGAACGACTCTGTCCGTGACGCTCATCGTCTAGCAACGTTACTCCGAGGCATTCGGTCCAAAATTAACCTGATTCCGCTAAACGAGGCGCCCGGCATTCCGTTTCGGCGGCCTTCCGATGCTCGCATCGATCAGTTTGCGCGGACGTTGACTAACCAGGGTGCAACGGTCTCGGTCCGAAAGAGTCGCGGACGCGACATCCGAGCTGCCTGCGGTCAGCTAATCGTCGAGGGCAGCGCGGCGTCGCCGGCCCTGGCGGCACGGATGAACAGATAGTTAGGCAACGAGCTCGCCGGAGGGTGGCTCACCGGCCGAGATAATCCGAACACGCACGCGCTGGTTCTCAGGTTGGCTGGCCTGAATTCGCACCTTTAAGTAGTTGTCAGTGACAGCGACTCTGCCACTGTCGATCGTCAAGGCAGGCCGAATGGTCCCAAGCTGCGACATCCGGAAACGTGCTGCTAGCTCGCTCCCAACAGCCCGGATCGCTCGGGCGCGCTCCCGAACCGTCTTCCCATCTACCTTCCCAGCCAGGCCGCTCGCATCAGTGCCTGGCCGGTCAGAGTACGGAAAAACGTGAAGGTAAGTCAGTGGGCTTGCGGAGAGATACTCAAGATTTTCCTCAAAATCCTCTACCGCCTCACCGGGAAAACCCACAACCAGATCTGACCCGATTCCTGCATGCGGTATTCGGCCGCGAATCGTGTCGACGAGACATTGATAGTAGCCGCGCGAATACGGACGCCGCATGGCCTGTAGCACCCGGTCGCTCGCGTTCTGGAGAGGCAAGTGGAAGTGCGGAGCGAATCGGCCACTTCTCGCCACGAGGTCAACAATCGCCTCGCTGCAGTCCATCGGCTCGAGCGAACTGATCCGAAACCGCAGATCACTGGGATGGGTATCGAGCGCGCGAACAAGCTCGAGCAAGCTCGTGCGTGGAGACAAATCACGGCCATAGGACCCGATATGCACACCTGTGAGCGAGGCTTCCTTGAAGCCCTCGGCCACGACGCGATCGACCTCTTCGAGCACATGGCTCACCGACATACTCCGACCGGAACCCCGAGTCGACGGGATGATGCAATAGGCGCAGACCTCGTCACACCCCGTTTGCACCCGTAGCGTGTAGGTGGTACGACCGGAACCGGGACGGATCTTCTCGCCGCATGAGCCGTCGCCGTCGCCGAACCGATCTGCCGTCGTCGGCTCGTCGTTGAGGCGCCACGGATCCACCGTGGCGACGAACGTCAGCTTCTGCGAATTCGACACCACGGCCGTCACATTGGGCAGCGAGGCCAGCTCGAATTTCGCTCGTGTTGCGTAACAGCCGGTGGCTACGATACGGGCGCTCGGGTTCTTACGCGCGATCCGCCGAATGATCTGGCGCGCGCCACGGTCAGCCGTAGCCGTCACCGAACAGGTATTGACGATGACGAGCTCCGCCTCCTCGGCGTCGACCGGTCGACCGCCTTGGGCCCGAAGTTGGCGCTCGATGTCAATTGAGTCGGCCTGATTGACGCGGCACCCGAAGGTCACGATGGCGTATTTCACGAATCTGTCGACAAGTATAGTGCTGAGCAAATTGATCGCCTCGGAAAGACTCGCGAGACCGGCTACGCCTGTGTATGATTTCGACCTTGCCAAAGCTCGAACGCAATTGGCAAGCGTCGGACTCTCGGATGTTGACGGCGATGAACGACTCGACGGCCTAGACGATTATCATCTTGGGTGCGAATGAATAACGATAATCCGTCACCTCGACGCACTCCGAACATCTGGCAGGCGATGGCCCCTGTCTGTTTTCTGATCGGCATGCTGTCGTCTTCGGTGTATCTGTTTGGTGGCCAGTCGTCATCCGGACCGAATCAAATCGCGCTCATTCTCGGGTCAGGTCTCTGTTTAGCTATCGGCTTCTTCAACGGACACCCCTGGAAGGATCTCGAAGCCGGCATCAGCCGAGGTCTGTCGGTCTCGATGGGGGCCATCCTCATCCTGCTGGTCGTGGGATCGGTAATCGGGACCTGGATCCTCGCCGGAGTCGTGCCGACGATGATCTACTACGGACTCTCGATTCTCTCGCCGTCGCTGTTCTACGCGGCCGCATGCCTCATCTGCGCTGTGGTGGCCACCGCGACAGGCAGCTCGTGGACAACCGTAGGCACCATCGGGATCGCCTTGATCGGAATCGCGACGACTCAGAGCCTTCATATGGGACTGGCCGGCGGCGCCGTGGTCTCCGGAGCATATTTTGGCGACAAGATGTCTCCGCTGTCCGACACGACCAACCTCGCACCTGCGGTCGCAGGAACCGACCTGGTCGCGCACATTCGACACATGGTGTGGACGACGGCGCCGAGTTTCGCAGCCGCCCTCATTCTCTTTCTGGCGGCGGGATTTTTCACACCCATACCCGACGACACAGCGAAACTCGATTCCGTCCTTGGTGTCCTCGAGACGCAGTTCGTGATTGGGCCTCACCTTCTGATTCCTGTCATTGTCGTGCTCGCTCTGGTGATTCGGAGGGTCCCAGCGTTCCCAGCCCTCCTGATAGGGACGTTACTCGGTGGCGTGTTCGCAGTTGTGTTCCAGCGCACCACGGTGCTCACTTACATGGGCGCCAGTGACCTGCCGGAGTGGGTCTCGCTCATTAAAGGGGTGTGGGTCGCGATGTATGGAGGCTTCGAGCTTCAGTCGGGCAATAGCACGCTTGACGAGCTACTGTCCCGTGGCGGAATGGCCAGCATGCTGATGACGGTCTGGTTGATCATGACGGCCATGATCTTCGGTGCAGTGATGGAAACCACGGGGCTCCTTCAGGTCATTGCCGCACGAATCCTCACGGCCGTTCGCGGGCCAGGCAGCCTCATCGCGACCACGCTCGGCACCTCATTTGGGATGAACGTACTGGCCTCGGATCAGTACATCGCGATTGTTCTTCCGGGTCGGATGTTTCGCGATGAATACAGACGCCAGCGGCTGGATCCGAAGAACCTGTCACGAACGCTCGAGGACGCCGGTACCCTGACATCGGCGCTTGTCCCGTGGAACACCTGTGGTGCGTTCATGGCTCAAACACTGGGTGTCTCCACACTCACCTACGCGCCATTTGCCTTCTTCAATATCCTGACCCCGCTTGTAGCAGCCGTGTACGGCTTCACCGGTATTAGCATTCAAAGGCTAGAAGAATCTGAGACGGAAGGGGGTCGTGGTCACGATGTCCACACCGTCTCCTGACGAAAACGCGCCGGATTCATGAGGAACGACGAAGCAAGCCGCAATTCCGTGTGCCTCGGCCCAATCTCGTCCCTCGTCAATTCCCATTACATAGAGCGCCGTTGACAGAATATCGGCAGCCAACGCATCTTGATGCCAGACGGTGACCGACATAGAACGGCTCACCGGCATCCCATTGCGGGGGTCAATAACGTGGCCGATTCGAAAGTTGCCATCAATGAGAACATCACGTTCTGACCCACCCGTCGTGGCGATTGACCCCTCGCCGAGAAGAAACTCCACCACCGGAATTTCCCGCAGTTCTGGATGGGCAAGCGCCACCGGCCAATCACCTTCCGACGAAACCGCAATTTGGCCACCAAAATCGATCATCCAAGCACCTGATTCCGCATGTTCAGCACGCCGCACTCGGTCAAGTGCAGCACCTTTTCCAAATCCACCGGCATCTAACCTAACATCAGCGAATCGCGAAGCTGCGCAGCGCCCTAAATCGATGGAAACGTGCTGGAAACCAGAGCGAGCTTTTGCAGAGGCGAACGTATCGGGATCCGGCAAGCGTCCGTCTCCTCGAAGCGCCCACGCCTCCATAAGCCGCCCCACTGCTGGATCGAATCTACCCTCAGTAACACTGTGCCAAGTGGCCACCTGATCGAGTAAAACACAGACCTCCTCGGGCAACGGCAACCAAGTCTCAACCGGTTGCCGATTTAGTGCACTGAGCACACTATCGTCCTGCCAGGTACTCAGTGCAGCCTCTGTCTCCTCTACCACTCGAACCATCCGATCGAGTCGGTTGATCCCAACGCTCCTGTCATTTGCTTCAACGACTAACGTCGCAACGGTTCCCATCAAGAAGGCCATTCGCTCAACGCGAACATTGTTCGAGTCAGGTTGGTACACAGTGGTAGCGAGGCATAGGAGCATACCTGCGGCAAACACCTTCATAGCTATAGGCGGGCAGCTTCAGGAACAGCGGTGTCGGGTGTCCCAGTCGAAAATCGATTAATGCGGTATCCGATAACCAAGTGAACGGTGTAACCAATAAGGAAGACCGTACTCGTCAGGACATGCGTCCAAATAGAAACAGAAATCAGTACTGGTGTCGCCGCTACCTGAATGAGATAGCCAGAAATAGCCATCGCCGAAAAACTAATGAGTGAAGTCCATCCAGTTCGTCTATTTTCCAGGTTCGGTGACAGGATCTTCCTGAGGGAATGCGACCGAAACAGCATGCCGAAAAAGGCAACGAAAAACGGTGCGGCTATCACATGTAGTGACAACATCATTGACTCCCACGGATGATTAACGATCGCGAAAGGATCATCAGTTACCATTAGGTATTTCATGCAGAAGTACACTACGCCGCTCAGCGCCACAATGACGTGGAATACATTGAATCCCCACCGCTCCCACCAAGTCATGGCGTTGCCTCCACTTCAGCCGTGAGTACCTGATCAATTGCCATCACCCGCCTGACCGCCTGGTTCACTGCCTGTGCGGTTAACGTTGCGCCAGCAATTGGGCGAATTGACCGCTGAATCGCGAGATCACTGTTTAAGGGTTTGCCGTCAAATTGGCGCATCCACGAAGGTTTCGCAATGTAATCGGGCGGCTCTAGAAACGCTGTTACGTCAATTCTTCGAACACGCCCATTTACATCAAGCGATACAAGCAAGCTTTGCTTTTTTGTTCGAACCTGATGCGTGTCAATATAGGCACGACCCACAACAACTCCGCTTCTTGAAGCCGTATACCGCGCATAGATTTTTACATCCAGATCAACCCGTGAGAGCGTCGTGATGCGCTCAACCTGCTCCTCTGTTAAGAAAATGCGTTCGGCGACCACAGTTGCGTCAGGAAACACCGACGCAAGAGCCTCTTCACGTGTGACCAGTCCAAGCTGCGCGTCCAGTGTACTGACGGCAAGAGGACCACAGGCGATCAACACAAGCCATCGTCCGGAGTTTCTTGCAGACAGTAAAGGTTGCATGTTTCCTCGTATCAGAACCCGTACCCAAGATTGAGGTTGAACTGATCAAGGCCAGATTTAGCATCATTGGTGACCCACATACGATCCATCTTGACCACAACATTTGGAATAGGCTTGAACTCAACGCCAACTGTTCGAAAGTTATTCAATGTTGAGAGACTCCTGCTGTACCCTGCCGGCATCTTCGCTTGAGTATCCACCCGCTCAAACTTGATATAAGGCGTGAAGGCAGGACCGCCAACATTGGATATCTGTGACAACACGTTATAGCCGAAAAGGATGTAACCACCTTCCATCTTTTCGGCAAGTCCTTGTGAACCAGAGAGCCCTTTCTTCTGATTAAAATTTATAGCGTCGTCAATGCTCGCCGTCGCATAGAGACCACGAATATCGAAGCCACGCACCTGGGCCTGACCATGCAGATCAAGAATGGTGGTCTCGAGCCCATCGTCACCCAAGCTGCCCTGCGCCGAACCACCCCGATAGAAACTGCCGCCAAAAAAAATCCCAGGCGTCGGAGCAATATCCAGCCGGCCCGTCACAGCAAAATTGTCAGCTTTAGCTTTGCCGCCTTTTTGCCGACCTCCGCGTAATCCACCCGATGAGAATTTGTCACCGTTAAATCCATTTACGGCATACAAACGGAAGGACACTCTGTCAAAAGTACCGTAAACACCAGCTCCATTCTCGCGCCACGTTGAAGGAATAATTTTGTTTTCTGTGAACGGCCGCTCCGTCCCCATAAATACCGTGGGTTCGTGAAATTCGTTGACCAACCCCATTGGAACGAGCAACATACCACCTCGAATACCGAAACTTTCCGTCGCTTGATAATCGACGTAAGCGAACTCCAAATATGCTTCTGTCGCGTGCTCAATTTCAATCTCAGAATTAAAAACAAACTTATCGTTGAAACGGTACCCGGTGTAGATAATGGCGCGAAGTGCATCAAACTGAGACCCCTTCCCGCCCAGGGCACCGCTCTGTTTTTCCGACGCGTAGTTCTCGTAGAGGAACTCTCCGTAACCAGCTATTGAAAGACCTCGATTGGCACGAAACACTGCTGCAGCAAAGGGGGCCAAACCTATGGCCCGTGCATCGTCAGCACTTAACTCCCTCTCACCTTCGCCGCTACGAAGCCGCTCCAGTTCTTCCGCGAGTAGGTCGACGCGACGTTCCAGTTCTTCAACATCGGCCTGGGTTTCTTCGGTTTCTTCTTCGTTCTCTGTTGATTCCTCAGTTGTGTCAACTTCAGGTATTAACTCCGGGTCATCAACAGACGGACCCTGTGTAAAGCTGGTCCCCACTGTCGTGAGCAACAATCCCAGCACACAAGAGAGAACAAACTGAACTTTTTTCATTTCACTAACGTCAAACAAGGTCACACCTAACGTTTCTGTGCCGGTTGCACGGCATGACTTCGACCCATAGAATGACTATGAACGTGACCACGCCAAGCGACCTTTAGGGGAAGCCGAACGTCAGAGCGTTCGTTAGGCCCACCGCATGCTCCAGCATGCGGTGGGCCACTTAAAATCCTTAACCTCCTTACGACCATCTCGACCAGCTCAGGTTGCGGAGATTAAAAACCACCTCACTAATGAGATTGGATCTCAGTTAGGAGATTGAACTATATACCCGACCATTTTGGTCGGTCAAGCTAAATGAGACTGAATCTCAATAAATATCAACCCTGAAACGACCCCACCAGCCTGTCGTATGGCCGCTATGTTGACCTATCGGAAAATACTGATTTTTTGGATGCCTCTCGCTGGCACTTGGCTAATGATGGCAGTCGAGGGACCCTACCTCGTCGCGATCATCGCAAGGCTCGACGACCCGGTCACCAATCTGGCTGCGTTCGGAATTACCCTCGCCTTCGCGATCATCATCGAGTCACCGGTGATGATGTTGATGAGCGCATCGACGGCATTGGTGGAAGACCGGGAATCCTATTTCGCACTCCGCCGGTTCTCGTATGGCCTCAGCGCCCTGCTGACCCTGGTTCAACTAGTTATCCTCGTACCGCCCGTCTTCGAACTCCTTGCCTTTGGGTTGTCACTCCCTGACGACGTCGCGAGGCTCGCCCATGGAGGTCTCGTGCTGATGCTGCCGTGGACCGCCGCGATCGGGTATCGGCGTTTCAGGCAAGGCTTACTAATTCGGACAGGGCTCACCAAACGCGTAGCGTACGGGACAGCTGTGCGCCTGACAACGATGTCGGTGACGGCCCTCCTCGTGTACCGGACCTCGACGCTACCTGGGACGCACATCGCAGCGCTCTCGCTGTCTGCGGGCGTCATCCTCGAAGCGCTGGCAAGCCGTACGATGACCGCGGGAGTGCTTCGGCGTATGCTTGAACGCCGTCGCGATCCTGTCCGACTCGCCAGCCTGCGTCTGCCCATGCTGTTGAGTTTTTACACGCCCCTAGCGCTAACGTCACTGCTCGCTCTCGCGTCACAGCCGACCGTTACGTTCTTTATGGGCCAGAGTCGATATGGGCTTGAATCGCTGGCGGTGCTTCCGGTCATCCATGGGCTCACTTTCATCTTCCGCTCCTTGGGACTGTCATATCTCGAGGTAGTCATCGCCTTGGTTGGCCCACGTCGGGAACACTACCCGATGATCCGTAACTTCGCTCTAGCACTCGCACTCTCCGTCACGACCGGTCTCGGTCTCATCGCATTTACGCCCCTAGCTGTGGTTTGGTTCCACAACATCTCAGGACTCAGTCTCGAGCTGACGGCCTTCGCCCTTGTAACGACTCGCATTCTGGTGATTCTTCCAGCCCTGTCGGTCCTGCTCGCCTGCCAACGAGGCCTTCTGGTGCATGCCCGTCGCAACGCATCGGCAATGTGGGCCACCTTGATCGAGCTGACTAGCATCGCGATCATCCTGACAGTTGGTATTCATTGGCTAGACCTCGTGGGAGCGGTGGCCGCCGCCGTCGCAATTGTGTCCGCGAGAGTCGTGAGTACGGTGTGGCTGATACCAGCTTGCTGGAACATACTGCGGCGCCGTCCTGAATTAGCCTCGGAGGCCGTCATTCCTCCGGTACCTCAGACGCCATGATCGAGATATCAAAATTCTGGGTGGCGGAGTGGATCGTCTGTGCGTTCTTCACCTACTTGATCTTGCTGGCCGTGCGTCGTCCGCTTCAGCGTCGACACCGCCTCCGAGTGCTTGCCGTTTCGATGGTCTGTATCGGACTTTCCGTCATGCTCTCCCAACTGCGACCGTCGCCGGCTTTGCAAATTATTCGAGAGTGGATCCCTGGTATTTATCTAATGCACGGGTACTGGCTATCTGGGCTTTTCTTCGAGCGACCGATGACGGCCGTCGAGCGACGCCTACTTGACTTCGACCAGGTTCTGTTTGAAACGCTCAAGGGCACGGAGTTCTTGACGCGGGGACCTCGCATCGTGTTGGAATACTTCGAGCTCACATATCTACTTGCATATCCCTTCGTGCCGGCTAGCTTTGGTGTCCTGTGTTGGTTGGGAGCTCGCGCCGATGCCGACAGCTTCTGGACCGCACTGCTCATCGCCGGCTTCGGTGCATACGGGTTGCTTCCGTGGATACAGACCCGTCCCCCCCCGAACATTCGAACAAGTGAGCCTTGCCGATGCCCGTGGTCTCTTCTTTAGTCGACTCAACGTGAAGGTGCTCGATAATGCGAGTGTTCAGGTGAACACGTTCCCAAGCAGACACGCATCGGTCACATTCGCAGCGGCGCTGGCAATATCCAGCGTCGACATGAGGCTCGGACTGGTCTTTGGCATTGTCGCGACGAGTATCACGATCGCAACAGTCCTCGGCCGATACCATTACGCCGTCGATAGTATCGTAGGCCTGCTACTCGGTGTGACCGCGTGGTGGATCGGTTTCCATCTCGTGTAAACAAGATCACAACAATGCAGTGACATCAAAGCCGTCGTGCCTCCGGTTTACGCTTGCGGAGCTCCTGTTAGTCGTCGACCCTCTCTCGGTCTCTCGACATCAATTCGATCCTCGGGTATTTCACGAACCACGTACCGTAGCGCGAACGACACGCTCAACGGTCAACCCCTGAACGACGATCGAGAAAATCACTACGAAATAGGTCGTCGCGAGTAAGAACGGTTTCACCGGACTTGGCGGCAACGACAGGGCGAGCGCGACGGAGATGCCACCGCGCAATCCACCCCAGGTCAGCACCGGAATCGCCCCCTTTGTGAACTCCTGTCGCAACCCGAGCAAAGTAATCGGAACGGCTACGCTCACAAACCTCGCCAGTAAGACGACCAGTATGGCGATCAGTCCGGCGCCTACAATCTGACCGGTGATCGTCACTGCGATCACCTCGAACCCGATCGCTAGGAACAGCAGAGAGTTGAGAAGCTCGTCCAACATCGACCAAAAGGTTTCGATGTGCGCTCGCGTGGTTTGACTCATAGCGAAGCGCTTGCCGTGGTTACCGATGAACAGACCGGCCACAACAACCGCCAGTGGCCCTGAAACATGAAGCCGCGTCGCCAACGCGTAGGTGGCCATCACGAGCGATACCGTGATCAAGACTTCGAGGGAGTGTTGATCGACCGTCCTCATGGCACGATAGGCGGAGAACCCAGCAGCTAAACCCAGGATGATGCCTCCGATGGCCTCCACCGCCAAGAGCTCGGCCGCACCCCCGAGGTTGACCTCGCCGTGTTCGCTCCCGCCTACCGCTACTGAAACGAGTACCGTGAACAGGACAACGCCAACGCCATCGTTGAACAGACTTTCCCCCGCGATTTTGGCTTTAAGCGTCTCAGGGACCTTTACCTCCTTGAGGATCCCCATGACCGCGACGGGGTCGGTCGGAGAGATCAGGGCACCGAACACGAGGCAGTACGCCAACGGAATCTCGAATCCGCAGATTCGAAAGCCGAAGAACATCAGAGCGGCGACGATTAACGTCGACGTGAGGATCCCCACGGTCGCCAGGATCCCGATGACCCAGCGTCGGCTGAGGAGTGAGTCGAGATCGACGTGCAGGGCACCAGCAAAAAGCAAAAAGCTCAGGACCCCTTTCATCAGGGTGTCCTTAAAATCGATATCAATCAGGGTGCGGCGAACGCTCGTCTCTAGACCGAGCTGCGGAAACACCGCATCAACAGCCAAGATGACCATCGACACCGCGAGGGCGATGATGACTAGGCCGATGGTGTGCGGAAGACGGAGCCAGCGATGGTTGACGTAACCAAAGACAGCAGCAAGGGTAACCAGGAGAGCGATGAGATTAAAGATGGAACTAACGGACATAGTGAGAAAGCTTTCGACTCGGGGGTCAGGGGTCGTGGATAGTCGTCGGTCATGAGTCTAGAATCGTCGAGCGTGACTCATGATTTCCGGTTCTTGTTCCTCGGCTTCGCGGGGTGTTGGTTCTTCTCGAGAAGTTCCGCATTCAGCCGACCGAGCTCGACGCTTCGTTGATACGCCGCCAGCACTGCCTTCGACACGACTGTCCTGAACGCCCCCTTCTCGAGCTGATAAAGAGCGTCCGCACTCGTCCCTCCCGGCGACGTGACCATGTTTCTCATCTCAGCAGGGTGCAACTGCGAACGCTGGGCAAAAATAGCCGATCCCCGTATCGTCTGCACGACAAGCTCTCGCGAATCCGCCCGCGAGAGACCCAAGTGCACAGCAGCGTCGATGAGTGCCTCCATCAGTAGGAAAACGTAGGAGGGCCCGCTCCCACTGATGGCAGTTGACACATCAAGGAATCGCTCGTCATCCACATACAACTGATGCCCGAGCGCCTCGACGACGGCTCGAGCCTGCTTGCGCTGTGAGTCAGAGACCTCAGGGGTCGCGGTCCAGACCGTCATGCCTTCACCCACCTGCGCGGGTGTGTTCGGCATAGTTCGAACGATCGCGCGGTGCTGGAGCCCGGCCGCGAGTGAATCAATCGTGGCGCCGGCCACGATCGACAGGACCAGAGCGTCCTTCCTGATCTTTCCTCGGAGATCATCAAAGACCGAGGGCAGTACCTGAGGCTTCACTGCAAGCACAACCACTTGACCTTTTTTGGCAGCGGTTCGGTTGTCCTGGGTCGTGTGGATATGAAACTTGTTTTGCACCTCACGGAGCCGACCACGACGGCGATCGCTCGCCGTGATGTGTCCTGGTCCAAGTTGATGTCTCGACAGCAGCCCATCGATCATCGCCTCGCCCATTGCACCGGCGCCGATGAATGCGAGATGGAGATCGTGAAGTACGTGGTTCTTTCTCAAGGTGGCTCCTCGACGCGCGTGAATAGCGCCTCCCATGGTTGGACTATTCTAGTGCGGTGGGTGACTGCCCCCAATTAACGGCCCACGACTCAGGTTCCTCAACAGCAGACCCACGGCCATAATCATGGATCCCATCGCCCACAGCCTGGTCGGCGCAAGCCTATCCGCGACCCGATTGGGGCGGCTCACGGCTTTGGCGACGCCAACGCTCATACTCGCCGCGAATGCCCCTGATATCGACATCCTGAGCACAGCGATAGGAAGAGATTTCTCGCTCGGATTCCGACGTGGATGGACCCACGGTGTGCTTGCGCTGGCGGTGCTACCGCTCGTGCTAACTGCCCTGATCGTACTCGTAGACCACGTCTTCGCGAGACTCAGACGCGAGCCAGCGAAAGCGCGCGCGGCGCCACTCATCATCTTGTCGTACATCGGTGTTCTGACCCATCCGCTTCTCGATTGGCTCAACACCTATGGTATCCGTCTCCTCATGCCATTTGACGGCCGATGGTTCTATGGTGACGCACTTTTCATCATTGATCCTTGGGTCTGGCTGCTGATCGGTGCGGCGGTGGCGCTAGCGAATACCCAGTCGGTGGTGAGCCGCGCAGCGTGGCTGATACTAAGTGTCGCCGTGACCGCACTAGTGACCGGCGTCGCTGCCGTCCCCGCCGCGGCACGGTGGATCTGGGTTGCTGGTCTCGTTGCGATCATGGGGGTGCGCATCTGGAATGGAGCCCAACACCAACTGCCTCGGGTGGCGACCGTCGGCTTGAGCTGCCTAACGCTGTACATCGCCGCCATGGTCGCAGGTTCGCGGCTCGCATCCCGCCAGGCATCCGATTGGCTGACCCAACGCGGAGAGATCGGGTCCGTGGTGATGGCCGGCCCCCTCCCCGCTAACCCGTTTGTACGAGACATCGTCGTCGTCGACGAGCGCCATTATCACTTTCTCGAACTGAACTGGCTTCGTCCCGATCGATTTAAAGTAGCAGGACTACCAATTCCTCGTGGACCGACCGGACCGATCATCGACGCCGCCCGGACTGCGTCTCATGTCCGAGGTTTCCTCGCGTGGGTTCGGTTCCCGGCGTATTCGGTGGAGACGCTGGCCGATGGCTTCCGAGTCACGATTCGCGACGTCAGATACACGCGGGTAGAGGGTTTAGGACTCGGGACAGTCAACGTCGAGCTTGACTCGAACCTCGCGGTGCGACCTCCGCGCTGAGTTCTACCGGGGTCATCGTCGGGGCGATTCGCATATAGGCATCTCCTGCGACCTAGTCATCCATTAGTTCCTTCGGTCACCACAGATTGACCGACTGCCCGCGGGTCGACACGCGCAAATCTCTCCCTGTATCGATCGGTCGTCGAATTTGAGCGAGCCCCAGACTAGAATGAACTTGTGATCCTCGTCCAGCTCCTGGATCTCTATTCGCTGGTTGTCTTCGCGGCAGTCATAGTCTCGTGGTTTCAGATTCCACCAAACCACCCCATCGTCAATGTTCTAAAGGGGTTAACCGAGCCACTACTGGATCCGATTCGACAAATCCTTCCGGATATGGGCGGGCTTGATTTCTCGCCGTTAGTGCTGCTCTTTGGCCTCCGACTCGTGCGTGACCTGTTCATGTCGACCGCATTGGGCGGCATATAGCAAAGTGAACCCGACTAGGGATAAGAACGACAGCGCTCGACCGGCAGATTCCACCGCGATATGGTTAGAAAGGTGCACGGCCTAATCCAGAAGATTTGGGACTGCCTCGGATTCACCGACGGCGATATAATGCCGCGAATCGTTTTTGCCCAGCGATGAGTCAGTCGTCGGGCTTTGCATAAAGGAGTACGTCATGCACTGGATCACCTGGTTTCAGTGGACGAAAGCACTTCTCCTCACGGCCGTGATGGTCGTGTGCTGGACTGTCGGCCCAGTGGCTCAGGAGCCCGAAGCAACTGACGCGGCGGGGACAGGCGAGGAGAACCCGTTTACTACGAGATTTGACCGACGGATGGGTGAACGGATCTTCCTGCGGCAGTGTTCACGTTGCCACGGCCAAGATGCGCGGGGAAACGACGAAACGGGCGCACCTGACCTGACGACTGGACGGTTCGCCAACGCAAGCACACTAACTGGAGTGTTCAATGTCATCAGAAACGGCGTCCGTGGCACCGCCATGCTGCCGGTCGCACCGAGCACACCCGACGAAGAGATCTGGCAACTCGTTAGCTATGTCGACTCGCTGAGCGGCAGTCCCGCAGACTTCGACGTGGCTGGAAGCGCACCGAGCGGCCGCCAGATATACGCGGGGAAGGGTGACTGCGCCAGCTGTCACATGATCGACTCGGACGGGAACCGGCTAGGTCCTGATCTGTCACGTGTCGCGGAGCGCCGCCGACCCAGCGAACTGAGGTCCGACCTCGTCACACCGAACGCGGAGGTGAACCCGCGGTGGTGGACCGTGCAAGTGACACGCGCTGACGGCTCGACCCTTGAGGGTCTACGAATGGGTGAAGACACGTTCACGCTCAGACTCATGGATCAGGACGAGAACCTGTGGTCGTTCTTGAAGAGTGAGATCAGATCGTATGAACGCAATGAAGAGTCCACCATGCCAAGCTATGAACAGACACTGACTGCGGGAGAGATCGACGACCTCGTTGCATATCTTTTCTCGCTTCGGAAAGACTCGATACGCTCGAGTGTTCGACCGTCAGACATAAGGAGGAACCAATGAAACAGCTTGCGCTCATTGTCGTACTATTCGCCTCTGCACAACTGGTGATTGGCCAGGAGCCGAGCGCTGACGGCATGGCACCAGCGTTTTCACCTGTGACCTGGGAACGACTAGTCAACGCCGCTGATGAGCCCGAGAACTGGCTAATGTACTCCGGCACACTGGACAGCCAGCGGTACAGCGGGCTCGACCAAATCAACAATCGGAATACTAGTGGACTCGAACTGAAGTGGGCCTATCAAATTCCAGAAATCGACCGAGCTGAAACGGTACCCCTGGTCGTCGACGGCGTCATGTTCATCACCGAGGCGCCGAGTAACCTAATGGCGGTCGACGCCGTAACCGGGCGACCATACTGGCGGTACGAGCACGAGCTACCTGAGGACCTGCGAATCTGCTGCGGCCGAAACAATCGCGGCGTTGCCATTCTTGGCGAAACGCTGTACATGAGCACCTTGGAGGCCCACCTCGTCGGCATCGATGCCCGCACCGGCAACCTGATGTGGGACAGGGAGGTCGCCGACTACAGGGCAGGCTATAGCAAGACGGCCGCACCCCTGATCGTCAAAGACCAGGTAATAACCGGCATTGCCGGTGGCGAGTTCGGGATCCGTGGTTTTATCGACTCATATAACGCAGAAACCGGTGAACGCGAATGGCGGGCCGACACGATTCCCGGACCCGATCATCCCGATAACCGCACGTGGGCAGGAGATTCCTGGCGCACGGGCGGATCGGCGAGCTGGATTACCGGGTCTTATGACGCTGACCTCGACATGGTCTACTGGGGCACCGGAAATCCAGGACCTGACTGGAACGGTGATGTCCGGATGGGTGACAACCTCTACTCCGATTCGGCACTGGCCCTGAACGGCAATACCGGGGAACTCGAGTGGTACTTCCAGTTTACCCCCCATGACGTGCACGATTGGGACGCCATCCAGGTTCCGATCCTAGCCGACCTTGAATTCGACGGCGAGATGCGGAAGGTGATGATGTGGGCCAACCGCAACGCGTTCTATTACACGCTCGACCGTGAGACCGGTGAGTTCCTGATAGGTAAACCGTTCGCAAAACAAACATGGGCAGAAGGCCTGGACGAGAACGGTCGACCGATACGGATACCCAATACGTCGCCCACCGAGGACGGCGTAGTGGTCTCCCCATCGGTTGGAGGTGCCACCAACTGGTGGTCACCAGCCTACAGCCCTCGAACGGAGCTCTTCTACGTCAACGCCTACGACTCTGAGCAGAAGTTTTTCAAGCGGGATGAGGACTATGTCGAGGGTGAGCGGTTCACCGGCGGAGGTGGCGAAAACATCCTTCCGCAAGATGCCTATCACAGCGCGATCCGCGCCATCGACCCTCGGACGGGTGACATCCGATGGGAGTTTCCTCTGCAGCCGAGAGCCACAGCCGGCCTATTGACGACGGCCGGTGACCTGGTCTTCAGCGGCGGAGTCGACGGGTACTTCTTCGCGCTCGATGCAGTCAGCGGGCAGGAGCTCTGGCATATACAGCTGGGCGGGCGGGTGCACGCGGCACCGATGTCATTTTCGGTCAATGGTCAGCAGTACGTCACAATTGCGGCCGGAAACGTCGTCTACACGTTTGGGCTCAAAAATTAGCACCGAGGTGGAACGGCGGAGACAGAAATCAGGAGTTAGGAGGACGTTGGAGGCTGCTGCAGCATTTGGACAGACCGCCTGTCTCCACTTTCTTCCTCGGTTGTGACTCCCGACTAGTGCGTCCTCTTGTCTTTGAATCCAGATCCTGGCCAACCGCCGCTCTCGTGTTCTGTTCCGGCCGACAAGAGGGGACGACCGCGCGCGCGACGGCGGGCTGAGAGCCCCAGAGACATGGCCATGCGTCGATCAGCCACCCGACGAACGACAACAACCCTCGTAGGCCTCGCGGCACTGGGTCTCGGTGGGTGGTTGGCGATCCAGACCCAGGCGGCAAGCCGGTGGCAGGGCTTGACGTTGGCCGCAGCGCAGCCACCCACCGAGCTGACCGGTTCGGTCATCGGGTCGCCATCGCCACGCAACGCCAACTACTCCATCGACGTTCGACTCGACTCGGACCGGCGCACTCTGACAGGCCGAGAAATTCTGACCTGGCGAAACATCTCCAACGTCACGACGACCGAGCTGCAGTTTCATCTCTACTACAACGCGTGGAAGAACACGCAGTCGACCTGGATGCGCGAGCGTCTCTTGGGACGAGGCCCGGGACTGCACGACCGGTCTGAAGATGACTGGGGGTGGATCGATGTCACGTCGGTACAGCTCATCGGAGTCGGTGATGCGCCGCCGATCGACCTCATGGAGCGAGCCCATCACATCTCGCCCGATGACGGAAATCCAGACGATCAGACCGTTTTAGTGGTTCCACTGCCCCAGCCGGTCGGACCGGGTGACACAGTCAATCTGGAGATCGAATGGACATCACGGATCCCAAGAACTTTCTCACGCACCGGTGCCATTGGTGATTATTTCTTCATTGCCCAGTGGTTTCCAAAGATCGGTGTGCTCGAGGAAACCGGGTGGAACTGTCATCAGTTCCACGCCTCGACCGAGTTCTACGCCGACTATGGAGTCTACGACGTGCGAATCACCGCACCCACAGGTTGGACGGTAGGAGCTACCGGCGTAGAGCGAAATGTTCGAGATAACGCCGATGGCACCACGACCCATCAGTACTATCAAGAAGACGTCCATGACTTCGCCTGGACAACCAGTCCAAATCTCCTCGATCTCTGGGAGGTGTTCACTCACCCAGTGCTCCCCGATGTCGCGATTCGACTACTACTCCAGCCAGAGCACTTCGCCCAGGCCTCGCGATACTTCGACGCGACACGTTCCACACTGAAGCACTACGGGGAGTGGTTTGGAGCGTATCCCTACGACCACATCACCATCGTCGACCCCGCCTGGCAAAGTCGTTCTGGCGGAATGGAGTACCCGACGTTCTTCACGGGTGGGGCACGATGGCTGGCCCCAGGTGACGTATCGACCCCAGAGGGCGTGACCGTCCACGAGGCGGGACACCAGTTCTGGTACGGGGTGGTGGGAAACAACGAGTTCGAGTACGCGTGGCTTGATGAAGGCCTCAATACGTTTGCCACGGCTCGCGTTCTCGATGAGTCCTTCGATCCTCATTTTCGAGCGGTCCGTTTCTTCGGTGGTTTTGTCCCCTGGGTGCTTCGGGACGTACCCTGGTCAAGGACAGTTGATGGCAACCGGGTCACCGGGTACAGACAAAACGCGAGGCAGGATGCGCAGTCGACGTCAACCTTCCGATACTGGCCAGGGACAGCCGGTAGCATCACCTACAACAAGACGGCCATCTGGCTGCACACGCTTGAGCGCTATCTAGGGTGGTCGACATTACAGCAAGGAATGGCCACTTTCTACGAACAGTGGCGGTTTGCCCACCCAAAACCCGATGACTTCTTTCGGGCGATTAACGCCGCAAGCGGTCAGGATCTAAGCTGGTTCTTTGACCAGGTGCATGGCGACGCCAGCACCTTTGACTACGGGATCGACCAGTTGACGAGCCGACGACTGAGTCGTCGGGGATTCTCCGGCAGTGCGGGAGCGGATTTCTCGGACGGTTCTGACGAAGGGCCGTTCGAGACGACGGTGGTGGTCCGACGACACGGCGACGGTATTTTCCCGGTGGAAGTCCTCACCGAGTTCGAGGACGGGTCCACGAAACGCGAGACCTGGGACGGCACCGGTCGGTGGACGGCATTTAGCTACAAGGGTGATACGAAAGCAACTCGAGCACTCGTCGATCCCGACCGGGTGCTACTTCTCGACACCAATGTGACCAATAACGGCAGGACCCTCGCGCCGATGGCTCAGCACGCCGCGACGACATGGACCCTTACCTGGATGGTCTGGCTGCAGGATGTTCTTCTCACATACGGATTCTTCCTATGATGCACGCGCTGATCGACGGTATCCAGCGTGTCAACAAGGCGCCGGCCGTTCTCGTCGGCGTCTACGTGATCACGCTACTGGCGGCCGCGCCGCTTGGAATCATCATGCATGAGGTCATCGCGACAGACCTTGGCAGTAGCATCGCCGCAGATGACGTAGCCTTCGGTGTGAACTGGCAGTGGTGGGAAGAGTTCCAGTCGCGCGCGACCGGCATTGCCCGCACATTTAATCCTCGAATCATCGGTTTTGCTGCGGTCTTACAGAACCAAAGCAACCTGGTCGACAACCAACTACCGCGGAGCGAGGTAATCCTCACCGTGGTAGCGTACTTGGGAGTCTGGATGTTTCTCGTGGGCGGCATCATTGACCGCCTTGCCCGCCAGCGGCGCATCGCAAGTGTCGGTTTCTTCGCCACATGCGGGACCTTCTTCTTTCGCTTCTGTCGTCTGGGCCTACTTGCGGGTGTCGCGTACTGGATCGTGTTCGAGACGGTTCACACCTGGCTATTCGGAAATCTCTATGATGTCGCGACGGAGAACCTGGTAGTCGAACGTTCCGCCTTTCTCATTCGGATCGGGCTGTACGCGACCTTTGCGCTCCTGCTGCTGCCGATCAACATGGTCTTCGACTACGCGAAGGTCCGGGCCGTCGTCGAGGACCGGCACAGCATGGTCGGCGCCGTTTTGGCGGCGATCAGATTCATTTGGAGACGCCCACAGGCGACGGTAGGCCTCTACCTGCTCAACAGTGGCCTGTTTCTCGCCGTCCTGGCGGCATACGCAATTCTTGTACCAAGCCCTAGCGGCGGCGCTGCGTCGATGTGGATCGGTTTTGCGGTGGGTCAGGCGTACATCGTCGCGAGGCTGTTCATGAAATTGGTGTTCTACGCATCCCAGACCTCATTCTTCCAGAGTCAACTCGCCCATTCGGAGTACGTCGCAGCACCTTCTGCTGTATGGCCAGACTCGCCCGCGGCTGAAGCTGTCAGTATCGTCTCGTAGACGCGCCGGTCAGGCGAATCGACGGCGCCGGCACGTCTGTGATACAAATGGAAACGATCATCACCCGTAGCCAAGGAACTGCTATGAAAGCCTGGAAAGTGTCTGTGTTCTGCGTCCTCATTTCCGCGGTCGTCGCCTGGTGGGTGGTCGTACCCATCAGTGCTGAGCAGCAGGCGCCGAAAATACAGCAAGCGGTGGAACACTCGCTCCGTGGGGGCGACTTTAAACGTATCCAGGTTTCAGTCGCCGGAAGCGAGGTCACCCTGAGTGGCACTGTCCCGCACCTGCTCGCGAAGAATAGAGCGATCGAACGAACGTTGGAGGTTTCCGGCGTCGACACCGTCGCCAGCGAGCTAGAACTGCCCGTGGAGGAGGAGGACGCTGACATAGCAGCTGAGGTGGCCAAGGAGATCAATCGGTACCCCCACTTCACGATATGGGACTACATCGATGGCAGCATCGAGCAAGGCGTCGTCACACTCCACGGTAGTGTCACCCCGAACCGCAACAAAAAACGTGAGCTTTACGAGAGGATCGCCAAGGTCAAGGGCGTCCAGGACTACAAGGACGATATCGAGGTGCAATCTACATCAAACGCCGACAACCGCCTACGGGAAATCATCGGCCGCAGACTGCTCTCCAGCCAACACTTCGACCGAACCATGAGGATGCGGAACCCTCCCTACCATATTGTCGTCAACCTCAGTAGTGTCACGCTCCGTGGGTATGTCCAGTCAGAGATCGAGTATCGCGAGTTGGAGCAGATCATCCGAGAGACACAGGGCATCCTTAATGTGGACAATCAGCTGCAGGTGCTGCGCTAGTGTAGTGAGTCACATAAGGTTGTCGAGCGGGTCTGACTCGCGTTCGACGCCAACGACTGGAAGGCGAAACGTCGTGTCTCCAGTCTCCTGAACATCCTGGAGCACGCGGGTCGAGTCGTCACGATTGTCATACACCGACCACTGTGATCGGTAGGTGGTTCTGGAATCGAAGAAGCCGTGCCGCTCGACAGGTTTAGAAAAACTGGACTCGCTTCTCAGCCGGAACGATGACGGCTGACTCGCGCACCTCCCTGGCCGCGATTAACCGCAGGACACGCCGGTCCCACCGAGACCGCAATATCCACCTGGGTTCTTGGCAAGGTACTGCTGATGGTACTCCTCGGCGTAGTAGAACTCCTCGGCGAGTTGAATCTCGGTAGAGATTTGATCGAATCCCGCATCAGATAGTCCGCGCTGGTACATCTCACGTGACGCTTTGGCAGCCTGCTGCTGGGTACTGGTTTGATAATAGACACCTGACCGGTACTGTGTGCCGACGTCGTTCCCTTGCTGCATACCCTGGGTGGGATCGTGATTCTCCCAGAAGGTGAGGAGCAATCGGTCGAAGCTCACGAGACTCGGGTCGAACACAACCAGTACAGCTTCGTTGTGGCCCGTCTGTCCACTGCATACCTCCTGATACGTCGGATTTGGTGTAACCCCCCCCGAGTACCCGACGGCCGTCGTGTAGACTCCGGGAACCTGCCAGAACACCTGCTCGGCACCCCAGAAGCATCCCATTCCGAAGAACACCTGCTCAAAGCCCTCCGGAAAGGGCGGGGTCAGTGGCGTCTTCTTGACGAAATGTTCCGACGGAACGGGCATTGCCTCCACCCGGCCCGGCAGTGCGTCGGACAGATCAGGAAGCTTCAGTTTACGGGACGTTGTTCTCAGTCCAAACATGGCATGGGTCTCAACTCGGTCATCCGACATTAAACTGTTGCCTACAAGGCTACCCAACAACGCCCCGTTCGGCTAGTACGGTGCGTCGACAGCATTCGTGGCGTTCGTAGAACGCAGTGAATCGCCCGGACGAAGAGCGAGAACGCCTCCGGCCGGACTGCCTCTAGTCAGGACAGTCCTGTAGCTCTTTTTGGTGATAGTCTGTTAGGAACAATTCAGGGTCTGGGTTTCCTGGCCGCACCAGTAACGTGCTCTCTCAACTCAGAGGCGACAATGGATCGAAAGTATCTCAAGAGCCTTCCATCTCGGCGAATTACACCGCCGGAAATGTTCTTCAACAGACGGAAGTTCCTATCGGCATTCGGTGTGGGTATCCTCGCAACACCCATGGCCATGTGCACGTCGGCAGGTGCGGCGCAACGTCCCCAGAAGTCACTCATCGACGTTCCTCTGCAGCGATCCGATGTGTTTCCGGCCGACCGTAACGCCGCCTATGAGATTCCTTCACTGGTCAACCGAAACGACCTAACCGCCCCCGAGGTCGCCGGCTCGCACAATAACTTCTATGAGTTCCTCTCGGGACGCGGCGGACCCGTCTGGCAGTTTTGCGGCGACTTCACCGTCGAACCCTGGAAGGTCGAGGTCACGGGCGAATGCAACAATCCGATGACCCTCGACCTAGACGACATCTTCGCTCTTGAGCATGAGGAGCGTGTCTACCACTTCAGATGTGTGGAACGGTGGGCCATGAACGTCCCATGGTCGGGCTTTCCGTTGAGCCGGCTGATCAAACAGGCAGACCCGACCAGTCAGGCACAGTATGTCAAGTTCACCACCGCCGCCGCCGAAGATGAAATGCCAGGTCTCAAGAGCACACCCTGGTATCCATGGCCCTATCAGGAAGCGTTACGGCTCGATGAGGCGATGAACGAACTTGCGATGGTGGTGACCGGAGTCTATGGAAAGCCTTTACTCAGACAGCATGGTTCGCCCATCCGAATTATCGTGCCCTGGAAGTACGGTTACAAAAGCCCAAAATCGATCGTAAAGATCGAATTCCTGCGAAGTGAGCCCAAGACGTTCTGGCAGGTCCAACCGCACGAGTACGGCTTTCTCTCGAACATCAACCCGAATATCCCACACCCGCGATGGCCCCAGAATGTCTCGTTTTGGCTCGACACCGAAGAACCGTTCGATACCCCGATTTTTAATGGCTACGAGCAGTACGTCGCCGACCTCTACCCGGATGAGCCACTTACACCGCAACGGCCTCTCCGTCAGGGAGATATCGCACGCTAACGCGGTAAGCCAGATAGAGTCTGGTGGTTCATCATGATCGCCTCTGGATCGTCGCGAGGTCACCTGGCGTCTGACGTATAGTGTCTGCTCCCATGTCCGCCGATCGCGCATCTCGCGCCACGGCTCTCGTCGAGCCCGACGACGAGTTCAACCAACAACTCGTTGCCAACGTTCATCCGTCAGACTGGACCAACCCTATCCCGTCTGGACGATACAACCTGGTTGTCATCGGGGCCGGGCCGGCCGGGCTAGTCACAGCGGCGGTGGGCGCCGGCCTGGGAGCACGAGTTGCGCTCGTTGAACGACACCTGATGGGCGGGGACTGTCTCAACGTTGGCTGTGTACCCTCGAAGGGTATCATCCGCGCGGCCCGAGCCTGGGCGGCCGCGTCGAACGGCCGTGCCTTCGGTCTATCAGCCGACCCTGTACCTCGCCACGACTTCGGCCAGGTCATGCGGCGCATGCGCCGCTTGCGCGCCCAGCTCAGCCGAGTGGACTCCGCCCAGCGTTTTACCGACCTCGGAGTCGACGTGTTTATCGGAAACGGCTGCTTCACCGGGCCAGAAACAGTTCAGGTGGGAGATGCGACGCTCGGATTTAATCGGGCCGCCATTTGCGCCGGCGCCCGCGCCGCCGCGCCGCCGATCCCAGGACTGGAAGACACCGGGTACCTGACGAACGAAACCATATTTTCGCTTACGGCTCGGCCTCGACGTCTAGCCGTCATCGGCGGGGGCCCTATCGGGTGTGAAACCGCCCAATCGTTTGCCAGATTCGGCAGTCAGGTCACGCTGATAGAGCAGTTAGAACGCATTCTGCCACGAGAAGACGCCGATGCCGCAGCCGTCGTGCAGGAACAGATGCGACGCGATGGGGTCGTGTTTGCGTTTGGAGCCCGTGCTGATTCAGTAGAGCGACGAGGAAACGAGAAAGTGATCCGTTACACCACTAACGAAACGACCCACGAGCTCGCGATCGACGAGATCCTCGTGGGAGTCGGGCGTTCCCCCAACGTCGAAGGGCTTGGCTTGGAGGCAGCGGGTGTGGCGTTCGACAGAACGGGCGTCATCGTTGACTCTTCACTCCAGACGTCAAACCGGCGAATTTACGCGGCCGGCGATATCTGTTTTCCGTTCAAGTTCACGCATACGGCTGACGCGATGGCGCAAATTGTGATTCAGAACGCGCTGTTTCCTCACCCCTTCGGGCTCGGCATAGCACACACCAGCTCGCTGATCATTCCGTGGTGCACCTATACGGAACCCGAGATCGCGCACGTTGGTCTGTATGAGCCCGAAGCTCGCAAGAAGGGCATCGAGGTGGAAACGTTCACCCAAAACCTTGACGAGGTTGACCGGGCCGTACTGGACGGTGAAACGGCTGGATTCGCGCGTCTACACGTCAAGAAGGGCACCGACACCATTTTGGGTGCGACGATCGTCGCGGGTCATGCCGGCGACCTGATCAGCGAGATCACTGTGGCGATGAAAGCCGGTGCCGGGCTAGGCCTGATCGGCGAAACGATGCACCCGTATCCTACCCAGTCTGACGCCATTCGGAAGGCGGCCAAACTGATGCGGAAAACTCGGTTCTCGGCCCATCATAAATCGATCCTTGCCCGCTGGTTCAGCTGGACGAGGTGAGCGCGCGCGGCAAATTCGGCGAATCGGTGCGCCGCTGGGTCTGGTAACAACCGCCTTCTTTACCAACTACCTGGACACCTACCTTCTTCTCGGCATCTTTCCGCCAGCGCGCTACCTCACTACCGTCCTCGCAAAACGGGAGCTGGCCGCTCTGTTTGGTGACGTATATCGCGACTACCAGCGATAAATCCCGCGATTTCTACCACGGCCGGTATTGCGACCCACCGACAGACAGCGCTAGGATCGACCCGGAACGAGAGGAGGCGAAACATGCACATCTCTATCACTTACTGCGGCCGTTGAAAGTACGGACCCAAGGCCACCAGTTTGGCGGCCACCGTGAACGGAACGTTTGGGATCGAATCGGAACTAATCGAGGGAAACAATGGGGTCTTTGACGTCGTGGCCGATGGAACAACGGTCTTTTCGAAACATGAGACCGGGCGGTTTCCCGACCACGAAGAGGTCATTGCTGCCCTTCGAGCTCAAGAGGCATCGAGCTCGACGCCATAAGACCCGCTCAGGCCACGGACTCCACTCTGGCCGGCTTCGGGGCCGGCCACATTCTATGGCAGCGGCGTCACCGCAGGTGAATCATCCAGTGATGATCGTGCATCCCCGGATCGAGACAGTCATACGCACAGGCGAAGCTCAGTTTCGAGCGCCACTTGATCTAATCCTGGACGACGTCGCTATCATTTCCGACGGCGCAATTACGTACGTGAACCAGGCCGTTACAGAGACGTTTTGCTTCGACAAGGCCGCCCTGCTTGACGCAAAGCTGTCGACTCTTGTGGCATCACCGAATAAAGATCGGTTTCGGGAATCTACCGATCGTCACACAACCATTATGACCAAAACCGTCGAGCTCGATCGGGCTGACGTTTCGAACCGAATCGTAGCCGCCTGTTTACGACCCGTCAGCGCGGGTGGGAGCACCAGCATTCACCTGTCGGTGCACAGCAGCGATGATGTGGGAAGAGGAAATACCGTACCGCTCCAGCAGTTCCGCCGCCTTACCGCTTCGTGGAACCTCGCAGACGGCCAGACGTGCGACGGTAATACCATGATGAGCAACTGCCTCGCTCACGGCGTCGCCGAGACCACCGACTGAATAGTGGTCCTCTACCGTGATCAGCTGTCGGCCCGTCTGCAATCCCGCGCTGACGAGAGTCTCGGTGTCGACCGGCTGAACCGAATAGGCATCAATGACGCGAATCGAGATACCCTCGCTCCGCAGGTGATCATAGGCGGCCAAGGCTTCAAATACGGTGACGCCAGCCGCGACCACGGTCACGACGTCAGACTCGCTCTCGCGGAGCACCTTTGAGCCACCGACGTCGAATTCCTCGGTCGGAGCGTAGATAACTTCGGTCTTGGGACGGCTGGTTCGAATGTAAGTCATGCCCTGGTGGCGGGCGGCGGCCGCCACGATCCGCTCGGCACTCACGCCGTCACAGGGGTAGAAAACCGCACAGCCTGGGACGGCTCGCATCATCGCAAGATCTTCGAGGGCCATCTGCGACGGGCCATCCTCCCCAATCGAAACCCCTGCGTGCGATCCGGCGAACTTGATGTTCGATCCACTGATCCCGGCCATTCGAACGAAGTCCGATGCCCGAGTCAGAAAACAGGCGAAGGTCGATGGAAACGGGATCGCTCCTCGACTGGCCAATCCCATGGCCGCCCCTACCATCACCTGCTCGGCGATGTGCGTCTGGTAGAACCGGTCGGGACAGACACGCTCGAACTTCTCGCTGAACGTGGAATTTCCAACGTCGGCGTCAAGAGCGACGACTCGCGGATCGACTCGACCGAGCGCTGCAAGCGCTGTCCCATACGCTTCACGCGTAGCCACAATGTCGCCCAGACGATAGTCAGGAAGAGGTAACTCCCCGACCGACCCGCTGGCCGATTCAATGATTCGCGTAGGAGGAGGTGGAATGGTCGGTGTCAACGTCCCAGCGACGAGTTGCGACTCCAGCGCGGCAAGGGTCGCGTCGAGGTCAGGCCCTTTCTTGATCGCTTGACCGTGGCACCCGTTTTTGCCCTCCATCAGGGGAACGCCTTTCCCCTTGAGAGTTCGCGCCACGATCATCGTGGGACGACCGGAGGTCTGGCGCGCTTCGTCCAGCGCATCGAGAATCATTTGGAGATCGTGACCATCAACGACCAGTGCATGCCAACCGAAGGCCCGCCACCTGGCAGCATAGGCGTCAACATCGTGACCCCATTGAGTGCTTCGGCTCTGGCCAAGGCCGTTCACATCGGTGATCCCGCAAAGATTGTCGAGTGCGAAGCATTCGCCGACTTTGGCTGCCTCCCAGACCGACCCTTCAGCCGACTCGCCGTCACCCACCATCACATACGTGCGGTAGTCGGAGCCGATACGACGTGCATTGAGAGCCAGGCCGATCGCAGCGCAGATTCCCTGTCCGAGAGAACCAGTCGCCACGTCAACGAATGGGAGACGGGGTGTGGGGTGTCCCTCGAGATCGCACTCGAGCTCTCGCAGTCTAAGCAGATCGCTACGTTCGACGAACCCGGCCTCAGCCCACACCGCATAGAGCAGCGGCGCGGCGTGGCCCTTTGAAAGGATAAACCGGTCGTTGTCTTCCCACTGGGGATCCGTGGGGTCGAAGCGCATATGCCCGAAGAAGAGCGCCGCAACGATGTCCGCCGCGGAACAGCAGCTCGATGGGTGCCCGCTTCCGGCCTCAGACGTTGCACGAACCGACTCGATTCTGAGTCGTGCCGCGATGGTCTGCAACGCAGGAATCAATGCTGATCGTGACGATTCTTCAACTGACACAGCGACCTCCAAGCGGGGGGAGTTTATCACGGAGACTCTGCAAAGCAGGCGTCGTCGAGCGCCAACACATACGATGCGACGTCGACGCTGTGAGCTCGTGCCACATTGGACTGAGACGCTAGTGCGGCCCGAGCTCGCTCACGGAAGTTAGCACGCTCTCCGTCGCAGCTGAGCCGAGCGAGGAGGTGAGCGGCTCGGCAGTTGAGCGCAAATGGCGTGATTGTCTGGCGCAGCAGCCCTACATCATCCGTTGCGACGACACGGTCGACAAACGCACCCAGGCGAGCATTCCAGAGAGCACGCATGGCAAACAACATAAGCTCCTGAGCAAGATCGAGGTAGACGTCTCGGTTGGTCAGCAATTGGCAAATCCCACAGCCCTGCTGATCTCAGCGGTCTTTATGTTGCGCCATCTCGGAGAAGATGAGACGGCCGACCTCGTCATCGGCGCCCTTTATCAGATCCTCGAGAAAGGTCGCATCAGAACTTGCGACATCGGGGGAACGGCCACGACGACCGAGTTTATAGAGGCGATCGCCGTGCGGCTCGATTCCTAATTCGTCATTCCTCCGTAATGTCCGCCGTGATGTCCAGCTCGATGCAGCCCTTGATACTGTTGGCCGCCGGGCAGCTGATCGGGTGCCGCGCGACTGCCCGCTCAGCCTTCTCCCGCATGCCTTGCGGGATCTTCAGCGTGTAGCCAACACGGATCCGAACAATCTTGAGAACCTTCTCAATCGCTTCGATATCGCCCTCGACCACGGTCTTGATCGTGTCCGATGTCACGGGAATGTCGCGCACCTCCAGTGCGCGGGCAAGGGTGCCAAGCAGTCAGGCACCGACGGCGGCTACCATGTGGTCCAGCGTCGCCGGGACCTCCTCCTCCGGTTCGATCCCGTAGAAGTCCTTGATTCCCCCGTGAACGCCGAATCGGATCGGCGTGTCGAAGCCCTCAAGGAACGCCTGGCGAACCGGTCCCTTCACACGCTCAACTCGCAACCGACTGGTATGGACGATGTCTCCCACGGCTGGCTCCTTTTTGAAACTTCTGCAGACTGGCTCAAAAAACTCTTCAGACTAGATGGTACAATCTTCGACCGTGTCATGGCCAAGAACCTGGGTTGTCATCGACGGTGAGTGGCGGCACAGCCAGTGACGGATGACCCTTCACTGGGAGACCTGGGCGACATGCCACCTGAGGAATTCAGACGTCAGGGCCGGGCACTCGTCGACTGGATCGCCTCCTATCTAAGTAGTGATGATCGTCCAGTCCTCTCCCGTGTCAGACCAGGCGATATTCGCGAGGCGCTTCCGTCCACCCCACCCGAAACCGGAACCCGATTCGACGAGATTTTCTCGGACTTCGAGACGCTGCTAATTCCTGGAATCACCCACTGGAACCATCCGGGATTCTTCGCCTACTTTGCCATCTCCGGCAGCGCGCCCGGTGTGCTGGCGGAGTTCCTCACTGCTGCCCTGAACGTGCAGGCAATGCTGTGGCGAACTTCGCCGGCGGCGACCGAGCTCGAGGAAGTAGCACTCGGTTGGCTTCGCCAGCTGCTGGGTCTGCCGGACTCATTCGACGGCGTCATCTACGACACCGCATCGATCGCCAGTCTCCACGCCCTGGCGGCGGCGCGGGAGGTTGCGGTCCCCGACGTGCGAACGAAGGGTTTAGCCGGTCGAAGCGGCCTTCCGCGGATGTGCGTCTACGTGTCGGAGCAGGCTCACTCTTCGATCGACAAGGCGGCCATTACTTTGGGCTTGGGGCAGGATGCCCTGCGCAGGATTCCTGTCGACAAGCAGTTCCGGATGCGAGTGGACGCCTTGCGCAATGCTATTGACGCTGACCGGTCGACTGACCGGCTGCCAGTGGCGGTCGTGGCAACGGTGGGGACGACCTCGACGACAAGCGTCGACCCGGTCGCGAAGATCGCGGACGTGTGCCAACGAGAATCAATCTGGCTGCACGTCGACGCGGCATACGCTGGAGCCGCTGCGATCGTGCCAGAGACGTCCTCCATCCTCCAGGGCTGCGAGCGAGCAGACTCGCTCGTCGTCAACCCTCATAAGTGGTTGTTCACGCCGTTCGACCTCAGCGCCTTCTACTGCCGTCGGATGGATATGGTGCGCGCCACGTTCGCATTGACGCCCGATTATCTCGCGACGACTGAGACCGGCGTGACCAATCTGATGGATACCGGCGTTCAGCTCGGTCGGCGGTTCCGGGCGTTGAAACTCTGGGCCGTGCTCCGCTACTTCGGTGCGGCCGGCATCAGATCCAGACTGACGGAGCATATGCGGCTGGCCCAGCTCTTCTCCGGATGGGTGGATGACAGCGACGATTTCGAGCGACTGGCGCCTGTGCCGTTGAGCGTCGTCTGCTTCCGGGCTCGGCCGGCTACGTTAGCGTGGACCGACACACAGCTCGATGCTCTCAATGCTCGGATCTTGGACGCCGTCAACGCATCGGGGGAGGTGTTTCTGTCGCACACCAAACTCGACGGGCGCTTCGCTTTGCGACTGGCCGTGGGACACATTCGAACCGCAGAGCACCACGTCCGCCGCGCCTGGGAGCTGCTCAACGAGGCGATGATTCGCGCGGCCAGTGAAGTCCCGGTGACAGACAGATGAGTTAATTGGTTGGTGCCGTTCCAGTGAGCCGACGACCACGCTTCGGGTCGGAGTAATGCTAGTACCGTTAAGACCTCAAACCGACCAATCCAGATGGCCAGCGTCAGAGGTCTCTTGCTCGCGCTGTAAAGGTGCGCATAGCTCGACATCGGTCCAACGGTGGACAACCCATGTCCGATGTTACCCTGCGTCGCAATCGTCGCGGGGAACCCGGTCACCGTATCAGCCCCAAGACCGATAACCACCGTGTCTTCGTGTCGTAAAAGTCCCGCGTCTGCCCCGGCGCGCACCAGTTTAACCCTCCGCCGCTCAGAATGTATCGTCTCAGATTTTCAGGCCATGTTCGGTCTGTGATCTATACTCGCGACCGATGGATCCTGCTGTAGTGTCGCTCGGTGCCCTGCTCGTTGCGATCGTGGTCAGTTGCACAATCCGCCTTCACGTCGGCTTTCTTGCCATAGCTCTCGCGTGGATAACCGGCGTGTACGTATCGGGGATGAGCGCGAATGAGGTCATAGCCGGCTTCCCGACCCGGCTCTTCCTCACGCTGGCGGGTGTGACCCTGCTGTTCTCGCAGGCCCAGGCCAACGGCACACTTGGTCTTATTGCCCACCAAGCGGTTCGGTACTGCCGCGGTAACGTCGGTATCATGCCAATGATGTTCTTCCTGCTGGCATTCGTTCTGGCCTCGGTTGGCCCGGGCAACATCGCGTCAACGGCGTTGGTAGCACCGATGGCGATGGCGGTCGCCGGTCAGGTCGGTATCCCGGCCTTCCTGATGGCGATCATGGTCGGCAATGGCGCGAACGCGGGGTCACTGTCACCCATCGCCCCAACGGGGATCATCGTCAACGACGTCATGGCCGAGATCGGCCTCGATGGTTTCGAGCGGATGACGTACATCAACAACATGCTGGCTCATATCGTCATTGCGTTTCTGGCGTACTTCCTATTCGGCGGATGGCGCCTGCTGGGGCGCTACCACCAGGGCGCGCTGGACGTACCCCCGAGCGATCCATCAGACGCGACGTCGACTGACGGCAGGACGCTGTTCAATTCGACCCACTGGATCACCGTCACCGTGATCGGGAGCCTCCTCGTGGGTGTCATCCTGTTTGACGTCAATATCGGACTTGGCGCATTCGCCGCAGCGGTTCTCCTCTCGCTCCTCAGAGCCGGTGACGAACTTAGGGCGGTGACGCTAATGCCCTGGCGGGTCATCATGATGGTCTGCGGCGTCACGGTGCTGATTTCTGTGTTGGATAAAACCGGTGGTCTCGCTTTGTTCACTCAACTGCTCGCCGGCCTGTCTACGCCGCGAAGTGTCACGGCAGTCGTCGCCTTCTCGACCGGCTTTATCTCGATCTATAGCAGTACGTCCGGTGTCGTTCTGCCGGCGTTCCTTCCAACCGTACCTGGCCTGGCCGAACAGTTGGGTGGCGTAGAGCCGCTAGCCATCGCTTCTTCGATGAACATCGGCGCTCACCTGGTCGACGTCTCGGCACTGTCCACACTTGGTGCCCTCTGTATGGCCGCCGCACCGACGCACGAAGATAGCCGAAAGCTTTTCAATCAACTGATGGCGTGGGGACTTTCCATGACGGTCGTGGGAGCATTGATATGCTTCCTGCTCTTCACGGTAATCGGCGTCGGTCTGCCGTAGAGCGCCCTTCGGTTGGTCGACAATGCTCGGTCGACGACTCCACGACCCGCCCCTCTTCAAGCGTGATCACTCGGTCGGCAATCTGTCGCACCTCATCGGGGGAATGGGACACGTAGATCAGCGGTGTCCTTAGCTCCTCGCGCACACGCTCAATATACGGCAGGATCCGTTTCCGTAAAGATTGCTCGACCGCCGCCAATGGCTCGTCGAGCAACAGCAGTTCTGGTCCGGACATGAGGGCGCGGGCAATCGCGACACGTTGTCGCTCGCCCCCTGAAAGTCCCGTAACGCTGCGATCGACGAGCGGAGAAATTTCCAGGAGTCGAAGCACCGTATCAGGCGACATCGACGCGCCGCAGCCGGTGCCGTAGAAGATGTTCTTGCGCACGCTCATATGGGGAAACAGCGCTACGTCTTGCGGAACATAACCGATACCGCGCGCGTGGGGCTGGAGATCGAGGTTGTCTGCTGAGTTGAACAGCACATGCCCGCCAACCTTGATCACACCGGCCGTCGGACGGCGAAGACCAGCGATTGACTCGAGCACTGTCGTCTTCCCTGCACCCGAGGGACCAAACAGCGCGACCGCCTGGGCCTCGAAACGCTGGTGAATCTCGAGGGTGAACGAGCCCTGGTGCACAGTGAAGTCGAGTACGATCGGGACACCCGCCATCACCGACATCCGTTTCTCGTCATCGGAAGCACAGACTACAACCCTACGGCGCTCAGGCGATTCGAGACGAAAAGTGCAGCGAACGCCACGAGTGCAGCCGCCGCGAGTAGGACTGTCGCCGACGCGTCTTGTCCGGTCTGGGTGTAGACATAGATCGAGGTGGAAAGCGTTCGGGTGCCCGGTAACGTTCCCGCGATCATGACGGTCGCACCAAACTCTCCAAGGGCGCGTGAAAAGCCAAGCACGGCACCGGCCATCACGCCTCGACTCGCGAGCGGTAGACTGATCGTCAGAAACACTCGGACCGGGTGGGCACCAAGGGTGGCCGCGATCTGCTCGTACCTCCGGTCGACCTGTTCGAAGCCACTCCGGGCCGCCCGAACCAGCAGTGGCAGCCCCATCACGGCCATCGCGAGAACAACTGCTTTCCAGGTGAAGATCACCTCGATTCCGAGCTGGTCGAACCATTGACCAATTAACCCACGACGTCCGAACAACCTGAGCAAAATCAGTCCGGTGGCCACTGGCGGGAGTACGAGGGGAAGCGATATCAGTGTCTCCACAACCGTCCGGCCTGGAAACGGTCGTCGAACAAGGATCCAGGCCAGCGCGATACCCGGTGGCAACATCACGACCGTCGCCAGTGCCGCCATGCCCACACTGAACAGCACCACTCGCATCAACTCAAAATTCACGGCGGCCCACCTCTCAGCGCGATGAATCCAGCGTCCTCGAAGATACGTCTGGCACGTGACGCGCGAAGGAAGTTCAACAGCTGTTTCGCGGCGGATTCGTGTGGCGCCCCGGCAGTGACGGCGGCGACATATCGTATCCGTGGCCCCTGTTCGACCGGAATAACAAACGCGATAGCGACGTTCTCGGCCAGAGCCACATCTGTTTGGTAAACGACTCCGACATCTGCGTTGCCCGCCTCTACGGCGGCGAGCGCCGCCCTGACACTCCGAGTGGGCACCACCTTGAACCGCACTGTGTCCCAAACGCCCACCGACTTTAGGAACTTTTGAGCGTAGACGCCCGCTGGAACCGACTCTGGATCGCCCATGGCAATCCGACGCACACGTGAGCCCTCAAGATCTCTGATTCCCGAAACGTAACCGGCCAGGTCGACGTCACTCACGACGACGAGCTGGTTCGAGAACAGATCGACCCGGGTTGAAGTGATGATTCGGCCGCCAGCTTCCACGCGATCCATCTGTCTGGTATCGGCGCTGACAAACAAATCGCCACTCGCACCAGCGAGCAGTTGAGTCGCCAGTGTGTCTGAGCCGCCGACGTTGAGGTCAACAGCCACACCGGTGGTCCTCTCGAATTCGTCCGCGGCTCTACGTAAAGCATCGGACAGGCTGACCGCCACTGACACCAGTATCCGCGGGGAGTCGCTTGAACCTGAACGGGTGCCGCCAAGACCACAGGCTGACACGGTAAAAGTCGTCACGAACAAGAGGGCCAGGCGTGCGATCATTTAATAAACAATTTAGTATGATTAAATCTGTTTACTCAAACGATTAAGGGCGAATAGGTACAATTATGTCACTTTTAACCGTCCGAGAGGCCGCGGGTCGACTGGGTGTGGCGTACTCGACGCTAAAACAGTGGATCTATAAGGGCAGTGTCCGAAGCATTCAGACCGAGGGTGGGCATCACCGAATCGATGACGCTGAGGTCAGCCGCCTCCTCGTCCAACGAAGCACCACGGCTCCCCGGTCCCGCCGGCGGAGGACGAATTCAGGTGTACTGATCGCGCTGAGCGGCCGGAACCGCCTCAGCGGGGTGGTCGAGGAGGTGCGGCGGGACGGACTTTTGGCGCAGGTGCGGTTGCGCGTCGGGGACCAGTCGCTAACAGCAATCATCACACGTGACGCGCTCGATGAACTTCGTCTACAGAGAGGTGATGAAGCGATCGCGGTCATCAAAGCGACCGAAGTCATGGTCGGACGAGAACCCCCTACTGCGCTGTGAACGTCGGTGGCAGGATCGACTGTAGCTGAAGGCCCCAGCGGCCATTCTGTCGGGTCACAATGTATAGAGCTGGACCGGTCCGATATGCACTACCGTCCGAACGTCGTCGGCTTGACACGACCCTGTAGTGCACTTTATCGGGTGCCACATGAACCGCTTCGACGAGGTCGAACGTCGTATAATCCCACCCCTCGGCCTGCCGAAGCAGATCGAAATCTGTCTCGATATCTTCGGAGCTCTGGCGTACCACAACCTGCCCGGCGGGACCGATACTCAGCCGCGGAAAGTTACTGGCCCGCACAATCGCTTCATTGTCTCCAGCGTTCCACGCCTCGACATACTGGTCCAGGGTGGCGCGGGCCGCAGCCTCACTGGTGTCTTGTGCGGTGGTCGGTCTCCACACGAGAATCAACGCTGCCACCAGAAGCCCAACCAGTCTGACGTCAGTCATCAACATCCTCTCTTTCCTCCCTGCCAGTTGTGACTTGTCAATATTTGACAGTTTTGCGGAGGCTAGGCTAGTGTATCTCTTACGATGTATTTGGAGTTTTTCTCCACGCACCATCATTGCTATTCCCGTCAAGTGGCGGGTCGGCGGGCGTGCGCCTGGCTCTGAGCAACAGCAATACAGAACCAATACAGGCACGACCACGGCCTCGCCTTTGGCGAGGCTTTTTTTGTGGCAAAAGGAATAGGCCATGGATTTTTCTAAATTAAATGGGCTCATACCAGCGGTCGTCCAAGACGACGAAACCGACGAACTATTGATGGTCGGGTTCATGGACGAGCAGGCCCTGGAACAGACAAGAACGACCGGATTTGCTACGTTCTACAGTCGCACGCGACAGCGGATCTGGATGAAAGGTGAAACGTCTGGCAACCGACTTAAGGTGCAACAGATGCTGACCGATTGCGACGACGATACCGTCCTACTCCGGGTCACCCGCCTCGGCGACGGCAACGTCTGTCACACTGGGGAACGCACTTGCTTCTTCCGGAAACTGGACGGGTGAAGACCTCGAGGCAATGAGACGGACCGGCAGACCACAAGATCGCGGAGACACGAGTTCATGACACTGAGACTGGGAATCCCGAAGGGATCGCTGCAAGATTCAACCATTCACCTCCTGGCTCGAGCGGGCTTCAACGTGTATGTGAGCCCTCGGTCGTACTTTCCAACCATCGACGATCCTGCGATCGAGTGCACGCTGATTCGCGCTCAGGAGATGGCGCGCTATGTCGCCGATGACGCCGTTGACGCTGGTCTGACGGGACAGGATTGGATTGCCGAACATTACGCCGCGACGGGACAGACAGTGGTAACCATCGCCGACCTGATTTACTCGAAACAAAGCTTCCGAAAGGTTCGGTGGGTCCTAGCCGTGCCTGAGACATCGACGTATCGAACACCACAGGACCTCGATGGAAGCACGATCTCCACCGAGCTGGTGCGGGCCACCGAATCGTATTTTGCCAAGCTCAATGTCTCGGTTAACGTCGAGTTCTCCTGGGGTGCGACTGAGGTCAAACCGCCGCGACTGGCCGACGCCATCGTGGAAGCGACAGAGACAGGATCGACGCTGCGTGCTAACCATCTCCGAATCATCGACACCGTTCTGGAGTCAAACCCACAGCTCATCGCAAGTCAACGGGCGGTCGACGACCCATGGAAGCGGGAAAAACTCGACAACATCGCACTCTTATTACGAGCGGCCATGGAAGCGCAAGGTCGTGTTGGCCTGATGCTTAACGTGGAACGTGGCAACATCGACCAATTACTGCGTCTGCTGCCGGCGCTTCAGAAGCCAACCGTCGCTCCGCTAAGCGACCCGGACTGGGTCGCTATCACGACGATTCTCGAAGAGCGGACCGTCCGTGAGCTTATCCCCAAACTTAAGGCGCTCGGTGGCCAGGGTATCGTGGAGTACCCGCTCAACAAGATCGTTCTGTAGAGAACGTGTGGCAGGGAGATCGATGAAAATAATCGCTTCGTCAAATACCAGGGCGGTTAGGCGACTGCTCGACCGAGCGCAGAAGCGCGACCCCGTCGTGGAGGCACAGGTCACGCGGATCGTGAGCGGCGTCCGGCGGCGCGGTGACCGGGCACTCCAGGACTACGCACGGCGTTTCGACCGAGTGACCGGCCCACTGGAAGTATCCCGGCGAGAGATACGGAGCGGGGCGAAGCAGACACCGCCGGCCGTGCGCCGTGCCATCAAGGAAGCAGCGCGTCTTATACGTCGCGTTGCAACGAAACAGGTACCAAAAAGCTGGCGTACCACAACCGTTCCAGGCGTTGTTGTCGAGCAGCGCGTCCTTCCTCTCGAGCGGGTTGCCTGTTACGTCCCCGGCGGACGGTATCCGCTTCCATCATCGCTGCTGATGACGGCCCTGCCCGCCCAGGTAGCCGGTGTCCAGACAATCATCGCGGCGTGTCCACGCCCGGAACCGGCGGTGCTTGCCGCGGCACTGGAGGCCGGGGTGTCAAGGCTCTACCGGGTCGGCGGGGCCCACATCATCGCCGCCATGGCCTACGGTACCGAATCAATACCGAAAGTCGAGAAGATCGTCGGTCCGGGGAACGCCTACGTGGCGGCTGCGAAGGCACGTGTTTCCGGCGACTGTCCGATCGATTTCTATGCTGGTCCGACCGAGATCGTTATCGTTGCCAAAGCCGGCCACCCTGACTGGATCGCCGCCGACCTCGTCGCCCAGGCAGAACACGACCCCGATGCACGTGCCGTACTGCTGACACCGAACCCAAAGCTGGCGGAGATAGTCGCCGAGGCGGTCGGGAGGCGACTTGTCCTATACCCAGCCGCGCGTGCCTCAATGACACGCCACGGAGTGGCGATTGTGACGAGTACGCTGAGCGAGGCAATCAAGCTCTCCAATGAAATCGCACCCGAGCATGTCGTGTGTGAAACCGAAGGCGTGGCGCGCCGCCTCACACACGCCGGAACGGTCTTCGTCGGACCATACGGGGCGCAGGCCGCCGGCGACTATGCGACCGGGTCGAACCACGTGCTCCCGACCAACGGCGCCGCCAGGTTCCGGGGCGGACTGAGCGCATCAGACTTCGTTCGCATCAGCAACGTGCAGCGGCTGACCCGTGCTGGCCTGCAGCGCCTGGCTCCCACTGCGATTTCGCTGGCAAACGCGGAAGGGCTGATCGCGCACGCAGCGTCGGTGGCGACTCGCGTGAGGTAGGAGGACACTGTGCGACGAGCGACGATCAAACGGATAACCAGCGAAACTCAGATCACGCTCACACTGGCGCTTGACGGGAATGGGCGATACGACGTGCGAACCGGTATCCGTTTCCTCGATCATATGCTCGAGCTGTTCGCCCGGCACGGGCTCTTTAACCTCACGCTCAAGGCCACCGGAGATCTCGACGTCGATCAGCATCACACGGTCGAGGATGTCGGCATTGCGCTGGGTGAAGCGGTAACGCAGGCCCTGGGAACGAAGCGCGGCATCAATCGGGCTGGATACTTCGTCATGCCGATGGACGAGACGTTGGGTGTGGCAGCGATCGATCTCAGCGGCCGAGTGCACACGGTGGTTGATCTGAAACTTCGCGTCAAACAGGTCGGTGACCTGCAGGCCGAACTGGTGCAGGACTTCTTCGAAGGGTTTGCCCAGGGAGCGCGAGCCAATCTCCACCTTAAAGTGATGTACGGGCGCTCGAGCCACCACCGTGTCGAAGCCATCTTCAAGGCGTTTGCCCGAGCGCTTCGGGTAGCGTGCTCTCTCGACCGCCAGCTGGGGAAAACTCTCCCGAGCACTAAAGGGTTACTGTGATCGCTCTCATTGATTACGGCGCGGGAAACCTCACGTCGGTCCGCAAAGCGCTCACGTATCTCGGCGCGGCGCATGTGACACCAACGACACCAAAGGAGCTCGAAGCCTGCTTAGGGGTGATCGTGCCTGGAGTTGGTAACTTCCAGGCGACAGAGGCGCTTGCAGGCGTCTGGACCGCGGCCATACGCAGAGCCGTCCGGTATTCGGTCCCCCTGCTGGGCATCTGTTTGGGACTTCAGTGGCTCTTTGACGGAAGTGACGAAGCTCCCAGCCTAGCGGGGCTGGGTGCCATGCCTGGCACCTGTGCATTGATGACGGATTCTGGGAAGGGAACGGACGGCTCTGCACCGCTTAAGGTGCCGCACGTCGGTTGGAACAGCCTTCACCTTACGCGGTCATCGTGGCTGCTTGAAGGGGTCGGCGAAGGCGACCAAGTCTACTTCACCCATTCGTTCGCCGCACCTGTCACAGCCGATTGCGTCGCGTCGACCGGTTACGGAGTCGAGTTTGCCAGCGTCGTCGAACGGAACCACATCGCTGGTGTTCAGTTTCACCCCGAGAAATCAGGAGACGTCGGGTTGGTGATTTTGGGAAACTTCCTTGCCCGTGTTGGAGCCCACGCGACATCCCAGTAACGACAGAACGGATGCTGTCCAAACGAATCATCGCCTGCCTTGATGTTCGAGACGGCTGTGTCGTCAAAGGCGTCAATTTCGAAGGCCTTCGCAATGCCGGCGACCCGGCTGAACTTGCCATTCGATACAACCATGAAGGAATCGATGAGGTCGTCATTCTTGATGTGACGGCAACCATCGAGAAGCGCAAAGCGCTCGCCGACACGATCCACTCCGTCGCGCAACATATCTTCCTTCCCCTCTGCGTTGGTGGCGGCATCCGCGACGAGCAACACGTGGAGGCTGCGATCGAAGCCGGGGCCGACAAGGTCAGCTTGAACACTGCAGCGGTTACCCACCCTGAACTCATCACGACACTGGCACGACGATACGGCAGCCAGGCGATTATTGTCGCGATCGATGCGAAACGCTACGACGACCGGTTCCAGATCTACGTCCGAAGCGGGCAGGAATCGACCGAGCGCGATGCCATCGAGTGGGCCGCCGAAGCTGCCGACCGAGGTGCGGGTGAGATCCTGCTGACTTCGATCGACCGAGATGGCACGAAACGAGGCTTTGACTGCCCCCTCACCGCAGCAGTGTCAGAAGCGGTTTCGATTCCAGTGATCGCGTCGGGTGGCGCCGGGACATTCGACCATTTCGTCGACGTCTTCACGATAGGGAAAGCAGACGCCGCGCTCGCGGCGTCGATTTTCCACTACTCCGAACATGCCGTGGCTGATCTCAAGACGCACCTAGACCACGCTGGGATTCCCGTGCGAAGGTAGATGCTGATCCCTTCTATTGATCTTCAAGGCGGTCAGGTCGTCCAGCTGATCCAGGGAGAACAACAGGCTCTGGCGAGCGACGACATCGAGTCGTGGGTTCAAAAGTTTCGGCGGTTCCCCAAAGTCCAACTGATTGACCTCGATGCCGCGATGGGATCAGGTTCCAACGATTCCATTGTCCGATCGATCACTCCCAGACTGCCGTGTCGGGTTGGGGGAGGAATCCGCACCGTTGAGCGCGCTCGAGAGATACTGGCGTACGGCGCAACCGCGGTCATCGTCGGGTCGTCGCTGTTTAAAGATGGACAGCCAAATACCGAGTTCGCGTCGCGACTTGCCACGGCAGTGGGAGCCGACCGGATCATCGCAGCGGTTGATAGTAAGGGAGGACAGGTCGTCATCAAGGGGTGGAAGGAAGCGGTCGGTCTCTCAGCTGTGGAAGCGGTGCAGCAGCTTGAACCGTTCTGCGCTGAGTTTCTGTATACCCATGTCGACACGGAAGGCCTCATGCAGGGTACGGACCTCCGCGCGATCATGGCCGTCCGTCGCGCGACGGCCAGAAAGCTCACAGCAGCGGGAGGCATCACAAATCGGTCGGAGATCGACCGGCTCGACCGTGAAGGAATCGACGCGGTAGTGGGCATGGCCATTTACACCGGTCGGCTCAAGATCGAAAGCGATAACTGATCGATGCAAAAATGGGACCCTGAGCAGTATGCACAACATGCGAGATTCGTCTCGGATCTCGGTCGTCCGGTCGTCGATTTACTCGATCCCCAACCAGGTGAGCGTGTGCTCGACCTCGGGTGCGGCGACGGTGCGCTGACCGAGCGTCTGGTGTCGGCCGGGTGTGAAGTCATCGCCATTGACAGCAGCCCCGAGCAGGTGGGGGCGGCCCTTAAACGTGGACTCGACGCCAGAATCGGCGACGTATCCGAACTGAGCGTTGAAGGTTTCTTCGATTGCGTCTTCAGTAACGCTGCTCTTCATTGGATCACGGACCCTCAACCGGTAATTGCCAACGTGTGGAACGTGCTCAGACCCGGCGGACGTTTCGTCGCCGAGTTCGGAGGGGCGGGCTGCGTGGCCACGATTCGCGAAGCACTGGAGGCTGAACTCTCGGAGCGGGGCCTCGACGCACACGGTCTTGATCCGTGGTACTTTCCGACACCGGAGGAGTACGGTGCCCGTCTCGAATCCCAGGGATTTCGGGTTGACCTCAACATGCTTTTTCCTCGACCGACTCCACTCCCATCCGACATTCAAAGCTGGCTGGAAATTTTTGCGCAAACATACATTAGCAGCGTCACCGAGCCGGACCGGCAACCGTTGATTGACGCGGTCCGGACACGGCTGGAGCCGCAGTTGCTGAATACCGATGGTCTGTGGGTTGTTGACTACGTGCGGATACGGGTCGCCTCAACAAAGCCGGAGTGAGATTTGCTCGCCAAGCGTGGTCACCCGGAAATGAGACACCAGACGCTGAAACAGTGATCTGCGCGGGTCTGGGCGCTCGTAAGCATTCCCAGCAGCGCCTTCTACCACGTCGGCCTGACCGGTGAACCGCTTCCTAAAGAGATACCTCATCAAACACCCCTCAAGGCTCGAGGCAGACTTAAGCGCTAACCCGCGGAGTTCGTCAACGCGATCGCCAAATGGGTTAGAGCTGTCAGAGCCCAGGCCAACCCGGAAGATCGACAAAGTCCTTCCCAGTCAGATCGAACATCGGACCGAGCGGGAGATCCCGCTCAGGGTTCGGGCTGTGGCGATCGGGTGCGACAGGCTAGCCGTTCGGAACCCGATCTCGGCTGACGCCACGGTCGCGGCCTTATTACAGAGCAGCCGCCATTTCGCAGTAAAATATTGCGATGCTGAGCATAGTCTACGACCGGGTAGCGGAACCCGCATACTCACTCGCGATCCGGATTCTCGAACGACCCGAATCGGCCGAAGAGATCGTGGCCGCTGTGTTCGAGCAGCTTAAGGACGAAGCCGACGTCTCCAATGCTGACGTTGACCATCTGGGGGCCGTCGTCCTTTCGCTCGTTCGACAGCGGGCAATCGTTCGTCGGAACGCGGACGCCGCGACTAGCAAGGTTGGCACAAAGCAAGAACGCGCCGCCGTTGAGATACCCAAGCCCACTTCCGAACGTCGAGAGCCTCTGCTGAGCCCAGCGGCGCGGCTTCGTCTCCAGCAATCGCTCGCGAAGCTTGCGCCTGAGGAACGCACCGTCATCGAGTTAATTTTCTTTGAAGGGCTGACCCAGCATGAGCTCAGCGACCGGTTGACGCTGCCGATCGACACCATACGACTCAACGTCGAACACGGGCTGCGAACACTCGCCGGCACGGCACTTGGTTAATCATGACTGAACCATCGCACCGCTCCCACGATGGGATGGCTGGCCTGTATGCGATCGGCGGATTGAACCGGATTGATCGCGATCGGTTCGAGCAGCACCTTGAGACATGCGTCGTCTGCGTGGCCACGGTTACGCAGCTGCTTCCGGTCGCCCGTGGGCTATCGCAGGCTGCTCCGACCCAGCAACCTCCGGCCAGCCTCCGGCTCAGGATTGTCGGGGCGGATTCGGATCCGCGACCACGACGCGACGCGCGAATCCCATTATCTGGCGTCCGGCTCGCGCCGGTGTATCGCGTCGTCGCCGTGATGTGCCTAATTGCAGCGGCTGCGCTCGGATGGTACGCCGCACAGCACGTCACCCGTTCTCGACAACTGCGCGACAGTCTGGATGCGTCCGTCTTGCGCATTCAGGCAGCGGACCATGATGCGGTCACCTCTCGCCAGGTGGCACGTGAGCTTCGGGCACGCGCTGACGTTCTGGCTGCACCCGACGTTGCGACCATCAGCCTTCAAGGCCAACCGGCCGCACCGAATGCCTCGGGCAGAGCGTTCTTGAGTGGAACGCGGGGAGCCGTGCTGGTCGCATCAAATGTCCCACCCCTACCTCCAGGCCAAATCTATCAGGTGTGGTTCGTCGTGCCACCGGATCCGATTGCAGTCGGCTTCGCACGCGTCGATGGGGCCGGGCGGATTTTTTCAACTGTCGATCCGCCTAGCGATGCCGGAATTCCTCTCGCCATCGCGGTGACCCTGGAACCAGAGGGCGGTGCCGCCGACCCCAGCGGTGACCTGCTGCTACTGGGCCGGACCGATCGATAGCTGCGGGTTCGCAGTCAGTAAACCCTTGAGATAAACCGCCACGAAACAATTTACCTGTAACGACGGTAGGCGGGATCGAGTCACAGCGTCACGCTCCTCCCACCCGACGCATGAGAGGAGCACCAGGTCGTCGGCGACCAGTACCGCGGCATCTCAGGTCGAGACATGACCCAGAAGAAAAGAGGCGTGATGTTCAGTGAGGAAAAAACTACAACCCGAGACCAGCTCCGTCTTGATCGACAGCCCACCGGGAGCGTGGGTCTGGGCGAAAAGCACGCTCATCGGTGAAACGCCTCTGCTAAATGTCTCTGCGGCACTCGGCTACCGTGAAGTGGTTGTCATCCACCCGGAGACTGGAAAAGTCCGTGAGACAGTAACGGTCAGCACCGATGCGACCGCGGTCCCAAACCTTGATCAATAGTCTAGGCATCACTCTAGCGTGATGCCTAGACTGAGTAGATTAGCCAGTAGTTGGTACGCACCGACCGTGCCAGCCGGAAGCTGTCTCCAGAGCCCAAGCCCGAGATAGATCCAGCGACCCTGCCCATACCTGGCCTCAACAAGCGCGCCTCGTTTTGTCCCTGGGTTCCATTCAAACGTGTCCTCTAGTTCGACCAAGTCGGTGTACGCCGGATCCTTGTCACCAAGGAAATACAGGCCCCGCTCTTGAACCCAATCGTTCCAGGTCGTCGGCCCGATGGGGTTGGGCCATCCAAACACTGAGTGATCAGTGCTCAATACGCGAACGGGCGCATTCGCGTCGGTTACCCGGTCGCGGCTGACCTGGGCAACGTACGGTCCGTACTGAGCGTTGTTGAACTCAAACTTGTTGTACTGAACGATGAACGTCCCGCCACCGTAGACATACTGCAGCAGCCGATCGTTGTTCGCCCGCAGGTCCGATCGACGCTCATAGGCGCGGACCCCAGCGACGATTACATCGAACTTCGACAGGTCACCCCACGCTAATTCGTCAGCGTCAATAAATTCGACGGCGGCCCCAAGTTGCTCGATGGCAGAAGGAACTTCGTCACCGACACCTTCGATGTAGCCAACGGTGAGGTTCGCCGGAAGGGCAACATCGATCAACTTGATCGTCGACTCAGCCGGGCGAACCAGATGGCGACGCCCAATGTGCGAGTACTCGATAACCTGATGTCCGGCGTCAAATAACCCTTCGGGCGTATGTACCGTTGCCCGGATCTGGTACTCGCCACCAGCTTGCGCCGGCGGTGTCACCGTGAACCGAACGGTCTGCGTCTCGTCCTCCCTCGAGAACCGTACGGGGATGGTCGGTGGCGTCGCCGTCCAGCCGACCGGTAGGTCCAGACGAACATCCCCTTCAAAGGCGCCAGGCCATGCATTCGCCACTGTCACACGGATCATCCGTGACCCACCGGTACCCCGAGGGATGATCGCGATATCTGGGGACACCTCGACGGCCAGCCTGGGGACGACGTTGATCTCGGTTCGTTTCTCACCGGCAAAGACATCATCGCCGTATCGATATTCGATCGGTCGCTCCACGACCACCCGATTCGAGCCGAACTCAAGCTCAAACGAGGCCATAAACGGAGACGGGCGAAATGGCGCCCCGTAAGGAACATCCTCATCGAAGGCATAACGGGCAGATCCGGGAACACGCCCCCAGTGAATACTCGTCGCCGCAGCACCAGTCGGAACCCTGAGCTCGGCGGTACAACTGTAGACGTCTGAGGCGAGCACCTCGCTCCGCCCGCATGCCGATCCTGACGCATCGAAACCGTCGATCCGTATGTCCGCTACCACAAACGACGCATCACTACGATTGGCGACCAGCGTCGTCACGGTGAGGGGTTGCCCCGCGGTCACGAGGCCGTCATCCGCCAACGCCTCCAGACGAACCCCGTGTGCCAGTACCACCGCTCGTTCGAACTGACGCTCCTTGGTGGCCAGCCGGTAGTCGATCTCCCACATCGCATCCCCAGACAGCCCACTGGTATCGAGACCGGTTCGGATACGCTGGACGGCGGCCAATCCGGCGAGGACTGGTTCGCGGACTGCATCTGGGTCACCGGAATCGAAGGCAACCAGCGCTTGGCTCGCAAAGTCGGCGACCTCCGCCAGCGCAGCCTCCAGGCTGACCGGAGGACGGGACCCAGCAAATCTGGCAAGTCCCTCAATTGACGTGTCGATCCCGTCGAACAGCGACGACTCGGCGCGGCCAACCTGACCGGAAATCGAGGTATGAACTAATCGGTAGCTCGCCGAGGCCTGACCGGGCAGCCTGATGAGAGGAGACATCCCTTGGCACTTGTGCATGCTTCGTGCATGACTGCCAACCTCAGCGTAGGTTCGTCCCAGCAGCCTGTCGTATCCCGCTAAGTTAATAGTCGTGGCATCCGGCGGGAGTCCACCACGGCTCCTGAGTCCGAACCCGGTGCTAAAGTAGAACTTCTTCGGTGCCCAGGGTCGAAGCCCCGCCTGCAGCTGCTCCGGAAATCGGGTCGGGTCGGCAGCCGCCCCATACGCCTCGCGGGCTAGAATCGCCGACGCCTGATGATGCTGCCCACCGCCCTGACCCTCTGGGTTTAGTCCCGCAACAACATCGGGACGAACCGTTCGGATCAACCGCACAAAGTCGGCGAGTATCTCCTCTTCTCCCCAGCGCTCGAAGGTTTCTTGCTGGCTGAACGAGTACCCGAAGTCGACGGCACGCGTGAAAAACTGCTCAGCTCCGTCCAGCCGATGCGCCGCCAACAACTCCTCTGTACGAAGCACGGCAAGGGCATCAGAAAGCTCAGAACCAATCTCGTTTTGGCCACCGTCACCGCGGGTCGCTGTCACCAGCACTGTCCGATGTCCCTTACCCTTGGCGAGTAGTGCGAGCAGCGCGTTGTTCTCGTCGTCAGGATGCGCCGTGGCCATCATGAAGGTGCCGACAGATTTGAGCTGACGTAACGCCACTCCTAACTCGACGTGTTCGGTCCCCACTTGGACCGGCTGCGCCCAGGCGACGGAGCCTCCGTGGACACACGAGACGACCAGAACCGCCACACCGATACGGGCGAGTCTCTTTCTGACCATAACGGTCGAGTATACACCCGAGAGGGTACTGATGGCTTGCAAATAGCTGTATTTGTAGGGCTTACGAGGTGTCAGTGCAAAGCTCTTTGTAAAGCGCCTCATACCGAGGTACGACTTCTTCTGTACAAAACCGCGTATTAATTCGAGTGAGACCTTCCCCTACGAACCTCTGGTGCAGCTCCGGATTACTCAGTAGTTGGACCGCACTATTCACCATCGCATCGAGGTCATGCTCGTCGTGAAGAAACCCTGAGACACCGTCCTCAATGACCTCTGGGAGTCCGCCCACCCGCGATGCCACGACGGGCACGCCGCACGCCATTGCCTCAAGCGCCGCCACGCCGAAGCTCTCCTCTGACGACGGCAGCAGGAAAAGATCGGCGACCGAGAGAATCGGGACGACCTGCTCCTGCTCGCCCAGCGCATCGACATGAGCACTCACACCGAGCTCTCGAGCCACCCGACGCGCCAGCGGCAGCTCTGGTCCATCTCCAATTAGTAGCAGACGCGCCGGAACACGCTCTTGAATCCCGTGAAAGATCCTCACGACTGCGTCGGCACGCTTGACTGGGCGGAAGTTTGAGATATGAACCACCAGCTTCATACGATCATCGCCGTTTCGATAGCGAGCTCCCAAACCATGGTCTGTTTCCCGTCGATGGCGGTGACGGTCAAGAAAGTTCGGAATCACCCTAATATCCGCACGCACTTTGAGCTGCCGATACGTCTCGAGCCGCAAACTATCGGAGACAGCCGTCACCGCATCTGACTGATTGATACAGAATGCCGCTGTCTCTGAGTATGACTCATCACTCCCAATAATCGTGACATCGGTCCCATGCAGGGTAGTGACGATGTGAGGGATCTTCTTGACGGTAGACGCCGCTAGGATCTGCCGAGCCAAATACGCTGCGACCGCGTGTGGAATCGCGTAGTGGGCGTGAATGATGTCGAGGTCGAACTCTCGAGTAACCTCAACAAGTTTGTTGGCGAGCGAAAGTAGATACTGGGGCTCGCGAAACAGCGGATACCCAGGAGTCTTAACCTCATGAAAGACGAGCCCAGCCTGGAATTCGCCGAGACGAAACGGCGGGTCTGAGCTTATCAACCTGACATTGTGTCCACGCGCCGCGAGCGCTTTGGCCAGTTCTGTGGCCACGATTCCGCTGCCGCCGACCGACGAGTAGCAGACGATCCCTATATTCATGACTTAAGCCACGTCGACCTGACGAGTGGTTCCCTCACAACCACGCCTTCCGCTTGACCCACACCGATCAGCGCACCGAGGTGAGCGTCACGAGCTTCGATCATTTGATGAAAACTCGAGGCCGTGAGTCGAGTCTCAACCGCCTGGTCTCCAACTGGGTGAAACTGACTTCGATGACAGGCCAGGGCCTGACGTTTACGATCATAGGTCCCGGTCACATCGATGACAAACGATGCGTCAGCGATGTCGTTGATGAAGTAATAGCACGCCCAGTCAGGCTTCCATGGATCACCGTCGATGGCAAACCGACGCAGACCGGCACGGAACACAGCTTCGGTCAAGACGCGGCTCGCCGCCTCGTGATCAGGATGCCGATCGCGCCAATAAGGCAGCAGCGCTACCGCGGGACGACTGCGACGAAGCAGCTCGGCGACCGAGCGGACCTGAGCGACAGACTGGCTCTCGGCCGCAATGCCGCCATCCGACCATTCGAGGTTCTTTCTCCAGGTAACGCCGAGAACTTCGGCTGCGGCTTGCGCCTCGTTCATACGCTGCTCGACCGTGCCGTTGCTCCCCAGCTCACCCCGCGTCAGGTCGCAGAGACCAACACGGTATCCAAGATCGACATGTGTCGCAACCGTGCCTCCAACGCCGATTTCGATGTCGTCGGGATGTGGCCCGAAGACCAATATATCCACCGTCGTCATTTTCGATCTCGTACTCCCATTCCCGCGCAATATCAAAACGCAAGAAGTTGGAGCTAACTTGGAACCCAGGTTTCGCCTCGACGAACTAAAACGCAAGCTGTATGAATACCGCCCGACAAAACAACGAAAAGTTCGCCAAGACACACCTCTCGGCTCTGGTCCTGAATCTGCTAAGCTCTGGATTATAGGACTGTCAACCGGCCAGAGTCACCCATTTCGACGCTCCTGAATCTCTACCCCATGGGTCGCACTAGAGGAATATGGAGATAACCATTCATCGCCTGTGGCGCGCTACCATAGTCGGGTGTTTTGGTTTGCTTTTTAGCATAGCCCACCCGGCGTCTGGGCAACTGCGCGATCTAACTATAGACGAGATCTTCGACCCCCAACGGCGGGTCGATTTCGACGGAAATCCACCTCGGGAACTCGTGTGGCTTGACGACGATCGCTATCTTGAACGGGTTGACCGATCGGCTGCGAGTGCTCCGCTAGTCTCGGTCGACGCCAGAACAGGACAGCGCGAGCCGCTCTTTGATGTCGCACTGATGGAGGCCGCGCTTGCGGCATTCTCTGAAATCGGCCCGGAGGAGGCGCGCCTCCTTTCTCGCCGGAACTCCCATCTCATGAATCCCGGGCGGACCGCGCTTCTCTTCGACCTCGCCAATGATCTCTACCACTATGATGTCGGCACCAGGCGCGTGTCCCGTCTTACGCGATCACCAGAACCCGAAGAGCATCTATCATTCAGCCCAGATGGCCGGTTCGTCGCATTCATACGGAATCACGATCTGCACTTGGTCGATATCGACCACCACCACGAGTACCCACTTACTCACGACGGAAGTGACGTCGTGCGTAACGGTCTTCTGGATTGGGTCTATCAAGAGGAGATCTACGGTCGTGGAAATTTTCGCGGGTACTGGTGGAGCCCAGACTCGACACAAATTGCGTACCTTCAACTGGACGACTCCAATGTGCCAGGCTACACCATCGTTGACCACATTCCCTACCACCTGGAGCTGGAGAATTGGGAGTATCCAAAGGCCGGTGATCCGAACCCTATCGTCCGGCTCGGTCTCGTTCGGTCAAGTGGTAGTGAGACCACATGGGTCGACACCGAGCACTACACATTGGCACAGCCTCTAATCGTCAACGTCGGATGGTCGTCTGATAGCAGGAAGGTTGTCTTTCAAATCCAAGACCGTGAGCAGACGTGGCTCGACTTGAATATGGCGACGTCGTCTGGCGAAGTGACCCGTCTTTTCAGGGAGACTACCGAGGCTTGGGTGAACGTGAACGGGCCTCCAACATGGCTTGCAGACCAAGGCTTCTTGTGGCTATCCGAACGCACTGGCTGGAAGCATCTCTACCACTATGGTGCCGACGGAGACCTCGTTCGGCAGATCACCGATGGCCCTTGGGAAATTCGGGAAGTTCACGGCGTCGACAAAGCGGGTGAGTGGGTGTATTTCTCCGGCACCGAGCGGAGTCATATCGGACGCGATATCTATCGAGTTCGACTTGACGGCTCCGGATTGACACGGCTATCAAGGTTCCCTGGCACGCACCGGGCCAGATTCAACCCCAGTTTCACGCAGTACATCGACACGTGGAGTGACGTTAGCAGCCCCCCGAGTGTTCGTATCCACGCGGCGGATGGCACAGAAACTCGAGTCATTGACGCCAACCGGAATACGTCACTCAGCGACTATCGTCTGGCAGTGCCCGAGTTTGTCCAGGTCGCGAACCGAGATGGCTTCGTGATGGAAGCGATGATGATCAAGCCTCCAGATTTTGATCCCACTCGACGGTATCCCGTCTACCAGCACGTCTACGGTGGGCCCCATACGCAGCGGGTCCGCAACGCCTGGAGCGGTTCGACGTACCTCTTCTGGCAGCTGCTGGCCCAGCACGGCGTCATTGTCTGGGTCATGGACAACAGTACCGCAAGCGGCAAGGGCGCTGTGTCCGCGTGGCCCGTGTATCAGAACTTCGGGGAACTCGAACTGCGTGATATCGAGGACGGGATTGCTTGGCTTGGCGAACAACCATTCACGGACGTCAGCCGGGTCGGGATCGAGGGATGGAGCTACGGCGGTTTTATGGTGAGCTACGCACTGACCCACAGCCGGAGCTTTACCTTTGGGATCGCAGGCGGATCGGTCACCGACTGGCGAGACTACGACACGATCTATACCGAGCGGTACATGCGTAGACCACAGAACAATGGTGAAGGGTATCGTCGAAGCTCCCCGCGGTTTGCGGCGGCTGACCTGCATGGTGCGCTTCTCCTCGTCCACGGCACAATGGACGAGAACGTGCATATGCAGCACACACTGCAGTTCGCCTACGAGCTTCAGAAAGCAGGGAAACCGTTCGACATGATGCTCTACCCCCAGTCACGCCACAGAATTGGAGACCCCGAGCTCGAGAAGCATCGGCATATCAAGATGCTGGACTTCACCCTGCGGCATCTACGTCCACACTCGGTGATACCAGCCCCTACGTCTGCGACACGTTGACTGCTCGTATCACTTCTGCCATCACTCAGGATCGATAGCCGCTGAGTTGCGTCCGCCGTGGGACGCGCTCATACGCGACTTCCGGACCGGCCGACCGCCGAGGATATCTGCATACAGACGGTGAATGGGTTGTGGCGGCTCTGGATCCGAAGCATCTACATCAACAATCTCCCAACAGGCCGGGCGTCCATGGCCCTCGGTAACCTTCTTGGACGCGTCGGCGGTCGGAAACTACCCTAGTGGGATGGGGTGTATGATGCAGCCGTCGTTGCGGGCGTAACCTCAAGGAGCGTTCGAGCATGATCATCACCACCACCCCAAGTGTCGACGGGAAAACTATCATTCGCTATTGCGGCATCGTGACCGGCGAGGCAATTCTGGGAGCCAATCTCTTTCGTGATTTATTCGCCAGTGTTCGCGACATTGTCGGCGGTCGGTCCGCCTCTTATGAGAAAGAACTCCACACCGCCCGAGAGCTCGCTTTCAAAGAGCTCACAGAGGAGGCGGAAAAGGTCGGTGCCAACGCGATCGTGGGGGTTGATATCGACTACGAGGTGATCGGACAGAGCGGTAGCATGCTGATGGTTAGCGTCAGTGGGACGGCTGTAGTCACGTCATAGGATGCTGCATGCCGCAGTTGATCGAGCAACCTACACTCGTCCCCGCAGCCGGAACAAAGCCAAAGCAGATCCAGGAATTTGTCGGACACGTCAATACCGGTCACGCAGGTATCAGTGTTGCCCGGATGATTTCACCTGCAGGGTGGCAGGAACCGGGACAGCGACCAGAATTCGAGGAGGTGACTCTCGTCCTCGGTGGCCTACTCCGGGTCGAACACGAGGCCGGCCAGATCGATGTGCGAGCTGGACAAGCCATCGTCACTCACCCCGGCGAGTGGGTGCGCTATAGCACCCCGGAAGAGGGCGGCGCTGAGTACCTCGCCATCTGCCTACCAGCGTACTCTCCAGGGTCAGTGAACCGAGACACCGAGACGTAGACAGGGAACAGTCTTTCGGATTCCAGGTGACTTTCCCCGTCAATCCGCATTGACTTGCCGGTTGGACATCGTGTCAACCTGTCTACTGTTTATCTTTTCCGGCGGACCGATCGAGCTTTGGCCATGACGCTGACCAGGATCGAATCAAGTGTGAGCGCTTCGGTTAATTCGAGATCGACGCTGCGTTAATCACCACGTGAAGCCAACCGAATCACGATACGACAGACTCGACTGGTACGGTGATCAGAACGACCTTGTCGGTGAGATCTTATACGGGGCGAGACAGGGGTCTGAAGTCGAAACTGGGAAGAATAAGAGGCGCTGTGGGCACCCCGGGACACGACCGGCTTCACGTCCTCTTCTGACCCCTCCTCGATCCCTGTTTCCTCGCATGTCTGGCGTCATAGGCAATCGAGCCACATGCACGCCAGCGCACTGAGTCGTAGAAGGTTTAATTCATAGCTGTGTCCAGCGCCAGATACAAGCGACCAATCCAGGAAGAACCCGTTGGACAGATAAGACATCCAGCTGAAGGCGACCGTCGTCGCCGCGAGAAGTAACGCAACCACCGCGGTGTAGGCGCCTACGACAAGGAGAACCCCCGCCAGCAGTTCGACGAGACCGGTGCCAATAGCCACCAGGTAGGCGGCCGAGACTCCCGATGCTTCAAGCAGCCCAGTGCGGTATGAGCGAGGTGACTACCCGACACCGGAAAGAACGTGGGCCGACCATGGGCGATGAAAACGACCCCCATGGAGAGACGAAGGATTAGCAGACCTAGACCGCGTATCTGCTTAAGTCAAGACAACTCGTAGACCTAAAACGCCAGGGGCGACAGGCAGAGACCCCACTACGGCGACGCTGGAGGTGTCGCGGTCCCAGTGGCCCTCGGGCTGAGTATCTCATCGATGAGGAATACGTCGGTCAGCAACGCCCGCAGGTGAATCATCGCATTGAGATTGTCGACCATCTGAGAGCTGATGGACCGCTGAGCAAGCACGAGACGGATCGCTGACAACGCATCAGCGGCGTCTCGTCTCAACACATCGATGAAATCTCGGTAGAACTGCGGTTGGTCGGCCTGTTGCTCTTCGACGACCTTCACGAACAGATCAGCCAGTTCGGGTACGGCGGTCTCACTGCGTTGCAGAAACTCTCGAACCTGGCCTGATGACTTCGTCGCCTGGTCGCCGGACACACCCTGAGCCGCATACGCCAGAAAAAATTCGTAGCTTTCTTCGATCGTATCGATTCGAGCTTTGAGCTCCTCAGCGGCGCTCACTCTTCGCCAGATTCCCGCGTGACAACCCAGCGTTTTGGATCGTGGTGGCCGAGGTAGTGCTCACGGTCCACGTATCCGAACAACATCGACTTCGTAAGCCAGATTTTGTCTGGACGGACCGCGAAGTAGATATGAGTCAGTGTAAGCATGACGAACAGTGCAGAGCCGAGACCGTGAAGAACGTACACCAGGCCCCAGGTCTCATCAGCCAAGAGATAGGCGTTTTTCGTGACCAGCGGTGTGTCGATCCTGAACAACATTACGAGGCCGGTACCGATCACGGCGAATCCTGCCAGCGTAACGGCTAGGTGATACAGCCGATGGTCGAGCGGATACTTCGGGTGCTTCTTGACTTCGACGTCCTGGCCAAGCTGACGCTTGATGCGCTGGACCGCCTCCTTGATATCGCTTGGACCGATCCAGATCGACCAAAAATCGAGAAAGAAAGTCGCGTGAACGATGTGATACAGCACCGACACGGTCAACAGGACACCGGACACCCAATGAATGGTGAGCCAGGGAAACTCGACCCCGACGAGGGGAAAGAATCCGGTGATCAAAAGTGCCAACATCGACGCGGCCATGATCCAGTGAAACGCTCGTGCCGCCAATGTGTGCCGCGTAATCTTCTCTGGAACATGGGCGGCCTCGCCAGTCCCCACGTCTGCACCACCCCCCGCATGGGCGCGGACGAGCTTCGGTACCCAGACCGCCGCATAGATGAGGTGGAAGAGAATGAATGCAATCCCGGCCCAGAAGGCAAGATAGAGGATATCCATAGAGATCCGGATCAGGATCTCCTGTCCCCACGGGTTACTGCCCCACTGAAAGAACTCCATACCTTATGCCCCAGCGCCGCGAATCGAACGAATCACGAGGTTCTTGAGGAGTGAGACCTTGTAGCCGTTGTGCGCCAACGGCTTGACCCCGCGGATCGCAATCTGCCCGGCCTGCTCGGCCAGCGAGTCCGTAACCGTCTGGCCCCGCACCTCATCCTCCACCGCCGTCAGCCGCACCGGCGTGGGGGCCATCCCGTTCACCACTATCCGGATGTCCTCAATCGCTCCGTCGCGCACCTTGGCAGCCGACGCCACACTCCCCAACGCAAAATCCCACACCTGGCGGTCCCGGCTCTTCTCAAAGTAGAACCGCGCCCCCGCCCACGTCGAGGGAATCCGCACCGCCGTCAGTAAATCACCCGGTTCCAGTACCGTCATCCGCTCGATGTCGACCTCGGGGCCCACAAAGAACGCCGCCGCATCCACCACGCGTTCGCCGCTGCCATTCCGCACCACCATCTGCGCATCCAACGCCATGAGCGCCGGCGCTGTGTCGGACGGATTCACCGCCACACACCGACTTGCCCCCAGCACACAGTGTTCGCGGTTCATCGCCGTCGGGGTATCCGCATAACAGATGTTGCCCCCCGCCCGGTAGCAGTTCCACCCATCCCGGTAATACCAGCACCGTGTGTCCTGGCTCACGTTCCCGCCCAGTGTCCCCTGATTCCGGATCTGCGGCGAAGCCACCACCGCCGCCGCATCCGCCAGTAGTTGATACTGCTCCTGTACCGCCGCGTGCCGCACCACCTCGCTTAGCGGCGTCATCGCCCCAATCTCCAGCCCGGTCCCCGATGCCTGAATCTCCCGAAGCGACGGGATCTTCCCGAGATCCACCACCACCGACGGCCGCTTCACCCTGTCCTTCAGCCAGTCCCACGTGTCCAGCCCGCCGGCTAGCACCCACGCCTCCGCGCCATACTGATTCAGTAACCCCAGCGCATCATCAGTGCTGGCCGGTTGAAAAAGTTCGAAAGCCGGCATGTTGTCGCGAATTACCGCCATTGGTCATGTCTCCCTGACTACGTATGTGTGGCCAACCGTGAGTGCGGCTCAGGTAGCCCATCCAGCTTGGTTAAGATCATGTCGGTCATGATCGGTGTCCGCAGGAATTGACCGTCTTCACCGAGTGACTCAAATACATCGGCAATTGCGCACTGTACCGCCCCGCACCCGGCGCCCTGCGACGGCTCGCCGATCCCTCGGGCTCCCAGTGGACTAAACGGATCCGGGTCACCAGCCGCGACCCACTCCATTTCTCGCTCATGAGGCACGTCAAGTATTGACGGCGGCCGGTTCGAGTAGAACCGCTTCGATACATGCAACCCCCAC
>CAUZDY010000012.1:0-71413 GCA_963578805.1 Vicinamibacteria bacterium | reverse complement strand
TGGGTGTGGCCCAGCCAGACTAATGCAACACCAAGCGCGACATGAATGCCGGCGTTGAATGTTGCCCGTGCATAGTTTCCATCCCGCAGCATTTCAAAGGTGTCATAGCCGAACGTCGAAAATGTCGTGAAGCCGCCGAGTACTCCGATAAGTACGACCGCTCTGATTTCCTGTCCAAGAAATTGTCGCTCCTCGGCGAAACCGGCGACCGAACCAATCAGGAAACAGCCCACGAGATTGACTGCCAAGGTGCCATAGGGGAAGGCCGCTGATGGCAGTTATCGATGGACGAACCCATTTAAACCGAATCGAGCGAGGGTTCCCAGGAACCCGCCAGAACCGACCATGACGGCGTTTATGAGCGCTGTTTTTACCATGATATCCATCGTGTGTCTGATACTTCTGTGGTGAGTGTAGTGTGGGGTCTAACAACAATGTTGCACTTACCACTCCAGACGCGCGCCACGTCGCCTCACGTGAGTTTGCGCGTACGGCTTCGTCACCGCCGACATCCTAGGTACAGCAGCGGCGGCATGGTGAGCCGGACGGGTGCACGTATCCGATACCCATGTTGCCATGTTCAACCTTTATGATGCTTTTTCGATGTCCGGCGTTGTCCATTTAGGTCCTGGACACATCCTTAGGGTGCTCAACTCACATGCGAGGAACGTTCGCGCCGTTCAGAGCTAAATGGCGGTAGGTTGGCATTGGGCACAACGATTCAAACAAAAATGTCCCTGGCGTTTCCGTCTTGTCGGTTACCTGGCTCAACTCGAGAAACGTCGCCGGTGAAGGCGGGTGTGCGTGCGTTCAAAGCGTCTACACGACAACGCCTGGCGGAGTTCACGTTGCCCTGGGATAGCCGATTCCGCGTAGAGCTTCTGTGATCTCGTCGAGGATCGCCGGGTCATCGATCGTCGCCGGTATCTTGTACTCTTGTCCGTCGGCGATCTTCTTAATCGTGCCACGTAGGATTTTTCCCGATCGAGTCTTAGGCAGTCGTGTAACGACTGTGGCCGTCTTAAACGAGGCTACGGGGCCGATCGTCTCACGGACCCGCTCCACCAACTCTGCAACGAGATCGGACGGTGGCCGGTCCACTCCCGCCTTGGTGACGACGAATCCCACGGGAATCTCGCCTTTGATGGGGTCGGCGACCCCCACTACGGTACTTTCGGCGACATCGGGGTGAGTGGCCAGGACATCCTCCATGCCACCGGTTGAAAGGCGGTGTCCGGCGACATTGATGATGTCGTCGACTCGGCTCATAATGAAAACGTAGCCTTCCTCGTCTTTGTAGCCTGCGTCGCCGGTAAGGTAATAACCGGGATACTGGGAGAGATAAGAGTTCCGATAGCCTTCGTCGTTATGCCAGAGGGTCGGTAGCGAGCCCGGCGGTAACGGAAGACTGATCACGATGGTCCCGATCTGACCTGGAGGTACGTCACGGCTGTCGTCGCCCAGAACCCGTACGTCGTATCCTGGGACCGGCTTTCCCGCTGACCCTGGTTTTACTGGCAACGTTCCGAGCCCGACACAGTTTGCGGCTACGGCCCACCCGGTCTCGGTCTGCCACCAATGGTCGATGACCGGCACATGCAGCTGTTCGCTGGCCCAGATAAGTGTATCGGGGTCGCACCGTTCGCCGGCCAAAAAGAGCGTGCGGAATTTTGACAGGTCGTAGTTAGGGATCAGCGCTCCGTTTGGATCTTCCTTCTTGATCGCCCGAAACGCCGTAGGTGCGGTGAAAAGCACATTGACGCCGTGCTGTTCGCACACCCGCCAGAATGCGCCAGCGTCCGGAGTTCCCACCGGCTTACCCTCGTAAAGGATTGTGGTGGCGCCCCGAAGCAGAGGACCATACACGATGTAGGAGTGCCCCACGACCCATCCAATATCGGACGCGGCCCAATACACTTCACCTGCTCCGATACCGTAAACGTGCTCCATACTCCACTTCAACGCCACAGCGTGACCGCCGTTGTCACGAACGACGCCCTTCGGGATTCCAGTCGTGCCAGATGTGTAGAGGATGTAGAGCGGGTCGGTGGCCGCGACCGACACACAACCGGCCGGTGTCGCCTTGGACAGCGCCTCATTCCAATCAACATCCCGGTCTGGCAGAAGGTTCGCCCTGTTTTGAGGACGTTGCATGATGAGACAGCGATCAGGCTTGTGAGCCGCTAGGTTAATCGCCTCGTCGAGGAGGGGTTTGTACGGGATGATGCGGTTTACTTCGATGCCGCAGGAGGCCGAGAGGATGAGCTTTGGTTTGGCGTCGTCGATCCGCGTGCTCAGCTCTTTGGAGGCGAAGCCACCAAAGACCACCGAATGTACCGCGCCAATCCGAGCGCAGGCCAACATAGCCATTGCCGCCTCCGGAATCATCGGCATGTAGATGATCACGCGGTCGCCCTTTTTGATTCCTTCAGCGACCAACGCTCCAGCTAGCAGCGCGACCTCATCCCTGAGTTGCGAGTAGGTATAGCTACGGATGGTATTGGTAACAGGACTGTCGTAGATGAGTGCGGTCTGCTTACCCCGCCCGCACTCGATGTGGAGGTCAAGTGCGTTGTAACATGTATTAAGTTGTCCGCCCGCGAACCAACGGTAGAACGGTGGATCTGTGTCGTCTAGAACGGAATCCCACCTTCGGTCCCATTGAATGGACTCTGCTACCGAGCCCCAGAACCGACTCGGGTTGTCGACCGACGCGGCGTATGTCTCGTTGAATCTATTGGACATGAAGACTCCAGTTGTTTTGAGCGACCACACAGCATCGTACACTAGTGTGGCAACCGGTGAGCTTCATGTTCATTGCTTCTGTTTTTCCGCTTGGAACGATCTTGTGTTTTGAGGCGATGACGTCATGATCGGTGTGACAACAGGTGGTCAATGACGCGATTACGGTCCGCGGGCTCGAATGGCTTATTAGAGACTCTGCTGGTCTGTGGGGTGTAGGTCCTTTTAGGATGCGGTCCTGAATCGAACCCCTACGGCACCAGGGGAATTCCGTCTGGATCGATGTAATGGAGTTCGCCCAGCTCCAACTCTCTGATTCCCTCCTCGATGACGGCTCGGTCGCCAACGACGATCCATACCAGACGGTCTGGGCGAATGATGTCTCGTGCTGCCGCGGCGAGGTCCGATGTCTCGAGGCTCCGGATTTGCTCCACGTAGGTATCGTAGTGGTTAAACTCGAGGCCGTATCGGACCAGCGACACGATGTCCGAAGCGATCGCCCGGTTTGTCTCCCATCGTCCGGGGAGTGTGAGTGTGCGAAGGTCTTTCGCTTTGGCCAACTCCTCTGCCGTGACGGGGCGGTCCGTTCGGATATCGGTCAGCTCTGCGTAGATTTCCTGCATTGATTCCTTTGTCCGGTCGGTTTGAACCGGCGCAATGAGGGTAAAGGGACGCGGCCCGCGCGCATCAATCAGTCGGGTTCGCGCACCATAAGACCAGTGCTTGTCTTCTCGAAGGTTCATGTTGATCCGTGAGCTGAACGAGCCACCCAAGACAGTATTCATTGCTTCGACCGCGGGCTCTGCCGGGTTACTCTTTGGCGGTGCCACGTGTCCTGCCATGATCAGTGACTGCTGCGATCCTGGTCGGTCGATGAGATATACGGCGCTTGTAGTCTGGTGAGTCACCGCAGCAATATTCTTCGTCGGCACTTCCGCCGGTCGCCAATCACCGAGCACTTGTTCCAGCTGGGGGGCCAGTTTTGCCATCGACACGTCACCGACCACGACCAGGGTTCCGTTATTCGGTCTGAACCACGTGGCATGAAAGTCCGACAAGTTGCGACGAGTCAGTCCGGTCACGGCTTCTTCGGTTCCGCTTCCGGTCAGGGGGACACCGTACGCGTGGTCGTTACCGTAGATAATTCGCGGGAGGACGCGGAGCGCCGTCTGCTGCGGGTTCGACTTCTCGCGTCGGATCCGGGCTAGTTGCTGATTCTTCAGCCGTTTGAACTCGTCCTCCGGAAAGGAGGGGTTCCGGATGACATCGGCATAGATGTCAAGTGCGCTTTGGAGGTGCTCGGTGAGTACCGACAGCGTCACGCTGCTCATATCCAGATTTGACTCGGTGCTCAGCTGCGCTCCCAGGCCTTGGAGCTCTTCGCTGATCTGGAGCGAATTCCGACCGGTCGTTCCTTCGTCAAGCATCTCCATCGCCAGGCTAGCCGTTCCTGGGATTCCTAGCTGGTCAGCAGCGTATCCAGCGTCCAGTTGTAGGCTGAGCCTGACGGTCGGAACTGCTAGGCGCTCAACTAGGATGACCTCGAGTCCGTTCGACAACGTCGTGGTCTGCAGTAAGGGAAAGCGGACGGACGGCGAGTCTCCTACGGAGGGAACCCCGGCCAAACGGTTCACCGTGCTAGGGGTCGTCGTTCCGTCATTGAAGGGCAGCACCGTCAGCACATACGTGCCGTCCGACAGCCAGCGGCGCGCGGCATCACGCAGTCCGTCTACTGTAGCGTCCTCGACCCATTCAAGCTGCCGATGATAGTCGTCGGCACCCGCGCCATACACCTCACCTTGCGCAAGGATGTCAGACTTGCCACCAAACCCTCCGACCCGTTCGGCTGAGCGAATAAAAGTGGCCCGGTAGTTTGTCTTGATCCGTTGGAGCTCGTCCTCCGTCACGCCGTCGAGTAAAAGTCGGTGGAGCTCTTCCGTTAGCGCCGCCTCTACAGCTCTCGCGTCGCCACCGGGCTGAACGGTTGCGTCGAAGTAGAACAGGCCACCTATTTCACGCAGGCTCACATAGGCTCGAGCATCGGTCGCAATTTGGTCGTCATACACGAGTCGTTTGTAGAGCCGTGACGTTTTGCCAACTGCAAAGACGTCGCTGATAAGGTCGAGATACTTCGCATCCTGCGTTCGCCAGCTTGGAATATTCCAGACCATATAGACGCGGGCCTGTGGGACACGGTCATGAACCTGCCCGCGCTTGGTACCAGTCCGTTTCGCGATCCACTCCTTGTCTCGTTCGATGGGAGGACCGGAGGGAATGTGACCGAAATAGGTTTCAACTTTTTGTCTAGCCGTCTCCGGGTCAATGTCACCGGCCAGTACCAACACAGCATTGCCGGCACCGTAGTAGGTCCGGAACCAATTTTGCACGTCGTCGAGGGAAGCCGCTTCGAGATCCTCCATCGACCCGATTGTGCTCCATGAGTACGGATGGCCGACGGGGTAGGTGTTCTCGGTGATCAGTTGGCGGGTAACGCCGTAGGGCTGATTTTCGCCCTGTCGCTTCTCATTTTGTACAACCCCGCGCTGTTCGTCGAGCTTTTCTTGGTCGACGGCGCCCAAAAGATGCCCCATCCGATCCGACTCCATCCATAGCGCCATATCGACCGCTGGGGTCGGAACTACCTGAAAGTAGTTGGTTCGGTCGGCGTTCGTTGTCCCGTTCATGCCTGTCGCGCCGACCCGATCGAACGGTTTGAAGTAATCGTCGTCGAAGTGTTCACTGCCGTTAAACATGAGATGTTCGAAGAGGTGGGCGAAGCCCGTCTTGCCGAGTTGTTCGTTTTTCGAACCGACGTGATACCAGATATTGACCGCGACGATCGGAGCCTTGTGGTCCTCGTGCACGAGGACCGTTAAGCCATTGTCGAGTACGAATCTCGTGAATGGAATAGAGACCCCAGGGGTTTCAAGGCTCGCTTCTGCCGTTTGTGCTCGACCATGCCCGGTAAATCCAAGACTCCAGACGACCGTTCCGACGGTAAGAATTGCCTGTGACATGGTGGGACATACACGCATTATCAGCCTCTCTCTCGATCAATTAGTTGTCGGATTAAATCTCATGGCTGGTCACTGCTCCAACAACCGGTCAGTTGTTTCGTGACTCGACCCTTGGTCCTATACTAGTGCCGTCTGCAGCCCTGTTCCAAGGGTGTCTTTGACACCCGGCGGGTGACTCCGTTCTGCGCCGAACACGACAAGAGCTAACATCGCGATAAGGTCAAAGCCGAGGAGAAGCCAAGTGGGTTACTCGCAGCTGTGCCGTCGAGGCCACGAACTTCTGGACGCCACGCTTACTCTGTCTGTCGTCGCTATAGTGGTTGGGATGACCGCTTGCGCGAGTGGGCTGCCTGCACGGTCAGAGCACACAGACAAAGCTTCATTTTTTAGACCCACGGCGACAATCGAGGACATTATGCGCTGGATGGTCGATCCGGCGGCTGACGCGGTATGGGATGCGGTGGTCACGGTTGGCACTGTGGATGGTATCAAGACGACCCAACCCGAAACCGACGATGACTGGCGTGCCTTGCGCCGTCACGCCATCACGCTTGTTGAGGCGACCAACTTACTGTTGATCGACGGACGTCGGGTGGCGGGTACCGAATCACACTCAGCGCTTCCGGGGATTGACCTCGAGCCCGGAGAGATCGAATTATTAGTGGCGGATGATCGCGAGACGTGGACGCGATTGGTTCACGAGTTGCACGACGCGGGGGTGGGCGTAATGGACGCCGTTGTAGCGACCGATGTTGACGGGTTACTCGTCGCTGGAGACCAATTGGATCTCGCATGCGAGAACTGTCACTCGGTGTACTGGTATCCAGGTTATGGGGGACGACCTGACGATGTGCCGTAGCCGTCGTTTAGGCTACGGGGTGATTGGACTGCCGTTAGGCCGTGTCAGCTCTGCGCAGCACATCCCGAACGTGCCCGGGGCCTTGGAGGGTGCGCCAACGACTCTGATCTGGTCGCCAGCGAGAATCGTTTCAGGGGTCCAGCCCCGACGAGACATGCTCACCGCCGCCCCCATTTCGATTTCCCAAGAGGTTGTTTTCCCATCCACACTGGCAGTGTCGACATAGAGAAACGAATGCGGGTTCCGAAACACGAACCTCGTGACCACGCCGACTGCCTCTACACTCTTTGTTGCGTCGTAGAATGGTTCACTTGCGTGATGCGCGTTGACGGGTGCGCCTGGCATCAGAAGTCCCACGCCCAGCACGCCACACAGTGACAAGATCCAAAGGAAGAATCGCACCGGTTTACCTCCTTACGCCGTATGGCGTCATCGATATTTAGGAATCATGAACTTTATCGCCCGACGTGCCAGGTCTGGATCACAAGCGTAGCCTTGTAGCTTGTACCCCTCGGGCGCCGGAAGCCATCGTGTCGTGTACGACGCAGGCTGTCTGAGAAACATCGGGTCCTCGAGTGTTAGCGTCATTCGCAACTCTTCACCTTCACGCCAGTAGCGCTCACTCACCTTTTTCAGTTGTGACGATGGAATACCGTTGTAGTCGTCGAATCCTGTGATATCGAACACGAAATGTGTCGTTTCCACAAGCAGTGCGCCTTCTTCGTATCGACCCACAGAAAACCCTTGAATGGTGTAGTCGAGTGGTGTTGCCGTTCGACCATCTAGCCAGACTGTACGGAGCTGGTCATCCTTTTCGTAGCGGAACATGACCCGGTCGGGCCACTGGACGACCTCCATGAAATACGGATCGTACTGGAGTGCCGGCGATGCAGAGGGGACACAGTCATACTTAGGGGCCAAAGCCTCATCGAATACCGCCTGATACGCGAGTGCCCGTTCATTCAAGACCGGAAAATTCTCAGGCGTCCAGGGCATGTTGGGGCCATTGACTGGCCGAGCCCGCCCACCGCCATCCCACACACCGACAAGATCAGGAATTTGTGAATCAGCCCGTTCGGTGCCAGACTGGGCGATCGCCATTTCCGGGGTAGCCACCAAAACTACCACCATGGCCGCCAACGCGATGCCAACGAGGCCTCCCGAACCGATCCCGCTATCGGTTTGGCTCATTGTTGTTCTCCTCAGATCTTGGTGAGGGGGGCAAAGCGGTGCTCCGTCATCCATATCCATATGTGAACAGTACGCTTGATTCTATACTGCGGCCCCCTCGTCCATGCCTGCTAAGCCTATAATGGGCCATAATTTCTACCGAGGAGAACAGCTATGCGACTGTGTTGGTCTGGACGTCATGCACGTGTTTTGAAACATGCTGGGCTCAGCATGCTGATGGTCATCGTCATGTTATCCCCATCCGCCGCCGCAGCGCAGTCTGGGGCGGACGGCGCTGGCGCGGATGTGGTGCCCCTCACCCCGTGGGGAGACCCCGATCTTCAGGGCATCTGGAGTCACGGAACGTTCACGCCGCTTGAGCGGCCCGAGGAGTATGGCGAACGTGAATTACTGACGGCTGAGGAGGTTGCTGCGTTAAACCACGCATCGGACACCCGAGCAGATCAGCGAGAGGGACTAACGAGAGAGCAAGATGTAGCCTTGGCGTACAACCAGTTCTGGTGGGATCGCGGCGTATCAATTGGCCGCACCTCACTGATTACTAACCCCACAAACGGTCGCTTGCCGCCCAGACTTCCAGAGGCTGAGCGACGGGCCACTTCCGTGGAGGCTGAACGCCGGCAGGGAATCCGCCGAGGTCGCCTTCCTGCACCGGGTCCAGAAGATATGGATTTAGGGGACCGTTGTCTCGTCTATCGCCCGGTGCCCATCACGTCGAGCGGTTACAACAACAATGTGCAGATCGCTCAGTCCCCGGGGTATGTGGCAATCTTGCAGGAACAGATTCACGAGGTTCGTGTCATTCCCCTAGATGGGCGTCCTGAGCTCGGACCGGCGCTTGATCAATGGTTGGGCGTGTCACGAGGTCATTGGGAAGACGACACGCTTGTGGTCGAAACGACAAACTTTCGTGACGACGCGGAATACCTTGGCTCAAGCACAAACCGCCACGTGGTCGAGCGTCTGACCCGGATGAGTGATGGCACGATCCAATACGAATTCACCGTGACCGATCCAACGGTTTGGACCGAACCGTGGACCGGCATGGTCCCCTGGCGAACGACAGAGGGTCCGATTTATGAATACGCCTGTCATGAGGGGAACCACGGAATGGTTGGAATCTTGACCGGGTCTCGTGCAGAAGACTCGCCGTAGATACTCGTAACAACCTTTACGGTGAGGTTGTGCACCGAGGTCTTCGCTTGTCGGATGACCTGGCTTCATAAGGTGCGCGGAACAAAAAGGGCCCAGGGTAAATATGCCCTGGGCCCTCCTTAGTTCTGCTTCACGTTTTAGAATCGAGACTAATGTTCCTCAGGAAGCGCGAACGCCGCTAGCGAGCCGGGGAAACTACCGCCCTGGCCAACTTGCACAACGATGAACTGCCTGCCCTCGTGCATGTAGGTCATCATGCCGTATTGGCTAGGCGCCGGGAGATCGATGCTACCCAACACCTCCCCTGTCCGCTTGTCTCTGGCGTTCAGGATCGGGCGGCCGCCGCTCCCCTCGGAGGCGAAGAGCAAGCTGCCGGTGGCCATCATGATGGCCTTTGATCGCCCGCTCACGTTGGACAGGTCGAGATCGCGAAGCGCGGGATGTCTCCGGATCTGATCTGAGGCCACCCCTACCGGGACGTCAAACACATGCTCGCCGGTGTTCATATTGATCGCCGTGATCTTGCTGTAGGGCGGCTTGTGAATCGGGAGCCCCTGTGGCCCACTCCAGCCGACGCCGCCTCCTTGCACCCAGTCGGACAAGGTCTTACCGGTCGTCGTGCAGTCGCCTGAGTCTGAGGTGCAGCCGTGGATGGTCGCGTCTACGTCCGCCCCCGGTTGCACGGTGCGCCCCGAGCAACTCGGTCCAGACGACTGATACAGGAAGCCAGTCTCCGGGTCTAGGACCGCTGGGTTTGTGATGTTAATTCCGCCAAAGCAGCTAATCCATCCCTTCACGTCTTCGGTGTGGTTGTTCGGAAGTGGCGGCATGTACGGACCGCCGATCCGATACTGGCTCATGATATCGAGCGCTTCCTGTCTAAGCTCAGGCGTAAAGTCGATGAGATTTTCTTCGGAGAGTCCGAGCGGGTTCAGTGGTTCTGGTTTCGTGGGGAATGGCTGGGTGGGCGACAGCCTCTCACCCGGGACGATTGACTGAGGCACAGGACGTTCTTCGATCGGCCAGACCGGTTCGCCGGTCTCGCGGTTGAAGGCGAACGTCATTCCCTGCTTGGTGGTCTGGACGAGCATCGGAATCTCTTCTCCATCCACCGTGACGTCGACCAAGATCGGGACGTTAGCCACCTCGTGGTTCCAGATTGGATGATGATCAATCTGGAAATGCCAGAGCCGTTGCCCGGTGTCGGTGTCGAGAGCGATTACACTATCGCCGTACAAGTTATCGCCCGGCCGGAATCCGCCGTAGTAGTCGATTGTCGGCGCGTTTGTTGGGATGTACACGATACCTCGATCCAGGTCGGCCGACAGCGGTGCCCACGATGAGACGTCGCCAGTCCAACGCCACGCGTCGTTCTGCCAGGTATCGAAGCCGAATTCGTTCTCAGACTGCGGGATGACGTTGAACGTCCATTTGTGCTGGCCGGTCTCGGCGTCGTATGCAAGGATATCGCCAGGCACGTTCTCGATTCGGCTCTGACTGTACCCCTGTTCGTGCGAGTTGCCCACCACGACCGTCCCGTTGACGACGATCGGAGGTGAGGAGCTCGTGATATATCCGACGTCCATCGGGATTCCTTCATACGGGTCGTAATCGTGGCCGAGGTCGGCGAGCAGGTCGACGACACCCGTCCTTGGGAAGCCCGGAATCGGCACCGGGTTGCCGAAGCCTTCGAGGTGCTCCCCGGTCTTGGCATCGAGCGCATGCAGGAAGAACGCAGGCGTGATCACATAAATGATGCCGCGCCCGTCGACTTCCCCATAACCGACGCCCTTGCCGTAGCTCGCCCGCATCGACTCTTCCCACCGCTTGGTATTCGGCTCGCGATACGTCCAGAGTGTCTCACCGGTCGCCGGGTCCATCGCCGCGACTGTGCGGCGGTAACCGGCGACGGTGTAGAGAAGGCCGTCGATGTAGCTCGGCGTCGAGCGGGAGAGGTAAAGCGGGTGTGGGCTGAAGTTGTCGCCCCGCCAGACCCATTGCAGCTCGAGGTTCTCAAAGTTGTCTGCGTCGATCTGCGTCAGTGGCGAGTAGCGGGTGCCCCAGGCGTCGCCGCTCTGGAAGTGCCATTCTCCGTCTGGTGAACCACGATCCTGGGCCACAGACAGGCTGGGCAGAGCGACGAAGGCAGCTAGTGCTAGGATCAAGCAAACGCCTCGGGGGCCTCTTGGGTCTCCGTTCATCTCGTTCCTCCTAAGTTTCGAAGCTTCAGTGGTTAATTATGCTGTGCCGTGCACGTTTTGGGAATACCTGTGTATCGACTTTTTTGCATTCGAAAGAATGCCAGAATAAAGGACTGATGGCGAAAAGGAGCGAAAAGGGCCGCAAGATGGGGAAGATCTACGTCATTCATGAGAACGAAGCATGGGTAAAACCGCTCCGGGAAGCTTTTCACGAACGAGGTCTTCCGTTTGAAGAGTGGTTTCTTGATGAAGGAGTGATTGATCTCGGTTCGGTGCCTCCTCACGGCGTTTTCTATAACCGAATGAGTGCATCCTCGCACAGCCGGGGCCATCGTTACGGCCCCGAGTACGCTGGGGCAGTGCTCACCTGGTTAGGCCGCCATGGGCGGCATGTCATCAACGACGGGCGAGCCCTACAGCTTGAAATCAGTAAGGTCGCGCAGTACGCAGCCCTGAGCGCTCACGGTATTCAGACCCCCAAGACGGTTGCAGCCATCGGTCGTGATGCAATAGTCGACGCCGCGCGACAGCTTAAGTTGCCGTTTATTACCAAGCACAACCGAGCGGGTAAAGGTTTAGGTGTCCGGCTGTTCAGGGAGATGGCAGCGTTGGCTCAGTATGTGTCTGGGGACGAATTTGACCCGCCAGTCGATGGGATCACCCTTGTCCAGGAATATATCGAGGCACCGGAACCATTCATCACACGCGTGGAATTTGTGGGCGGCCGTCTTCTCTATGCCGTGCGTGTCGACGCCAGCCAGGGGTTCGAGTTATGCCCTGCTGATGCTTGTCGTGTCGATGATGTCTTTTGTCCCGCGGAGGGTGGTTCTGAGCCTCAACTGAACGACTCGCCGATGTTTCAGGTAATCGAGGGCTTTGGCACACGAGTCGGTGATGAATTTGTCTTTCCATTGGTCGATCGGTATGAGCGCGTATTGGCTGTGCACGGTATTCAGATCGCCGGTATTGAGTTCATTCTCAACGCCCAGGGTGTGCCGTTTACTTATGACATCAACACCAACACCAACTACAATCGCGAAGCCGAAGCGACGGCCGGCCGATACGGTATGCGCGAGATCGCGGCGTATCTTGGTGATGAATTGGTTGCGCCCCGAATGTCTACCGCTGCGGGAGGGCAAAACTAAGGATCAGGTCGCCGCCTCGCCGGCCCCGGTCACCGCCACCCGAGGCGACCGTGACGAACTGCTCACCATTCACCATATACACCGAAGGTGACGAGAACACTCCGGCGCCTGTGTTGAACTTCCAGAGCAACTCCCCGGTCTCGGCATCAAAGGCAAAGAAGTAGCCGGCGATGTTGCTACCGGTTCCAACGAAGACTACACCACCGGCGGTGACGACCGATCCGGCCTGACCGTACCCTTCGAAGATTTGACGCCAGACCAGCTCTCCCGTCGTGGGGTCGTAGGCAGAGAAGTAGCCGTCCGCATCGCGACCACCGTTGTATGGTCGGTCGATCGCATTCACATATAGCAGACCGGTAAGGGGGCTGTAGGAGAGTGGCGCATAGTTGGCCCCGCCTCCGTATCCGGGGGCTATGATGTGGTTTGAGGCGTGCGGTGTGAACTGTGGCACGATCTCACGTCCTTCAATCCATCCCGGCGGAATTTTTGTCGGGTAAACCGGTGCGACCGGTTCCATTCGGTCGCCGTTCGCCTTGTGGGGAATCGGTTGCGTCGGCCACGGTTGTTCGCCTGGCGTGTCAGTCTGCGTCGGCACCGGTGTCTCGATAATCGGATGGACCGGTTCCCCGCTGGCGCGATCGAGGATGTACAGCCACCCATTCTTGTTGGCCTGGGCCAGTGCTTTGACCGGTCGCCCGTCCACCTCCATGTCAAAGAGGATCGGTTGGAGACCGTTGTCATAATCCCACACATCGTGATGAACGAGCTGGTAGTACCACTCCAGTCGACCGGTTTCGATCGACAGCGCCAAGACCGAGTCTGAGAAGAGGTTCATCCCTGCTCGTTTGGTGCTATCACCGAACGGATTTCCGACGGCAACGTACACCAGCCCGAGCTCAGCATCAATTGACGGCGTTTCCCAGATGCCGCCACCGTTTCGTTCTCCACCGACCCACGTCGGCCCGGCGAGGTCCCATCCCTGGTCGTTCTCGTCCTGTGGAATTGTGTTGAAGTGCCAAATGACCTCGCCAGTCTGTGCGTCGACGGCTAACACATGCCCGCCCGGAATGTGACTCTCGCTCCGGGTTGACCCAACATAGAGCACGCCATCGTGGATTTGTGGGGCCGACGTAAACCAATACCCCATCGAGATAGCCGTCTCGACGTCGGGATATCTGAGTCTGAGAACATCCAGGATCACGCTCGCCTGGCCGTTGTCACCGAATCCTTCAAGCGGCTCACCGGTCTTGGCGTTGAGTGCGAAGATAAACGAGCCGGCGGCGCTGTAGACCACCCCATCGGCGTAGGTTACACCCCGGTGTCGAAAGATATAGCCTTCGCGTCGTGCTCCGCCGAGTAACTCGGTGACATCGTACGACCACAGCAGGTGCCCGTCGTGCCCGTCAACCGCATAGACACTGCCGCGAGAATCGGTGGCGTACATGACGCCATCGACGATCACCGGAGTCGTCTGGTTGCTCACTCCATCAATAACACCGTGTTGAAATAGCCATCGCGGGGTCAGGGTGTGAACGTTGGAGCGGTCGATCTGGTCCAACGATGAGAATCGGCCGCCTGCAAGGTCAAGGTTGTGCAGCGGCCAGTCGACAGTGTCCGGCCGATCTTGAGCCGAAATCGTGCCTCCACCCAACACGCCGAGCACACCCAGCAGGCTCAGTGCGGTCATTACCAGAGAAGTCACCGTGTTTGTGTGTCTCATTGTCTCATCACCACAGTTCCATAGTTGCAATCGTGCTCAACGCCAGACGTGAGCCTTCGATAGGATACCGACCCCGACCGGCTGGGGGCAACGAGCGAACGAATGGTGGAGTAGCGGGCGGGGTGTTCGCGTAACGAGTGTCATGCTCACGACCGCGTCAGGGTGCGGCCGGGGGGCAGCGGTAATTGGACAAGATGATGCCGGAGGGATAAGCGGATCCATTACTCGACCTTTTCCGTAGGCTCACCGGCGGTTCGTAACCAACGAGCCTCGGTTAAGACCTCGAGCAGGGTGTCCACCTCGTTCTGACAGACCATCTACCAGAGATGTTGGTCAGACAGGTATTCTGTCATAGCTATAATCGTTCCAGACTACAGACAGGAGACGTCGCACTATGTCGAACGTGCCACCCAAGAGCGCCATCGAGTTGGCGATGGAGAAACTCGCCAAGCAGGATGTAGAGGCGGGCACCGAGGCCCGCACCCTGAAGCCAGAACAGAAAGAGGCTATCGCCGTGGCTCGGCGAGACTATGAGGCACGGACCGCCGAGTGTCGAATTTTGCACGATTCCACCGCTGCCACCGTGTTTGAGCCAGAGGCTCGAACACAGCTCGAGGCGAACTATCGGAGGGACCTGGCGCGGCTGACGAGTGACCGCGATAGAAAGATCGATAAGATTCTCAAGGGTGCCGAGTAAAGGCCAGGCGACGAGCGTTGCACGACCGCTCCGCGATCACGACTCAGGTCACATGAAGACGAGGCAGTAGTGCCCAGAGTCCCAGTTATTGTGACGCGCCTCAAGGACGAACTGCTCGGCGGTTAGTTCAGCGACCACTACGCCAGGTAGGCCCTCGTGACCATTCCGGTTCTCAGATGCGCCTTCGATGGGTGAGACAAGTGACAGCCATCGGCTTGATTCGAAGTCTATGATCGTTCCGTGACCACGAGTCAGAGTCACGGCATACAGGTTTGTCGTCATCACATCCGGATGTGTCAGGTGGTGATACACGCTTCGAAGAAGCACTCTGCCGCAACAGCCAGTTGGAAGGCCGATCTTCGTTCCGCTCGACTCGATCGCTGTAACCTTGTTGACTTCGGTTTGACTGACGGCCACTCGGGGACGGAGGTCTTCGCAGGTCTCTCGGACACCTAGACACGCCCATCCGGTGCCAGCTGGAGCGAGCCGTCACGGGTTCCAGACCCTGCGACGCGGCTAGCGGAGTCCAGCTGTAGAGTCGCAGAGAGTCCCACCTCTTTAATGGCTAGCTGGTCTGGCTTGTACCGTGCGATACCCCAATTGATTAGCCCGGCGAGACACGGGAGGCCTTCGGTGACTGTGGGTCAGGGCTGTTTAGCGATGGAATGCCATCAGCTTTACAGAAACGGTCACGTTCGTACACGAGCCCGTGAGCCATGTCGGCGTCCCACCACGGGATCTCACTGCATTCTAACGGCTACCCGCCGATGGCGGCGACGCTATAATCGCCACGCGTTGCCAGATCTCTGGAGCGGTCTTATCTACTACGTCGTCTTTCTTTTCTCGACGACCTTGCACGAAGCAGCTCACGCGTGGGCTGCGATGAGAGGTGGAGATCAGACGGCGTATCACGGTGGGCAAGTCTCCCTGGATCCTCGTCCCCACGTTCGGCGCGAGCCATTCGGCATGGTCATGTTGCCGCTGATCTCTCTTGTCCTCGCGGGGTGGCCGTTTGGGTTCGCTAGCGCACCCTACGATCCTCACTGGGCAATGCGGTATCCGAAGCGGGCAGCCTGGATGTCCCTGGCCGGTCCGGGGGGTAATCTGCTGTTGGTTCTGGCGTCGGCCGTAGCCATCCGATTCGGTTCTTTGGCTGGCGTGTTCGCCGCACCTGAGGCCGTGACGTTCGATCAAATCGTTACAGCGTCGACAAGCGGCGCCTGGGAAGGAATCGCATTTCTCGTAAGCGTTTTCTTTTCGCTCAATCTTCTTCTGGCCATCTTTAATCTGATTCCCGTTCCCCCGCTCGACGGTAGTGGTGCGGTCCCACTGTTTCTGGACAATGCGACGACTAGCCGCTATCAGCAGTTCGTGTGGGGCCAGCCGGCGTTAGCGTGGATTGGAATTCTTATCGCGTGGCAGATCTTTCCTTTGCTGTTTCAGCCCTTATGGCTTTTCGCAGTGAACCTGGTTCATTCTGGAATGCACTACGGGTAGTGCTGTCGGGTGGTGGAGTGTGCGTCTTGGCGCCAGAATACGTTGGCGTGGTTGTCGCCGGAGCTACTTAGAGAACCCCAGTTCACTGTAGACCGCAAGGTGGTCTGATCCTGTCGGGCCGACTACCGAGAAACTTTTAACGACGATTCCAGGCGAGACGACGTGATGGTCGATCGGAATTCCTAGCCAGAGGCGTTGAGCTGGCCACGTCGGAAGGTAGCCGAATCCGCGTGCGGCGTCTCGGAGACCCGACCCGCTGAGTAGACGGAGGAAAGCAAGAGACCAGGGGGACGTGTTGAAATCTCCCATGAGTAAGAACTCGCGGTCAGCGAATTCACGTCGGACGTCGGCTAAAACGGCGAGCTGACGATCTCGAATCGCCGCCGACGTCTGGCCGCCGAGCGGTGATGCCGCGTGTCCGATGGCCAACACCAGCGGAACGGAGTCGATGTCGAACGTTCCGATAGCGTAGTGACGCTCAGTGCTAGCGAAGGGACGGACCTCGGAGTGGCGGAAAGGGATCCGGCTGAAGAGTGCGACGCCTGATCCACGCGGGCGCGCGTGAGTAACACGGTCCGTGTAGTGTTGACTGAGCGGGGCTAGCTCTTTAATCCAGCGAGTATTTATCTCGACTAGGCCAACCACGTCCGGTTGCATCGCGTCGATGAGGGCGAGGACTTCTGGGTAGTTACGGCTGTAGAACGAAACGTTTAGACTCAAAACACGGAGCGCGGTCGGTGTCGGCTCCGCCGGACCCGCGGGCACCCAGAGAGCCACAACCGGTGCGGCTATCAAAGTGGTGGTCACCGTGCCGAATAGCACATGTCGCCATGCTCTGAGAACCCCAAACACGAGCACGATCGCGGTGGCGGCCACTGCAAGATGTGCCCGGAAGTGTCCCGGAAGTTCCAAGAGCCAATAGGCGTCGGCGAATCTAGGAACAACCGCGGCCAACGTGAAGACGATGTTCGTCAGGAGCAGAGCGAGGAGCACTAGCCGTCTGACACGTGGCCACAGCATCGGGTCGCTTTCCGTCAGCCGAACATGAGATTGACGATGAAAGTCGCAGCGAGAATCCCGGTTACGTCGGCCAAGAGGCATGCGGGAACTGTGTGTCGTGTCACCTTAACGCCGATAGCTCCGAAGTAGACCGCCAGCGTATAAAACGTAGTCTCGGTGCTGCCCTGATAGGTACTGACCATGTATCCGATCAAGGAATCTGGGCCGTGTACCGTCATCGCTTCGCTAGCGATCCCCAATGCACCCGACCCGCTGAGGGGACGGAGTAGTGCCATCGGCAGAGCCTCTCCGGGCATGCCGACCAGCGCGGCAATCGGGGCAATCGCACCGACTATGACGTCTAGTCCTCCTGAGGCTCTGAACATACCGATCACTACCAAGATAGCGACGAGGAAGGGGATGATTCTTAGCGCGACCTGAAAGCCTTCTTTTGCGCCCTCGACGAGTGACTCATACACCGGGACCCGGCGGACCCATCCGTAAAGCACGAAGATGGCAACCAGAGCCGGAAGCATCCAGTAGGAGAGTATGTCTCGGAAGACAGTGGCGTTTGGCTCGGTGCCAAAGCGAAGAGCAACATGCCGAACCGCAAGGGCAAGGAAGACGACCCAGAACAGTCGTCCGAGCCATTGCCGCCCGGACGATGCGACGGGTCCAGGCTCCGCGTCACTCAGTTCGGCGGAGATGTCGGCGACTTGCACGGATGGACCGTTAACCGTTGGGGCAGGCGGCTCGGTGTCGCGGTAACGCGGTAGTCGAGAGAGGAGGATGGCAGCGGTCACACCCATGACCGTGGCGCACCCGCTGGCGAACCATGTTGGTATCCAGATTCCCGCAGCGTTAGCCGATCCGAGTGCGGCACGAACACCGATGATCCCCGACGGCAGCAGCGCGAGTCCAGCGGTGTTGATCGCCAGAAAGAGCGCCATCGCATTGGTCGCGGTGCCCTTCTGGGTGTTGTATTTGTCGAGTTCTTCGATCGCCTTGATACCGAACGGCGTCGCCGCGTTACCCAGTCCGAGCATATTTGCCGAAATGTTGAGCAGCATGGCGCTCATGGCGGGACTCCCGGGTGGGATTGACGGGAACAGGAGCCGCATGACCGGACTGACGATCCTTGAAAGTTGAGCCGTCAGGCCGGCGTCCTGGGCGACCCGCATCACACCCAGAAAGAAGGCCATCACTCCAACCAGTCCTATAGCCAGGTCGACCGCATTTCTGGCTGATTGCAGAATGGCGTCCGTCACGGCCTGCATCTGCCCGGTGAAAGCGGCGAAGAGTACGGAGGCGAGTGCGACAACGATGAAGAGACCGTTGAGCATCAGGTCGGGTCTGTTCTTTAACCGATTGGCCGCGTAGTCGGACGGCTGTTGCCGGCCGTGGCGGTCGGTTGGGTCAGCACGCGATGACTATGGCGCAGCCGTCTCGCGACGTCCCAGTTCCGGTCGTGCTCTTCCAGCCACGCGAGGTGCAGAAACGCCGCAGGATCCAACGGAAAGCGACTGGTCGCTACGTTAAACACTGTACGCGCGCCGTCCGGATCGTCGTTAAGGAGCAACGCCCGCCCGAGAAGTGCCAGCGTTTCACTTGACGCCGAGGAAGTAGATACGGATTGCAGATATTTCAACGCTTTGCTGAGCGCCACGCGGTCAGCATCCGTCTCAGCGATCTTGAGCCAAACCCGGCCTAGAGCCGTATAAGCCTGAGGCTGATCCGGATGCTCCTCGACGGCTCGGCCGAGGGCCAACACTGCCATCTCAGTCTGGCCGGAACGCGCATACGCCAGTCCGCGCGCCACGTGCCGTTCCGGATGGGTCCGGTCGAGCGCGGCGAGGGCGTCGAGTTGTCTCAATTCCTCGCGATAATTACCCAGAGTACGGTGAACTGCCGCGAGTACTTCTCGGGCCTGAAGAAACCCTGGAGATAGCTCGACGGCTTCAGTTAGGACGTCGCTTGCAGTGTCAAGTCGCCCCTGTTCCCGTAGGCAGAGCCCTAACACGTAGTAAGCCTCCGTGAACTCTGAATCGATTGCAATGGCCTGGCGGAGCAGCAAAACGGCACGATTCACGCGGCCATCACGTTCATTGGCCAGCGCCAGCTTGTATAGCACCTGCGCATTCTGGTCATCGAGGCGAACGTAGTGCGCGTAGTGAGCAATTGATTCTTCGTACTCTTCGAGTGCGAACGCCACGTCCCCCAGACGCTCGTACGGTCGGGTGGCCACCGGGTCAAGGCGAGCCGCCATCGACAGGTCGCGTGTCGCACTGCGGAGATCGCCCTGACGTTGATATGTCTCACCACGTTTAAGGTGGACTGCCATTGAGGTTGGATTGAGCGCCAGAGCGCCGCTGTAGGCCTCGAGCGCCAAGAACAGCTGACCGTTGAGTGCCGCGATGTCACCTTCCGTAATCAGATGCTGAAACTTTCGCTCCCGGGTGGCGCCCTGGTAAACGAATACTGCAGCCATCCCCACGAGCAAGACAAGACAACTCACGATGACGCGTTGCATTCGGCCCAACACTAGCGAGATTCTACCTGGGTCCATCCAAGTGTCCCAAGCTGGTCACGGTATTGCCCATTGCGTCGCTGGCTCTGATGACCAGTCGATCAGCATTGGCGGGGTCGATCTGGACTTCGAACCGTTCGACCTGAGAGTCAGGAATCCCGTCAAGGGGATACACGACCTGCCAGTGCTCGGTATCAAGGGAATACTCGACGTGCTCAACGGGCGAGTGGGTGTCGCTGACGACGAATCCGACAACCGTCTCGCCGCCCTGCGTTCTGCTCACGTCCAGTGCAATCTGCGGTGGCGAGTTGTCGATGTCAAACGGCTTGCTCTCCATGGCGCCACGCAGCGCAAGTCCGGGCGGGTTCGACAGCGCGTCTGTCGCGACCACGCGAACGACGTACCCACCATCTGGCGCCGAACTGGTGTTCCAGGTAAAGATGGGCTCACGCAGTCCCTCGGCCAGCGTGTTCCAGACCGTTTCCGCGTCCGTCCGATAGAACACGTCGAACGTTAAATCGTCCTGATTTTCGTCGCGAGTCGTCCAAACAAAAGTCTGCAACCCCTTCTGAAACACCTGGCGCCCGAGCGTGTTCTGCTGATTCTCGCCATTTCGACTTACGGTCACCTCCCGCGCCTCAGCTCCGTCCGTGAGACCGGCGATCGGCGGATCTGTTCCTGAGAACGGTGCCTGAAAGACGACACCCGGCTCATGCACGGTGACGCTGGTGATCTCTGGCGCAAGATTCCGTGGGAGATAGGCCGTGGTGACGGAGAGCAGGACCGGACTGGTTTCGCCGCCGGTCAGCTGCGCCTTCCATTGGATGTATCGTGCCTTCGGGCTTGTCACCTGCGAGCCGGCGGGATCAGAATAGGCCTCGGACCAAGCGCTCCAGGTGTCGTTTGGTTCTTCCGTGTTGCCGGTTCGAGTGAACAGCTCGACCGATGTTCCCGTCGGTGTCGTCGCTCGCCACCTGACCGTGCCCCACGTCGCCACGGTTTCCGCGTCCCTCACCGTGGAAAGATAGGTCCCTACCCTCGCCCGGTTCGACGCTAGTCGATACACCTTGCCGGGGTTGGAGGTAACGTAGTAGTGAGCCCCGTTGGAGTCCGGGACGAACTGCATCACTTGTTGGGCTGGGGCTCGGGTGAGCAGCACGATTTGCGGAGGGTCTTCGTTCACGCGAAAAATCTTTCCATCGCTGCCGGTGGCGATAAGCAGAGTCTGATTCGTTACGTTCGGGTCTTCGATGCTTGGATCGGAAGCAGTGAAGGCAATGTCGTACGGTGCATCAGTCGCCGATTCCCAGACCGGATCCCAGACACCGTCCGGCATGATTCGGTAGACCGCACCTCCGGAGGTAGAAGACCCGTTCAAGTCTGAGAAAGTCGACGCCGTAGGGCTTGATGTCGCCCCGTTCGCGCTCACTGATACCGTCTCAGAAACCGAAGTCGACACGGTTACGGTAGCGCTTCCGGCGGAGAGTGCCACAGGCGCCCGTTTCGTCGTCTGTCCCGGTAATTGGCTGACAGCGACCGCATACAGCACCCCGTTAGGGGCGAGGCGGAGTGAGCGGATTTCCCTGAACGGACTATCGAGCACCACGAAGCCCTCACCGGCCGGCGTGATTCGAAAGACTCTCCCTGGCGAACCAGTACCGGCGAGAACATTGCCATCGGGGGCGACCGCGAGTGACAGGACATGGGTCGAGTTCGTTTCGTAGAAGAGTGTTGCGGTGCCATTCGATGTCACTCGGTAGATTCGACCGGGATCGCCCGTCGCGACAAAAAGGTTGCCCTCGGCACCGTCGGGTGCTAGCGCCCAGATGTACTGCTCGTTGGGGTCAAAGACCGTCTGTGCTTCCTGGCTGGTGGAGACCCGAAATACCGAACCGTTTGGTGACGTGGCGACATAGGCTGTATCACGATCGATCGCCGCAACCGCGTGCACGTTCAGCTCGTCGGCGTCGAAGACCATTTGTCCTTCGGAGTCGTCCTCGACCCGAAATACCCGGCCGTCGTTGCCGCTACCGACCCACAAGACACCATCGGTTGCGGCGGCGGCCCAGAGGAACGGGGCAGTGGTTTCATATACCACTTCACTCACCGGTCCCAGGAGGAGTCGTCCGGTCGTATCGACCGAGAGATTCTCAACCTTGCCTTCGAGAAATTCGGCTTGCGTCGAGACGTGCCAGAATATCGGTGATGCGGCGTGGGTCAGAACGATCGCCAGAGTTAGTCCGGCCACCGTCAACCCCCAGCGCAGGCATATGCGGCGAGGGGTGCTCATCTCTCGATCTTGATAAAGAGCCGACGCGACCCGGACACGGCGTGGTCGCCAACGAGTTCCCACTCGCCTAATGTCGCTTCTCGGAGGCGACCGAGGCCGCCGTTACTGCGGTTTCCCTCAAGGACTGCAAGTACGGACCCTGGGAGTGAAGGCAGTGGCTCACCCCGGTCGACCGCGCCCGACTCGGTTCGTAGAAGTTTGATGTAGAGGCGATTGTTTCGCCGTACGTCGTTGAGGTTTCGAATCAGTTGGTCAACGGAGTTAGCTTCGGCCGGAGACCGTCCCTCCTGTTGCTCTCTAGCTGAGAGGGTTGCCGCATCAGAGACCTCTATCACCAGGCTGCCCCTCGCGTGGGCAGGGATCTGGATCATGACTGTTTCGAGCAACTCGGCACCACGATGGTTTCGAGACAGAACCCTCAGCGGGATCTCCTCGCCCGCCCTCGGCCGCATGGTGTCGAGCCAGACGCGCTCGAGCATGGCTGTCCGGCGTTCCTCGACAGCGGTGACCGCTACATCGATTCCCATGATCTCCACAGGCTCGAAGTCATTTGTGGACAGTGCCGCCACGGGGTTGGCGATGGCTGACGCGGCCCTGGTCGACGCGTTGTTGCCGGTGTAGATGTCGTTGGATGTCACGTTGTCGTGATCTCGAAGACGCGCAGTGCTTGTGACTTCGTAGGTCTTCGGTCCCAGGTCACGTGTCCAGGTCACGAATGTACTCAACGCGGTGGTATACGCCAAGAGCGGCGAAAACACCGGGTCTTCAATCATGTCAAAGCGAAAGGTCTTTTGTATATTCCGCTCCGGATCGTCCAGGGTCATGCGGATCGGAATCATCTTTGGACCCGGCCCAAGGGTGCCGTAGATACCGGTCGAGCGGTCCTGGTCAATTGTACCGAGCACCTGGCCGATCGCTGCAATTTTTGATGAGAGCGCCAAGCTTGGAAGCAGCGCCGTCACATGGGCTCGCGTCATCGGAAACCGTACGGCACCGAGGTTGTAAAACGGATGCCCGAATGCATAGACCCGGTCATCTTCGACCATGGTGACGGTACCGGTGCCGGCCATGGTTAGGTCGCCTTGAACCAGACTCACTCCGACCGTATCACCCGGTTGCAATGGTTGGCCAGTCGCCTCAAGCTGTGCTTCGGCCGTCATTGTTCCGCCGACAGTCGCCGACAGGCCGCCGGCACCGAACACCGAAGCCCAGAGAGGCTGCAGTTCTGGCGCGAACCCGTTCAGCACAAGCGGGGTCGCGATCGGTTGTAGCAGCGTCGCCAACCGGCCGGCCTCGGATAAGGGGAGGCCGAAGGCGCGCACGTCGGTCGGTTGCTGCGCGAACGCCCTAGCCGGTCCGAACGCTTCTCGCACGACGGTTGCAAGGTCTTGTTCGGTAACAGGTATCCTGATTGTTCTGAGGGTACGCCGGCCGGTCACGGTGATGGAGGCATCGGTGGCGACCATCTCTTCGATTGGTGTGATACCGGCAATCGCGTCGGTTGAAAACGAGCCAAGAGAATAGGAGACGGCGCCAGCGAGGCGCCCATCGAAGTAGACCGGGCTGCCACTCATGCCCTGGATCACGCCGGTGGTTGCCAGGGGCCCCCCGGTGAGGCGGGCGATGATGATGTTGCGCTGAGGTCCCATTACATTCGTCAGCACGCCCAAGACCTCGACGTTAAATTCCTCTCGTTCGGCACCACTAAATACTGTCACTCCTACACCGGTCATCCCGGTCTTCACCTCGTCAAGTGGTATTCGGGCGGTTTCTGCTGGCAACTGAACCAGGCAGAGGGTGGCGAGGAAAGCGAAGACGAGAGGCGCAGAGGCTCTCATGGCAGGAATTAGCGTGTGAGTTGGTTATATCGGACCAAATGCTTAATGGTCAAGGAGAACCGAGAAATTGACATGGCCAGGATAGGTCTGTTAGCGTTGCCTGCGAGTATTATGACAGCTGTGTTTTTCCGGTCGATCGCGCACCAGGGCTATTGGCCCATCGTTTATGACTGGTGGCATGGCCACCGGTTTAGCCAGATCACTGGAGGGGCTGTTAACTAAAAAAGGGTCACGAAGGGTAGTTTCGCTCGACCCAGGCAGACAACGATACGACGACATCCAGGCCTCTTCAGCCCGCGCGCGGCGCGGTTGAAGAGGCTTTTTCTATTTGAACGCTGACGGACCATGAACGCAAAATTGTGCACCACTGTCACCGGTGCCACGACAGATGAGATCCGAGCCAGGCGGGACGCGGCGACCGATGCCGACATGATCGAGGCGCGTTTGGACTTCGCACGGGAACTCGACGTGGCTGGGGTGCTGGCGGACCGAGCTTGTCCTATCGTGGTGACCTGCCGACCACTCTGGGAAGGGGGACACTTTCAGGGATCTGAGGAGGAGCGCCGCCGAGTCCTTGCGCGTGCCTACCAGCTTGGCGCTGATTATGTCGACCTCGAGTGGAGGGCCGGTTTCGACGACATCATCAAGGCGGACGACGGACGACGAATCGTACTGTCGGCACATGACTTTGAACACGTTCCAGCCGATATAGATGACCAGTTTCGTGAGATGCGAGCAACGGGGGCCGAGGTTATCAAAATCGCGGTTCAGGCTGAAGCTCTGACAGATCTCGTCACACTCCTGAACTTCAGTCGACGACATCGCTCAGAGGGGACAGGTGACCGGATCGTGATCGGAATGGGACCGATAGGCATCCCGTCTCGCGTCCTACCTGACCTTTTCGGTTCGTGTTGGACCTACTCCGGTCAGGGTGTGGCGCCGGGTCAGCTCGAATTGTCACACATGTTGGACGAGTTCCGGGTTCGAGCTCTAACTACGGACGCTGAGCTGTTTGGAGTGGTGGGCTCGCCACTGGCTCACTCGCTGTCTCCGGTTATGCACAACGCCGGTTTTGGCGAAATCGAACGGGACGCGGTGTATCTGCCGCTGGAGGCGACCGACGTCGACGACTTCGAACGGTTTGCCACGGCGTTCGATGTGCGCGGTGTTAGCGTGACTGCACCCTACAAGGAGTCGATGTTCTCTAAGATCGCCTCGACTGACGAGCTCAGTGAGCGGGTCGGTGCCGTTAATACCATCAGGATGGACTCTACCGGTTGGTGTGGAATTAACACCGATGGCCAAGGGTTTCTCGCACCTCTCCGTGGTCGAATCCGTCTCCGTGGTTGCCGCGCCGTTGTGCTCGGGTCTGGCGGCGCCGCTCGTGCAGTGGCGACGGCGCTCGTCGATGAGGGAGCCTCGGTGACCATCTGCGCGCGCTCTATGGAGCGGGCAGCGGTAGTCGCGCGACTGGTGGAAGGCCAAACGGCTCCGATACCTCCGCAACCGGGGACATGGGATCTCCTGATCAATACCACTCCGATTGGAACCTATCCGAACGACGACGTCAGTCCGATGGCCGGCGCCGAGTTCGGCGGAGCACTCGTTTACGATCTTGTCTATAACCCGACGGTGACACGACTACTCGCTGATGCTGCTGCCGCCGGATGCTCGACGATAGGAGGGCTCGACATGCTGGTGGCACAAGCCGAGCGACAGTTTTCCTGGTGGACCGGTGCGCCTCCCGGATCGCAAACGTTTCGACACGCTGCGGAGCGACGGCTCCGAATTAGCGGTCAACTCAAGCCGTCGCACGCCGACGCATCGTAGGACGATGAGAAACAGTACTTCTTTCGAAGAATTCGTTAGCTTGGCCAAACGCGGTACGTTCGTACCAGTCTGTAAGGAAGTAATGGCCGATATGCTAACTCCGGTTTCGGCCTTCCTCAAGATTGCTGAAGATGCCGACCATGCCTTTCTGTTCGAGAGCGTCGAGGGTGGCGAGCGACTCGCGAGGTACTCGTTCTTGGGGAAGGACCCTTTTATGGTGCTTCGGTCGCGTGGCGGGCGAACTTTCATTGACAAGCCCGACGGAACGGAGAAGCGCGCCGAATCGTTCATCGATGTCCTTCGGGAAGCTATGGCGCGATACGAGTCACCCTGTGTCGAAGGTCTCCCTCGGTTTACCGGCGGTGCTGTCGGTTTCCTCGGGTACGAGTCGGCCACCTGGTTTGAACCGTCGCTCGGTGAGTGTTGGAAGCGTCAAGGAAAGGGGATTGGTAGTGACATACACGATGGAGATGACGCCGCGTTCATGTTGTTTGACACGATCTTGGCGTTTGACCACCTCAAGCATCGCATCCTGGTGATCGCCAACGCGGCGGTGGATGACGAGTGCGATCTGAGAAGTCAGCACCAATTAGCCCAGGCCAAAATTCGATTTCTCGAGCACGAGCTGGAACGCAGTGTGTCGAGACATGCGCTCAATACGGAAACACCACTGGAGTGGCGTTCCAACACCACACGCGAGGTGTACGAGGAGTCGGTTCGCAAGGCCCAGGAGTACATCCTGGCTGGAGACATCTATCAGGTCGTACTATCACAGCGTTTCGAAACCGACGTTACGGTTGATCCATTCACGGTTTATCGGATGCTGCGATACGTTAATCCGTCGCCATACATGTACTTCATGCGAGTTGGCGGTCTGTCGATCGTTGGGTCCTCTCCGGAAATGCTAGTGCGGGTTGAGGATCGACATGTGGAAACCCACCCCATCGCCGGGACGCGTCCGCGTGGGGCTAACAGAGCTCGAGACGAGCAGTTAGCCGAAGAGCTCAGGGAGAGCGAAAAGGAGCGTGCCGAGCACGTCATGCTCGTCGATCTCGGTCGCAACGATTTGGGTCGCGTGAGTGAGTACGGAACCGTGAGAGTCCCCCAATATATGGGTCTTGAACGGTATTCGCATGTAATGCACTTGGTCTCACGAGTGGAGGGCCAGTTGGCCCAAGGTCGAGATCGACTGGACGCGCTGGCGGCCTGTTTTCCGGCTGGCACAGTCTCAGGGGCACCGAAAATTCGTGCGATGGAGATCATTGGTGAGCTAGAACCGTCGAGTCGGGGTATCTACGCCGGAGCCGTGGGGTATCTCGACTTCGCTGGTCATCTCGATTGCTGTATCACGATCCGAACGATCGCTATGAAGGACGGGAAGGCCTTAGTTCAGGCCGGCGCCGGAATCGTGGCCGACTCCGACCCGGCCGCCGAGTATCAAGAGACCCGCGACAAGGCATCGGCGCTTATCCGAGCACTTGAGATGGCCCAGAGCGGACAGGGCCTGAAGATTATCGGGTAGATAAACGACGGCGAGACAGATGGTATTGGTCATCGATAACTACGATTCATTCACCTACAACCTTGTCCAGTACCTGGGGGAACTTGGTGCTGACCCGGTTGTCACTCGGAACGACGAGATCGCTGTCGAGGACGTTGGCGCTCTCAAACCGGACCGGATCGTGATCTCGCCAGGCCCTGGTCGCCCGGAGGATGCCGGTGTGAGCGTGGAGACAGTGCAACGGTATGGATCATCGATTCCGATACTTGGCGTTTGTCTCGGGCACCAGGCAATTGGCTATGCCTTTGGTGCATCGGTCGTGGCGGCATCGACGTTGTTGCATGGTAAGTCTTCACAGGTCGAGCATGATGGCCAGGGAGTCTTTAATCGAATCGCCAGCCCCTTTCTGGCTGGTCGGTATCACTCACTGGTCGTCGCTGCTGCGCCCTGGCCAGATGGGCTTGAGGTTTCGGCTCGCACCCTCGGAGGCGACACCATCATGGGTCTCCGGCATCGGGCCTGGCCTGTTTATGGGGTTCAGTTTCATCCGGAGAGCGTTCTGACCGATGTTGGTCACAATCTGCTTAAGAATTTTTTGGAGCTGTGAGTGTTCGCCGAGTTGATAGAGAAGTTACGCGGCCGCGAGGATCTCACCGAGGGTGAGGCCAGCGCCGCCATGCTTGAAATCATGGAAGGCCGCGCGGCGCCAGCACAGATCGCCGGTTTCCTGGTCGCACTCTCGATGAAGGGTGAACGTCCGGCCGAGATCGTTGGACTAGCGCGCACGATGCGTACCCAGGCAGTGCAACTGTCACGGTCGTTCGCTGACGTGTTCGACACTTGCGGGACGGGAGGTGACCGATTGCACACCTTCAACGTCTCATCACTTGCTGCTTTGACGATTGCAGCGTGCGGGATCCGTGTGGCGAAGCACGGGGGTCGGTCGGTGTCCAGCTCAAGCGGAAGCGCTGACCTTTTCGAAGCGCTTGGCGTCAACGTCTCCGCGTCACCGGCCGTGGTCGAACGGTGCCTCTCGGACGTTGGAATCGCGTTCTTTTTTGCCCCAGCGTTTCACCCATCGATGCGCCACGCTGGACCGACGCGGCGCGAACTTGGCGTGCGCACGGCGTTCAATCTTCTCGGACCGTTGACCAATCCTGCTCATGTCCGGCGTCAAATCGTGGGCGTATCGAGACCAGAACACACCGATCTGTTGGCGCGTGCGCTCGGGCAGCTGGGGTCAGAGCGAGCGTGGGTCGTGCATGGTGCAGACGGCCTCGACGAGATTTCACCGACTGGTTATACGAAGGTCGTCGAGTACCGTGACGGCAGACTTCATACGTTCTATCTCCATCCCACGGACCTGGGGCTCGAGCCGACGTCGATCGATCTCCTTCGGGTGTCGGGTCCGGAGGAGAGCGTCGAAGTAGCCCGGGAGGTGCTGGCGGGAGCACCCGGTCCGTCCAAGGACTTCGTGGTCGGCAATGCGGCCGTAGGCTTGTTCATTGGCGAGGGTGCGCCGTCACTCGCCGAGGGCGCGAGGATGGCTGCGGCGGCCATCGAAGATGGACGTGTGAGGCAGAAACTTGACGCACTTGTCGCCTGCTCACGGGAGGCTGAATGACAACCGATCGTCAGGTGGCTTCGGAGCGGCGCGCCGGTAATCGACCTGACCTGCTGGAAGCGATTGTCGGCGCAACACGTCACTCAGTTGCCGCTGCTCAACGTCGTCGACCGTTGGCGAAGGTAGAGAAGGTTGCCGCTACGCGATCACCACGCGGCGAGGCATTTCGAGCGACCTTGGCGTCAACCGATCGCCTTGCGGTCATCTCGGAGTGCAAGCGGCGCTCGCCGTCACGAGGGGTATTGCGAGAAGACTACAAGCCGACGGAGATCGCGAGTGCTTATGAGCGTTCTGGTGCTGCGGCTATTTCTGTCCTGACTGAACCTGGCTTCTTCGATGGCGGACTACACCACCTGGAGGCGGTCCGCGAGGTCGTAGCGATTCCGATTCTTCGAAAAGACTTTATCGTGTCGGAATATCAGCTTGCGGAGACTAGGGCGGCTGGGGCAGACGCGGCGCTTTTGATTGTGGCTGCCCTGGACAACACCACCCTTCGACGCCTCGTCGCCGTGGCGGCCGACCTAGGGTTGGCAGCTCTTGTCGAAGTCCACGACACGACCGATCTGTTCCGTGCACTGGCGGCAGAGGCTCGAATTATTGGCGTTAACAACAGAAATCTTCGAACGCTCGATGTCGATATCGACGCATCGTTCTCGTTGATTGCCTCGATTCCAGAGGATGTGATCGCGATCGCCGAAAGTGGAATCAAGACGTCCGATGATCTCAGGGACTTGCGACAGGCTGGTTACGACGGGTTTCTTGTCGGGGAATCGCTCATAACGCGGTCTGACCCCGGAGCTGCCCTGACCACACTGCTACGCGGGGTGGAGGCGACGCCGAGGGGGATCAGGTGACCGTCAAAGTCAAGGTCTGTGGAATAACCCGAGCCTCGGATGCCTTACTGGTAAGTGAGTTGGGAGCATCGGCTGTCGGTTTCGTTTTCTGGGACAAGAGTCCGAGATTTATCCAGCCGGCGCAGGCGGCTCAGATCGCGACGCTATTGTCGCCAGACGTTGACCGGGTCGGCGTGTTTGTTGACGCGTCACCGGCGTGGATCGATGAGGTGTCCGCACGCGTTGGGCTTGCTGCCGTGCAGTTGCATGGCGATGAGACGACGGAATTCTGCCTGGCGCTGCCGTGTCGCGTGATCAAATCCGTTTCCCTTCGAGGACCGCTTGACGTCGCAGCGGCAATACGGCTCCCTGAGACGGTGACGCCCCTTGTGGACATTCACGATCCCGAGAGGAAGGGTGGCACCGGCCGAACGGTAGACTGGTCGCTGGCGGCCAGCGTGGCTCAGCGACGACCGATGTTTCTTGCGGGTGGTCTCACACCAGTAAACGTGGTGGAAGCCGTTCGCCTGGTTCGTCCCTACGCGATCGACGTGTCGTCGGGTCTCGAGGCTAGCCCCGGCATCAAGTCGCCGGAGTTGTTACAGGCCTTCTTTGATGCGCTTGTGAAAACAGATCAAACCTTATCGGAGCACGGGCGATGGGCAGTGAAAACTCACGAGTGACGACACCGGCGTTCGGGCAGCGGGACCCAGACTCACGCGGATATTTCGGTGCCTATGGGGGACGGTTTGTTCCCGAGACGTTGGTCGAGCCGATCGAGGAGTTGGAACGAGCCTATCGTGAGGCCAGGGCGGATCCCGCGTTTACTTTGGAGCTCTCTGACCTGCTTACCCACTACGTCGGTCGTCCGACACCGATTTATGAGGCTTGTCGCTTGGCTACCAATGCCGGTGGTGCTCGTCTCTTTCTCAAACGGGAGGACCTGGCACACACGGGCGCCCACAAGATTAACAACGCGCTGGGGCAGGGGCTGCTGGCCGTCAGGATGGGGAAGCGGCGTGTCGTTGCGGAAACCGGCGCCGGTCAGCACGGTGTGGCGACGGCGACAGTATGTGCCCTCATGGGGTTGAAGTGCGAGGTCTACATGGGGACCGAAGATATGCGGCGGCAGGCACCGAATGTGTTTCGCATGAGACTCCTCGGAGCAACGGTGACGGGCGTTGATTCCGGAAGTCGCACCCTCAAGGACGCGATTAACGAAGCGATGCGCGACTGGGTCACGAATGTCGATGACACTTACTATCTCCTTGGATCGGTCCTCGGTCCGCACCCCTATCCGCTTATGGTTCGTGAATTTCAATCGGTGATCGGTCGTGAGTCCCGCCTCCAGATCCTATCGCTGGCCGGCGAGTTACCCACCGCGGTCGTGGCCTGTGTCGGCGGAGGCAGCAACGCGCTCGGCATCTTTGATGGATTTATCGCGGATAACGGCGTTCGGTTGATTGGTGTCGAGGCAGGGGGCGAAGCCCTCGTCTCCGGTAAACACGCCGCTCGATTCGCGACCGGCACCGTTGGCGTCTTGCAGGGCACCCGTAGCTATGTGCTGCAGAACGCTGATGGCAACATCGACCGCACTCACTCGATTTCAGCCGGTCTCGACTATGCCGCGGTCGGTCCGGAGCATGCCTGGCTTCGCGATTTGGGACGTGCGGAGTATACGAGCGTCTCGGACGACCAGGCCCTCAAGGCCTTTCGGGCTCTGTGCCGACTCGAAGGGATTCTTCCCGCCTTGGAATCTGCTCACGCCGTCGCGTACGCTTGCCGTTTAGCGAAAGAAATTGGAACGGGTGGGACAGTGCTGGTCAACTTGTCTGGGCGCGGTGACAAGGACGTACCCGCCATCCAGGACACCGACATAGAGGCTTGACTGCGATGTCACGGATCGACGAGACGTTTGCAAGACTTCGGTCGGACGGCTGTCCAGGCCTCGTGACGTATGTCACGGCAGGGGATCCAGACGCCGACCGCTCAGCGCTCATCCTTCAGACCCTTGATCAGGCCGGCGTCGATGTCTTGGAGGTTGGTGTCCCTTTTTCGGACCCGCTCGCTGACGGTCCGGTCATTCAGCGAGCGTCGGAGCGAGCTTTGGCGGCGGGGATGACCCTGAAGTCGAGTCTTCGGCTCATCGGAGCCGTCCGACGGATGATCTCAAGTCCGATTGTTGTTTTCACCTATGCCAACCCCGTCTTAGCGATGGGCCTGGAGCGTTTCATCCGTCGCGCCTCCGACGTCGGCGTCGATGGTGTTCTCGTGCTAGATCTCCCGATTGAGGAGGCCGAGGAGTTTCACGACGCCACTACTGCCGTCAACATTGACCCAATTTTTCTGCTTAGCCCGACAACCACCGAGGACCGCATTCGCCGCGCCACTGAGCTGGGCCGGGGCTTCCTGTACGGTATCTCAAGGTTGGGTGTGACCGGTGCGCGCGATACGATTGCCGACGGGGCGTCCGCCATGGTTGAGCGGATCCGGAGAGTGACGACACTGCCGATCGCACTGGGCTTCGGAATTTCACGTCCTGAGCACGTCGTCGAAGTGGGACGGTTCGCGGATGCGGCGGTGGTCGGCAGTGGCCTGGTCAGTCGGATCGCGGAGGCGTCGAGCGGTAGCGACCTCATCGGCGAGGTGCGACGGTACGTGCGCTGGCTGAGGAGTGGCTTGGTGGATTTCAGGTCTGAGGCGGGGGAGCAAGTTTTCAACCGCGACGAGAGATGACGAGCGATCGATCTGGTGGCCCACGGGCGGACGGACGAAGCGTATCTGGGAATGTCGCCGAACGACTCGCCAAGTTCCGGGACGAGATCGACAGGCTAGATAAGCAGATTGTTAGACTGCTCAACGATCGTGCGATTTGCGCTCTCCAGGTTGGATCACTGAAAAACCAGGCAGACCTGGAGACATATCAGCCGAAACGAGAGATCGCCGTCCTTCAGCACGTGCGCGACACGAATAGTGGTCCTCTGGGAGACAACGCAATCACACGGCTCTTCGAACGGATCATCGACGAGAACCGGCGATTGGAACGGGAATCGGAAGAGAAGGGTAACTCACCGGAGTGACCGTTCCGGTAGAAACACGGGAGCAGCAAGCATGGTTGTTGTGATGAAGGGGTGCGCGTCTGAAGGTCAGATACAGCACGTCATTTCGACGCTCATTAAGAAACGGTTCGACGTGCATCGTTCCACTGCTGGAGCCTCTGAAAGTGTGTTCCTTTACCCTCGGTTTCGTCAGCCTTAGCCATGTCAGATACCAGTCGCCAGCTACCGGTGATTCAGCCGGACACCGGGGACGGCCCCCCTCCGATATTCGAGAAGGTTGCCATCGTCGGCCTTGGACTTATCGGGGGATCGATTGCGCTCGCGGTGAGGAAAATTTGGCCACAGAGTTTGGTCATCGGTATTGACGATAAAGCTGTACTCGAACGAGCGATGGTCTATCACGCAATCGACGTGGCTGCAGACGACCCGGTTGTGATGGCAGAAGCCGATCTTGTGATATTAGCTGCGCCGGTCAGACAGAACATTGATCTTCTCGACGAGCTTGACCAGCACGTCTCGGGAATGGCCATCGTGACCGATGTAGGTAGCACGAAGCATGAGATTGTTGACTGCGCACGGCAGTTGCCACCCCGGTTGACGTTCATCGGTGGTCACCCGCTGGGCGGCGCACCGCACGGGGGAATCGACTATGCGCGACCAGACCTTTTTAGCGGGAGACCCTGGCTCTTTACTCCGACGGACGACGAGGCCGCCGGCCCTGCACTGAGGCGGCTGCAAGCATTTGTCACCGCACTCGGTTCTCGGCCTCACGTCATGACGGCGACCGAACACGACCGCCTGCTTGCGTACTTGTCGCATCTGCCGCAACTGACCGCGTCAGCCCTGATGCACGTTGTGGGAGAGGCTTCCGGGCGGGATGGTCTCTCGCTCACCGGGAGCGGACTGTCTGACACGACTCGTCTCGCGTCGAGTCCACCGACGATTTGGCGTGATATCTGCTCCACGAACGCGGACGAAATCCGGCGAGCACTGGATACTTTAATTGCAGAGCTCTCGGCGATTCGGGACAACCTCGACAAGGGTGAGAGCATCGACCGGGTGTTTGGCTCGGCCGCCGAGTGGCGAGGTCTCCTTCCCGAGAAACCTAAAGGCCGAGACCGGGCAGGATAGCGTCATGAGGGTACTCCGCTAGTGTGCCGTCGTCGAAGTCCGGTCAAGGGATCGGCGGTGCACTAACGGTCATACACATCCGTCGAGTGGCGGTCAACGCTATGCTCGACCATTCGCGTGAAGCCCTACCTAACGAGTGTTGTGGCTTTCTCCTGGGTAGCCCGGCCACGATCGATGAGGCGACACGCGCGGTCAATCTCACACCCGGCCCACATCGGTACCAGGTCGATCCCAGGGACCATTTCGCGGTTATTCGACGAGCTCGAAAAGAGAGTCGAGTGGTCGTTGGCGTCTATCACTCCCATCCGAGTGCACCGGCGGTTCCATCCTCGACCGACTTGGAACACGCCACGTACGCAGAGTATCTCTACGTAATCGTGTCCCTTGCTGGGGAACCAGTGGTCGAGGAGGTCCGGGCGTATCGTCTTGTCGGTGAGCGGTTCGAAAGGGTCGATCTGGTGGTTATGGAGGTCTAATCCAGGAGACTCTAGGGTTAGCGAAACCCGCCCCTGACCTCGATCGTCGTCCGAGCCGATGAGATAACTTTGTCTCGCCTCTTGAGGCTGAGGCGTACTTCGTATCTACCACTGTGCTGGAAGGTATGGCGTTGTGAGAAACGACGCCGAATCTCGCTCGTTCCAGGTTCGTATGGATCGCAATCAGGGTACCGTGCGGAATGGGTGCCGTCGTCCCACGTCCACTCGATGCCCGCGCAATAGAGCGGCTGGTGGTCATCGGAGCCACCACGCAGCTCCCCGATGAAGAGAATCTCAGCAGGCACGAAGCCGACACGGGGTGTGGCGCGCAAGCTGAGGTCAGGCTCCTCTGTGTCCTGGCCGGTCGTCCAACCAGTCGTTGGTGCCATTAATGCGGCGAGGATAAGGAGCAACGGGAGCAAAACCGGACTGTGTCGAAGCGCACGAATCGGAATCAGGAAGCCTCGAGCCAGTCCGGAAGTAATCATGCTTCTATTTTAGTGTGGTCGTTGCCACAAATCTATAGATTCGGCCGGCACCGCAGCTCGGCTATCTGACCAAATGTCAAACCTACGTATAATTCTCTAATGAATAAGAGTCGTTCTGAGCCCACTGTGGCTGTTAATACATCCCTTCCGGCCGATGTGTCGGCCGAGCTGATGATCGTACCGGTCTTTGAGGATGACCCGCTTTCCGATGCCGCCCTTCTCGAACTCGATGCGGCATCGGATGGCGAGGTAGGTCGGGCGATTGAGCAGCAAGAATTCCGCCCTAAGCCAAACGAACTCTTTCTGACACCTCTGCGGGGAGGCTGGCAGGCGGATCGCGTCGCTCTTGTGGGCGTTGGACGAAGGGACGACGAGAGCGCGGATCGATGTCGGTCGAGTTTGGCGGCCGTGGCTATCGAGGCCAGGCGGCGGCGAATTACCAGGGTCGCCTGTGTGGTCCGTGGTGACGTTCCGGCGGCGGCTATGGCGCAGGCAGTCGCGGAGGGTCTCCTGCTCGGCGGCTTTGAGGACCACCGCTACAGAACTGGGGACCGCGCCGAACTCTCGGCACCATTGTTGGAGACGTGTGATCTCCTGACGGGATCGGAAAATCTTGCTGACGTCGAGCGTGCCGTACACCGTGGTGTTGTGGTGGCCACTTCAACCAACCTAGCCAGAGAATTGTCCAACGAGCCAGCGAATGTCCTGACTCCGGCTACGTTCGCCGAACGCGCACTTGCCATGGTCAGCGAACAGGGGGTCGACGTCGAGGTGCTCGAAGACGAGGCGATGCGAGGTCTCGGCATGGGAATGCTTTTGGGTGTCGCGCAGGGAGCTGTCGAACCACCCAGAATGATCGTGATGCGGCATACCCCAGCGACAGCGCCTGCTGCGCCAGTGCTCGGGCTCGTCGGTAAGGGTGTTACGTTTGATAGCGGAGGCATCTCTATTAAACCGGCAGCTGGGATGGACCAGATGAAGCAGGACATGGCGGGTGGTGCCGCGGTCGTTGGCGCGATGCGGGCTATCGGTGCCCTGCAGCTACCGGTTCGTGTGATCGGTGTCGTACCGATGACGGAGAACATGCCCGGTGGGCGTGCCACCAAGCCTGGTGACATCCTGACCAGCGCCAGTGGGAAGACTGTCGAGGTCCTGAACACTGACGCAGAAGGTCGTCTGATTCTTGGCGATGCGCTCTGGTACATACGTGAGCTGGGTGCCACACATCTCGTGGATGTCGCGACGCTGACCGGCGCGTGCGTCGTTGCTCTGGGAACGGCGGCGAGTGGGCTCTTTGGGCGACCTTCAGCGTGGTCGACGGCGGTTCAGCAAGCGGCGGCCCGGTCAGGAGAGCGGGTTTGGCCACTGCCACTATATGAAGACTATGCCGATCAGATACGGTCGGAGATGGCCGATCTTGTCAACGCCGGAGGGCGTGCGGCAGGCGCGTGCACGGCTGCAGCATTTCTTCAGGCCTTTACCGGTGATTTACCGTGGGCCCATATCGACATTGCGGGCACAGCGTGGTCCGACGACGCACGCCCCGACCTGGCGAAGGGTTCAACCGGGGTGATGGTTCGCACGCTGACCGAGTTAGCGGTCATGAGTGAGAGCTGGGCGTCCGACACACCAGACTCGGGACAGCCATGAACCTGCAACCGATCATTGTCTATGAGGCGGTGCCAGAACCAACGACGCAAACGACGGTCAGTGATCTGCTGCTGGGAGTGGTCTGGGTTGTGCTTGCGTTGGTTGTCGCGGCCGTCGCAATCGGTCTTGTCTGTGCCGGTATCTTGATTGTGTTTCGTCGAATTCGAGCGGATCAGGATCCACCGTCAGCTGACCCGGACGCGACTCGTCTCGGCCTTGACGCGTCATCCCCCGCGGTTCAGTTGAAGCGGTAGACGCCTCAACTGACCAGAGAGCATGGCGTAAAACTCGGCCCGGCCCTCGTCCTCCGTCTTGCTTGAGGTCATCGCCGATACCACGCGATGATGTCCATTAAGCCGTCGTCCGGTCAGTGTGATGTGAGCGCTTGCAGAATGCTGTCGACTGCGGCCTGGGCTCGGGCTCGCATTTCACCGTCGGTGGCATCCTGTACAGGGTGGGGTACGTAGACGGCGTCACGGGCGATCTCGATCATGCCCAGTGCGTCCGCCTGATGGCGGGCCGCCTCGACAAACTCGCTCGACGCCACCAGGACCGTCGGGATGCCTCGTGTTTCGTAGTCGACCAGGTCGTGCAGACTGCACGACGTGCAGGACCCTCAATCAGAGAGAGCCTGGATGACCGCCTTGCATTGTTTGGCGATCTTGGCCCGAAAGTCTGTCGGTGCCGGCTTTGTGAAGGTGGGTTTAAGAAAACGGACTATGTCCACGTTCGGATACCGCTCCGAGATTAGATGCTCGACCTCGTCGAGAAAGACATCGCCTCGCGGTTTCGAGATATCGACGAGACCGATTGTGCCGATTAGCCCATCCAACCGGCGAGCAGGATAACGCCTGATCGGATCGTGCTCGGATGTTGGGTCGATGATGACGGTCGGGTTCGGTGCATTAGGCATGAGCCCCTCATGCGAGCACTCTACACCAATCGGACACTAATCACCGATCTTGAGTGTGACGGCCGTCGAACTCTTCCCGCCAGACGCCCAGCCGCCCACGACCGCCGAGAACTTTCCGGCCGTTCCACCGGCCACGACGACTATGATGTCGTCGGGATGATTGAACTTGGGTAGCCTGCACTCGAGAGCCTCCGAGGTCGGCTGTCCGTCTAGACCGAGCCACGCCGTCGGTAGGCCACGTGGAACGGTACCCTTCTCGCATTCTGCATCCGGCACGAGCTCTCGGAGCGGTCGAGCGGTTACTTCCTGGATTCGATCTCGAAGGTCAGCTTTCGAGAAGCCGTCGCACTCGAATGTTCGGACGTGTTCCGGCGAAACGACGACCATAGCCTCTCCCATGCCGTGCAGCTTGACGTGCGCCACGCCCTCGAGTGCCAGCCCCAGACTGGTTGCCAGGGAGCGGGCGCTCCGCGAAAGCTGGTCACGGATGGCTCGGGGCGCTTCGCCGGCGAACACCGTCACCGTGCTATCGTGCGGCGCGAACCCGCGTTCGACGTGCAGCGGATCCCAGCAGCTGGCCTCCTCGTTCTCACCGATACAACACCCAATCTTTCCCGGTTGTCCGAGGGTAGACATATCGACCCCATCGGGTCGTCCACCGCCGACGTTTTGCACGATGAGCTGAAGCGCCCGACCGATCGTCATGTTCGCGCGAGAACCCTGACCGAACACGTTACGCCCGCAGTTGAGTCCGATCGCGTGCCGGATCGGCCCATTTATGACGATCATCGGACCCACGAAGTAAGTGGTCGCCAGCACGCCGTGCAGGTTGAACATGTCGGTGCAAGCCGCCTCAACGGCCGCGAGGACGACGGGAAGATACTCTGGACGGCATCCAGCCATCACGGCGTTCACGGCAACTTTTTCGACGGTCACCGCTTCGAGATTCGGGGGGACGACCGCGATGATCTCCGTCGCGGCCCGTGATGTGCCTTCGAGCATACGGAGCACACGGTCCTCAGTCGGTGGAACCACCGGGAGGCCGTCTGTCAGGCCTTCGTTTTCCAGAAACTCAAACGGGTCATCACTTACCGGAATCCGAATCCGTCTCCCTAGAAGTCTCTCCGAGCCTCGCTTGAGAGCAAGGCGCCGAGCGACATCAGGATCGTGGGCACGGGACCCACATCCTGGTCGTGATTCGGGCAGTGCAGTCGAGGCGGCGCCGAGTATTGAGGTATCCACATCTTCCGCGTCGCATACCTCCAGCGCCTGCCGGACCATGATGTTCCAGTCCACCTTTACCCAACCCTCGAAGCTGGCTAGGACCTCGCCGTCTGGCTTCGTGAGCACTAGCGCGGGTACCGCGTCGAACCCGTAGTGGTCCGAGACGTCAAGACCGGTATCGAGCACGGTCTGCGTGGTCAGTTCTGCGTCCTTCACGAATCCCCGTGTCTCTACCGCATCGCTCTGTGACACGACCACCGTTCGTAGTGCGTGTGGTCCCAGCGTTCGGTGCAACTGCTCGACGAGGGGCGCCACCAGCAAGCAGGTTGCGCAGTCGTGTTTAACGAAGAATAGGAGCGTCGTCAGTTTGGAGGATTCGCCCGGAAACGGCAACGGACATTCATCGGGACCCGCGAGTTCAAAAGGTGGTGCCGAGGTCCCGGGAGCAGGAAGAGTCGTCACTGGCTTACTGCGTTTTTAGAAATCGTCTGGGTTCGCAAGTGCCAGCATCGGCGTGGTTTCCAGTGACAGCTGATACTGTCGAATCGCGCCGAGCAGCGCATCGACGATTAGATCGCGATAGGTGGTCGTCGATAGCATCGACGCATCCCTGCTGTTGGTGAGGAACGACACTTCCGCAAGGATACTCGGCATTTTGGCGCCGATGAGTACCATGAACGGCGCCTGTTTGACACCCAAGTCTGGGATTTCTGTGTCAACCGACCGGAGAGTACGGAGCATCGTCTGTTGCACCATTTGGGCAAACTTCCGCGACTCGTCACGCTTGCTGTTCAATGCGATGGTCCGCAGCAGGCCGTCCAGGTGATTCATGGTCGCGAGAGCGCCGACGTTCTCGCGGCTTGCGAGAGCTTCAGCTTTCGGATCGATAGCAAGGTCTAGGTAATACGTCTCGATTCCACGTGTGCTCGTGTCCTCGCTCGCATTTGCGTGAATCGATAAGAACAGATCGGCGCCCACACGATTTGCCATGGTCGTACGGGCTTCAAGCGTCTGGTACTCGTCGGTGCGTCGGGTCAGCACTACATCCAATTCCGGTCGGGTCGAGTGAAGACGTTGCTCAAGTCTCAACGCCAGGTCCAGTACGAGGTCGGCCTCGCTGCCTCCTGGGCCTGCCGCGCCGGGGTCATATCCGCCGTGGCCGGCGTCAATGACAACCCGTGAGATACCAAGACCGAGCTGCCGCGCAACCGAATAATCCCCGTCCGTATTGGAGGATGGGGTCGAACTAGAAGATAGAATCGGATCAAGTGCTTTGACCGACAACGTATTTTCCTCGAACGTTAAAATCGGCACCGCAGCTGTTGCCGGAGACGCGCCAGGGGCGACGAGGTTACCGATCGGCTGTGGCAGGTCGACCAACGCTGGCTCGGTGATGCGAAGACGATCAGGTCTGGCCACCCTGGCCGAGCCTGACCCAAGAAAAGTCCGGGTTCGTATTGGAGGATGGGACCGAATCGGTGCCACACCTGTTGTCGGAGGTGCGCCCGGGGTGACGAGGTTACCGATCGGCTGTGGCAGGTCGACCAACGCTGGCTCGATGATACCAGGATGACCAGGCCCGGCCATCGTGGCCGAGCCTGACGCAAGAACAGTTCGGCGACAGTCGACGACGAGACGAAACGGGTCATACAGGGTAAACGCATGGCAGTTCTCGGTGTTCTCCGCATCGAGAACCACTCGTGTGACCTGATTCGGATGTCGGCCGAGTCGGACCGCCTTTACCACATCGTCATCGTCGGTGAAGGCCAGAGTCGAATTGCGGAGCTCCGGCGCTGCTTGGGTCCGACTCAGATCGAAGAACCAGCGTGAGGGGTTCGACAGATATCCAGAATGGAACAAGACCTCACGGTCGAGGGTTATCGTCACCCGGACAGCGTCAGGCAGCGGCTCCCGGCTGATCCCGGTGAGTCTCGCCACGTCGGCGAGTGTGTCGAGTCGATGCAGCCGATCCTGGACTCGACCGGCGAACGAGCTGGTAGGATGGTTGACGGACACTAGACCGAGGAGGCGGACGCCCGTTTCGAGGTCGTGCTGCTGCCGGTACCGTTTGTAGGCCTCGATCGCGAGGCCAGCCGCTTGCCAGAGCGAATGGTCATCGAATGCACTACGCGGGAAGCGTCTGACGATTTCTTCGTAGCCGAAGATGGTCGCGCGGAGATCACTTAGGCTGGGCTGAGCACCGGGCTCCCGCAAGCCCCGCTCACGGACTAGCGCGGTCGTGTAAAGGGTTTCTGGAGTGCCTTTCGCGGCAAGTGACAGTTCCCACAGTGGAGTTGTGCCCACCAGAAGAAGAAGAAAGAGGGAGATGAGCAGCCGTCGACCGCGGTCTACGCAGGAACGATACGTTGCAAGTCTGGTCATAATGGACCTCTGGGGCCGCGGCGGCCAAAATTTGAGATGCTCGGGAATTCGGCTTGCGCGGTTTCTCGCCCGGCGCTGCCGGCCCGTCCACCTCAGATCACGGGTGGTTAGTCCGCCTGCCTCTCCTATCGGGCGCATGCCCAGGAAACCTTATCGGAGTTGCAGATCAATTTCCTCGAAATAGTCGGGCTTGACTAGAACCTCACGCGGCTTGCCGGTAGTTCCGGACGACACGAGGCCGTCAGCCTCCATCATGTCGACCAATCGCGCGGCACGGCTGAACCCGACCCGGAGTCGCCGCTGCAAGTAGGAAATCGAGGCCTGTCCACTTGTGACGACGATTCGCGCCGCCTGATCGTAGAGATCGTCCTTCTCGAGCCGGACGACGTTAACGGTCTTCTCATCGGCCGTGATAGTCTCGTCGTAACCAGGTTCGCCTTGTTTCCTCAGGAAGCTAGCCAGGCGACCCGTTTCCTGCTCTGAGATGTACGGGCCGTGTAGTCTAATGCACCGCGACGACGCCGGAGGCAGGTAGAGCATGTCCCCCCTGCCAAGCAGCTTTTCCGCCCCGTTTGCATCGAGAATGGTTCTCGAGTCGACCTTCGACGACACCCGAAACGCGATACGTGCCGGCAGGTTCGCCTTAATGAGACCGGTGATGACATCAACCGACGGACGCTGCGTTGCCAGAATGAGATGGATACCCACTGCGCGGGCCATCTGCGCGAGTCGCGCGATCGACTGCTCGACTTCGTTACTGGCCACCATCATAAGGTCGGCGAGTTCGTCGATAGCCAGTACGACATAAGGCAGCGGATGGGGCTCTTCGGACTCGTCGCCTGGAACGGCGCTCTTGCCGTGGCCCTTCTGCTCGTCGAGGCGAAGGGCAATGTTACGGTTGAACTGTTCGATGTTTCTGACGCCCTCTTCGGCGAGTCGTTTGTACCGCTCCTCCATTTCACGGACTGCCCAGCGGAGCGCGTTTGCGGCGCGCTTGGGGTCGACGACCACGGGTGTCAAGAGGTGAGGGATGTCTTCGTACATCCCAAGTTCTAACCGTTTCGGGTCGATTAAAATGAGACGCACATCATCCGGAGTGGCGCGACACAAGATGCTCGTCAGCATCGCGTTCATCGCCACCGACTTTCCGGTGCCAGTCGACCCCGCGATCAAGAGGTGTGGCATTTTTGCCAGGTCACCCATTAGTAACTCACCGTGAATGTTCTTGCCCAACGTCAAGGTCAGCTTGGAGTTCGACCGTCGGTAGAGGTCAGACTCGACCAGCTGCCTTAGCGAGATTTCGTCTCGACGTTGATTTGGAATCTGGATACCAACGGTAGACTTTCCTGGAATGCGCTCGATCAGGACCGATTCGGCCTGCATGGCGAGACATAGGTCATCTGCGAGGCTGGTCACCTTGTTGTATTTGATGCCTGCGTCGGGCTTAAATTCGAAGGTGGTTACCACCGGTCCCGGATGAATTTGCACGACCGAGCCATCGACCGCGAACTCGTGGCACTTCTCTTCCAGCAGCTTTGCGTTGTCCATGAGCAGCCGCTCATCGACCTTCTGAACCGCCTTGGGCGCATCAAGAAGCGCTGTTGGGGGCAGGGTGAACGAGTCGTTGCGTCGCTCGACTGGCGGGCGAGCGGCCAGCTCTGGCAGAGGGAGCTGCGGCGATGCCTTGGGAGCGATTTTCCGGTCTGGCTGGTCTACCTCGGCAGATAACCGCTTTCTCGTTCCTCGGTTAGGAACACGCAGCCTAGTTGAGGCGCTGCCCTGGCTCTTAGCCAGGATCTCTGCGCGGGCTGTTGACGACCCGGTGCGCTCAAGATGCTTTCGGATCACACCTTGACGTTGTCGCTCGCGCTGTCGTCGCGCCCATGACTGACGAAAGGCCGAGAGTGCTTTTGTGCCCCAACGCCGTCCGTGGCGGCCAGCGCTCGCAAACACGCGTCCGAATGAAAATTGCGTTGACAGGATGGCCGACAGGAAGAACAGGGTGAGGATGACAATGATTGAGCCGGTGCGGTTCAGGTAGACCGCGAGTGTTCCAGCCAGCCATTCACCAAGATAGCCACCGGCCTGATACGTCTTGTTAGAGGCGGCCAGCGTACCAAACGCCAGGCTCAAAAAGGAGGCCGTGCAGCCGAACAACAGAAGCAGGCCGACTAGTTTGGTATAGGCGGCATCAATTGTTCGACACCAGAAATAATGCCAGCCGAGCACGACCAGAAGCAGCGGGACGAGATAAGAGGCTAGGCCAAAAAGTTGAAACGAGACCTCAGCCAGAAACGAGCCGACCTGCCCGACGAAGTTCGCCGGTGGTACCTGACCGCCCGTGTTGAAGAACCAGACAGCGTCGGAGGCATTGAATGTACTGAGGGCGATCAGCCACACGAGGGCGAGTGCAAACAGTGCCACGCCGACAAACTCGCTCACCCGTCGTGAGACCGCACTCGCCGACACGGTCATATCTCCATGACAACCGGAATGACCAGCGGACATCGGCCGGTCTGCTTTCGCAGGACCCGCTGAATTTCGACCCGAATCCGCTCTTGAATCATTCCCTGTTCTGTGTGTTCTTCCGGGCTACTGCTTCGCAGCACCCCGTTCACCCGATCCCGGATTTCGTCACGCATGGCGACCGTCAATGGATCGCCGACAAAACCTCGTGTAATGACAGTCGGCTCGCCGATGAGGACTCCGGCCTGTCGATCGATTCTCACGACTAGGACGATCACACCGTTGCGAGCCAGACCGCGGCGATCGCGAAGGACGTCATCGGTCACTTCACCGGTGCGCGTCCCGTCGATCAGTACGCGGCCCGTCGACACCGTTTCTCCGCGCCAGACTCCGTCGGCATCGAAACAGAGTCGATCCCCGTTCTCCATCAAAAAGACACTCGTCTCGCTGTTGACGACATCCGCGGCCACCCGAGCATGTCGGGCCAGATAGCGGTATTCCCCATGTATGGGCACGAAATAGCGCGGTCTGACCAGGGACAGCATCAATCTGAGGTCGTCAGCGCTACCGTGGCCCGAGACATGGATTAGCTTATCGTCCTCATGGACAACCGTGGCCCCGCAATGTGCCACATGGTCCATGAGTCGATCAATCGCCCGCTGATTTCCCGGGATCGCCCTGGCCGAGAACACGACCACGTCATGAGGCTCGAGTTTGACGTGACGATGATGGTTGACCGCGATTCTTGAGAGAGCGGCGAGGGTCTCGCCCTGAGACCCGGTGACAAGACAGAGGACCTGGTTGGCGGGACGGTCCGCGACCTCACTGTCCCGGATCTCGATACCGAACGGAATCCTGAGACAACCGAGGTCAGCAGCGATCGCCGTGTTTCGTTTCATGCCTCGCCCTACGAACGCAACCTTCCGCTGGAATCGTGCGGCCAGATCGATTAAAAGCTGCAGGCGGTGCAGGCTCGATGCGAAAGTGGTTACCACAATCTTGCCAGCCGTGTTGGCAAAGATCTCTTCGAAGGCAGGTAGAACGGCGCGTTCAGAACCTGTGAAGCCCTGTCGCTCGATATTGGTTGAATCGCCGAACATTGCCAGGACACCGGCCTCACCAAGTTCTGCGAATCGGTCCAGATCCATCGACTCGCCGTCCGGTGGCGTCCGATCGATCTTGTAGTCACCGGTGTGCAAAATGGTGCCGACGGCGCTGTGGATCGCTACGGCCGCGCAGTCCGGCATGCTGTGGGTGACTCGGAGAAACTCGATCTTGAGTGGGCCAACCCGAACTGTATCTCCTGGGGAAACCCGCTGGAGACGATCCGCCGGGTCGATTCCGTGCTCTTCTAGCTTGGGTCGTAGAAGTCCGAGCGTAAGGTTTGTTCCGTAGACAGGCCCCTCAAGCAGATCCCAGACATAGGGAACACCGCCAATGTGATCCTCGTGTCCATGCGTGAGAACCAGGCAGGACAGGCGTCGCTCCGAGGTTCGAAAATGGCTCAGGTCAGGGATGACGAGGTCAACTCCAAATTGATCGAGCCCGGGAAACATGACGCCGGCGTCGACCAGAATCGTCGTGTCATCGCACGAGACGGACATTGTGTTCATTCCGAACTCGCCAAGACCTCCCAGAGCCATAACTTCCAGAGCGGGCTGGCGAACAGGCACAATTGGTATCACGATGGTTACAGTCGGATTTTGTCGTGGCCAGGCCAAGGGTCTACCCTTGGCCTTTTGTAACCAACACGATGCGCGGTGGTGGCGCCCTAGCAGGCGGTCCTAACGCGCGACTCGGGAACGGTGGGTCAACCGAGTCGTCGGCAGGCAGCTGGGAGTGCCTGCACCGATGAAATAACCTTGGGAGTATAGCACATATCAGAGTTGCGAATCAGCCAGAACCTCTGACAGCTCAGCAAGTTCCGCCAATCCAAGCTTGCCTGGCCGAACCCCTGGGTCAACGCCGGCCTTTTCAAAGATGGTGTTGGCAGGGAGGTTACTCATCTGTGATATCAGTGGGCGCAGAGCATTGACGGCCGTCTTGCGCCGCTGGCTGAAGATGCTGCGAATTACTCGGTCGAGCAGGCGTGGGTCACGAACCACGACCGGTGCCTGACAAAACTGAAGGGTTACGACCGCAGACTGAACTTGGGGGATTGGTCGAAACGCTCCAGCGGGTATCTTAAGTGCCGTTCTCGGTCTAGCGTGGAGTCGTACGGCGACCGCGAGCGGTCCCCATTCGCTCGTTCCAGGTTCGGCTGTCACTCGTTCGGCGACTTCCCGCTGAAACATCAGCACCGCGTCTCGGATCCGCGCACCGTGGTCGCTGAAACGAAGCAATTTGAGCAGGATGGGTGAACTCACACTGTAGGGCAGATTGCCGATGGCGCGTAGAGGACCCGGTACCAGTTGCGCGACCCGATCTAGATCGAGCGTCAAGAAGTCACCGGCGACGATGGTGACGTTAGACGGTGTCTCACGTCTGAGCTGCGCAACCAGGTCGCGGTCGATTTCGACTGCGATGATACGGGCCCCAGAGCGAGCCAGCGCCAGTGTGAGAGCGCCACGTCCGGGGCCAACCTCAAGGAACGTGTCAGTGGGGGAGGGTTCGACGATCCGGACCAATCGGTCAACCCATGACGATTCGAGAAAGTGCTGTGAAAATTGTCGCCGGAATCGCTTGGGCATCTGGTGGAGGACACGCCACTAGCGGTCCCGCTTCCTCCGCGGTGTCGTCGGTAAATCTGTTATCTCGACCCGCGCCTGGCAGTCGGCTCGTGCGTGACACTGGCTACACAATGGCTTCGGTTTACAGACGCGACGTCCGTGGAGAATCAAGGTGTCCGAGGCGAGGGTCCATTGGTTCTCCGGCAGCGCGGCACACAGTTGCCGTTCGACCACTTCTACGTCCTTGCTGTGTGCGATCCCCAGACGGTTAGCGACTCGCAACACGTGGCGGTCGACCGGTAGTGCCGGAACACCCAAAGCATGTCCCAGCACCACGTTGGCCGTTTTTCGTCCAACACCTGGCAGCTTGATAAGGTCGGCCATTAGAGGTGGCACTAGTTCTCCGTGCCGTTCGACGAGGGCGGTCGCCATTGCAATCAGAGACCGTGCCTTGGACCGAAAGAATCCGGTCGACCGAATCACGGTCTCAAGTGCTTCCGGCGCAGCTGTCGAGAGCGCCTCGGCGTCCGGGAATCGTTCAAATAGCGCCGGCGTGACCTGGTTGACACGCTGGTCCGTACATTGCGCCGACAAGATTGTCGCCACGAGCAGCTCGAACGCGTTCTGAAAGGTAAGCTCCGTGAAGGCAGCAGGATGCTGCCCCTGGAGCGTGGCTACAATCCGTCGGACCACGGCGGCCGAGCGCGTGGTGTGTGGCCGAGGCATGTAATTCGTGTCTTGAGACTGGGGGTAGCTAGTGGATTGGGTCGTTGGTTTGACCCTGGGGAGGCTCACCTCTTAGCCCGACTTTCGGTGCCCCTTCACCGAATGCTCGGAGGTGCTCCTGCAGGGCGGAGATGAGATTCGGCACGAACTGCATCGGGACGACGATCCGGGCACGTACCGGCGCACGAAGCACACGCTCTGTCTCAACTTCACGTACTTCCTTGTCGGACGGCGGAAGTACCTCACAGAAAGTCAGAGTGAAATCAAAGGGTGTATGGGAGATCGCGCAGAAGTTTGCGTAGGTGCGGGATGGGTCATCTGATTCCTCAGGCACGATCGTGAAGTTTATCTGCTTGCGTTCGTTCATGGATTCCTCCGGGACTGCATGCCACACAGGCTTAAATGATCAAATTTGTGAACGCGTGATGGCTGGCTACATCGCGTAGACTGCGCTGAGGTCACAGCTTGGTACCCAAGCCGGTCTCAGCTAGATCGCACGCGTGGTGAAATCTGTCCAGCGTCGCTCCATTGCTCGGCACGCACCGCCGGTCGCGTGCACAGAGCTGTAGCTAATATCTTCTCATGACCCCGACGACGACGCCCTGGATTTGTACGAGGTTGGAATCAACGATAAGCGGCTCGATACTTTCGTTGGCAGGTTGGAGCCGGACTCGGCCGTTGTCCCGATAGAACTTTTTGAGTGTGACTTCGGTGCCTCGTAACAGTGCGATCACCATCTCACCGTTGTCCGCCGTCTCGCGGTCTTCGACAATCACCACGTCGCCATCGCGTATCTGTTCATCGATCATAGAGTCGCCGCGCACCCGGAGAGCGTAGGTCTCGTGCTTACCGACCAGATTCTCAGGAACGGCGACAGTTTCGGTGCTCACCATGGCTTCGATCGGCACCCCAGCTGCCACGTTACCTAGCAGCGGGAGATCGACGGCTCGGGTTCCGACCCTCATCGGCAGGAGTTCCACGGAGCGACTTCGGTTCCACGTACGCTTAATGAAGCCTTTCTCCTGAAGATTCGTCAAATGCTTGTGGACCGTGGCCAGTGACGACAGCCCAAACCGGTGACCCACCTCTTCCAGACTGGGGGCGTATCCATTCTGATCGATAAACTCGTTGAGAAAGTCGAAGATTTCCCGCTGACGTTTGGTGAGCGGCTGCACAATAGCCTCCTAGCTCTGATGATTGTCACTATACGCAAACAAAAGGCGAACATCAACCTGTGTCGGTGAGGCGCGCCGCCGCCCTGCGATGTTACAGAGCGGTCAAAAGGTAGCATTGTGCCGTGCGGATTCCCTTGGAGTTACCAAGAAGTGGCTCGCGGCGGTTCGATGCTGTCGGCCTCGGGCTCAACACCACCGACATCCAGGCCGTTGTCGACGGCCACCCTGAACCGGGAGACAAGGGCCCTATTTTAGAATTGGTGACTAGACCGGGGGGGCAGGCGGCCACGGCGATGACGGCATGTAGCCGGCTCGGCTGGGCTGCCAGGTACGTCGGTCGCTTTGGTGACGACCCGAATGGTCTCACGGGGTGTCAGATCCTTCGCGAGTCAGGTGTTGACATCGAGGCATGCGAGACGATTCCAGGAGCGACGAACGCGTTGTCGCTGGTCCTGGTTGATGCGCTGACCGGCCAAAGGACAGTGCTCTGGTCACGCCACCCTAGCCTAACGATGACGCCCGAGACGATTCCTACTGAGGCGGTTTGCTCGGGGCGGGTTCTTCTAGTGGACTGCCACGACACTGCGGCGGCGACCGTGGCAGCGCGGTCTGCGCGCTCGGTCGGTATTCCGACCGTGGTCGACGTCGAGAAGGTTCAGCCAGGAATCGAGTTACTCCTTCAGGAGATCGACATGATCATCACGGCGCAGGACTTTCCAGGCCAGCTCACCGGGACCGGCGATCTTGGAGTGGCGCTGCGGGCGATGAAGGAAGCTTTTCGAGCAACCCTCGTTTGCGCGACACTAGGTAAAGAGGGCAGTCTTGCCGTTACCGATGATGGAGAAATCCGTACCCCCGGGTTTACCGTGTCGGCTGTCGACACCACCGGCGCGGGCGATGTATTCCGGGGAGGCTTCATCTCTGGTTGGCTACTGGGTGACAGAGCAGCACAGATGGAGGATGTGTTGCGGTATGCCAACGCTGCAGCGGCATTGAACTGCCAAGCACTGGGCGCGCGAGCTGGCATTCCGACTCGGGAGGAGGTGGCTCAACTCCTGATGTAATTTCTTGAGAGTCCGCCAGGTTGAAGGAGGCTATCGACGTTTACGAGCAGCTTGTCGCGCTCGAGGGTCATGATCGAAAGCTTGCCTGGCGGAAGGGGGATGGCATCGTACAGGTCGGCACCCTCCCAAGCACACGACAACAGGGCCGGGTCTGGATCTTCGAGTGGGCCATGGAGAGACACTGGGGAGAAATTCTCATGGGCACTCGCCATTAAACCGCTCAATGGCAGCTAAGGGTTTTGCTTCGTCGCGTCTGGTGCTTGCCGCGTCCGAGGCCAGCGCACTACACTCGCTCAAGAACCTTCCCCATGCGGAGATGCCTGTTTGTTGGTGTTGTGTGTGCGGCAGTTGTGTCGCTGGCGATGATAGCGCACGCGTTTCGGCAATCCGACCTCGGACCTGTCGATGGACAGCGGTTACTGGACAAGCTGGCTGAGATTGCTGACCGAACGGCCACGCCGGACGCAACCAATCAGTCGGTGATCATTCATCAACGCGAGATCAACGCCTATCTTCAATTCCAGGCCGCACCCGAGTTCCCCGCCGGCGTTACGGGTGCAGAGGTCTCCTTGCGCGACGGCGGTGTTCTCTCAGTTCGTGCGACGGTTAACCTCTCCGTCATGAGAGAGGCTCAGCCACAGGGGGCGTCTGACTTTTTGCAATATCTCAGCGGACGTCTCCCGGTCACGGTAGATGGTGAGGTGCACGCGCAGAGCGGCGTCGCTAACGTCGACGTCGAGTTGGTCACGATCGGAGGGGTTCCGGTGCCAGTGTCTGTGTTTGCGGATCTCGTTCGCCACTATTCGACGAGCGAGCAATACCCAGACGGGGTCGATTTCACGGAGCCGTTGGACTTGCCCTACGGTATGTCCGAGCTGCGTGTCGAGCACGAGCGGGTTGTTGTCGTGCACTAACGCGTCGCACCGATGCCAACACCCGACATCCTGCAGACTGCATTGCAATTCCTGAAGGGAGTCGGGCCGCGCCGGGCGACCGAGTTGGACTCCGCTGGTCTCCACACGCTTGAGGACCTACTCCTTCGTCTTCCGATCCGTTACGAAAACCGCGCTCGATTTCAGCCAATTGGAGGAGTCCAGCCTGGCGAGAGAGTTTCGGTCGAAGGCGAGGTCCTCAGCGGCGGTGTGCGGTCGACCCGACGCCGTGGCTTTTGGGTGTTCGAGATGCTTCTCGGTGATCCGTCTGGCCAGATACGAGTCACCTTCTTGAACCAACCGTTCCTCAAGGAGGTATTTGGCGTTCATCAGCGCGCCATCGTGTTTGGTAAAGTCGAGCGGCGCCAGACGGGTGGTCTGCAGTTCACCAATCCCCAGTACGAGCTCGTGGGAGAGGACCAGGATGACGACGAGCTGATCCACACGGGACGAATTGTGCCGGTCTACGAGCGAATCGGGAAGCTGACACCAAAGATGCTGCGGAGAATCGTCCACACGGCCCTCCAGCGGCTTCCGGAGGGTCTCGATGCACCACTTCCGGAGTCTGTCCGGAACGAACGGAATTTTCCAGATCGACGGGTGGCGTTGGAGGCCGTGCATTTTCCACCGACTGGTGAATCGCTCGACGAACTCAATCTTTTCAGGACGTCAGCGCAACGCCGCCTGATCTTTGAAGAGTTTTTTCTGTTCCAGGTTGGCCTCGCATTACGGCGCGCCGAGACCGACACGCGGCGAAAACCACGACGGGTGACGGTCGATGATCGGATACGTAAGGCCGCACTTGCCGTGCTTCCATTCCGTTTAACCAACGACCAGAAAGTTGCACTTAAGGAGATCGTGACTGATCTTCAGCGACCGCAGGCAATGAATCGTCTACTCCAGGGGGACGTTGGGTCGGGCAAGACAATCGTGGCGCTGCTGGCCGCACTCGTCGCCATGGAGAACGGTCTGCAGGTTGCGATGATGTCGCCTACCGAACTGCTAGCAGAACAGCATTTCTTTAATTTGTCACAGATTCTGCGACCGTCCAGATTTAAACCGGTGCGGCTGACCGGGACCATGGGCGCCAAAGAGCGGCGAGCGGTCTGGGATTCGCTCGCGTCGGGTGAGACGCAATTGGTCGTCGGGACGCACGCTTTGGTGCAGGACGACGTCCGGTTCCGGGCACTGGGCCTGGTGATCATCGATGAACAGCACCGTTTCGGAGTCATTCAGCGCGCGACGCTTCGCGAGAAAGGGCTCGACCCTGATGTGCTGGTGATGACAGCGACGCCGATTCCACGAAGCCTTGCGCTGACGGCGTACGGTGACCTCGACATCTCGGTGATTCGCGAATTACCCCCGGGTCGCCAACCTATCACGACTCGCGTGCGGTCCGACACGCGGCGCGAAGAGGTATACCAGTTTGTCGATACACAACTGGAGCAGGGACGACAGGGATACGTTGTCTATCCGCTTGTCGAGGCATCGTCAAAGCTTGATCTGAAAGCAGCGACCGAGATGGCCGAGCACCTCGCGACTGACGTGTTTAATCATCGGGTCGTCGCCCTGTTGCACGGACGAATGAAGCCTGCCGACCGTGATTGTGTCATGCGGAGTTTTGCCGACCACTCGACTGACCTGCTGGTGGCCACGACCGTCGTCGAGGTCGGGATCGACGTACCCAATGCCTCGATTATGCTCGTCGAGCACGCCGAGCGTTTTGGTCTTGCCCAGCTCCATCAGCTGCGAGGACGCGTCGGGCGGGGCAAGCATGCGTCACATTGCATCTTGCTCTATCATGCGCCGCTATCCGACCTGGCGAGGGCGCGCCTGGATGCGGTCGCCAAGACGACCGATGGATTCGAACTTTCGGAGCGAGATCTGGAGCTCAGAGGTCCAGGCGATTTTTTTGGCACGCGGCAACACGGGATGCCGACTCTACGTGTGGGTGATCTCCTCAGGGATCAGACGATCATGGAAGATGCGCGACACGCAGCGATGGGCTGGTTGACGGCGAGCGCTTTGTCGGCCGTAGCATTGGAAGGCCTTCGGCAGAAGTGGTCGGAGCGATTCGGTCTCGTTGGAGTGGGCTAGGGACACGAATGTGCGAGTGATCTCAGGAAGACTGAAAGGGCGGCGTCTAAGATGTCCTGACGGAGGACGGGTCCGACCGACCTCCGACCGCGTTCGCGAGACGCTGTTTGACATCCTTGGGTATCGTGTCGATGGGGCTCGGGTACTCGACGCATGCGCGGGCACCGGAGCTCTGGGAATCGAAGCGTTGAGCCGCGGCGCAGCCAACGTAGTCTTTGTTGAGGGGGACTCTCGCGTGGCCTCACTGCTTGCCAAGAACCTCGCTCACTGTGAACTGGAAGCGCAGGCGGTCGTGCTTGTCGATAGTCTGCCTAGAGCGGTTAGTCGCGTAGAGCTTTCAGAGCCGTTCGACTTGATTCTTTTGGACCCGCCCTATGACGCCCCAGAAATTGGTGCCATACTGTCAGCGATTGCACCGCGACTGAGGCGAGGAGGAATCCTCGTGCTCGAGCGTTCGAAACGGACTTCAACACTCGACATGGCGACGTTGGTGGTCGTCCGAACTGTCAAGGCGGGTGACAGCGCGCTCGATTTTTATCACGATTCGCCTGAGCCTTCTCCGGTAACACGGGTGACGGGATGACGGACCAGACAACGCGGCTTGCGGTCTATCCAGGCTCCTTCGACCCCGTTACGAACGGCCATGTCGATATCATCGAGCGTGGGACGAAAATCTTCGATCGGATCGTTGTCGCCATTCTGGTCAATGTGGAGAAGGCCCCTCTCTTCACTGCGGAGGAGCGGGTCGCCACAGCCCGCGAAGTCTTCCGTGGTAAGCCCCATGTTGAGGTTGACACGTTTCAAGGACTCCTCGTCGATTATGCGCGGCATCGACAGGCAAACGTCATCGTCCGCGGACTCCGGGCTGTTTCCGATTTCGAGTACGAGCTACAGATGGCACTCATGAACCGACGGCTTACTCAGGAAATCGAGACGGTGTTCATGATGCCGGCTGAACCGTACACCTACGTCAGCTCTCGGCTGGTGAAGGAAGTGTTCTCGCTCGGTGGGTCCGTCGAGGGGCTGGTTCCCGCGTCTGTGGAGGCTCAGCTAAGGGCCAAGCACCGACGTTTGGGGGCGCAGGTGTCGACCGACGGTAATCGGTAGATATTCCGTGCGAGTCGGATGGTCTGGGCTGCCCCGATAGACAGATGCCACGTCAGGAGTTTTCGGAGCGCACGCGCCGGGTCCACACCTCAGCCACTCAACGGGTCGCACAGGAGGCCGACCGTTTGCGCCAGCAAGGCGTTGACGTGGTTAACCTCGGTCCCGGTGAACCTGATGCCGCCACCCCCGAACACATCAAGAACGCGGGAAAAACGGCGTTAGATAAGAATTTCACGAAATACACTCCCAATCTCGGTGTTCCCGAGCTGCGGGAGGCGATCTGCGCCCGATACTTCAGCGACTATGGCGTCACGTTTGGTGCTGACAACGTGATCGTGTCGGCCGGCGGCAAGCAGGCACTCTTCAATGTTGCCATGGCGATCCTCAACCCCGGGGACGAGGCGATCACTCACGCACCAGGGTGGCCAACGATTGTCGACCAGGTCTCACTCGTCGACGCTCGGCCGGTCATCGTGCGAACGCATGCCGACGACGGTTTTCAGGTTCGGGCCGATGCCGTGCTCGATGGCCTGACGCCTCACACCCGGATGATTGTGATCAACTCGCCGAGCAACCCCACTGGTGGACTTATCTCCGAGGAGGATTTGCGCGCGATCGCTGTAGCTGCTCGGGCGCGCGACATCTGGATCGTGTTGGACCTTTGTTACGAGCGGCTGATCTACGACGTAATCGCACACAACCTACCCGCTGTTTTGCAGGAGGTGCTCCCGGAGCGCTCCGTGTTCGTGGGTAGCCTCTCGAAGACTTACGCTATGACTGGGTGGCGCTGCGGCTGGGCCGTTGGTCCCCGAACTCTGATCGCGTCCTGCGATAACATCCAGAGCCACTGCACGTCGGGCGCTTCGTCCGTGAGCCAGCGTGCCGGGATTGCCGCCCTGACGGGGTCGCAGGCGTGCGTGACGGCCATGAGGGATGAGTATCGAGTACGACGCGATAGGCTCGTCATGTGGCTCAGCCGCGAGCCTCGCATAACGTGTAACGTTCCAGCGGGCGCCTTTTATTTATTTCCTGACATCTCAGAGCTACTATCGCCGGCGGCGCTTCGTACCTCGCTGGCGTTTAGCACAATGCTGCTTCGTCATGGTCATGTTGCGGTCACGGCTGGCGAGGCGTTCGACGCACCTGGGTTTCTCCGACTGTCGTACGCCGCGTCGTTGGATCGACTACGCGAAGGTGTCGACCGAATCATGGCGTTTATTGCGGCACTGGACCGCGGGGAGATCAGGGATGAAAACCGGCATCAGGGAGCCTGAGCTGCGTCCTCATCTGTCTTTGGAAAGATCTTTCCCGGGTTCAGAATACCGTTTGGGTCGAACGCCTGCTTGAGCCGCCGCATTAAGGCGATCGTCTCAGACGACAGTTCCAGCCCGAGGAACTGAGCCTTCGAAAAGCCGATCCCGTGCTCGCCGCTGATGGAGCCGTCGAGCGCGACGACTTCTTTAAACAGTTGACGCTCAGCTTGCCCGGCCCGACGCATGGCCTCCGCATCGGCTGGGTCGACGAGGATGTTGACATGAATATTTCCGTCGCCGACATGGCCAAAGCTCGGCATCGGCAGCCGGTAGACCGTTTTCAGCCGAGCGATCACTTCGAACAAACGCGGAATCCGTCCTTTCGGCACCACAACGTCGTGATTGATCTTTCGAGGCGCCAAGGCTAGGAGCACGGGTGAGAGATCGCGGCGGTCGCTCCATAAACGGTCGCGCTCTGCCTCATCGGCGGCGGCCGTAACGATGCCCTCCGCAGTAGTGCATGCGTGCGTGACACGCTCCGCCTCCTCGATAATTGATGTTGGCATCCCGTCTACTTCGATCAGTAGGACCACAGCTTCACCCGAGGACGTCTCGGCGTCGTGATGCCGCTCGAGCGCTCGCACACAGTCGGCGTCGATCAGCTCGAGCGCCGCCGGGACCACACCGTCAGCGACCATGGCTTCGACCGCTTCTAGAGCACGAGAAACGGACGGGAACGTCGCCCGTAGTGTGGCCCGTGCGGGTGGTCGGGGAATGAGTCGCAGGATGACCTGCGTCACAATGGCAAGTGTGCCCTCCGAGCCGACTAGTAGCTGGGTGAGGTCGTAGCCCACGACGTTTTTGACCGATTTGCCCCCGGTGCGGATCACCTGACCCGTTGGGAGAACTGCTTCGAGGCCCAGCACGTAGCGTTTCGTCGTCCCGTACTTAAAGGCGCGTGGACCGCCGGCACACTCGGCGACATTTCCACCGATCACTGACCGATTCAGACTGGCGGGGTCGGGTGGGTAGAAGAGACCGAGCTGCTCGACGGCTGCCTGCAGGTCCGCCGTCACGACATTCGGTTCGACAATAGCCAGTAAGCTCGCGGTGTCGATTTCGATGATCCGGTTCATCCTCTCCAGTGACAGCACGACGCCACCAAAAACGGGCACAGCACCCCCGGTGTATCCAGTACCGGCACCTCGGGCCGTCAGCGGGACGAGCGCCTGGTCGCATACCCGCGCGATGTTTGCGACCTCAGTCGTCCCGCCCGGTAGCACGACGACATCTGCGCGCCGTCCGCGCTGCAGTGCATCGACGCCATACACGTCGCGAGACAGCTCGTCGGTCCGAACGTGGTCCGCACCGACGATCGATTCAAGAGACTCGACGAAATCGTTTGGTAGAGTGGAGTTAGAGACCATTTAGACCAGTCCAGATCAGTACGAGCGAAGCAGGGGAAAACTTACCGGGCAAAGCTCGGTCAGTCCCGATTAACTACCACCACCAGGCGATGAAGATGTCGGTCAGGATCGGGATCGAGCAGCGTCGCCAATGTCAACCCTCCTATGTTGAGATAGCGAACCTCACCCAACCGCCGAAGGAGCAACCCTTGAGCTTCGAGCCGCGAGACGGTCTCGGCCGGAAGAACCGTGATGACCCTCTCCGGCGACCGCAAGAAGTCGGTCACGGCTTGTTCCATGCCCAGCTCCAAAAACGCGGCCTGCGTGTAGAAAATTAGGTTGCGATGCAGCGCTTGATACCGGCCATAGGGCTCGTCGTTCTGGCGTGCCGTTTTCACTATCTCGGCCACGCGCTGGACGGGAGCTGTCTCTGGTGACGAGAGGAGCACGATATGGACGCCGAGGCTAACCAGGATCGAGGCCGTCAGCACGGCCACCGGGATCCATCTGGGGCGAGCGATACAGAGCAGCACCCCGACACCTGCCAGCCCGATAATGACTGACACGCCGACTGTCCACACCGGTGCCCATTCGACGAACAACGGCGCCGCCCGGTACACCAACCAGGCAATGAGACAGAGAATCCCCCCTGTAATGCCGGTGCAAACACTTAAGAGATGGTCCCGGTCACAACCGACCGATCGTGACCGGATCGCGTGAGCGAGCAGTATGGCGAGTGGAGGTAGAATCGGGAGGATGTATCGCGGTTGCTTCCCGACCGACAAACTATAGAAGAGTAGTGGCGCCGCCGCCCACCAGCCGAATCGGACCGTGTTTGTGCAGCCCGCAAGGCCGCGGAGTAATCCACGGGCTATTGACGGAAGCCACAGGAGCATAAAGGGCGACCATGGCAGCATGCCACCGATGACGATCGGCGCGTAGTACCAGAGCGGTCGCGGGTCGTTGTAACGAGGGGTCGCAAAGCGGTCGAAATTTTCAGCGATAAAGAAGCGGTCCAGATACGCCGGACCGTGCACTAGTGCCATGCCTAGAAACCAAGGCGCCGCCAAAGCCAGAACGATAATGGTAAAGAGCGCAAGGTCGGTCATTCGGACCCCAGCGCGGGCGCGACCAGCCCAGTGGTCGAGCACCAACAGTGGACCGACCACGAGTACCGGAAGTGCGATGCCCACAGGCCCCTTCGTGAGGATCGCCCCAGCGGCCCCGACCGCTGACAGGGCCACCCAGGCGGTCCGGCTCCGACTGTTGTAAGCCGGTTCTTGCTCACCGGGTGACGGTTCTCGATATGCCACCAGTGCGGCCCAGATGGCAAGTGTCACAAAGAAGGCAAGGGTAAGGTCCGGAAGGGCCTGCCTCGCCATAATCACGTAGCCAAAGCTACTTGCGGTGATGACACCCGCAAGCAACCCGGTTGAAACGTCATACCATCGGCGAGCCGAAACAAACACCAGAAGAGTCAACCCGAGCCCAGCCAGCGCGGACGGAAACCGTGCGGTTGTCTCTCCAACGCCGGCCACGAGATAGGCTGACGCCGCGAGCCAATAGTAGAGAATCGGCTTCTCGAACCGATAGACGTAATTGAAGTGGGGAGTGAGCCAGTCCCCGCTTTCGACCATTTCCCGCGCGCTCTCCGCGTAGAACGCTTCGTCGGAGTCAGTGATGGCAGGCGAACCCAGACCGGCAAAAAACGTCAGGAGGCAGATGCCGAGCAGCGCAACGGTAGGTCCCCTCACCTGGGAAAGATTCTACAAGCTATACTGGGTGCGGATCGGCTCAGGACGAATTGTGTCATCACAGGAAGCTATTAACAGACTGCTTGGAGCGGGTCTAGAGGGATGAAGACGGTAGCCGTCGTGGGCGCATCGTCCAACCGATACAAGTTTGGGAACCAAGCAGTGCGAGAATTCCTAAAACAAGGATATACAGTGGTTCCGATCAACAGGCGTGATACCGAGATCGAAGGTCTCAAGGTCTATCGTTCGGTCCTCGACGTGCCTGGGCGGATTGATATGGCGACCATTTATTTGCCGCCGAACAAAGGTTTGGACGTTTTGGTCGAGGTTGCCGAGAAGCAAATCTCAGAAGTCTGGATTAACCCTGGCGCCGAGAGCCCGGAAGTGCTCCAGCGTGCGCACGAGCTCGGTCTCGAACCAATTGTCGCCTGTAGCCTGATGGCTCTCGGCGCGACGCTGTGAGGCGGTTGACAGGTCGATTTGTGAGTCCTATACTGCAAAAGGCTCCAGGGAAGGGTCTCCCCAACCAACGTTAGTCGTTCACACAACACACATTCGTCGGGCCGAGATTCCCGAATCCTCTCCGCTAGCCTGAAACTCACTTTCAACCCTTAGCACGACTTAACCTCATGTCAACAAACCAAAAACGTGTCTCCCGGGCGTCCAGTGATCAGTCCGAGTCCTCGGAAGTGACCACCCCCGCCGCCACAGCGACCGAAGAGGTCAAATCCTCGTCCGGAAAGCCGGCCTCTGGGCGGGCCTCCTCTAAGCGTGGTGGTAATACCCTCAACATCGGTGAGCTCAAGGAAATGAGCATCGCCAAGCTAACCCAGGTCGCGAAGGATCTGCATGTCGCCGGTGCGACAGGGATGCGCAAACAGGAGTTGATCTTTCAGATCCTGAAGGCGCAGACAGAACAGAGTGGGTTCATCTTCTCTGAGGGCGTGCTCGAGGTCTTACCCGATGGCTTTGGTTTTCTCAGGGCACCGGATTACAACTATCTGCCGGGACCAGACGATATTTATGTCTCGCCTTCTCAGATAAGAAAGTTCGATCTCCAGACCGGTGACACAGTTTCTGGTCAGATTCGACCCCCGAAGGAAGGGGAACGCTATTTCGCATTGATCAAGGTCGAAGCCGTTAATTTTGAACCCCCCGAGCAGGCTCGCGAAAAGATTTTCTTCGAGAACTTGACTCCGTTGTATCCGCAGGAGCGGATCACACTTGAGGGTGAAACACCCAACCTTTCGGGTCGGGTCATGGACCTGATGACCCCGATTGGGAAAGGCCAGCGTGGTCTTATCGTTGCAGCGCCCCGCACCGGCAAGACGATGCTGCTACAGAGTATCGCCCAGTCGGTCGTGCGTAACCACCCCGAGGTCTACCTGATCGTCTTGTTGATCGACGAGCGGCCGGAAGAGGTCACCGACATGCAGCGTTCCGTCGACGGGGAAGTGATTTCCTCGACATTCGACGAGCCAGCCCAGCGTCACGTCCAGGTCGCGGAGATGGTTGTCGAAAAGGCGAAACGTCTTGTCGAGCATCGCAAAGATGTGGTCATTCTTCTCGATTCGGTCACGCGTCTGGCTCGTGCCTATAACACCGTCATTCCACCATCAGGAAAGGTTCTCTCGGGTGGTCTGGATTCAAATGCCCTTCAGAAGCCGAAGCGCTTCTTTGGAGCCGCACGTAACATTGAGGAAGGCGGATCACTCACAATTATGGCGACGGCGTTGGTCGATACGGGGTCGAGGATGGACGACGTAATCTTCGAGGAGTTTAAGGGTACCGGTAATATGGAGATTCACCTTGAGCGTAAGCTCGTCGACAAGCGGGTCTTCCCGGCTATCGATATCCAGAAGAGCGGCACTCGCAAGGAAGAATTACTGATAGATCCCGAAGACCTCAACCGCGTCTGGGTGCTGCGTAAAGTACTCAACCCGCTCTCACCGGTCGAAGCGATGGAGCTCTTACTGGACAAGATGGGTAAGACCAAGTCCAACGCCGACTTCCTGGCGTCGATGCAGAAGATGGGATAAGTCAGGATCGCCGAGAAGGCCTGGCGCTGACCGAAGTAAACTCGGAGTTACGCGACGATCGGCTCTTCCTTACTTAAACGTAATATCTTCGTCGGAGGTGTTAACCACGACGTGATCGCCCTCGATAAACTGGCTTTGAAGAATGCTCATCGCCAGTGGATCGAGCACTCGCCGCTGGATCAGGCGTTTTAAGCGGTACGTGCCTTGCCGGGATTAGATTCCAATTCGGCGAGTGCCTCGTAATGCTCACGGGCCTCTGCGCTCAAGTGATCGGGCAAGGTCACCCGGACGCTTGCGTAGAGAGCCCCAGCTGTCGTGCGTTGCCCTAGCCCAGGCATCCCTTTACCTTTAAGTCGGAATACCTGTCCGGGTTGAGTTGCCGCCGGAATCTTCAACCGAACAGAGCCGCCGTCCAACGTCGGCACGTCGACTTTGCCCCCCAGGACAGCTGTCGTCAGCGGAACGGCCGTCGTCAGATACAGGTGCTGACCCTTGCACTCGAACACTTGATGCGGTTTAAGGTGGACACGGAGGTAGAGATCGCCGGCGCTCCCCCCAGCTTGTCCTGCCTCTCCTTCACCAGATACTCGAACGCGTGATCCTTCGGTTACACCCGACGGTATGCGAACCTCGACGTTCCGCACTCGGTTCTTGTCCGCTGGTCGAATCGAGAACCGCTGGGTCAGGCCTCTATACGCCTGCTCTAACTCCAGTTCGATTGGATGTTCAACGTCATGACCCCGTCGCTTGGCAGGTTGTGACGTCCGCTTGCCTGGCCGCCCACCACCCGCAAAGAAGGTCTGAAAGAAATCGGAGAACGGGTCCTCGCCGAACATCTTCCGGACCTCGTCCTCCGACATCGTCCGTCCGCCAGAACCCCCTCCGACATTGACGTTCCACTTGATGTCACCTGGGCCGGCGCCGAACGGTCCGGCCGAGCCAAACGGGCCGCTGGCGCCCGGCGGCATATTTTTATATTGTTTCCAGTTCGCACCCAGCTGGTCGTACTTCCGGCGTGTGTCCGGGTCGCCTAGTACTTCGTTCGCCTCATTGACCTCTTTGAACCTCGTCTCCGCCGTACTGTTTCCAGGATTGACGTCAGGGTGATACTTACGTGCGAGCTTCCGAAAGGCCTTCTTGATCTCACCGGCATTCGAGGTCTTGCCGATGCCGAGCACCTTGTAGTAATCCTTAAATTCCATCTGACTCATCTGGAGCCCAACATCGCTCGAACGGCTCGTGTGGCTAGAGCCTCAGCAGCTGGCTTAACCGATCGACCTCTCGCCGCAGCACGCGTTGGCGCGCTGGCCGCGTCATCGCTTCTTCCAGAAGCGGACGGATTCGCGCGACAACATCGGCGATCGACAACAGCTGCTGGATACCGGCTAAGTTGATCCCGAGTTCGTTGACCAGCCGCTTGATCGCGCGTAGACGCTCGATTTCCTCGGTGGAGTACACCCGCATGCTGCCGATAGTGCGGCTCGGTCGAACTAGGCCAAGGCGCTCTTACTTCCGTAACGTCTGCGGGTGCATGCCCAGCTCTCGAGCAACCATGCTGATAAAGAAGACCTCTGGTGCCATATGTAAACCTGCGTCGACGCAAGCCTACCCATTGATACGGAACGTATCAAGGTGGTGCCAGTAGATTCGAGCTGGACTGTCGGTCGAGAGGGCGGTCGAGTCTGTATCTCGGGGTCGCTGTCGTTGGGTTACACTACTGTCCTGAGTTTGGTATACCTCTACATTCGGCCGGTGCAGCATTTTGTTATAGGCGCACTGAACCTCCGACAAGAGGGCTTGAATATTCCCGAAATACTCGCTCTTCGCGCCTGACTGCGAAGGCGCATCACCGTTCTCGGTCTGCAGGTGCATCGAACTTAGGAAACTAGAATGTCATGGTGGACAGGACGAGCGAGTGCCGAGACTAGAAACCTTTTCATCGCGTTGGGGTGTCATAGTCGCCGGCCTCGGGATGGCGGTCGGTACCGGCAACCTCTGGCGTTTTCCCAGAATCGCGGCGCAGAACGGCGGTGCGGCCTTTCTTATTCCATGGATGCTGTTCCTAGTGGTGTGGTCGCTGCCCCTCTTGATCGCCGAGTTTGGCTTGGGGCGCGGAGCCCGCCGTGGACCAATCGGGACGTTTGCATCACTCGCAGGGCGGAGACACGCGTGGATGGGCGGCTTTGTCGCAGTGACGACGATGATGATCATGTTTTATTACTCGGTCGTCACTGGGTGGGCTCTAAAGTATTTCGTCGCCAGCATAACCACCGGAACCCCGGATAATCCAGCAGCCTATTGGGCGGCGTACTCTATTTCGGTCTGGCAGCCGATCCTGTTTCACATCGTGGCCATACTTACGGGCACGGCGATCGTTGCACGTGGTGTCGTAGGCGGCATCGAACGCGTGAATAAGGTGTTGATTCCTGCGCTCTTCGCGCTATTGCTGGTGGCTGTCGGTCGCGCCGTGACCCTTGAGGGAGCCGACCGGGGTTTTGCGTTTCTCTTTAGGCCCGACCTCTCGGCTCTTCTCAGCTATCGGACCTGGTTAGAAGCGTTGACCCAGTCGGCTTGGTCGACCGGTGCCGGTTGGGGACTCATCTTGACGTACGCTGTCTATGTGAAGCGCGACGAAGATATTGTTGTGAGCTCGGCGGTCATCGGGCTCGGCAACAATACCGCGTCGCTCCTGGCTGCGATGGCGATCCTGCCGACGGCGTTCGCGATCTTGTCGACCTCTGACGCCCTCGACGTGATGGCGGCGGGTAACCTCGGTTTGACGTTTATCTGGATACCACAGCTCTTTTTACAGATTCCCAGTGGGACCGTTGTGCTTCCTATCTTCTTTCTGGCTTTGTTCTTTGCCGCGTTGTCATCTCTGATAGCGATGATCGAGCTGGCGAGTCGAGTCCTCATCGATGCGGGGCTCTCGCGCCGGATCGCGGTACGACTTGTGGGAGCAGCGACCGCGATCTGCGGCATTCCTTCTGCGATTAGTCCTGCCATCTTTGAGAACCAAGATTGGGTCTGGGGTCTCGCTCTGATGATTAGTGGACTATTTATTTCTGTGGCCGTCACGTGTTATGGCCCTGAGCGCTTCCGAGCCGACCTGATCAACGTCGGTAACGGAACGATGCGAGTTGGTCCGCTTTTCGGGTGGATCTTGCAGTATCTGGTCCCTGTTCAGTTCACGGTGATGTTCACCTGGTGGATGTATCAAGCGGTCGCGGTCTACGACCCGAACAACTGGTGGAATCCTGTCCGAATGTACAGCCTCGGCACATGCCTGCTGCAGTGGGGGGTTGCCCTCATCTTGCTCGTTCTATTTAATAGGCGGCTGGCAACGACTAGCCTTGCGCCGCCGGCCAGCGCAGCCTGAGCACCTCGATGGTTGTGCTACGCTTACGTGTTTTAGTGAAAGGGGTAGGATGTGTATCCAGAGTTCTTTGTAGCACCGATGCGCGATGAGCTGACTCGATTGGGGATCATCGAGTTACGAACGGCCGATCAGGTGGACAACACGCTGTCGAAGAAAGGCACCGTGATGGTCGTGGTTAATTCAGTGTGTGGCTGTGCGGCCGGCAAGGCCCGCCCGGGTGTGGCGATTGCCCTCCAGCACGAGGTTAAGCCCGACGTCGTCGCAACCGTTTTTGCAGGCGCTGACGTCGAGGCAACTGACCGCGCTCGAGGCTTTTTCACAGGCTACCCGCCCTCGTCGCCGTGCGTCGCGTTGCTCCGTGACGGCAAGCTTATCTATCTGTTGGAGCGCCATCAAATCGAGAATCAGGAAGCGACGGGCATTGCAAGCGAGCTAACCGAGGCGTTTGACAAGCACTGCACACCAACGAGCGCCGGGTAGGCTACCTGGCCGGTGGCGGCCACTCCGTGCAAGGCGGGGAACCCAGAGGCACGATCGGAAGCGGTGTGCCACCCTCGTACCGCCGGCATGTCGTCATCACCACATCCGCCATCATGTCAAGAAAGGCCGGATGGTCGTTGACGGCCGAGGCACGGACCATTGCCAGGCCCGCTCCTTCTGACACCTTGGCGGCCTCGGTGTCGAGGTCGTACAATACTTCGATATGGTCGGCCACGAAGCCGATCGGGCTCACCACGACCGCTGTCAGCCCCTTCGCCTGCTCCATTCGAAGATAGTCGCAAATATCAGGTTCCAGCCACGGGTCCTCTGGTCGCCCGCTTCGACTCTGAAACACCAGGTCCCAAGCGTTCACCGCCAGTCGCTCGGCCACGAGTGCTGCCGATTCCTTCAGCTCCGCCTCATATCTCGATTCGGTGGCCATGGAGAGTGGAATACTGTGGGCCGTGAATACTAAACGTGCGCTTGCTTTTCGGTCGGGTGGAAGCGTTTTCCTTGCGGCATCGATCTGGCACGCATTGGCCTCGATAAACCCTGTGTGCGTGTGCCAGCCTTTGACGTAGGTCACTTCGAGGTCGTCTCGTCCTTCAGCTCGGATGGTTTCTCTGGCCTGGACGACGTTCTGTTTGTACTGTCCGCAACTCGAGTAGCTGTGATGGGCCGCGAGGGTCAGCGCGAGTACTCGGCGGATACCGTCCTGAGACATTTGCCGGAACGTGTCGTCAAGAAACGGGTGCCAGTTCCGCATGCCGACATAGACCGGGAGCCTGGCTGACGTCAGTCGGTGACGGAGACCCTCAGCCTGGCGCATCGTAATCTCTGTGATCGGTGACAGCCCATCGAAGAGTTCGTAGTGGCGGACGACACCATCGATCCGTGCTGCCGGAATTTGGCGACCGCGTACGACATTGGCCAGAAATGGGCGAATGTCTTCAGGCGCACCGGGTCCACCAAAACTGATGAGGAGAATGGCATCAAATGGGTGGTGTGGTCGCACGACTGCACGATCATGTCACACGCGTCGGTGCGTGTGGGATATGCCGGAAGTGCGTCGTGTCGGTGGGTTAGGTGGGGGAGTGCCTAGGACGCCGACCTACGACGACGGGCCGGCTGTTCAGATGCCTGGTCGTCTACAGAGAGGCGTTCGTTCAGTCGAGTGCGGATGACGTCAGTGAGGTTCTCAAGAAAAGCGCTCCGGCTTCGGGTGAATCTGGCTATGAAATAGCTTTCTCGCGACCGGCCTGCCCACGATGATTGCGTGGTTGCCGCTTTCAGCGCCCAACACGAGGGTGACCGCATAGTCGAGCTCAAGTCCCCATGCGACGCAGCTCACGGTCTCCCTCATTTGTATGGTTCCGGATCTATCGGTCTGCAGAAGCAAGAAGCAGTGGGTTTTTGACCGTGAAGTCGTTTTGGCGAACGTCTTTACCGCGATGGGCCGATGCTTTGGAGACTGCTGCTCAGGCCGTGGCGATCGTGACAGGCGCTAGGGTACAATGGCCGCTTGTCGGGGCGTGGCTCAGCCTGGTAGAGCACTCGGTTCGGGACCGAGGGGTCGGAGGTTCAAATCCTCTCGCCCCGACCACTTCTTTCTTCCGAAACGTCCAATAATCAGATTCGACGAGTGACTCCGACGTGAGGTAAGGTCCGCGTGCCTAGCCCTGTATGTCGAGGTCTAGCCACCCGGATGTCCGTGGTCGGGAATAAGGCAGGCTCTGACAATGGACGAGGGCTGCCCAATGATTCAGCTGCATCATCGGCCGGCGGATGTGGCACTGATGCTGTGGCGGCGCTGCGATAGCAGGGTCCGCCGAGACCCGAGTGTGCACCCACTGTCACACGATCATCGCCAGGGAACCACGCAGCAATCGGGTCCGGTGCCGGTTACTGGTTCTGATCTTGTGTGGTGAAGCGACGCGCTTCTTCGGCCTCGGGGTGGTCAGCCTGACCTTGCCAGAAACTGAGTAAAGTTGCGTAATGTTCGTGAGCGATCGCATCATCGCCACGAGCGGCAGCGGCTCGGGCCGCCCCGAGCAGCGACCGCGCCCGCTTCGGCATCCTCATCAGCGACATTCGAAACTTGTCACTTGCATCTTCCGGTCGGTCAAGCGAGAGCAGTAATTCGCCGTAGAGCTCGTAGGGTGGTTTGATAGGGCTTGCAGCCCCGTTCGGCAGACGCTGATCCATCACGATCGCCAGAGCCTCATCCATGAGGGCCGTTGCAGCAGCGCCCTTACCTTCAGCCGCGAGAATTACCGCAGCGACTTCCTTGTGGCTGATCTTCTCCTGCGCCGACCCGTCGGGAGCGCGTTTCGCAAGTTCTGCCTCCGCCTTGCGGGCGGTGCCGAGGTCGCCGAGGCGCACCGCACTCAGGCCGGTGGCCAGCAGTTCGGGGACCGATGACTGCTCAGTCACTTGCTGGACCGCCCACTCCTCGGTCTCCACGACATAACGGGCCTTGAGGAGGGATATCGCATCGACGGCTCGAGTCTGGTCTTCGCTCTCGTTGGTGACCATCTCAATCCGTTCAATCCAAGTCCGCGCTTTCGCATAGTCGCCGAGCTGAAGATCACCGTACTGACCCCAGTCGAGCGGATGGACCGTGTCGCCCACACTGTCACCGGCTTGCCACAGGCTTCGCGCCGCGTCATACGCCCGCTGGTTGTGGCTCGACACGAGATCCCACATCCCATGCTGGATAAAGATGTGCGTTGGCATGTGCAGGGCGTGTGCAACCGCCGGGGCAATCTCGGCAAATTTCAACGCCGAGGGGAGCGCCAGTGGAGCATGAATCGGGTCGTCGAATGAGTGAATGGCGTAGTGGGGTGCACCTGGATGGTTCGAATTGGCATTGAACACCGATAGGGCGATCGCGCCGGCACGCATCTCAAGGCGACCGGTCTGGTCACCCAACGCGCGAGCCGCACTCAGTGTGGCGACAGCATAGAAGGTTCCCACTTCGTGGTCATCTGGATAACGCGCGTGCAGCTCGGCCATCGCGTCCATGTAGGCGACCCGACGTTCGTCGTACGTTCCCTCGATATCCCAGAGGGTCTCTACAGCGTTCAGGAAGCCCCGCTCTCGGTCCGTCGGTGCCTTGGAAAGCCGCGCTTCTCGCGTCGGTCCCAATCGCGCAAGAACCGCTCGCGGATTGTCCTCGTCAGGCGACGGCCCACCAAAGAGGGGATGGTTATAACAGAGTGTTTCAGCCCAGTAGGCCAACACGAAATCAGGGTCAAGTTTCTGCGCCGCCTGAAATTCCTCAATCGCTTGCTTCCATCCAAAGCTGTGCAGAATGGCGACACCTCTGAGGAAATGGTTCTGGGCTTCTGCCGACGGCGTTGATGTCGGAAATTGGAGTGACCCGACGGCATTAAACTGGGCAGACGCGGGCACCGCGACCAACCAGATCAGCAGCGCAGCAGCGTATAGACGCATCATCGATTGCATGAGGACCTCTCGCGCCGCGAGTAGTAATAACCGGCGGCTAAATATCGAACTTGCAGGATAGCATACCGGTGTTCTTCGGTGAGAGTACCCACCAGGCGGCACGTGGGAACGGTCAGATATAATCAGCCGCTCAGAGTTGAGAGGATGATCGTAGCTCGACGGTATCTCGTGAGCGGTCAGGTCCAGGGCGTCGGGTTTCGATTCTTTGCCGAGGAGACCGCGCGCCGGGAAGCATTGACTGGGTTTGTTCGAAACCTCGACGACGGCCGGGTCGAGGCGGTTGTAGAAGGCGACGCAGACGCCGTTACCCGTTTCGAGCGAGCCCTTTATTCTGGACCTCCCCTGGCTCGTGTCGCAGGCGTTGCGGGGGAAACCAGACTACCGAAACAAACGGCGGACGGGTTTAAGATTCTTCCCTCTAGCAAAGGAACACCATGGAAGCATTAAAGAGCTTGATTCGACACGTTCCCGATTATCCGAAGCCAGGGATTCTGTTCTATGACATCACGACTCTGCTTAGAAACGGTGATGGGTTCCGGCGGGCCATTGACGCCGTGGTCGACCCGTATCGTACGGTACCGATCGATTTTGTGGCGGGGATTGAGAGTCGTGGCTTCATCCTGGGGGCGGCCGTAGCCGATCGGTTGGGGATCGGGTTTATTCCAGTTCGTAAACCAGGGAAGCTGCCCGCCCAAACCATCAGCGCAAGCTATGAGCTGGAGTACGGTGTTGATGCCCTTGAAATACACCATGATGCCGTCGCTCCAGACGAGAGCGTTCTGATTGTTGACGATCTACTCGCTACCGGCGGCACGGCGCAGGCCGCGGTGAGCCTTTTCAAGAAGAGCGGAGCTCAAATCGTCGGTTTGTCGTTTCTCATCGAGCTCAACCAACTCGGTGGCCGTTCAAAATTGGAGGGCGAGCAGGTATCATCGGTGCTTCGGTATTAGCGTCGTTCAATACGCCAATTAAGCTCATGAACATCATCCCGGTCGTCCTCACCGGTCTCGGCGTGATTGTTGTTACGATCGTCGTGCTGGTCGAAGTGAGGCGCTGGCGCCGCCAGCGAATTCTTGCATCACTGCTTGCGACCTTTGGCCCGGCCGTGGCGCAGGTCCAGGTCGAGCCGCGTGAGCTCGTAGCCTGGGCCAGCGTGGCGACAACAGCCCGGGTTCTTTTTCCCGACAGCTTCAGAGAGCTTGACGCTGCGAATGGGGCTCGGTTTCCGTTCCCGGGAACGGTCGTTGAGGATGTTCACGCCCGGTGGACGACCCAGTGGCTGGCGTGGGAACGAGAGCACGATCTGGAGTACAAGCGCCAGGCGTCCCGAGTCGAAGCCGAGTTGGTGCGTGCGTCAGGCGAAGACGCTCCACGACTGCACCGCCAATTGGAGGCGATTGAACAGGAAAAACTTCAGCGTTATCAAGAACGCTATGAGGAGTATGTACGGGTCGGGAGAGCCATCGGCAAGCTTGAATTCTGAGTGCGCAGTCAGCTCGTTAGCGTATGATTTTGAGGCGCCATGCAGTCACCGGCTCAGAAACTAGCTGATTTCCACGCCTTCCATGGGGCGTGTGGATCGGTCGTCGATATCAAACCTGGACGTCATCCGAGTGAGGATGGGCACCACGCGCTGTTCGCCTGGTGCCCCGCTTGTGGCGCGACATCTCGCGAAGTTGTCGAGCTAGCACAACTCGACAACTGGCTCGGCTCCGATACGACTACCGCTGACGGCGGGAGCGAGTTTACTCAGGCGATGCTCAAGGCTCGCCAAAAGATCATGTCGGCGTAGGGTCGTGGCACGGTCCACAAAAGAGTCAGTCTGCGGCAGACTACTGCCTTTGGCGCGGGTCCTAGCGCGGTTTTCTAGGCCTTCTTGAGCCTTATCCGAGGACTGCCATGCTGATGACGGAGAAGAAGCTTAGCCGCGGCGTCGGTGACCAGTTGAAATCGTGGCCATGGCTGTGTGTGGCCGCGCTTTCGGGTTTAATGCTGTCCGCACCGGTGATGATGTCCCACTGGCGCCGGGGAACATACAAGAAGCAGGAAGAGTGGGTGAGCGCCTATGCGCGCGGCTGTCTGGACCGAAACGGTAGGTCGTCGTAATAGCCACCGGTTCGCTGGATCGTATGATCGAGCAGTCCCATGACAACCCCGCACGGCTCACGGTTTCTTCATGAGTCAGAAGCGCAACCGATGTCCGCAGGGTTTTGGCATCGACATTGTTTGTGGTATCGGGAACATTTTCACCGACAAAGTTGTTGCGAGTCCACATACATCGGCGCATCGGGTCATTGTTAAAGTTAACCGAATGTAAAACCAGTCAGGCCGGGATCGTGAGAATACCCATACGCTCTTCAGTCGGAACTTTAGAAGACACCTTTCGAGGCTTCCAATCCGGTAACAGTTCGTAATGGCTTGGACAATCCACGTTTATACGGTTCTACAACAGAAGCTAAGTCGCTGATAAACTAGCGCTTCACGACATGAGCGCGTGTAGCTCAGTTGGATAGAGCGACGGCCTCCTAAGCCGTAGGCCGCAGGTTCGAATCCTGCCACGCGCGCCATTTTCCTGAGAGAAACACACGGTTTTAAATTGTACGAAAATGGGCGCCGGCCAAGGAAGCACCAAGGGGAACCCGCCGGGGCAAACGACAGCGAGGTGCTATCCCGCGTCATCTCTGGTCAACCAATGAAGAAATCCTTGGATGGTTTCGTGATGCTACGGCATTTATCACTGGGGAACGGTTTTTCGGTAGCGGCTATCTGCGCATGGCAATGGATCGCTGCGCCGGCCTTGTGCATCGCCGCTCCCCAAGAGACCAGCCGAACCGAGCCAGTCAGGTCAGCCGTCGTCACGGCGATCACCTCAGAGATTATCATCGATGGCTCGCTCGATGAGGTGGCGTGGCGGCACGCACCAAAGATTGGCGACCTGATCCAGAGAGAACCGGAGGCCGGCGCAAAGCCGACCGAGAAGACTGAAGTCACTCTGCTTTACGACGAAGACAACCTTTATATCGGTGTCATGTGCTACGACTCTGAGCCCCGTCGAGTACTGGCGTCGCAGATGGTCCGGGACGCCAACTTGAACGCCGACGACCGGCTTAGCATCGTCCTCGACACCTTCCGCGACCAGAGCAACGCCTTTCATTTTTCGACCAATCCAGCCGGCGCCCTAGTCGACGGCTTGGTGTTTGCCAACGGTGAGACGAATGACGATTGGGACGCCATCTGGATCGTCCGAACCGAGCAAACGGACGAGGGGTGGAGCGCTGAGTTCTCCATCCCATTCCAGACCCTAAGCTTCCCTTCAGGTGAGACAGTCTGGGGCTTCAATATCAGTCGAACCATCCAACGAAAACTAGAGGAGAACCGCTGGACGGCGGCCCGTTTCCAAACAGAGTTCTTCCAGATTTCAGAAGCAGGTGAAATCACAAATCTCGAAGGCCTGGGACAAGGCGTCGGTCTTGACGTCAGACCGTTCGTGGCGCAGAGCTGGCGGCATCGAGGTGCCAGCGGAGACGATACGGTCGTTGGAAAGCCTGGACTGGACCTGTTCTACAACATCACCCCGAGCCTTAAGCTGTCCGTAACCGCAAACACGGATTTCGGTGAAACGGAAGTGGATGCACGCCAGATCAATTTAACGCGTTTTTCCATATTCTTTCCCGAGAAACGGTCGTTCTTCCTGCAAGACGCCGGCATCTTTAACTTTGCCACTACCGGGATCGACCCTCCGGGGGGCATTCCCGGCACCGGAGCCGAAGTGTTTCCATTCTTTAGCCGCAAGGTCGGTTTGCTTGGAGGACAAGAGGTGCCGATCGATTACGGTGCCAAGCTGACCGGCAAAGTCGGCCGAACTGAAATTGGCATGCTCGACGTCCGCACCCGCGACGTGTCGAATGTGGACGCCAATAGCTTGTTCGTCGGGCGCGTCAAGCAAAACTTCTTGGAGCAGTCGTACGTGGGCGCACTTTTCACGGGCGGCAATCCCGCGTCTCCGTTGTCGAGTAGCACTATGGGAGTGGACCTCCGTTTAGCCACCTCTGATTTCCTTGGCAGCGATCGCAACATTGTGTTTAACGCCTACGGCCTCAAGAGCAACAACGAAGGCGTTTCCGAAAACAATTCGTCTTTTGGCTTCGGGGCACAGTATCCGAATGACAAGTTCGCTGCTCAGATTCTTTGGCGCGAGATCCAGGAACATTTCGATCCGGCGGTCGGGTTCGTTCAACGCGGCAATGTGCAGATGCTTCGGCTTGGCGGTAGCTTTAACCCGCGCCCGAAGCGATCGACCGGCATTCAGCAAATGCAGCATGACGTCTTCTACACCCGCTTCACTCGGCTTGACAACGGATTGGTCGAAACCTCGAACCTGTACGTCACTATGGTGGATTGGCACCTGA